>CACKSH010000011.1 GCA_902602765.1 Paracoccaceae bacterium
CTACTTCATCTCTGTCTTTAATTGCACCTATGCGCCTTATATCAAGCCGAACAGAACTATAAAATTTAAGAGCATTACCACCCGTTGTAGTTTCAGGGCTACCAAACATTACACCAATTTTCATACGAATTTGGTTAATAAAAATTACCATGCAATTTGATCTACTTATTGATCCAGTTAACTTCCTCATAGCCTGGCTCATGAGACGTGCTTGCACACCGACATTATGATCCCCCATGTCGCCCTCAAGCTCTGACTTGGGCGTAAGGGCAGCAACAGAGTCAACAACCACCATGCTAACTGCTCCAGATCGCACTAGTGTGTCTGTAATTTCAAGAGCTTGCTCACCGGTATCTGGTTGCGAAATTAGTAACTCATCTAAGTCCACTCCCAACTTTTTTGCATACTGCGGATCAAGAGCATGCTCTGCATCTACAAATGCACATACTCCACCCTTTTTCTGCTCTTCTGCAACACAATGTAATGTAAGGGTTGTTTTACCAGAGCTTTCAGGGCCATAAACTTCTACAATACGCCCCTTTGGCAAACCACCTATGCCTAATGCTATATCAAGGCCTAACGAACCTGTTGATGTCGCCTCAATTTCTTGAATAGCGTTTTCATCGCCAAGCTTCATAATTGAACCTTTGCCAAACTGTCGTTCAATTTGGCTTAAAGCACTTTCTAATGCCTTTTGTCTGTCGTCGTCTTTTTTGTCGCTCATTGATAAAAGCTCTGCCATGTTAATACCTCTTTATTTCATAGTGAATACTAAACAGCAATCACTCGTTTGTTCTTATAATGTTCTCTTATGAAGGTAAAACAAGAACATTTCAAGAAGATTTTATTTTTTTTTCAAATATCCATAGAAAAAACCATCTCCTAGATCCGAAGGTAAGAACTGGTGAGCTTTTTTAATTTTAAATTCCGGATTTATTGAGCAAAATTTTTCGAGCTGCTTATAATTCTCACTAAGCAACACAGAGCATGTCGCATAAATTAAAATACCATCTGTTTTTAAAAGTTTTTTAGCCTCATTAAGAACCTCAATTTGTGTGTTTAAAAGATTCTGCCAGCTGTTCTCATTTAGTTTCCATTTTCCATCCGGATCTCTTCGCCATGATCCACTTCCAGAGCATGGAACATCGCAAAATATTACATCAAACATTTCTTTTATTGGCTTACTAATCTTTGTAATTTGTGCATTTGATCTTTCTGCTCTGGTTTTTAAGTTAAAAGATCTATCCGGAAAAATATCGTAAGCAAAGATTTTTCCTTCCGTCCATGCTTCTAAAGCAAGTGATTTGCCGCCAGAGCCACAACAATAATCTAAAATTTTTAGATTACTGTCTTGTGGTAAGTCGATAACACTAGCTTGGCTAGATGCATCCTGAATTTCAACAAAGCCATCTTTATAAGCCATACAGTTTTTTATTTTATTTTGACCCTCGGTGACCCTTAAAGCCGTTATTATTGAAGGATGCTTTACAGTCTGAATGCCGTCTCCACTCAATATATTCTGCGCTTTTTCGATGGTGGTTTTTCGAATATTTACTCTAAGAAATGCAGGAGCTCGCTTACATAATGTCTTCGCCACAGTCACCGCCTCATCACCTAGGTCTGCCATCCATATCGGCCAAAGAAAAGCTGGTACATTCAATTCTACGTCAGGTGGACTTATATATTCTTTAGCCTTTTGTATCGCAAACTGCTCTTTATCCGTTAAGCGAGGGCTTGCATAAGTTTCATCGTTGAAATATTTTTCCAAATCCTCATTTAACTCTAGAAGAACCCCCACTGCCCAGTTTCTACCAGAGTGTGGTGCCTTTATTTTAGAAAGAGCGCTACGCTTTATTCTTAAACTATCGTAAACAAAGTCTCTTATTGCATGCCTATCTTTTGAACCTGCATATCTGTTGGTTTTACTCCATTGCTGAAGCGCAGACTTAGCCCTTTTACCGTCAAGGATTTCTTGCAAAATTTGACTAGCTGAAAAAACTTGTGCTGCAGGGGTCATACTTAAATTACCCTATAATTTGGACTTTCCCTCGTTATTTGCACATCATGAACATGGCTTTCCTTCAATCCAGCGCCTGTTATTTTTACAAATTTGCAATTTTTACGCATTTCAGATACCGAGCGGCAACCAGTGTAACCCATTGCAGCCTTTAATCCACCAACCATCTGGTGAATAACCGCACCTGCTGGACCCTTATAAGGCACCTGCCCCTCAATTCCTTCTGGCACTAATTTATCGTTAGCAGCATCTTTCTGAAAATATCGATCAGCTGAGCCTCTTGCCATTGCGCCCAGAGATCCCATTCCTCGGTAAGCTTTAAAAGATCTGCCCTGATAGAGTATAACCTCTCCAGGGCTTTCATCAGTACCTGCTACCATCGACCCAATCATTGCACAACTTGCCCCAGCTGCAATCGCCTTAGCAAAATCCCCAGAAAACTTAATTCCACCATCAGCAATAACCGGAACATTTCCGGCTACACCTGCGCAGTCAATAATCGCACTCAATTGAGGCACCCCAACACCGGCGACCATTCTTGTTGTACAAATTGACCCTGGACCAATACCCACTTTAATTGCATCTGCACCTACATCAATCAATGCCTTAGTTGCATCGGCCGTAGCAACGTTACCAGCTATTACCTGAACTTCATTGGACATTTTTTTAATTCGTTCAACCGCTTTTGATACGCTATCAGAGTGACCATGCGCTGTATCTATGACAACCATATCAACACCAGCCTCGATTAAAGCTTGAGACCTTGCAAAGCCTTCATCCCCGACAGTCGAGGCCGCAGCAACTCGCAAACGACCCAACTCGTCTTTGCAAGCTGTTGGATTCAGTACAGACTGCTCTGTATCTTTTAACGTTAACAAGCCAGTAAGCCGACCCTTGGCATCGGTTACTAATAACTTTTCTATACGGCGTGATTTCATGAGACTTATAGCTTCTTGCCGATCCGCTGGCTCCATCAAAATAGCTAAATCATTTGTTGTCATCATAAGACTCACCGGGGTATTTTCATCTGAAGCAAATCTCATATCTCGATTTGTTAGAATGCCAACTACCCGGTTTTTTTCATCAACGACTGGAAACCCGGATACATTGTACTTGTCCCGCAAATCATTTGCATCTTTTAATGTTTGACCAGCTTTAAGGGTGATAGGATTATAAACAATACCACTTTCAAATCGTTTAACTCGCCTAACCTGCTGGGCTTGTCTGTCTACATCCAAATTTCGATGAATAACACCCATCCCTCCAGCTTGGGCCATGGTTATTGCCATTTTTGCCTCTGTAACTGTATCCATTGCAGAGCTGAGCAACGGAATATTTAATGCAATCGATTGGGTAACTTGAGTTCGTGTGTCAGCAGTTGCAGGAAGAACTTTAGAAGCTGCCGGCACAAGAAGTACATCGTCAAAAGTTAGGGCCTCGCGAATCTGCATTATACAAATCCCTTTCATAGCAGGTACACTGGCCATTTCATATCTCACGAAACTGTTGAAATTGAAAGAGGATATGAGAAATAAAAGCTCAAAAAAACTTTTAGAAACTAAACAACAAGATACTAATTTTTATTAAAACAACCTGTAAAAATTTCGTATTTGGCGCTGATAAACCACAAATTGGCGATTTTAGAGTTTTTCTCCAGTCAGCTCTTGCTAAATTTGAGCAGGGTTGTGGGATAAACATATGAAGCATTTGGTAGTATTCACTCCATCTGGAAAACGGGGGCAATTTGAGACTGGAACACCCGTATTGGAGGCCGCTCAAAAACTTGGGGTAGATTTAGATAGTGTTTGCGGCGGAAGAGGAATTTGCAGTAAATGCCAAGTCACACCTTCATTTGGAGATTTTCCAAAACATGGTGTTTCAGTAGATCAAAGTGCAGTTTCAACTTGGAATGCAATCGAGCAGCGATATCACGATAAACGAGGTTTAAAACCTAACCGCAGATTGGGATGTCAATTAAAAATTCAAGGTGATTTGGTCGTGGACGTACCCGCCGAAAGTCAGGTCCATAAGCAAGTAATCAGAAAAGCCGCCAGCTCCCGAAATATCGAAATGAATCCTGCAACAAAATTGTATTATGTTGAGGTTCTCGAACCCGACATGCACGAACCGAAGGGTGACCTAGAACGTTTAAAAACAGCTTTGTCAGAACAATGGAAGATAGATCAACTAGACGCTGGTCTCTCAACTGTAAAAAAACTCCAAAGCATTCTTCGCAAGGGTGAATGGAGTGTCACTGTGGCAGTTAATTCGATACCAAGCGAAAATATTTCAAGAATTATAAATATTTGGCCAGGTTACCATGATGCCAGCATTTATGGGTTAGCGATAGATTTGGGATCAACTACTATCGCAGCGCATTTAACCGATTTAAGTTCAGGAAAAGTAGTTGAAAGTTCTGGCGTTATGAATCCACAAATCAGGTTTGGTGAGGATTTGATGAGTCGTGTCAGTTATGCGATGATAAATGCAGGCGGAGCAGAGGCAATGACCGTCGAAGTCAGAAAAGCAATTGATAAATTAGTCATAGATCTGGCAGAAAGTGCAAGTATCAATAAAGAGAATATACTTGAGGCTGTTTTTGTCTGTAATCCAGTTATGCACCACTTGTTGCTTGGAATTGATCCGATAGAGCTGGGTCAGGCCCCCTTTGCTTTAGCAACTTCAGAATCAATATATCTAAATGCTAAAGATTTAAATTTGTTGTCATTGATTGATGATGCGCGAATATATCTATTACCATGTATTGCTGGTCATGTTGGAGCAGATGCCGCTGCTGTAGCTTTATCTGAACAACCAAATAAATCTGAAGATTTAGTATTGATTGTTGATGTTGGCACTAATGCAGAAATATTGTTGGGAAATACAGAAAGGGTACTAGCTTGTTCATCCCCAACTGGCCCAGCCTTTGAAGGTGCACAGATCAGCTCAGGACAGAGGGCTGCACCTGGTGCAATAGAAAGAGTGGAGATTGACCCAATTTCCAAAGAGCCCCGGTTCAAGGTAATTGGATCTGAGCTATGGTCAGACGAGATTGGCTTTGACGATAGTACAAAAAAAATTGGCATAACGGGAATATGTGGCTCCGGAATAATTGAAGCCGTGGCAGAAATGCGAGTTGCCGGACTTCTCGATGAAAGTGGGTTGATTGGAAGCCCTGAGGCAACTGGCACGCCAAGATCAAAACCTGATGGAAGAACTTACTCTTACCAACTGCACACTAGCAACGATGCGTCTCAAACTGCAATTCAAGTTACTCAAGGAGACATCAGGGCCATACAACTCGCGAAATCCGCATTATATGCTGGGGCAAAGCTCTTAATGGATGAAATGGGCGTTGATAGTATTGACAAAGTTGTTTTAGCAGGAGCTTTTGGGGCGCATATTTCGTCTAAACATGCAATGATTTTGGGTATGATACCTGATGTCTCACTTGAAAATGTCACCTCGGCCGGAAATGCTGCCGGCACTGGTGCCAGAATTGCTCTTTGCAACATAAACGCAAGGGCTAGTATCGAAGAAATAGTAGGTAAAATTACAAAAGTAGAAACCGCTGTAGAACCGAAATTCCAAGAGCATTTTGTAGCTGCCAACGCCATACCTCATAAGACTGACCCATTTACAGAACTAAATAAATTGGTGCAAATTCCTAACCATTCTTTTAACGCTTTATCCGAAAAAAACGGAAAAATGGGCCGGCGACGACGAAGACGGGCTTAGGTTTCTAATACTAGCTAAGTCTGTCCAAACTTCTTAACTTTGTTCTAGAACAGTTTTTGTGCGATATTTAATTATTTAAAATCGTTGGAGTTTACTTAGACTTTAGTTTCCCGTCAATTTTAGCACCCTTCTGAGTTGCAATAGATTGATACGTAACGTCTGCGCTCACCTTGCCAGTGGAGTTTACTGCCAGGTCTTGCACCGATATCTTACCAGACACATTACCATCAATATTTATCGAAGTGCCAGAAATACTGCCATCCACGGAGCCGGAAGACAGGACAGAAATCTCCTCACCAGATAGGTTTCCTTTAACTTTGCCATCGACTTCTATATCGCCTTGGCTGGATATATCTCCTTCTACGGACATATCTGAACTTATAAATGTTTTAGACACACTAAACACCTTTTAACGATTTAAAACCAAATCACACATGACAGATTTGGGATAGAATTCAAGTTTAACTTAAAAATTTTGATCACACAATCTGAATAGCAGAATAGTTACAAGATATTTAACTAAGCGCCATTATGTTTATTTAATTCATATAAATATTACATTTGCCTTGCTATAAAAGTTATTAATTATAGATTAAAAGAACTATGCAAAAACTTATAGATCCATTTAACCGCTCCATAAATTATTTGCGGGTTTCAGTGACAGATCGCTGCGACTTCAGGTGCTTATATTGCATGACAGAAAACATGAAATTTCTCCCCAAAAAAGAACTTCTTACTTTGGAAGAATTAGATTTTCTCTGCTCTTCGTTTATTAATATGGGTGTAGAGAAAATCCGTATTACTGGTGGGGAGCCACTTGTAAGACGGAATATTATGAGTTTTTTTCAATCGGTTTCTCGTCATTTGAACGACCAAAAGCTCAAGGAACTCACCCTAACTACAAATGGATCGCAACTTAAAAAATATGCTAACCAACTATTTCAAGTGGGGGTGCGTCGGGTAAACATATCTTTAGATACCTTGGACGACGAAAAGTTTGCGAAAGTAACCCGCTGGGGTCGATTATCCCAAGTTCTAGAAGGAATAGAAGCTGCCCAAGTAGCCGGGCTTCGAGTAAAAATAAATACTGTTGCTTTAAAGGGTTTTAATGAAGATGAGCTATTTAGAATTATTTCTTGGTGCAATGAGCTAGGAATGGACCTAACCTGGATAGAGGTTATGCCCATGGGTGACTTAGAGTCAGAGCAACGGTTAGGGCAATATTGGTCATTGAATGAGTTACGACAAACGTTGGCGCAAGAATACACGCTCACGGACATGGCCGAACGTACTGGCGGACCGGCCAGATATGTGAAGATTAACGAAACTGGTCAAAAAATAGGGTTTATTACTCCTATGTCACATAATTTTTGTGAAAGTTGTAATAGAGTTCGGTTGACTTGTACTGGGGAACTTTACATGTGCCTAGGACAGGAAGATAAAGTGGATTTACGGCGTCCAATAAGAGAAAGACCAAACGATGAGGATCATCTCCGAATTGCAATTCAGTCTGCCATTGCTAAAAAACCAAGAGGTCACGACTTCGATTACACTCGAAAACAGGTTCATGGGCAGATGACTCGCCATATGAGCCATACTGGTGGATGAAATAGAAAGACCAACTTTCTAAATACTTTGGCTGTTCCTAGCTTAATGGCATTCTTCTTTCAATTATTTCGGCCCACCAACTGCAACCAATTGATATTGCTTCGTCATTAAAATTATAGTTGGGATTGTGTACCGGGGCACTATCTCCATTTCCGATGAGAATATATGCACCAGGCCTCTCAATCGCCATATAAGAAAAGTCTTCACCCCCCATAACAAGAGGCGCATCTTCACAATTACCACTAACAGACTTTGCAACAGAGGCAGCAAATTCAGTTTGCTCAACAGAATTTGTCATAACCGGATAACCTCGAGTATAGATAGGATTTACATCAGCCCCAAAGACATCGCCCGTCTTAGCTGAAATTTCGACTAATCTTTTCTCAGCAAGATCCCTCGTTGCAACAGACAGCGTCCTTACAGTTCCCCTAAGCACAACAGTTTGGGGAATTACATTAAAAGCTTTCGAAGATGTCTCAAACGAGGTAACCGAAACGACAATTTGGTCAGTAGGATCAGCATTTCGACTGACAATTGATTGTAATGCAATCACAATGTGCGATCCCACAACTGTCGGATCAACTGCTATTTGCGGCTTTGCCGCATGCCCGCCCAGTCCATTTATTGTAATTTCAAAAAAATCTGAAGCTGCAAAAAAAGGCCCTGATCTTATAGCAAATTTTCCAATTTCCAAATCGGGCCAGTTATGCATACCGTATACTTCTTGTATACCAAAACGCTCCATTAACCCGTCTTCACACATTTCACGACCGCCGCCGCCGCCTTCTTCCGCTGGTTGAAAAATCACTACTGCAGTACCGTCAAAATTACGTGTTTCAGCTAGGTACTTGGCTGCGCCAAGAAGCATTGCTGTATGTCCATCGTGACCACACGCATGCATTGCCCCATCAACTGTTGAAGCATAAGATAATCCTGTTGTTTCTTCAATTGGCAGAGCATCCATATCAGCACGAAGTCCAATTACATTCTTGTTGGTATTTTCTCTTCCATGAATTACACCAACTACGCCTGTTCGCCCTAATCCAAAAACAACACTATCACATCCAAATGACTTAAGTTTTTGCTCCACAATTTTAGAAGTTCTATGGGTTTCAAATAATATTTCAGGATTGGCGTGAAAATCATGACGCCATTCAGTAATCTCCTCCTGCAATTCTGCAAAGCGGTTTTTTACAGGCATAAAATAATCCTTTTAATTAACTTAATAGCCACAATCTGAAGTCAGAACGAAATGCCCCTCAGACACTTGTTTGTATTCTGGGCTTTCAGGTTCATAACCGAGCGGATGGATTGGTGATGGTATTTGCTTAAATTTCAAATCACCTTCAAGCACTCTTTTGGACGGATCAACTATTGGGACGGCACTCATAAGAGCTTTTGTATAAGCATGCTGAGGGTTGCTAAATACCGCCTGCCGTGAACCAATCTCTACTAGCCGACCAAGATACATCACTCCAACCTCATGGCTAACACGCTCTACGACGGCCATATCATGGCTTATAAATAAGAAACTTAGCTCCAACTCCGATTGAAGTTCCATCATTAGATTAAGCACTTGGGCTTGGACCGATACATCTAATGCACTTACGGCTTCGTCAGCAATTATTAATTTTGGATTTAAAGCCAGAGCTCTTGCTATTGCTACGCGTTGTCTCTGACCACCAGAGAGTTCATGGGGATAGCGGCGCAAAAAACTTTTTGGTAATTCAACACGCTCAAAAAGGCTCTCGACCCTTGCCTCGATGGAGCTTTCTGACATAGTTGAAAAGTTTCGCATTGGCTCAGCCACTTGATCAAGAAGCAGCATTTGCGGATCAAGTGACGCAAAAGGATCTTGAAAAACCATTTGCATATCACTCCTGATGTTACGAAGCTCATCTTTGGAAAGTTTAAGTACATCTTTTCCAGACATACCTACCTCACCAGAGACAGGTTCAACAAGACGTAAAAGCGATCTACCAACTGTTGACTTCCCACACCCCGACTCCCCCACAAGTGCCAAAGTGCAACCACGTTTTATCGAAAATGAGACATTTTCCACGGCATGAACTTGAGCAACTGTTCGCCGAAGAAGTCCCCCTGCGACAGGAAAGCGAGTCACCAAATTTTTTACCTCTAGCAACACGTCATCAGTACCAATTAATGGCTTAGAACTTTTTTTGCTCTCACCAATTAGCTTCATTGGTTCAGGATATTTTTTTCCCAACATTTCTCCAAGTTTTGGAACCGCGGAAAGTAAGGACTTTGTATAATCATGTTGAGGATTCTCAAAAACGTCTATCACATTGCCTTCTTCAACCTTGTTTCCTCGGTACATCACAACAACTCGATCCGCCATTTGCGCGACAACAGCCATATCGTGCGTGATAAACATAACCGCAGTTCCTGTTTCTCGCTTTAAACGATCAATTAATGCGAGAATTTCTGCTTGAATTGTTACATCAAGAGCTGTTGTAGGTTCGTCCGCAATAAGAAGTCTCGGCTCACATGCCAATGCCATAGCGATTACAACTCGCTGACGCATTCCCCCTGACAGCTCATGAGGATATTGTTTTAATCTTTTTTTAGGCTCTGGTATCCTAACCTGATCCAGAAGTTCGATTGCTTTTAATCTTGCTTGCTGGTTAGATAACTTCTTATGCAATCGAAGCCCCTCAGTAAGCTGCCTGCCAATTGTGAAGACGGGGTTTAATGCAGTCATTGGCTCTTGAAAGATCATTCCAATCTCATTGCCTCTCGTGTGTCGCATAGACTTTTGGGTTGCATCAGCTAAGTCAATTGAACCATCAACCTGTTTTTCAAAATTGAGCTTCCCTCCCGCAATTTTACCTCCACCAAATTCGACAAGCCGCATCATGGACAAGGATGACACAGACTTTCCAGAACCGGATTCACCAACAACACAAACGGTCTCACCAGGGTAAATGGAAAAAGAAACATCCTCTACCCCCGTAACAGTTCCATCTTTGGTCTCAAATACAACTTTTAGATTTTTAAATTCCGCAATTGGCGTTTTGTCATCATCTAACATTTTCATTCCTAACCAGACCAAATTAGGGTCGCTCAAATAAGCTATTAATGTCAACATGAATTATGTTATCAAAAATGCACAAATTCTCTGCTTTTTTTGATAAGTTTCACAATTCAGGAGGAGAATGGGAAATTCAAACTTAAAAAGTGTAAAAAAAATGCCCAAATTTTAAGCTTTTGCTTGCATTTTTTGAAAACTCTGTTTCCATTATGACTTCGGGGGGAGTTTTAAAAAAAAATTTAGTCTCCCTATGTTATTGGATGTTGGTTTTTTTGAATAATTAAACTGAGTTCGTAATTGTAGATAAAACATAAGGAGAATCTAATGAAAATTAAGTCTTTAGCACTGGGGATTGTCGGCGCTATTGCTTTGGGGTCCTCAGCAGTCGCTGACAGGGGGTCCGATGGCAATGTCGGCATCATATATTGGCAGGCCCCGTCAATCTTGAATCCATACCTTTCCGGAGGAACAAAAGATATCGAATCTTCAAGTATGGTAATTGAGGCACTTGCTGGTTATGACAATAATGGCGCAATGTTCCCTAGACTAGCTACCGAAGTTCCAACTGTGGGTAACGGCGGTATCAGTTCAGATCTAAAATCAATTACTTGGAATATAAAGCCTGGCATTCTTTGGTCAGACGGCAGTCCGTTCACATCCGCTGATGTTCTATTCACATATGACTATTGCATGGGAGAAGCTGGGTGCTACCAGGAAGCGAAGTTCGAAGGTGTCACCACCGTAGAAGCTTTAGACAATCTAACTGTAAAGATCTCTTTTGCAGACCCAATGCCCAACCCCTACGGACCGTTTGTTGGGTCCCAAACACCAATTTTGCAAAAAGCTCAATTTGAAAACTGTACGGGTACTCGTCGCCAAGAATGTACCGAAGAAAATTTTGGTCCAATCGGTACTGGACCCTTTGTTGTTACGGAATTCAAACCTAATGATGTTATACAGCTGAAAGCAAACGATAACTATAGAGATGCTAGCAAACCAGCTTTTGCGACTATGGTTTTCAAAGGTGGAGGAGATGCCGCTGCTGCAGGTAGAGCAGTTATGGAAACTGGTGAATATGATTATGGCTGGAACTTACAGCTAGCTCCAGAAGTGATCAATCAAATGGCTTCTGCAGGAAAAGGTCAACCACTTGCTGCTTTCGGTACTGCAGTTGAGCGATTAGAAATGAATATGACTGATCCATCATCAAGTTTAGATGCTGACACTCGATCAACAAGAAAAGCTTTACACCCATTCCTTAGCGATATTAACGTTAGAAAAGCGCTTTCAATGGCAATAGACCGCACTCTTCTAACAGAGATAGGCTATGGGGTAGCAGGTAAACCAACTTGTAACCTTGTACCTGGTCCGGAACTATATGCGTCAGATAACACAGGGTGTTTGACACAGGATATCGAAGGCGCAAAAGCACTACTCGAGGGCGCTGGCTGGAAAGCTGGGGCAGATGGTGTGAGAACAAAAGATGGAATGAGACTTTCTGTGCTTTATCAAACTTCAACTAACGCTGTACGTCAAGATTATCAGGCCCTGATCAAAGAATGGTGGGGACAGATTGGAGTTGAAACTGAGCTGAGAAACCTCAATGCATCTGTGTTCTTCGGAGGTGATCCAGCTTCACCTGACACATATCAAAAATTCTATGCAGACATTGAAATGTATACAAATATTTTTGATGGTACAGATCCTCAAGCTTATCTTTCAGCATATAGATGTGGGAACGAACCAAGCCCCGAAAATGGATGGGCTGGGGAAAATATCAATAGATATTGCGATCCTGCATATGACAAATTATTGGATGAGTTAAAGATGACAGCTGATCTCGAAAAAAGAGGCGAAATCGGCAGAAAACTCAATGATATGCTTACCAAAGATAGCTATACAATCGTTCCACTGACATGGCGTGGCCGAGTTTCTGCACGTTCTAATTCGCTTGGTGGAGTAGTCCTTAATACATGGGATACCGAGTTATGGAACGTCGAAGACTGGTATCGAATTGACTAAGTAATAATGGCGCCGGCGCGAACTTGCGCCGGCGCACTTTTAGAAAGACCCCTCAAATGTTAACCTACATTGTTCGGCGTTTGCTTTTAGCAATACCAACGTTGCTGTTCATCGCGGCATGTATTTTTTTGTTATTAAATTTGGCACCGAATGATCCGATGGCCCAAGTGCCAATGACTATACCTCCTGACGTCAAAGAAAAAATGCGAGAGGCTTTAGGGCTCGGCCAACCATTACATGTCCAATTTTTAAAATGGGTTATACAATTTTTTTGGGTAGAGCCCCAAGTGTTTGTTGATTACCTCTTCAATACCTCATTTTCGGAGGGGAAGCAGCGAATATTTAGTTGGCAAACTAGAAGTCCGGTCATGGATATTGTAGTCCAGCGATTACCTCAAACACTTTGGGTTGTAGGTATGTCTTATATTGTAGGTATTTTAATAGCCCTGCCAATCGGAATTTACTCAGCCTATCGTCAGTATTCAGTATTCGATCAAGTTGGAACTTTTGTTACAATGGTAGGTTATTCTGTACCACCTTTTTTTAGTGGTGTTTTTGTTATTGTTCTTTTTTCTGTACAACTAGGCTGGCTTCCGTCTGTCTACGATACGTTGCATGAGGTAGTAGACTGGGAGACATTCAAGTATCAATTTCGCCAAATGATTATGCCAGTAATGGTACTTGCACTTCAAACCACAGCCCAAATAAGTCGCTTTATGAGGTCTTCGATGCTCGACAACTTGAACCAAGACTATGTAAGGACTGCAAGAGCCAAAGGATTAAGCGAGTGGACCGTAGTTACCATTCATGTATTAAGAAACTCTATGATCCCCGTTGTGACCGTAATTGCTCTAGGAATCCCTAGTATTTTTGGTGGGGCAATAATTACGGAGCAAGTATTTAAAGTAAACGGAATCGGTCAGCAGTTAATTAATGCAATATACGCCAACGACTTGCCTACCGTACAAACAATTACTTTTATGTTCGCTGTTCTGATAGTAATTTTTAATCTGATTGCGGATATTCTTTATGGAATTTTAGATCCGAGGATCCGATATGACTGATAACGTCCAAGTTAGTGCGTTGAACAAAACCAATAATAAATGGTTAGATGTCTGGAATGAGTTTAAAAACCACAAAGGTGCACTTGCCGGTGCTATTATTTTTGCGCTCATTGTAATTCTAGTACTCCTCGGGCCTTTTATTTGGCCGTACGAAGCGAACGGCATTAACATAAGAATTAGAAATCAAGGTCCAAGTCTAGCACATCCTCTCGGGACTGATCAATTAGGTCGAGATACACTTGCTAGAATCATGGCAGGGGGACGAACATCAATTACCGTTGGCCTAACAGCAATGTTGCTGTCATTATTTTTGGGTACTTTAATTGGAGTAGTAGCAGGTTATTTTAAAAAGCTGGATAGCGTTCTAATGCGGTTCACAGACCTATTTTTATCTCTACCTCTTCTTCCACTACTTTTGGTTATGATGCTTCTTTTCAGGGAGCCATTAAGCACATCATTTGGACCAGAAAAGGGAATGTTTATTTTGATAGTTGTCTCAATTGGGATTACTAGCTGGATGCCGACTGCCCGCATTGTAAGGGGCGACGTTTTAGCGATCAAAGAACGAGAATTCATATTAGCAGCTCGCTCTATTGGTGGAACTGACACCAAAATTATTTTCCGACACATCCTTCCAAATGTGCTTTCTCCGATTATGGTTTCTGCCACACTGGGAATTGCAAATGCTATAATAACAGAAAGTGCCTTATCATTTCTTGGACTAGGCTTTCCTCCCGATTTTCCTACTTGGGGAAGGCTTTTAAATGACGCCGTTGATTATTTACAGCAATTTCCTGAACGTGTTTTCTGGCCTGGACTTGCTATTTCTCTCACTGTGTTAAGCATTAACTACTTAGGCGACGGCTTAAGGGATGCATTAGACCCAAGAATTCGAGGAAGATAGGGGAAAGTTTCATACAAAACCATATGCCGACACTTTTTTTTGGATTATAGTATCAAGCCTGATACCAGCAAATTTTAACCTTGCTTAGTTGGTGAATACCAACAATTAAAACAAATGAGTTAAGCACGTTTGATACACTTAAAACAATTTAGCCGTATAATGATTAGTCTATCATTGCCAAAAGCTTATTTAAACTGTCTTTTGCATCTCCATAAAACATTCGTGTGTTTTCTTTGAAGAAAAGTGGATTTTCGATACCCGAATAGCCGGTTCCTTGCCCACGTTTAGAGACAAATACCTGTTTTGCTTTCCAGCACTCCAGCACAGGCATACCTGCAATTGGACTATTAGGATCTTCTTGAGCGGCAGGGTTAACAATGTCATTGGAACCTATAACGATTGCAACGTCAGTATCTAGAAAATCATCATTTATTTCATCCATTTCAAGCACAATATCGTACGGAACTTTCGCCTCTGCCAACAACACATTCATGTGTCCTGGTAATCTTCCCGCGACTGGATGAATAGCAAATCTAACATTTTTACCTTTTGCTCTTAATCTTTTAGTTAGCTCGGAAACTGCTTGTTGGGCTTGAGCAACCGCAAGACCATATCCTGGAATTATTATGACGCTATCAGCATCATTTAAGGCAGAAGCAACCCCGTCGGCATCTATTGCAACTTGTTCACCCTCTACTTCCATAGCCGGACCTGACGTACCACCAAACCCGCCAAGTATAACTGAGACAAATGATCTATTCATCGCTTTACACATTATGTAACTAAGGATCGCACCAGAGGAACCAACAAGCGCTCCCACAACAATCAACAGGTCATTTCCTAAACTAAAACCAATCGCTGCCGCAGCCCAACCAGAATAACTGTTGAGCATTGATACGACAACTGGCATATCAGCCCCGCCAATCCCCATTATCAAATGGAAACCTATGAAAAATGCTAAAATAGTCATTAAAAGAAGTGGTAAAATCCCACCTGATTGTAGGTACCAAACTAAGCATAATACGGAACCAATAGCGGCTGCAGCATTTAAAAAATGCCCACCAGGCAGTTTCAAAGCAGCAGAAGTAACGCGACCTGATAATTTACCATAAGCAATTATAGACCCAGTGAAGGTAATAGCACCAATAAACACACCTAAAAATAGCTCTACTCTCAATATATTTATTTCCACAGCAGATTTTTTAGCAACCAACGCAGCGAAGCCCGTTAAATCTTTTACAGTTTCTGCGGTTATAGCCGAAGATACATTTTTGATTTCCAAATCAGCATTAAAACCTACAAAAACGGCCGCCAGTCCTACTAAAGCGTGCATACCTGCCACAAGCTCAGGCATTTGCGTCATTTCAACTCGGGCTGCTAGAAAATATCCAATCACACCACCGGCTGCAATAAGAACAATCGACAATGCCCATAAGCCAGAACCTGGACCAATTAATGTTGCAAATACGGCTAGGGCCATCCCAACGATTCCATACCACACGGCACGCTTTGCACTTTCCTGACCAGACAATCCACCCAAAGAGAGTATAAATAAAACGGCAGCTACAACATATGCGGCAGTAGTAAATCCTAATTCCATAATTCTAACCCCTTAAGATTTCTGGAACATAGCGAGCATTCGCCTAGTAACGAGAAACCCACCAAAAATATTTATACCAGCCATAAAAACCGATAATGCTGCAAGTAAGATCACTAAGAATGAGCCTGAACCTATTTGCATTAACGCACCAAGAATAATGATAGAAGATATTGCATTAGTAACAGCCATTAGCGGAGTGTGAAGTGCATGGCTGACGTTCCATATCACTTGAAACCCGACAAAGACTGCAAGGACAAAAACGATAAAATGCTGCATGAAACTCGCCGGAGCAACCAGCCCAACACCTAATGTAACTGCACCACCAACCGCTAACATGATAACCTGTTGGCGCGTTTTAGCATTGAAGTCTTCTCGTTCTTTCTCTCGTAACTCCTCGGGAGAAAGCTCCTTCGGCTTTTCCTGCGTTTTTGCTGCAATGGCATTTATTTTTGGTGGTGGCGGTGGATAAGTTATTTCTCCCTCAAAAGCAACCGTTGATCCCCTAATCACATCATCTTCCATATTATGATTTAATTCTCCATTTTTATCTGGAGTTAGATCACTAATCATGTGCCTAATATTAGTTGCGTATAAATTTGAGGCCTGCGCAGCCATCCTGCTTGGAAAATCCGAATATCCAATGATAGTAACGCCATTATCTGTGACTACTTTTTCATCCAGCACGGTTTGCTTGCAGTTACCACCTTTTTCAGCGGCTAAATCAACTATAACCGAACCTGGTTTCATTGATTTGACCATATCAGAGGTCCATAATTCTGGAGCATCACGATTTGGGATAAGTGCCGTGGTAATAACAATATCAACCTCGGATGCTAACTCTCTAAACTTAGCAAGTTGAGCCTCTCTAAACTCTGGCGATGAAACTGAAGCATACCCACCAGTTTTAGCACCATCTTGCTGTTGCTCTTCAAAATCAAGATACACGAATTCAGCACCCATCGACTCTACTTGCTCTGCCACTTCTGGCCTTACGTCAAAAGCATAAGTGATAGCTCCTAAAGAAGTAGCTGTTCCAATTGCAGCAAGACCAGCAACACCGGCTCCAATTATGAGTACTTTCGCAGGGGGTACTTTGCCCGCTGCAGTCACCTGACCAGTAAAAAACCTTCCAAAATTATTACTCGCTTCAATAACGGCTCTATAGCCAGCTATGTTAGCCATCGATGAAAGCGCATCCATCTTTTGAGCACGGCTAATTCTTGGAACCATTTCCATCGCTATGATATTTGCTTTTTTAGTTTTAGCCAGGTCTAAACCCTGTTCATTTGCAGCTGGATTGAAAAACGAAATCAACGTTTGGCCAGCAGACAATCTTTTAAGCTCGGCGGCAGAGGGTTGGCGAACCTTAGTAACTATTTCAGAGTCTTTCCATAAAGCAGCTGCCGTTTTGACAATCTTTACACCAGCCTCTTTATAAACTTTGTCCGAATACCCTGCAGCGCTTCCCGCGCCACTTTCAATCAAACACTCATAACCTAACTTCTGGAGTTGAAGAGCACTGTCAGGGGTAAGAGCAACCCTATTTTCGCCCTCAAAAATTTCTTTGGGAGTACCGATTTTCAAAGTCTTATCCTCATTTAAATATACTTAGAGACACATCTGAGGTGCTTCCTATACGCAACATTATTAAAGATCAATGTGCTTGGAGTTAAAAATTATGTCGCAAGGCAATTTAATCAATATGCGCAATTTTTAAATATGGTAAATGCTCCAACGCTATCAAAGTGGAAGTACAGTAATCCTATCAACACCATGCCGAAGATTTTATTATTCCCATTCCATTTCTTCAAAAACCCTGCCAGCATTTTTCTTGGCTAATTCTTCAAAAGTGTCTAAATTTTTCCATTTGTTTTGATCGACATAATAAGCCGAGGCTAAATCACCTCCGGCATCAATATGACTTTTAATCTTTTCCCTAAGATCCAACAAATATCCAATCGTATATTTTTCGACCTGAGGTAAATTTGTGGGATGCCCATGCCCAGGAATTACATATCGCGGATTAAGAGGCGCAAAAGCATCTTTCCAAGTTTCTATCCAACAGCTTGTGCAGGTATTTTCAAAAATTGGAAGCATTCGTTCATGAAATGCTATATCACCAGCAATCATCAAAGACCATTCAGGGATCCAGACCTGAGTATCACCTGGACCATGAGCATCCCCAAGATGTAAAATCTGGAAATCTACACCTCCTAAAGTAAAAAAATAAGTATCAGAAAAAGAAATATTAGCAGGCACTACCCTCGTGCCGTCTGCCTTCTCTCTATTGTAGCGCTTCATTTGCTCTAGAATTTGATGGGCATTATCTTTAACCTCAAGTATTGCCTCTTCATGAGCTACTATATCAATACCAAGGTCCGACCAATACGAATTACCTAACATTGCATGCCCCTGACCATTTTCGTTAATTACAAGCTTAACTGGCAGATCAGTAACTTCTTTGATCTCACGGTGTATTGCCTCTGCCAATAGAAATGATGCACCAGAATTTATAACTACAACACCATTTGAAGTTACCACAAAAGATAAATTATTATTGTGACCAGAGTTTTCGTAAGTAGGTGGTGCAGTAGCACCAATGGCGGAAAATACTCCCGGTATGAATTCTGAGGGTTTCGAATATAAAACTGATTGGGGATATTGATCAGGAATATTTTCATTCGCGAGAATGTAATCGAATATAAATATCAAAAAGAAAAAATATCTCAAAAGTTTCATATAAACCTCGTAAAACTCATAAAATTTTTGAAACAAAAAATATCAATTGTGTTTCATGTCACATTGCTGTTGTAAGTACAAGAACTTAGTAAGCCAGCTAATAGTAAAAGTGTTATCGGCCAAATGACAAATTTTGAAGAGACAAAAAAGCAATTTATACTTCCAGAGGGCGTTGTTTATTTAGATGGCAACTCATTAGGCCCCATGCCTAAAAATGTCTCAGATAAACTTGGAAACGTACTTAATGACGAATGGTCGAAAATGCTTATAAATGGCTGGAACGATGCAGAATGGATGTTTCAACCTGAATACCTGGGTAACAAAATATCAAGAATTATTGGGGCTGAAGAGAATTCAGTAGTTGTTGGAGAAACTTTATCTGTTCGAGTTTATCAAGCATTAGGTAGTGCAATTCGAGATACAAATAAAAGGAAAATTATACTTACTGACAGCGGTAATTTTCCGTCCGATTTGTATATGGCGCAAGGGCTCTTAGAGCTATTAAATGGTCAATTTGAGCTTCGCGTTTGCGAACCAAGCGAAATATTAAAAAATTTAAATGAAGAGATAGCAATCTTGATGCTGACGGACGTCGACTACCGCACCGGAAGAAGGCATGATATTGCAGAAATCAATAAAAATGCAAAAGACAATGGGATTATCACGATTTGGGATCTAGCTCACTCTGCTGGAGCATTAAATTTAAAATTAAAAGATTGGAACGTCGACTATGCAATCGGTTGTACGTACAAGTTCCTTAACGGAGGACCAGGTTCTCCCGCATTTATCTATGTTAACCCTAAAATAATTGATATGATTAAACCCTCGTTAATGGGTTGGTTGGGTCATAAAACGCCATTTGATTTTTCACATACATATGTACCTGGAACCGGTATAAACAGAATGAAAATAGGAACTCCACCAGTTCTAGCTAATGCTGCTCTTACAGCGTCTCTTGAAATTTGGGATACGATCGACATGGCTGATCTTCGTTCAAAATCGATCGAACTTTCTGAAAGATTAATAAAAGGGTTGAAAAATACTTGCCCCAACCTGAAATTAGCATCGCCAGCAGTTGCCGAAGATAGGGGTTCACAGGTTTCATTTTATTTCGAACATGGTTATCCAGCTGTTCAAGCATTAATAGACAGGGGAGTTATCGGAGATTTTAGATCACCGAATATCATGCGGTTTGGAATTACACCCTTGTATATATCAGAAAAAGATATAGACCTTGCGATTGATGTTATTTCGACAGTTACAAAAAACTCTTTATGGGACAAACCTAAATACAAAAAAAGAAAATTTGTTACTTAACGAATGAAGATTATTTATCTTGCATTCCCGTAATCACGCACCGCTTGTCCAAAAGCCTTAAAAAGGCATCTGGAAACTGGATCATTTTCTGCATTCCATTCTGGATGCCATTGAACAGAGTTGGTGTAACCCGGTGCATCTTTCACATAGAGTGCCTCCGGTGTTCCATCGCTAGCCCAGCCATCAATTACTAATCTATCGCCAGCCTCTGCTATTCCTTGACCATGTAGAGTATTTGTTTCAACTCGCTCCGAACCTAAAATTTTATTAAAATTGCCACCCGGTCTAAAGTTCACTTCGTGCCGAATAGCAAACTTTTCTTCAAGTGTCCCGTCCGGTGGCATTCGATGGTTCATTCTACCATCTAACTCACGGATTTCCGGGTGGAGGGTTGCCCCCATCGCTACAGCAACTTCTTGAAATCCTCTGCATACACCAAAAATAGGGACGCCGATTGACACAGCTCTTTTTATCAATGGAAGTGTCAATGCATCACGATCACGATCGAAATCTCCATGCGCCTCAGTTTCTTCTACCCCATAATTACTGGGATGTACGTTAGGCCGACCTCCAGTGAACAAAAACCCGTCACATATTGAAATAAGTTCCTCGACAGTAGCAAATTCTAGGCTGGAAGGTAATATAGTTGGAATAACGTTAGACACCTTAGAAAGTGCCTCACAATTCATCTTACCGGCTGCGTAAACCGGATACTCATCATTAATTAAGTTGAAGTTCCCAACAATTCCAACCACGAAACGTCGCATTTTTTTCCTTTAATTCTAAATTCAAAAAGTGATATTTATTCTGTAATTTATTAAATGACTATTCACCATATTTCTAAGCTAGATTTTTCAATTCTAAGCGTGCTCTATGTAAAATTGGCTCAGTGTACCCTGATGGCTGATTTTTACCCTCAAAGATTAAATTATAGGCAGCCTTAAATGCTAGACCATCAAAACCAGGGCTCATCGGTTTATAGTCTGGATCACAACTATTTTGCTCATCGACTACTTTTGCCATAGATTTAAGAGCTTTAAAAACCTCTTCTTTACTTACAACTTCATGATGTAACCAATTAGCAAGCGCCTGACTAGATATTCTGCAGGTAGCGCGATCTTCCATCAACCCGACATTATTAATGTCTGGAACTTTTGAACAGCCAACACCATGATCGACCCAACGCACAACGTAACCAAGGATTCCTTGTGCATTATTTTCGACTTCACGTATTACTTGGTCATTGGACCATTTTCGATAAGCAGCCAGGGGAATGTCAAGAAGTGTATCAACATAGGCTCGTCGACCGTTTTCTTTTAACTTTCTTTGAACTGAAAAGACGTCAACTTGGTGATAGTGTAGAGCATGAAGTGTGGCAGCGGTCGGCGATGGTACCCAGGCACAATTTGCTCCTGATTTCGGGTGCTCTATCTTTTGCTCCAACATGGCAGACATTAGGTCTGGCATAGCCCACATACCTTTTCCAATCTGAGCCCGTCCAGACAGCCCGCATTCTAATCCAATATCAACATTTTGATTTTCATATCCCACTATCCAAGATTTTCTTTTAATGAAATCTTTCCGACTAAACGGACCTGCCTCCATACTAGTATGAATTTCATCTCCAGTCCGATCCAGGAACCCAGTATTTATAAAAGCCACCCGTCCTTTTGCAGCACGGATACACTCTTTAAGGTTTACAGAAGTTCGACGTTCCTCATCCATTATTCCCAATTTCACTGAATATTTTTTTAGACCAAGAAAAGTCTCTACCGCTGAAAACATTTTATCTGCAAAGGCTACCTCGGCAGGACCATGCATCTTGGGCTTCACAATGTATATTGACCCATGTCTCGAATTACCATCAGCCTTCTTTAAATCATGGATACCAATCATCGTGGTCACCATAGCATCCAGAAGCCCCTCATAAACCTCGTCACCATTTGCATCAATTACGGCGGGTGTAGTCATTAAATGACCAACATTTCGAATCCAAAGCAGCGCTTTAGACTTAACGCTAAAATCGTCTCCATCTGGAGAAATGAAAGATACATCAGAGTTAAGAGACCTATTAATTTTCTTACCATTTTTTTCAAACTCAGAAGTAAGGTCACCTTTCATTAAACCGAGCCATGAAGCGTAAGCACTAACCTTATCTGCTCCATCAACACATGCAACGGAGTCCTCTAGATCAATTATTGCTGATAATGCGCTCTCTAGCCGAACATCTGCCAAACCAGCCTGATCTCTGCTACCGATAACATGAGCCCGATCGAAGACAAGTTCTACACAAAGACCATTATTTTTTAGTAGAACTGAACTTGGAGCTTTTGGGTTTCCAGTGTAGCCAATAAATTTTTCTGGTGAAGCAAGGGGAAAGTCATCAATAAAAAGTTGCTTTTCACTCACATAATACCGCTTTACATCTGCATGACTTGCACCAATTATCGGAAAGGCCTCATCGAGAAATACTCTTGAGCGAGCTACAACTCGGGCTCCTCTGCCTCGATCGTAACCCTCTGCTGGGTCAAATACACCCATTGCGTCAGTACCGTATAGGCAGTCATACAAACTTCCCCATCTAGCATTTGCTGCATTTAAAGCGTACCTGGCGTTGGTTGATGGTACCACGAGTTGTGGTCCAGCTATCTTTGATATTTCAGGATCAACATTTTCTGTTTCAACAAAAAAATTTTCTCTTTCTTCGACCAGATAGCCAATCTCTTTTAGATAACTTTTGTAAGCTTCATGATCATGTGGCACATTTTTTCTAGTCTTATGCCAGCTATCAATTTTTGATTGAAGTTCTTCTCTTTTTATCAAAAGGTCTCTATTCTCTGGAGTTAGCTGCTCAACCAAAGACGATAGGCCATGCCAAAATTTATCTTCTGAAATTCCAGTACCAGGCAAGGCTAAATTCTCGATGAAGTCTACCAAACTTCTTTCGACGCTCAGATTGTATCGTAGTAAGCGTTTTTCCATTATCTAACCCCCAACATTTCTCAAAATTTAATTGGTATCCTATTGAAAGCCAGCCAAAAATGTTATTTTTTATAACAAGGAGTTACCTATTTTTTGATATTAACTGATATAGATACTACCTAAACATAGCATCGTCTATTAGCGAATTAGTTTCAACACCCAAATCCAAGCAACGCGGAGTAATAATGGCGAAAAAAAGTAATAGGGAAATTTTTTTAAATGACTATCAAGCCCCTGCTTATCTAATTGACTCAGTAGAACTTGATTTTCAATTAAATCCCAAGAAAACCAAAGTTTACTCAAAAATTAAATTCCGTAAAAATCCCAATCCAAATTCTGCAGACAAATTTTTCTTAAATGGCGAAAAATTAAATTTGATTAGTGCTAACATCGATGGAAAAGTTGTAAAGCCCGAGCTCCTAGAAAATGGCTTGGAATGTGATGTTCCTGACGAACCTTTTATATGGGAGTCTTTAGTAGAAATAGATCCCTCCAGCAACACTTCTCTAGAGGGTCTTTACATATCAAATGATATGTATTGCACTCAATGTGAAGCAGAGGGATTTAGGAAAATTTGTTATTATCCAGATCGTCCCGACGTATTGGCTCCATTTGTTGTTACTATTCGAGGGAGTTCACCAGTCTTACTTTCGAATGGTAATCCCATTTCCATTAATGACGGATATGCCAAATGGACGGACCCTTGGCCAAAGCCTGCTTATCTTTTCGCATTAGTTGCTGGGGATCTACTGAAAGTTTCAGACAAATTTAAAACAAAAACTGGCGATTATATCGATCTTAATATTTACGTTAGAAAAGGCGATGAAGATAAATGCGATTTCGCAATATCCTCTTTAAAACAGGCCATGCAATGGGATGAAGAGCGTTACGGACGAGTTTACGACCTTGAGGTTTTCAATATTGTTGCTGTCGATGATTTTAATATGGGCGCAATGGAGAATAAAGGTCTTAATATTTTTAACTCAAAATGTGTTCTTACCCACCCCAGAAAAAGTACCGATACCGACTTTGAGTATGTTGAGGGTATAATCGCGCATGAATATTTTCATAATTGGACGGGAAATCGTGTAACATGCAGAGACTGGTTCCAACTTTGTTTAAAAGAGGGTTTAACAGTTTTTAGAGACGCCCAGTTTACCGCCGATTTACGAGATCCATCTGTAAAAAGAATTCAAGATGCAAAGATAATTAAAGGCCCTCAGTTCCGCGAAGATGCTAGCCCCCTTGCCCACCCAGTGAGGCCCCAGAGTTTTGTTGAAATAAATAACTTTTATACTTTGACAGTTTATGAAAAGGGTGCGGAATTGATCGGCATGCTTAAATTATTGGTCGGCGACAAAGATTATTACTCGGCGCTAGAGCTATACTTCAAACGGCATGATGGTCAGGCTGCAACGATTGAAGACTGGATTAAGGTATTCGAGGACGTGACAAATCGAGACCTGACTCAATTTAAACTATGGTACTCACAAGCAGGGACACCAAAAGTTAAGTTTAATGAGCGATACAGCGGAGAAACCCTGAAGTTAGATTTTGAGCAGGTGCCTTCCAATGAGCAAAAAGAAAAATTAAAACCAATGGTCATTCCAATATCGATTGGCCTTTTGGACGAAAATGGGAAAGATCTCATAAAAACAACTGTGTTTGAGCTTAACAAACCTAAGGACACAATTACATTTAACGGAATATACAAAAAACCGACAGTGTCCCTTCTCAGAAACTTTTCGGCTCCTGTAATAATAGAGAGAGTACTATCAGAGAAAGATAGATTGATCCTACTCGAAAAAGATAGTGATCCATATAACCGATGGGATTCTGCCCAGCAGCTAATGCTCACAAGTTTTGAAAAAATTGCGATTGAGCAAAGGGAACCATCAAATGATCTTTTAGAAGCTTTTTGCAATGTCATGCAGGATAAAAAGTTAATGCCAGCCTTTCGCGCTCAATTGCTATCTCAACCCTCAATATCAGAAATTATAACACATTTTTTTGAAAAAAATTTGGAGATAGACCCTCTAGAAATTTATGGAGCAAAAAAATTATTTACAAAAAAATTAGCAGAGGCTTCTAATTCGTTTTTGGAGCAATTATTTCACTCTTGCGCCCAAAATTTTAAATATGAACCATCTGCAAATCAGTCGGGAGAACGCTCACTTAAAAACATTTTATTGGGTCTGCTAACAAGGTTGGATAATGGTGAAAGTGCAAAAAAACAATATTCTGAGGCGGATAACATGACCGACGAAGTTGCAGCACTGAGTATCCTAATTCAAAATGATATGGCCGTAAAAGAAATAGAAAATTTTTATGTTAAATGGTCTGATGACCGGCTAGTAATTGACAAATGGTTCTCGCTACAAACTTCATTTAGTCAGCCATCTAAATCATTAAAAATTGCAAAAACCTTAACAAGCCACTGTGACTTTAACGAAAAAAATCCAAATCGTTTTCGAGCCGCCATCGGTGGATTTAGTCAGAATTTAACAGCATTTCATGCGAAGGACGGGGCAGGCTACAAATTTGTAACTGATTGGATAAAAAAAATTGATGCCTTAAATCCGCAATTGGCAGCAAGAACCTGCACAGCTTTTCAAAACTGGAAGCAATTTGATGACTTGCGTCAAGAAAAAATATCATTTGAGCTTACAAAAATACTTAAAGTCGACACGTTAAGTAAAGATACAACAGAGATGATTACGCGAATGCTCGATAAATGAGAAGTGTGATTACAAAAAACAACACAGATGCTCACTAAATTTAAACAAATAGCAGTAAATCTGGATTGAAAGATTTCTCAATGTTAGGTAATGAGCCTCTAAGTTAAATTGGAAAAAATAAATGCTGGACACAAACTATACATCTCCAACACCAACCAAAATACCTGGTGCAAAGCATGATTGGGAATTAGTTATTGGCATGGAAGTGCATGCGCAAGTTTCGTCACAGTCAAAATTATTTTCAGGTGCATCAACCCAGTTTGGTAATGAACCTAACTCAAATGTCTCATTTGTAGATGCTGCTATGCCGGGCATGCTACCTGTAATCAATGAATACTGTGTCGAACAAGCTGTAAGAACAGGTCTAGGATTGAGGGCAAAAATAAATATGTGGAGTGCCTTTGATCGTAAAAACTATTTTTACCCAGACCTACCGCAGGGTTATCAAATTAGTCAATTATACCATCCAATCGTTGGTGAAGGTGAAGTTCTAGTAAATATGGAGCCTGGGATTGCAAGAAGAGTTAGGATTGAGCGCATTCACATGGAGCAGGATGCAGGGAAATCGATCCATGATATGGATCCTGATATGTCTTTTGTAGATCTTAATCGAACCGGGGTTTGCCTCATGGAAATAGTTAGCAGACCAGACATTCGTGGCCCAGAAGAAGCGGCTGCTTATGTTGGTAAACTAAGACAAATAATGCGTTATCTTGGCACCTGTGATGGTAACATGCAAAATGGAAATTTACGCGCAGACGTAAATGTCTCTGTATGCCGCGCCGGTATTTTTGAGAAATTTATGGAAACCAGTGACTTTAGCGTTTTGGGCACTCGCTGTGAGATAAAAAATATGAATTCAATGCGCTTCATACAACAAGCCATCGAGGTAGAAGCAAAACGACAAATTAAGATTTTGGAAAGTGGTGGAGAAATAGATCAGGAGACACGACTTTATGATCCTGAAAAAAGTGAAACTCGGTCAATGCGATCAAAAGAAGAAGCCCACGATTATCGTTATTTTCCCGACCCAGACTTACTACCGTTAGAATTAGAACAAAACTGGGTCGACGAAATTGCTTCATCCCTACCAGAACTTCCTGATGATAAAAAAGCTCGGTTCATTTCATCTTTTGGATTAAGCGAATATGACGCCAGTGTTCTAACAGCAGAAGTAGAAGCAGCGAACTATTTTGAAGCAGTTGCTACTGGTCGAGATGGTAAGATAGCGGCGAATTGGGTTATAAACGAGTTATTTGGTCGATTAAAAAAAGATGATTTAGATATAACCAGGTCGCCTGTAAGTCCAGCACAACTTGGGGAAATAATTGATCTGATTAAAGATGGTGATATTAATGGGAAAATAGCAAAGGAATTATTCGAAATTGTTTATATCGACGGAGGGCAACCGTCCGATATAGTAAACGAGCGGGGAATGAAGCAGGTCACTGACACAGGTGCAATCGAAAAAGCAGTTATAGAAATAATAGCGGCAAATCCTGACCAGGTTGAAAAAGCGAAGGTTAATCCAAAGTTAGTTGGGTGGTTCGTTGGTCAGGTAATGAAAGCGACTGGTGGCAAAGCAAATCCAAAAAAAAGTCAATGAGCTTGTCTCAGCTAAGCTGAATTCCTAAATCGAAGGGCTCTTTATTCATTTTTTTAAATTATTTTTTTTAGGTTTTTGCAAAATTAGGTAGACTTTAAGTCGAGGGCGATTGCATGAATGTTATTTAATAAGTCTTTGCCCAGCGCTTCGTGTACAGCTCGGTGTCTGGCAATTAGGGACATACCCTCAAAACCTTGCCAAACAATTTTTATTTGAAAATGGCTCTCACCGCCTTCTGAAAAGCCTGCATGACCACGATGACTTTCACTGTCGTCAATAACAGATATTTGTGAGTCTTTGAATGAAGTCTCTAAAGCTAGATTTATTCTATCCGTTTTAGTCATTTTCAATAATTACCTCTTCAATTTACTTTTAATTATTGTATGATTTAATGCTTGAGTCGAAAAGGTGGAATTAATGACCGAAAAACCGGATCCATTTGGATTTGATATATCTGTTTCTTCGGCAAAGAAGAATAAACCGCGCACCAGGCGTGGGATGTCAGGTGAAAGTGAGACTTCAAGGAGGCTTTGCGACCACGAGGGTTGCCAAAATGCTGGAAAATTTCGCGCACCAAAAGCACCAGACGTCTTAGACGATTTTTATTGGTTCTGTAAAGATCACGTACGCGAGTACAACCAAAAGTGGAACTTTTTTCAGAACCAAACAGAGGCTGAACTTAATGCACAAATGTCAAAAGATAAAGTTTGGGAAAGAGAAACCAAATCTTGGAGAGATCCTGAGTCTCGAGCTTGGGCTAGGCTTGGAATAGAAGATCCACACCAAGTTTTAGGTGAAAATGCTACAAAAAATCCTGGTCGGGCAGGAACCAGTGCTGGACACACCAGACGCTTACCAGCGACCGAAAGAAAAGCCATAGAGATACTTGAGGCAAAGGATACCTGGGCGAAGTCAGAAATTCGTAAAGCTTACAAGGCGTTAATAAAAATTCTTCATCCCGATATGAATGGCGGGGATAGAAGTCAAGAAGAGCAGCTCCAGCAGGTTATGTGGGCATGGGATCAAATAAAGGACAGTAGAAACTTCAAATAATTAAAGGCTAAGCTTTGTAAAAGACCAAGCTAACACCATTGATACAATGCCTTTTCCCAGTTGGCTGAGGCCCGTCATCGAATATATGACCCAAATGTGACCCACAATTACTACAATGGCACTCTGTTCGGATCATAAAAAATTTTCTATCTTTTCTTGTGCCAATCGCACCATCGATTTCTTTCCAAAAACTGGGCCATCCAGTTCCCGAGTCGAATTTATGCAAAGACCGATAGAGTTCTTGATTACAGCCTTTACAGTGATACGTACCATTTTCATAGTTAGAGTTTAACGGAGATGTAAAAGCACGCTCAGTAGCTTCTTCTCTCATTACAGCGAATTCAAGCGGCGTAAGTCTGGCTTTCCATTCATTTTTGCTTAACTGAAATGGAAATTCCGAAGCCTTTTCTTTCGCCGCAATTGGCTGTGAATGTGCAACCAAACCAGCTATACCTAGTTTAAATAACGTACGTCTATTCATAAGTAATCACTTGCCCTGCCTCTCGAAGAATATATCTGGATCAATAATGGGAGATTTCAACTCTGAACGTTGAGTTACTCTTTAAAAAAGGATATTGGTTAGTTAAAATTTCAAAAAATAACTGTCGCACTCTTGAACCGCCGCAATTATTAGTGCACGAGTTAAATTCATAAGCCGAATATGAGGAAAAAATTATGGCCGATGGCTCTAAAATCATGGAAGGTAATCCAACTGAAGACATTTCCGTCAGGAAAGTTTTTGGTATTGATACAGATATGATAGTAAAAGGCTTCTCAGAACGCGCTGCTCGAGTTCCTGAGGTTGATGAAACCTACAAATTTGATCCCGATACAACATTAGCCATTTTGGCAGGATTTTCCCACAATCGGCGGGTAATGATCCAGGGTTATCACGGGACTGGTAAATCAACGCATATTGAACAGGTTGCAGCAAGATTAAATTGGCCAGCAGTAAGAGTTAATCTGGACAGCCATATTAGCAGGATAGATCTTATCGGCAAGGATGCTATTAAGCTTAAGGATGGGAAACAAGTCACTGAATTTCATGAAGGAATTTTACCATGGGCCTTAAGGAATCCAGTTGCAATTGTTTTTGATGAATATGATGCCGGTAGAGCAGACGTCATGTTCGTAATTCAGCGTGTGCTGGAACATGACGGGAAATTAACACTTTTAGACCAAAACGAGATAATAACACCACACAGTAATTTTAGACTGTTTGCTACTTCAAACACCGTAGGTTTAGGTGACACCACTGGCCTATATCATGGAACTCAGCAAATTAACCAAGCTCAGATGGACCGTTGGTCTTTGGTCGCAACTCTAAATTATTTGTCTATGGATGTAGAGAGCGCGATAGTTCTGTCCAAATCACCAAACTACAATACAGAAGATGGCAAAAGAATAATTAAACAGATGGTTACAGTAGCTGATCTTACCAGAACCGCATTTATGAATGGAGATTTATCCACCGTGATGAGCCCTAGAACTGTAATAAATTGGGCAAGTAATACGGAAATTTTCAACGATGTTGGGTATGCTTTTCGTCTAACCTTTTTAAATAAATGTGATGAGCTTGAGCGACAAATAGTTGCTGAATTTTTTCAACGTTGTTTTGATGAGGAGTTGCCAGAAAGTGCGGCAAGTGTCAGTGTGGAATAGATGAAGTTAACTATTGCCTACACTTAGTTACCATCTATCCGTAAATTAGTTGACCGGCAAAGCCTGAACCTTTCTCGAGTTTAATATGGTTTCAAAATCAGATAATCCCGCTGATCCATTCAAAAAGGCCTTAGCTGAGGCGACGAAGGTTCTGGCGGATAATCCAGAGCTTTCTATTAACTACTCAATTGATCCATCGGGGCTCTCTGGTGATAATATCAGACTTCCCCAAGTCAGTAGGCGCATGACCAAAGACGAGGTGCTCCTAGCTCGAGGCACAGCTGACGCTCTCGCCATGCATCACAAATATCATGACTCTGAATTGCATTCACGATTTGCTCCTGACGGCCCAATTGCAAGAGAGCTATATGAAGCGATGGAAACTGCCAGATGTGAGGCCGTCGGCGCAAAGGATATGCCAGGCACAACCGGAAATATTAATGCAAAAATTGGTGTTGAAGCAAAACGAAAAGGTTTCGACAAGCTGACGGATCGAACGGATGCCCCACTTTCGGATGCTGCAGGTTACTTAATCCGATCTTTAACTACCCACAAGGATCTTCCTCCATCAGCAAAGAACGTTTTAGATTTGTGGCGAGATTTTATTTTAGACCAGGCTGGAGCTACTTTAGAAAATCTAACTAACAACCTAGATAATCAAGAAAATTTTGCAAAGTTTTCTCGTCAAATAATTACTGACTTGGGTTATGGTGATCAATTAGGTGACGATCCTGAGGCTGAGGACGATAACAATCAGGAAAACGAAGATGAAGATAATGAGCAATCCAATGATCCAGAAAGTTCAGGTACAGATGAGGATAATGACGATAATTTAGATGCAGACGATCAACAGAGCCAAGAAGAGCAACAGGATTCAGCACAGGCACAAATGAGTAGTGAAGACAGTGCCGATGAAGACCTTGAAGACCAGGAGTTGCCCGATGGAGAAGCACCCCTGGAGCCACCACCGCCGCAACCTATCTCTGATGCAGATCCAAATTATAAAGTTTTTGAGATAAATTTTGACGAAGAGATTAAAGCTGAAGACCTTGCTGAACAAATTGAATTAGAAAGATTACGAGCATATTTAGATCAACAACTTGAACCACTTAAAGGAGCCGTCAGTAGGCTTGCAAACAAGTTGCAAAGGAGACTTCAAGCACAGCAAAATCGTAGCTGGTTATTTGACCTTGAGGAAGGAATTCTTGATGCTGGCAGACTCGCTAGAGTTATAACTAATCCAACGACCTCTCTTAGTTTTAAAATAGAAAAGGATACTGAATTTAGAGATACGGTGGTGACATTACTTTTGGATAACTCTGGTTCAATGCGTGGCAGACCGATATCGATCGCAGCTATTTGCGCAGACGTACTAGCACGTACTTTGGAGCGTTGTAATGTTAAAGTTGAGATTTTAGGATTTACTACGCGTGCTTGGAAAGGCGGTCAATCTCGGGAATCCTGGTTAAATCAGGATCGCCCACAACAGCCTGGCCGTTTAAATGATTTACGTCACATTATTTATAAAGGAGCTGACGCCCCTTGGCGCCGCGCACGTGCCAATCTTGGCTTGATGATGAAGGAAGGCTTGCTTAAGGAAAATATTGATGGAGAGGCTTTAGAATGGGCGCATAGACGCATGACAGCTCGCCCGGAAGCTAGAAAGATTTTGATGGTAATTTCCGATGGAGCTCCCGTAGACGATAGTACTTTATCAGTAAACCCAGCAAATTATCTCGAAAAACACTTACGAGATGTTATATCGATGGTAGAAAAAATTAAAAACGTTGAACTTTTAGCGATTGGTATTGGTCATGACGTGACGCGTTATTACGACCGTGCGGTTACTATAACAGATGTTGAGCAACTAGCCGGTGCAATGACTGAGCAGCTCGCTGCCCTATTTGATAGTGACCCCAAAGCTAGAGCTAGAGTTAATCAACTAAAAAGAGGCTAACACTCTATGCAGGAAGAGAAAATTTGTAAATTTCAATCTTTCGCTTCAATTGGAAGTCCAGAATTAGGTCCTGAAAGACTAGCTGCCTTACAGAACGAAATTACTAAGAGAGGACTAGATGGCTTTCTTATACCACGATCAGATGCTTACAGAGGCGAGTATGTAGCCGAAAAAGATCAGCGTTTGAGATGGTTGACGGGGTTTGAAGGTTCTGCAGGGATCTGTGTTTTAGTTAAACAACGAATAGGTATTTTTGTAGATGGACGCTATACTGTTCAGGCAAAAAATCAAACTTGTCCACCAATAGAAATTATTAATTGGCCAAAAATAAAAGTCACAGACTGGATAATGGAAGTTACTAATCATGGGAAAATAGGTTTCGACCCGTGGTTGCACTCAGTAGATGAAATTGAACAGTATAATCGGTCAATGGAGAACACTGAAATTATTTTGCAAACGACGCAGAACCTTGTCGACATAATTTGGAAGGATCAACCTAGCTCACCAACTGCAAAAGCTTTTCAATATGAAGACAAGTTTGCGGGGGTGACACAATCTCATAAAAGAAAAACATTATCCAAAGAATTGAAAGAAAAGGGAAATTCAGCTGCCGTAATTACACTACCAGAGGGAATTGCCTGGTTGTTAAACATGAGAGGCGGTGATGTCGAACATTTGCCAATAGTCCAGGCTTTTGCAATTTTGCATTCAAATAATGAAGTGGATATTTTTGTAGATAAAACGAAGGTAGAAAATTTAGCAACGCACTTTGGTCAGGGTATTAACATTTACAATGAAAATGAGTTTCTTCAGCGCCTTAAAGAACTTACGGGTAGTGTTTGCATAGATAAATCTACCTTGCCGTTTGCCGCTTATCAGAGTCTAATCGACTCAAAAGCGAATTTAGATCCGAGAGGCGACATAACGGCATTACCTAAAGCTTGTAAAAATGAGATTGAGTTAAGCAGAGCGCGAGATGCCCATTTGATTGACGCAATCGCAATGTGCAAATTTTTGAACTGGCTGAATTCACAGAAGTTAGGAATGTTAACAGAAATTGATTTAGTAATAAAATTGGAGTCGTTTAGATCAGCTAATCCAGAGTTCTACGACATAAGCTTTGAAACAATATGCGCAAGTGGACCAAATGCGGCCCTTCCACATTATCGAGTAAATTATGAAAGTAATCGCACGATCAAGAATGGTGACGTGATCCTAGTTGATAGTGGTGGGCAGTATAAAAGTGGGACAACTGACATTACTAGAACTACTGCCTTGGGCCAGGTTTCCAGCGAGATAAAGAGAGCTTTTACGCTTGTTCTTAAAGGAATGATTTCAATATCTAAGTTAAGGTTTCCTAAAGGGATGGCAGGGTGTGATTTAGATGCATTTGCTCGAGTATTCCTATGGTCGGAGGGACTAGACTTTGCTCATGGCACAGGTCATGGAGTTGGACAATTTCTTTCTGTTCACGAAGGCCCTCAGAGATTAAGTAGGACTTCAAATATTCCTTTCAAAGCAGGAATGATTATATCAAATGAACCAGGTTTCTATAAAGAGGGACATTTTGGGATAAGAATTGAAAATCTACTGGCCATAACAAAAGCTCCGAAATTGGAAAACTCAGTTATTGACGAGATGTTCGTTTTTGAAACACTTAATTTTGTCCCAATTGATAAATCATTAATAGAAAAAGGTTTGATGTCAGCAGATGAAATTGCTTGGCTAAATGAGTATCATTCAGAATGCCGTCAAAAAATCAGAGAGTATTTAGAACCAGACGAAAAAATTTGGTTAGACCAAGCAACCGAAGAAATTAAGTAATTTATCTAGTTTAGCGCCCGTCCACTAAGGTAGCCGCGGCATTAATTGCAGCATTAGTTATTTTGTCACCCGAGATCATGCGAGCAATTTCCTCAATTCTCTCATTTCCATCAAGCGAGTTCACTTTTGTAAGGGTTTCAGTGGAAGTTATGGATTTTACAACCTGAAAATGCGCGTCACCAAGAGCGGCGACCTGCGGAGAATGCGTAACTATCAAAACCTGTGCATTTTTTGAAAGTCTAACCAGTCTTCTTCCAACCGCATCAGCAGTTGCCCCACCAATCCCACGGTCAATTTCATCAAAAATCATCGCAACAGAGGTATAACCTTTTGTCAGACATACTTTTAGTGCCAATAGAAAACGACTTAATTCACCCCCCGATGCTATTTTACCAATTCGACCCTTTGCAGAACCTTTATTTGTTGAAACTACAAACGAAACGTCATCGGATCCATTGGCTGATCTTTGTGCAGGTATAATGTTAGTCTCAAAGATAGCATTTTCCATTTTCAGAAATGGTAATTCCTCTCTTACTAATTTGTCTAATTTGGCACCAGCAGTTAGTCTGGATTTATTCAGTTTTGAAGCAGCAACGTTATATTCGTTGTCACATACTCTAATCTTATCTTCTAATGAGGATAAGGTTTCAGCACCAAATGAAAATTCTGCTACTTTATCCTCAAGCTCAGCCTTAAATTTATATAGTTGATCTGAGGGAATTTTATGTTTTCTTGCTAAACCACGGATTTCAAATAGCCGCTCCTCGAGCATTTCAAGCTCATGCGCATCAAAATCCAATGTACCAACAAGCCCATCTATTATACCGCTTGCCTCACCCAACTCAGTTGAAGCCCGTGACAATGAAGCTAAAGCATCATCAAATGGTCCGTCACTTTTTCCAGATGCTGTTTCAATCCATCTCATTGCATCCAAAATCAAACTTTCTGCACCATTCACTCCAACGGCATTTTGGGCCTTTAAGATATCATCCTTTATTTTTTCCGCTGATTGCATCATGCGTCTTTTTGCGTCTAACTCCTGTTCTTCTCCTTCTTTTGGATTGACTCTTATCAGTTCATCTAATGAATACCGCAAAAACGACTCTTCGGCCTCAAAGGCAGAAAATTTTTTTTGTTCATCCTGCAATTCTTTTTCCGCTTTTTTGAGCTTTTTCCAAGCTTCCTTAACTAACTCTCGTTGGGAATTGTTGGCCGCAAACATATCGAGTAGATGTATATGTGACCGTTGATCTAGCAAACCCTTATCATCATGCTGACCATGAATTTCAATTAGCAGCGGCGATAACTGAATTAATAATTCTCTTGGAACTCTTCGTCCGTTAATCCATGCTGTCTTCCGCCCATCAGCACTAATAACTCGTCGAATTAATAATTCTTCTTCCCAGGGAATATTATTTTCATCAAGGATTTTTTTTACTGGGTGGTCTACATCGACTTCAAACCAAACGCTAACTTCTCCAAAATCAGCACCCGGGCGCACTATTTCAGTCTTACCGCGCCAGCCTAGAACAAACCCTAAACTATCCAAGAGTATCGATTTACCTGCCCCGGTCTCGCCTGTCAAAACATTTAATCCGCTGGTGAATATTATCTCCGCGTGGTCAATAATTAAAATATCGCGTATGTCTAATCCAACAAGCATTTCATATAATCAACAAGTTAGAGCCATCGGCCTTTTAGAACCTGTCTATGAATTTTTCGAAGCCATCCTGTACCTTTTGCTGCTGGACTAAGATTTTCATTCTTCAATAGACTGTAGGTTCGTTGATACCAAGCTGTAGCTTGATAATTGTAACCAAGTATTGCACCGGCAGACTGTGCCTCTTCGACCAATCCCATAGACAAATACGCTTCCACAAGTCTGTGTAACGCTTCAGCTGTATAAGAAGACGTCTGATACTCCTCTACAACAATACGAAATCTGTTTATTGCAGCGGGAAATTGTTGCCGTTTTAAATAATATCTACCTACTTCCATCTCCTTACCTGCTAAATGATCAAAGGCTAGATCAAACTTTAATTCAGCAGCTTTAACATATTCACTGTTAGGATAATTTACCATTAGTGTCTTAAAAGCTTCCAATGCCTTCGCAGTGACTTGTTGATCCCGGCCAACATCTTCAATCTGGTCGTAATAACTTAAAGCTATTATATACTGCGCATATGCGGAGTCTTCATCAGATGGATAATATTCAATATATCTTTCAGCTGCATCCCGAGCCTCTTCATACTGCTTAGCTTTGTGGTTTGCAAAAGCTTGCATAATCACAGACCTTTTTGCCCATTCTGAATATGGGTACAACCTCTCTACATCGGAAAAAAAGGCTATTGCATCCATCGGTTTTGACCTAGCCATTTCGAATTCTGCTCTATCAAAAATTTGTTTTGCAGAATAATTCTCAATTTCATCTGAACCTACTTCTGCTGTATTACTGCAACCAACGAGCGGCCCGAGCACGACCAGAATGACCCCTATCAAATAGATTGATCTATTTAAAATCATGAGTGACCTTTATTAAGTAATAACGTAATTATACTTAATAACTTTTTTTGAATTTAAAGTACATCAGGACAATCTAGATTATTTAAAAAATATATATATATCTGAATTAAACTAATTTGGATTATCCCATTTGAATTGAACTCTTATGAATTAAGTTCATCTGTTTTATAAGATTTAAAGTTTCATCCTTTATTTGAGACAGCACTGTCTCATCTCTTAGATGAGACAGTAATGAGGAGTTAACTTTTTCATTACGAAACCAGCTTAAGGATTTTATCAGTCGCTTTGCTTCATCCGTGTAACCAGAAGGTGGATCTATGTCATTGATTATGGCCCAAAACCCAGTCCAGAGCCTCGAAACAGACCACGGATTATATCCACCTCCAGTCGTTAAAAGGACTTTTGGTGCCAAAAGAGTAAGCCTTGAAAGAATAGTCCATAAGCAACTATTTGTGATCTCCAGACGCGACAGTGGATCGTCCTTTAACATGTCTGCCCCTGCTTGAATAATCAATGCCTCTGGTGCGAAATTTTCTAACGCAGGGAAAAACACATATTTAAATAGTGCTTCTAAATCAACGTCCTTCGAACCTTTTATAATTGGTGCAAATAAATTTTTATCTGGATAATTTTCATCTAATTTTCCTTGAAATGGCCATCGGTTTGACTCATGCACCGAGACTAACATTACATCTGGATCTTCAGAAAAAGCAGATGCTACGCCGTCACAAAAATGAGCATCTAAATCTACGTAAGCAATCCGACGAATTCCAAATTCTCTGAATCTTAAGACTGCAAATACCAAATCATTCAAATAACAAAATCCATTTGCTCTATTTGCTAAACCATGGTGCAAACCCCCTCCCAAATTAAAAGCCCTACCGTACAAAAATGCATATTCTGCCCCTACAACTGCCCCACCAACTGAGGTCGCTGGACGCTTATACATTCCTTTAAAAACCGGGTTAGACGGCGTACCTAAATTATATTTTTTTGACCAATATTCATCAATTTTCTGCTTTTCATCAACTTCTTGAAGGACATTGATATAATCCTTCGAATGAAATTTTTCCAATAAACTTGGCTTAGCAATGGGTGCATTAACAAAGCTCGCGTCACTATACCAAGACATGGCTTTAATAAGATCGAGAGTGGGCCCTACCCTTGGTATATTTAAAGGATGTTTTCCTCCATAATGCGTAGTGCGGTAGATATCTGAAGAAATAAGAAAAGCCGTCATAGTTAAAAACTAGCGCTGTGGCAGGAAATAAACAGCATATTTCTAGAAAAATTCTTAGGGTTTTAGAAATTATCTTGCACAGTTATAAGCCTACCACCAGTGATGAGGAAAAGACCGATGCGCAAAAGTAAAATTACACGCGAAACTAACGAAACTAAGGTCTCAGTCTCTATTAATGTCGATGGAACTGGCAAGTATTCAAACGACACCAATGTTGGGTTTTTTGATCACATGTTGGACCAATTATCGCGCCACTCTCTGATTGACTTAGAAATAAAGACAATTGGGGATACCGAAATTGATGACCACCACACTGTAGAAGATACGGGCATAGCACTCGGACAGGCTTTAAAGAATGCAATGGGAGATAAACAAGGAATAGTAAGATATGGCTCATGTAATTTGCCGATGGATGATGCACAAATTAGAAGTGCATTAGATTTTTCTGCCAGGCCTTTCTTTATCTGGAATGTCAGTTTTTCAACAAATAAAATTGGAAATTTTGATGTAGAACTCGTGCGTGAATTCTTTCAAGCTTTTTCAACACACGCGGGATTAACATTACACATAGATATGGTGCATGGGATAAACGGTCATCATATCGCTGAGGCAATATTTAAATCTGTAGCAAGAGCCTTAAGACAGGCCATAGAAATAGACCCTCGAATGGAAGAAAGTTTACCAAGTACCAAAGGAACACTCTAAAAATAATGCTTACAGCGCTTATCGATTATGAGAGTGGCAATTTACACTCTGCTCTTAAAGCATTTGAGATAATTTCAACTAAGAATTCGCTTGGATCTGTCAAAATAACAGGTGATCCTGATATCATTAGCAAGGCTGATAGACTAGTTTTGCCAGGTGATGGGGCTTTTCCAGCATGTAAGCAAGCGCTTGAAAGATCAGAAATCTTTGAAGCATTAAAATACGCTGTCTTTGCCAAGGGCACGCCATTTCTTGGAATTTGTGTTGGAATGCAACTAATGGCAAACAAAGGTTTTGAATTTGAACAAACAAATGGTTTTGGCTGGATAAACGGCGAGGTGGAAAAAATAACATTATCTGACCCCGATTTAAAAATACCGCACATGGGTTGGAATGAAATAATAATAGAAAACGACCATCCAATTTTAAACGAGATTAAAAATGGAGATCACTTCTACTTCATACACTCATACCAAATGAAAGTTTTAAGTCAGGAACAACGACTGGCCCACGTCAGGTATGGGGGTGATATCACCGCCATCGTAGCAAAAGATAATATGGTTGGGTTACAATTTCATCCAGAGAAGAGTTCCCTCTCTGGAATGAAAATTATACAAAATTTTCTAGAATGGCAGCCGTAAATGATAGTCAAACGTTTAGTCAATCCGAGTCCAAGTACCACCATCACGACATAAAATCAAAACACACCCTGATATTTTTAACTGATTATTTCCCTCTAAAACCATTTTAGAGCTGTAAACCTTATCGCGATCTGGGCTCCAGATTTTTCCACCACCATATTTTCCATCACCCTTGTTTTTCATAGCCCATATAATCTTCTTACCAATATTGTCAGACTCATATGATGCACCAGTGGAATTAAATGACTTGACAAGAGTACCACAAATTTCGCCATCGCACTCTTCTACGTTTATGTGGCCAAAATTTCCATTATCATCCGGAGTAGTTTGCCATACACCAAGTACTGGGTCCGCTAAAGCTGCCCCAGTCAGAAAGCATAAAGCGACAGCTATCTTAAAAATATTCTTCATTGTAATCTCCCATCTTTATAACAGTGTGCAACCAAACTTGATTCAGGGCAAGTACTAGAAGAGATGAAGTTGCATTATTCAATTGAGCATGCTTTACGGATTTTCGAAACTGAAGGTTAGGCAAAATGATATTATATCCAGCTATTGATTTAAAAGATGGTAACGCAGTTAGGTTGCTTAGAGGAGATATGAACAAATCTACCGTATTCAATAAAAACCCAAGCGATCAAGCCATCGAATTTGAACGTGCCGGCTGCCATTGGCTACACTTGGTTGACTTAAATGGCGCTTTTGCTGGCGAACCCGTTAACTCCTCAGCTGTTGAAGAAATATTATCTCAAATTACAATTCCTGCTCAGCTTGGAGGAGGCATCCGCAGCCTCAAGACGATAGAAAATTGGATACAAAAAGGCTTATCTCGGATAATTCTTGGAACTGTGGCCGTAGAAAACCCTCTAATAGTAAAGGAGGCTGCAAAGGAATTCCCTGGGAAAATAGCGGTCGGAGTTGATGCAAGAGATGGGCTAGTAGCAACTGACGGATGGGCTAAATCTACAAATATTAAGGCCACAGAGCTAGCAAAATCTTTTGAGGATTATGGCGTCTGTTCAATAATTTATACTGACATAAATAGAGATGGAGCGATGCAAGGACCTAATGTGAGGGCTACCGCGAAGTTGGCTAACGAGGTGTCAATCCCAATAATCGCATCAGGGGGGGTATCAAAGCTCGATGATCTTATTGCATTGAAAAGCTGTGGTGCTAAGCTGAACGGAGTAATTTCTGGAAGAGCATTGTATGACGGAGCCATTAATTTGCAAAAAGCTTTGGAAATTCTTTGATGCTTAAAACTCGCATTATCCCATGCCTAGATGTAGCCGACGGAAGGGTCGTGAAGGGTATAAATTTTGTAAATTTAAAAGATGCAGGCGACCCAGTAGAAGCCGCCTATCGTTACGATCAAGCGGGGGCCGATGAAATATGTTTTCTCGACATAAACGCGACGTACAAAAGTAGAAATACTACATACGATATGGTTAGAAAAACTGCAGAAAAATGCTTCATACCTTTAACTGTTGGGGGTGGAGTTAGAACTGTAGAAGATGTTCGGAAACTTTTGCTCGCAGGAGCTGATAAAGTTTCATTTAATTCAGCAGCAGTTGCTAATCCAGAAATTATAACCGCGGCTGCCAATCAATTTGGAAGTCAGTGTATAGTTTGTGCAATAGATGCAAAAACTGTCGGCACTAAAAAATGGGAATTATTTACTCATGGTGGAAGACAGGAGACTGGCATTGACGCTGTCGAGTTTGCAAAAAAGATTGCTGATATGGGAGCTGGGGAGATATTACTGACATCGATGGATAAAGACGGCACCAAATCAGGTTTTAACATAGAGTTAACAAAAAAAATCTCGTCAGCTTTGCAAATACCAGTTATCGCATCTGGAGGGGTTGGAAATCTCTCTCATCTTGTTGACGGAATAAAATTAGGAGGTGCCTCTGCTGTTTTAGCAGCATCAATATTCCATTTTGGTGAGTACACAATTGAAGAGGCAAAGAGGTATTTGGCATCAGCGGGAATACCAGTAAGGATTTAATTTATGAAAATTGATGATTTATTTGAAATTATTCAAGCTCGTGCGCAAAGCGATCCAGAATTTAGTTGGACAGCCAAACTATTATCACAAGGACCAGACAAATGCGCTGAGAAATTTGGGGAAGAAGCTATCGAGAGCATAATAGCTGCAACCAAAAAAAATAAAAGTGAGCTAATACATGAAACTGCAGATTTATTATACCATCTTATTGTTATGCTTCATGCAAATGGGGTGACGCTTACCGAGATAACAGATGAGCTTAAGAGACGTAAAAATATATCTGGAATTGAAGAGAAAAAATCCCGCGGCACCTGATAATAATTTATGATTAATCAAATATAATTTTTTAAACTACCTACTTTATTTACATGAATTTCTAAATCGTCTCCAGCCTTTAGGAAGCGTTTTGGGCTAAAACTTGCCCCTGTTCCATCTGGAGAGCCAGTTGCTATAACATCTCCTGGATTTAAGGTCATGATACTGGAGATATAGGAGATTTGTTCCTGTATACTGAAAATCATATCATTACTCGTAGCTTTCTGCACAACCTCCCCATTTAGAATTACAGTTAATTCTAGATCTCTCAGATCGGATAAATCTTCCAAAGGCGTTATCCATGGGCCCCAAGACCCAGAACCAGAAAAGTTTTTGCCAGCATATATTGAATGCGACTGCCAATCGCGTACTGAACCATCGTTAAAGGCTGAGAACCCAAATATAAAGTTGTCTGCGGTAGAAACAGATACGTTTCGCGCTTGAGCTCCAATAACTACCGCTATTTCGCCCTCATAATCAAAGCTCTCAGAAGCATCTCCAGCAGGAATTTCTAGAGTTTCGTTGTGAGCCAGCAGCGCCTCACTATTTTTACCAAACAAAATTATATTTTCTGGATTGCTAAAACTTTTTCCGTCAACTGGATACGGTTTACGGTAATTCATGCCAATACACATAATTTTAGTTGGGTTAACAATCGGGGGCAAAAACTTTATTTTATTATACTTTAGCTTCGGCGTGCCCAATGCATTTTCATACATAAGTGGTATAGATTTTCTCTCAATTACTTCTCTTAGACTTCTGTATTCTCTAATGAAATCATCCGTAACGGATTGTGCCCAATCATCAAAAAATATTCCATAAGTTTCTTTTTCGTTTGTTACAAAGGATCCAATATTCATTATATCATATCAACAAATTGATTTTCTCTATTAAGAATTAAAGCAGTCAAAGTTGCATTAAACGGTGTGGGAACTCCTACTTCCCTTCCAAGATTTGGAACTCTGCCATTTATAAACATAATTTCTGAGCGTTTATTTGCCAGGTGATCTAAAAACATAGATGGACGAGCATTGCGAAGGTTAGCTCCAAATTTAGAAACATATTCAACCGGATCATTAAAGCTGAAGTCAATTTTTTTTGCTACTCCAATTTTATATGCTTCATACATTGCGCCCAATGCGATAGGCCATGCACTGGGATCATCCATCAGCTCACCGACGGTCTTTTCAAAAACCGTGCATGGTGCACTAAAAGTGACATTACATAAAAATTTTTCCCAAATCAGTTTTTGTATATCATGATAGGATTGGACATTGAACCCGGCCTTGACCCAATCGCTAGTGATTTTTTGAAGCCTTTCTGTGATTTCACCGGTAAGCTCACCAAGTCGTATAAGCTTCATCGCATTATGGTGAACATAACCTGGATGTTTAACTGAGGCCCCAAAACCATCAGCCACACCTAAAACAATATGCTCACGCCCAATGAATTTTTCTAATTTTTCTTCTGCACCTAATCCATTTTGGATTGTAACCACAGTGGTATTTGGCCCTAAAAATGGAGATATTTTTCTTGCAGCAGACTCGACGCCAGATGCTTTTGTGGCGATAATATAAAAACTACAATCATCATGTGCTTTAAAAATACTGGAGGCTTTAATATTTTTTACAATGTAACATCCATCTGGATTTTCAATTAAAAGGCCATTTTCGTTGATCGCATTGATGTGCTCAACCCATGGATCGTATGCAATCACTTCAAAACCAGAGGTGGCAAATAAAGCAGCATATATCGACCCCATTGCACCTAATCCAATAATAGCGACTTTCATAATATTTCCTGTCTAAATGCTAATCATTATGTCGAATTGTTTTCGAATTTGCGTATCAAAATCATTTGGAATGTAGTTAGGCCTATGTACTTTCAACAGTTCTTCAACTTTTATTTTCGCGTTTGTATTTATATTTGGCTCTCCATTGGCTACCCAAGCCTCGTAAGCTTGTCTGTCGGCATTTTCCGGATATACAAAATCTGTGCTCATTCTTTTAAAAGTCTCAGATTGTCCCAGAAAATGCCCCTCACCCTCCACTACGTTTTTAATTGTGTTCAAAGACATTGTATCTTCACTTACTTCGATCTGTTTTCCAGAACTAAGGATCGCACCCAACATTTCATTATCGACCACGTAAGCCTCGAATGATGTTGCCATAAGACCAGCTTGGGTCCCAGCTGCTTGAGTAATAAGATTAGCTCCAGTTTGAACCGCCAGTGTTAAATTGAGAGCTTTCTCATAACCAGCCTGATTATCCGGAAGTTTGCTATCGGTAGCCCCAGAAATTGTAGAATTAGCAAAATTATAATACTTCGCGAGTTGCACTGACGCTGCTGTCAACAAAGATTGCTCCCCACTTCCCCCAGCCATACCACCTGTTCTCAAATCTGTAATCATTGGGCGTGCACCATATATGGCATTTACATCGTTATTTGCTAACCACGCCAAAATCATACCAGCCAAAGTTTCAGCATTCGTTTGAACCAAGCAACCAGCTATTGTTACGGGGCTCGAGGCACCCATTTGACCGAATGTATTTACCATAACCGGAAACCCAAGCCTCGATGCTTCAATTAAAACTTTGCATGACTCTGTATCAAATCTTAATGGCGGAACGACATGATTTATATTCAAGGACAAGAATGGTCTCTCATAAAAGTTTTCATTAGACCCAGCAATGATTAAACATAATTCGTGCACCGTTTTGACATTGGCCGCATCACTAACGCTACTTATTACATGTTTCGAAGTTCCGACTAACGCAGCATAGGCGGTGTTAACGTCCAACATTAAACTTGATTTCATATCATTGGCCACCATAGGTCGCGCAAAAAAATGAATATTATCTAATTTATCAATCAAACGAGATGCATCATATAAATCACTCAAGATTGATCGCCGAAAACTATGCGTAGACATGTCAACGATCATAGGTGATGCGCCCCCAGTGCCTGTATGAACTTTGCATCCGGATACATCTAAGTTTTGATCGTTATCCCGAGCGTACAAACTAAAGCTTTTCCTCAGATCAGATATTGCTTTATTCACTAATTTCTGGGGAAAAGTTAACCGGCCGCTATCAGTCAACCTGCCCCCGTTGTCACAAACTAGCTTAATTGCTTCTTCTGGGGCGTCACTAAGACCTATCGTCTCCAAAATTTGCAAAGATGCATCGTGTATTGAACACAACTGGGCCTCAGAAAAAAATTTCAGCCTACCAGTATTTGGTATTATCTTTTCTGCCGACTGGGAAACTCTTTTCTGCCGTCGCCTACGAGATTGATTAGACAACTTAACTTCCTTTTTATAAACTATTTTTAATTTTAAACCTATTTGTTTGAATTTTGCGGGTGAAAATTTGGGTCAAAGAGGAAAATCTTTTATAGTGCCAATCATTTCAGAGCCATCCTGAACTTCAATTTTGACATTCTGACCTATGTTCCAATAATCTTTATTTACCATGCCTTGTGCTACATTTGCTTTTAGGCGGGGTGACCAAATTGCTGAAGTAATATTTCCGACGGCTTTCCCATTTGCATAGACACGCCAGGGTTTGGAGCAGGTTGGACAAGGGGTTTCACCAAATACAAATCCTCTAATAATCTTTTGCACACCATTTTTGTAAATATCCAGCAATTTACTTTTTCCAATATACTCAATCGGTCCATCCAAATCACAAAATTTTTCCAAACCAATTTCAAATGGATTATTTGCAATTGTCATTTCATTTCCGTAAGAAAAAAGGCCTCCTTCAATTCGCTCAATTAGATTTGGACAACCTGGCGCTATTTGATATGATTGTCCTTTTTTCCAAATTTTATCCCATAGAAAATTTGCATGAGCTTTACCCTTTAAATAAATTTCAAAACCACCCTGACGCGAATAACCAGACCGAGCGATTAACTGACTGGACCCATTAACATCTATCCAATCAAACTTGAAAAACTCAATATTTTTTACATGCGCCCCAAAAATCTCAGTTAATAGTTTTTCCGCTTTCGGACCTTGCACAGCTAGCGGGTATACATCTGGCTCACTGACCTTAACATCAAGATTTCTACCAAAAGCGAGGCCTTTCGCGTAAAGTAGTACATCGCTGTCCGCAACTGATAACCAATATTTATCTTCAGAAAGTTTCAATAACACCGGATCATTAATTAACCCAGCATTTTCGTCTATTAATGGAATATATAAACAATCACCAATCGCAGCATCGCCGATATTTCTTGGTGTCATCAATTGTATCAATCTCTGGGCATCTGGACCTTGGATTTCTACTTGTCGCTGGCAAGAAACATCCCAAATTTGAACGTGCTTCCTCAAATGCCAGTAATCCTCTTCAAGGGTCGACTGGAACGCTTTGGGTAAAAGCATATGATTAACGATAGAGAAACCAGAAACGCCTAATTTTTCTATCCGATCAGTATACGGCGTTCTTCGAAGCCTAATAGACATATTTAGACCATTCATTAACGCGAGATCCATGTAGAATAGGAATAAGGGTTTATTATCACAGGAAGGTGATAAGAATTTTCTGCTTCACTTATTGAAAACCTTACGGCAATTTCGGCAATACCCCCGATTATGTTTTTCAATTTCCAGTACTCCGTCAACGAAAATACTAATTCACATGCCATTGAAGGATAAATATCTTCGGGTTTAATTTTCAAAGATAATCGCCCACCATCATCAGTTTCACCACTAACCAAAATCTTTTGCGACTTTAATTCCACAAGTCTGGCCGGGATTTTCCTAGCATGGGTTCCATCAGTACCATTTAGAATATGAGAGGTAATACTTGCCATTACTCAATCGAAGCCTTGTCCCTTTTATCTGAAGTTGCCGCTACAATCGGGCTGATGACTCCCCTACACTTTACATTGATACAAGCGGTCTTTCGACTTTTATAAGCTCTTTGAAAAGCGCCTGAAAGCTGCTCACGTTTTGTAACGAGCTCGCCAAATCCACCAAGACCTTCAAACATTTTATGAAAAGGAATATCACGAAAATCGGTTGCATAATGTTGACCACTTTCAAAAAGTCGTTCCTGTTGCTGACTAATGCAATCTAGACCCCCATTGTTATCAATTACAACAATTATTGGGGTAGACTCTTGAAAACAGGTCTCAACCGACAAGCCACCTGACAGAAATGCTCCATCACCTGTTACCAAAACTACGTTAGTGTTTGGATGGACTCGTTTTGCAGAAAGCGCAAACGAAACTCCCACACCCAACAGACTATAGTTTCCTGGATGGAGTATGCCACCGAGCTTTCGTCCGCCAGCGGCGGCAATATTAGTAGCAATTTCATTCCAAAAATGCGTATTACCTCCATCAAAAACTAACCAGTCATCATCAGACATCATGGACTGAACATCCAACGCTAATTGCAAGGGATGCATTTTTCGATCAAGTTTTAGATCATTTTCGGTTTCTTTCTCAATATGTTCAGCCCAGTGAGCGACCCAGTTGGCTCTACGTTGTTTTTGCAAAACAAACCAGTCATCCCATGTCCTCTCAATTTTTATAAGCTCATTAAAAAAGGCTCCAGGATCTGATAATAACTGAATATCTGCACCAATATTATAGGCTAGCTCTTCGTGGCTTCCATTTACACAAACGAGTTTAGTATCTTTACTAATAAATGGTGGATTCCCAAAATTCATCTGGTTATCAAGCTTACATCCGACCATCAAAATAACATCCGCTTCTTGAATAGCTTCTTTAGAAGGGTGATATTGATGAAAATCTGCGAGACCCATCATGGCGCTGCAATCTTCTCCCAGTAACTTTGTGTGGTATGGAACGTTAAAGATTGGTATTTTTAATTTAGTTGCTGCCGAAGCTAGTGCTTGTTCTGTTTGCGACCACCAAACTCCATGGCCACCAATTATCACTGGCCTATCACTTTCTCTTACCAAAGATAAAATGTTTGATAAATCAACCGGATTAGGCCAGGCTTTTAATACCGCCTTATCAGAACGATCAAAGGGACGCTCATTAAGTCCAGCATTTTTTTCAAATGAGGAAAACATTATATCGACCGGTAGTGAAATATGAACTGGTCCTGGATATCCATTAGTAGCAGTATGCCAAGCCCTATCTACAAATTCACTTATCCTTGACCCATCTGTAATTTGAACCGAGTATTTCGTTAATGGTTTAGCAATCGCAACATCATCTATTTCTTTAAAACCTCCAGCGCCTTGACGTTTAAGTGTCGATGATCCAGTTATGAAAATTACTGGTGATCGCTCCCCCCAAGCTTCCAGCATAGCTGGCACCGCGTTAGCGAAACCCTCCGGACCAACAAGACAAACCGTTGGTTTACGTGAAATTCTCGTGTGACCATCAGCAAGATGACCTGCTACTTGCTCGTGTGGACAATTTATAACAGGCATTTGGCATTCCATAAATCCTTCTAAAGCCGGATTACAAAACCCACCTGCCAACGTGAAAACATGGTCAACACCTTTTTCTCTAAAAGCTCTAGCCAAAATAGCGCCGCCACGAAGATGTGTTTTTTCTACCATAATTATCTAGCTCCTATTCTTTTACTTTGGCGACAAACCAACCATCCGCTATTTTCTTACCAATGCAATAAAAATTATTCGTAAAGATTCTTTGCAATTCAGTTACCAAACGTAACTTTCGTACCACATATAATTGACATCACAATAAATCCCGTGTTCCATCGAACAAAAATATTTGAAGTTAGTTTAATTTTTCTTCCATAGGTTAAAAGAAAGCCCATAATTAGGAGGTTTTTATGAACAATTTATGTTGCGGACCAGGTTACGCATCACCTACCGATGCCATAAATGCTCCGAGTGAAAAACTTCTCTATACCATAGCAATATATACCGGTACAGGGATCCAGAAACCAGATTATCTGGCAACTGTAGACGTCGACCCCGATAGTCATACCTACAGCCAGGTTATTCATAGGCTTGAAATGCCCGGAATTGGTGATGAGCTTCACCATATGGGCTGGAATGCGTGCTCTTCATGCCATGACGATAACTCAATGTCTCGAAAATATTTAATTCTTCCAGGAGTGCGCTCGAATAATCTTCATATTGTTGATACAGCAACAGATCCTAAAGCTCCAAAACTCTATAAAGTTATTGAGGGAGCAGAAATTAAGTCAAAAGTTGATTTGTCCGGCCCTCATACTGTACACTGTCTTGGATCCGAAATAATTATTTCATTCCTTGGTGATGCCAAAGGTGAAGCACCGGGGGGTTATCTCCATTTAGATAAAGATTTCAATATAATTGGTCGCTGGGAGAATTCCATGGGCGATATCAAGTTTGGATATGATTTCTGGTATCAACCACGTCACAATATCATGGTAAGTTCCGAGTGGGCTGCACCAAATACTTTTATGCCTGGTTTCGATCTGGAAGAAGTGGGTCACCTTAAGTATGGACGTGAATTACACTTTTGGGATTTTGAGAAACGAAAACCAATAGAAAGTTTTTATTTGGGCGAAGACGGATTGGTCCCTTTAGAAGTGAAATTTCACCATAACCCGGATAGTACTCATGGGTTTTGTGGAGCTGCACTTTCCACAAATGTTATACATTGGTGGAAAGATAATGATGAAAAATGGCAGTGGGAAAAGGTAATTGATATAGAAAATGAGATGCATCCAGAATGGCCAATTCCACTCCCTGGCGTTATGTCAGCAATACTCGTTTCGATGGACGACAAGTACTTATATCTTAACAATTGGCTACACGGAGATATGAGACAGTACGATATCACCGATCCTCATAAACCCGTACTTACAGGTCAAGTTTTTCTGGGTGGACTCTTAGGTAAAGCTCCAAAAGTCAATGGAGTTGAGGTTGCTGGTGGTCCACAAATGTTCCAACTAAGCTTGGATGGGAAAAGGCTGTACGTAACGACATCTCTATTTTCAACATGGGACAATCAGTTCTACCCTGAAATACGAGAAAAAGGCGGTGTTATGATTCAGATTGATTGCGATCCAGTGAATGGTGGAATGAAAGTAAACCCAAATTTTATGGTAAACTTTGGTCAAGAACCAAATGGACCTAGCAGATGCCATGAAGCCCGCTACCCAGGTGGTGATTGCACAAGCGATATATGGTTATGACAAAATATAAGGTTAAAATTTCAAACCGCGGGAATACGGAATATGAGGTGGATGACAAGCGACCAATATTAGATGAACTACGAAAGCATGGTGTGGACCTTCCTTACGGTTGCAAATACGGTGGATGCATAACTTGCGCCGCAAAGTTAACCGCGGGAAATATAGACCAGAGAAGACAAGTTGCTCTTAATAATTGGCAACTGGATAACGGCTACGTTATTTTATGTGTTGCGAGGGCAAGGTCGGACATTACATTAGAAATAGGTACCGAAAGTCATGACAAATTGTATCGCAATCCATTTTTAGAACCATTAAAATCATACCAGCTTAAGGCTGATATTGCGTCTAAGGAGGATACCTAATTGCCAGAAGCAGAAATAGATCGCATTTATGATTACGACCCAAGTTACCTCGCTGACATTCTAAAATCAGTAAAAACGATTGCGATGGTGGGTGCTAGCGGCGACAAAACAAAATTTAGCTATGGAGTTTTACGACAACTAAGCGAAATAGGTTATGACATACTTCCTATAAACCCAAACCCAGCAATTAAAGAAATACGTGGGCTTCGAGTTTACCGCTCACTTAAAGAAATTGAGAAACAAATTGATATGGTAGAAGTGTTTCGACCTGCAAACGAACTCTATGGAATAGCTGAACAAGCTATAGAGGTTGGAGCAAAGGTCCTATGGGGGCAAATAGGTGTATATGACGACCGGGCTGCCGACTTGGCCGAGGCTGCAGGATTGAAAGTTGTTATGAACAGGTGTCCAAAGATCGAATTGTTTAGGCCCTTCTGGAAACCAAGGCTAGATCTCAAAATATAGTATTGAAATGACTTCGGATTGGGAACTAAATACCCATAAAAAAAGCTTAAAGATATACACCAATAAAAAAAGGTACCAAATGGGTCAAATTATAAGTTCGAGTGTAAAAAAAATTGTGAAAGAAGCTCTGGCTTCAGTGGACTCAATTTCAGTTCAGGAGGCTAAATCATTAATCGAGAACGAAAGATATCAATTTGTAGACGTTAGGGAATTATCTGAACAACAAAATGTAGGAGTCATTCCAGGAGCTATTTTATCATCAAGAGGTATGATCGAATTCCATATTGATCCAGATAGTCCTTTACACAATTCTGAATTTGCTCAAGAAAAAACTTATATATTTTATTGTGCTTCTGGCGCACGCTCAGCCCTAGCAGCCGTGGCAGCAAAAGATATGGGACTGAAGCCAGTTGTAAATATGGCCGGTGGAATTACAGAGTGGATAAAAAACAGCGGTTCAATTACGGATAGATAAAATGACCGATATATTTATCTCTTCGGCGGTAAGAACTGCCATAGGATCTTTCGGCGGATCTCTTTCGAGCGTACCACTAATCGAACTTGCAACCCATGTGGGAAAGGAAGCGATTAAAAGGGCAGAAATAACTCCAGATAAAATCCAACAAACGGTGTTTGGAAATGTCATTCACACCGAACCTAGAGATATGTATTTATCGAGAGTAGCTGCTATCAACTCTGGAGTACCTCAAGAAGCACCAGCTTTGACGTTAAATCGTCTCTGCGGTAGTGGTTTACAGGCTGTGATTACAGCATTTGAGCAAATCCTATTGGGCCGTTCAAACGTAAATTTGGCCGGAGGTGCGGAATCCATGAGCCGCGTGGGCCATAATTTGCAGTCAGCTCGATTTGGTCAGAAAATGGGACATGTGAAAGCAGTTGATATGATGACAGGAGCACTTACGGATCCGTTTGGGAACGGTCACATGGGAATTACTGCCGAAAATGTGGCAAAAAAAATGAGTATAACGCGACAAAGACAAGATGAACTTGCCTATAATAGTCATCTGCGAGCTAGTAAAGCAATTAACGCCGGTTATTTTAAAGAACAAATTTTGCCTGTAGTAATCCAAACAGGTAAAAAACAAGAAGTTTTTGACACAGATGAGCACTTGCGAAAACAGGTAAACCTACAGGATTTAAGTAAACTTAAACCTGCGTTTGACCGCGACGGAACGGTCACCGCCGGCAATTCATCGGGAATAAATGATGGAGCTTCTGCGTTAGTCCTTGCGAACAAATCTGCAATATCAAAGTACTCCATGCCTGTTATGGCTAAAATTATATCATGTGGGGTTGGAGGAGTGGCTCCGAATTTGATGGGTCTCGGGCCGATACCAGCGACAAGGGAGGCACTATCTAGTGCTGGACTAAACATTTCACAAATTGACTGTATCGAGTCAAATGAAGCATTTGCAGCGCAAGCTTGCGCTGTAGCAGACGAATTAGATTTTGATCCAGCCAAAACTAATCCAAATGGTGGAGCAATAGCTCTAGGGCATCCCGTGGGAGCGTCGGGAGCCATAATTTTGACCAAACTAGTTTACGAATTAAAGCGTCAAAATGGAAAATATGGTTTAGCGACAATGTGCATTGGCGGCGGCCAAGGCATCGCGATGATTATAGAGAATGTGTAGATAATTTTTGCAAACAAAACTAAATTCGCCGTGCTAATTTTGAAACTTAATTTTGACGAGATATTATTACTTGTGCCTTTTAATTTCATTCTAGAAAAGGTATCTGCAGATTAATCGAGGAAACGGCGAGAAATTTATGGCACTGGAAAAAACCTTCTACGCTAAATCAGCAGAAAAAAGGATTTATGAAAAATGGGAAAAAGAAAATTGCTTTAGAGCAGGCGCAAATGCTTCCAGAGAGGCCACATTTTCTATAATG
>CACKSH010000012.1 GCA_902602765.1 Paracoccaceae bacterium
CATAACACCCATTGAAATAACAACGACTGAATTAGGTCGATGTTTAGTTATGTTTTAACTGGTTTACTCGATGCTGATAAAATCAAACACCTTCTCAAATATCCTTAGCTTCTAATTTTCTTAGGAGAATTCGAAGTTCAAACCCACTTACATATAAGTGCAGCAATTCTTCTTCTTTTGAAAAAAGATTAATTTCTTGCTATATAGAAATATATTCAGAAGCATTGGGTTAACAAATGATAGAATTGAAAACCTTTGAGCAATTTGGAAATGAAGAACTTGCAGATTTCACTCCTAAGCCAACTACCAAAACACCAGGACAAGTAGAGGCATCACGGATCCTTTGGTCCTCCCAGGATGACAAAACAAAAATTGGAATATGGGAGTGCTCAGAGGGCACTTTTACTGCCGACAGAACCTCTGCTGCTGAGTTTTGTCACATCCTTTACGGCAAAGCCTCAGTAATCAACTATGACAGAAATGGCCAACGTGACCTGTCTGGGGGAGATCTATTAGTACTTCCTAAAGGCTGGAAAGGCGAATGGATAATACACGAGAAAGTAAAAAAACTTTTTATAATCCAAGAGTAAATCTAATAACTTCATACTATAGTCATAATTAAATGTATTTTTTGAAAGTCATCGGTTCATGAGTGCTAAAATTACTTGCCGCTGCGGATCCTGCGGATTTGAGATAACGGAAGATCAACCTAGCCTAAGCTTGCTATGTGGGTGTACGGATTGTAGTGAAGCATTGGAGTGGTGCGCTAAAAAAGGTGGTTTAGAACCAGTATTTTTGCCAGAATTAATTTACGTTAAATCAGATATTGTTTACACCTTTGGTTTAGAATATATGCAAGCATTCCAGTTAAGACATAACGCACGATCTACTCGCGTATACTGTAAAGAGTGCTTTTCCGTAATTGGCGTGGATCACAAAAGCTATAGAGATAATGTCTTTATGTTCTTTAAAGACCATTGTGTCACGACTTGTGATTTATCCATTAAACCTTCCGCTGCAATTTATTTAAAAGAACTAAAAGATCCCAATCAAATTAGTAAAATGAAAAATATTCCAATGATTATGAGTTTTTCTAAGAAAGAAACCCAACAGTTTAGATCTATCAAAGCGGTTTCAGGTTCCTTTAATGAAATAAAACGTCCAAGGTATGGGCAAACTCTCAAGTCTGTAATTGAAAGCATTTCCGTCATAGAGATTCTAAACTGATAACCAAATAAATTAGGCGGTCGAACGAAATGAGTATTATCAAATATATACTATTTTATTCTTAGTAAATATTGAGCGATCAATTCTTTATCCATTGCGGTAAGTTGGGAAATGTTTTCCACAACAGAAGCCATTTTACCCCCTACGACATCATAATCGGGTGTAAAACCAGAACTGAGATATTCTACTATTTCGTCCTTAGTCCACCCTAAATCTTGCACTGTTATACCTGGTATTCTTCCTTTGCCGCTGGGGTCCTGCGCACCCTCAAACCACTTAGCATTTTCTAATGCCCCTAGAAAGTTTCTGGGGGTATGACACTCTGTGCAATGAGCAAGTGCCTCAACCAGATACGTCCCACGATCCTGATCGCCTTTGATAAATTCGTCCGACATGTAAAGACTTTTCCAAACACCAACATTACGTCTTAAATCGAAAAAAAATGGTAAATTATGGTCTTCATTCGGTGTCTCCGAGCTTGGTAGCGTTTTCCAGAAACTCCAAAGATCAATAATATCTTTGTCCTTCATTTTGGAATATGCGGTGTAGGGAAACGCAGGAAAATAATGTTGCCCATCTGGATCTTGTCCAAGTTTTAAAGCATTGTAAAAATCTTTGAATTCCCACGACCCAATTCCAAATTCAACACTATTTGAAATGTTTGGTGCTCTAAATGTACCAAAAGCTGTTTCAAATTTCTGCCCACCCGCTAGCAAGTATTTATTCTCTGAGCCCTCTGCTACGTGACAGCTACTACAACCTGCCGCGATATATATATATTCACCATTATTAGGGTCAGAGTTTTTGGCAGAATATTCGATTGGGTCAGATGACTTCGGTCCGGACACAAAAAAGTACAGTGCAACACCAAAGGCGATCAGGCAAAGTATGAATATGATAGCTTTTAGTCTCATTTCATAAGAGTAATGGGTCCCATTAACGGAAGGTCAATAGCCATGAATTACTCTTTACAACTTCTAGAAAATAATCATGCTTACGTTGGTGGAGGATCTTTTCAGATTTTCACAAATAAGATACAATATTTTGGAGCATAACTTATTGAACGAAAATAGTACTGTAGCTCCGGTTCGATATGGCAAGTTTGCTAAAACAATGCATTGGGGGTTTGTCCTCCTCTTAGCATATGGTGTTTTTAAACAAGTGGATAGCCTCTCCGAATTAGCAGACCCTTCATTATTCAGATTAGAGATTGTCTTTGCAGGAATATTTATACTTTTATTGATTATTCGATTTATTTACGTAAAAAAAACACAGCAAAGCGCTCTACCAGAGGACACAAGCAAAATACAAAAGACCGCGGCAAAACTTGTTCACCTTGGGATGTATATTAGTCTTGGTTCAATAGCACTTACCGGGCTCTTGATCGGTGGACTGTATTGGTTGGGAATGAGAGAAAATTTTGTAATAGAAGCCGTAATAAGTATCCACGAATTTGCTGTGACATCAACATATTGGTTAGTAGCTATTCACATATTAGCAGCGATTTTTCATCGTTTTAAAAACGACGGTGTGTGGTCAGCAATGGTTCCGTTTTCAAAAAAGGGCACTTAATTGATTCCCCTCCCTTTCCATTTTCATAAAAACAAAATTTTAATTAGGTCTAGTCTCTTCGCAAAAAATTTACCAAAAAATATATTGTCTGGGATCTGATCAACTATTAAGGGCTGTTTTATTCTGCCAGATTCACATTACCTAGTTGGATCAAAAGGCTTATATTAGAGCAAGGCTTTGGGTTGCTATAACCGCCAACACGGCCACAACAGAAAGCAAGTGGATTATGGTAACCTTAGAATCCCCCATTTAATAACCTTAATATCAAATTTAAATTTAATCAAATTTTAGCCACCCCATCGACAGAATTGTCGTAAAGTTTGTAAATTTTTGCTTAAGTAATAAATTTATTGGAAATAAAAGAAACATGATTAAAAATAGTTGAATGCCATTATAGAATACTAAAACGCGAAGATTTAAAATTACTACCAAGCGTAGTCGCAAACAGGAAAAGTAATGATTGATAGTTTGATGGTAATACTTAAGAATAAATTAGATTTAAATTCAAACTGCATAGCTGTTCAGCCATAATTGTATAAGACAAAAGGTTTATTGATGTCAGAAACAAGTCAAAATTTCACCAATCCTGAGCCACCGTTGGCTTTCGCCCTTCCATTACTGTTTTGCCCATTACTAGTTCTGGCATGGATTTATGGTGGCGTTGTTTTAATTCTAGCCCCTGCTTTTGGCTATGTCATAATATCGATCGTTGATTTTATAATTGGTGAGAATCGAAATAACCAAATAGATGTCACGAATGACACAAGCAGATATAAGTTAATCCTATTTGCATGGCCCTTAATTCAATTCCTTCTACTTATTGGATCTTTAATTTCTATTTGTTGGTTCCAGCATCTAACGGTCCCAGAAGCAGTTATTTTAATGTTGGTGCAGGGCATGATTACTGGAGCAGTCGGAATTACTTTTGCTCATGAGTTAATGCATCAAAAAACAAAGCTGGAAAGATTTTTGGCTGATATTTTAATGGCTATGGCTTTTTATGGTCATTTTCGAACCGAACATGTATTTGTACATCACCGGTATGTGGGAACAAAAAAGGATGCAGTTACTGCACGTTTTAATGAGAGTTTCTATACTTTCTTACTACGAGTTATTCCCCAATGCCTCATTTCAGCCTGGTCTGTGGAAGCCCAAAAGCTGGCTGCAAAAAATAAGTCTACCTTCAATATGTCAAACCCATTTTATATTTATGCTGCATTAGCATCTCTATTTGTATTATTGTCATTCATAATAGGTGGCACATACGGAATAACACTATTTTTCATTCAGGCGTTCGTCGCAATACTTCACTTAGAGGTTGTAAATTACATAGAACATTACGGGCTCTCTAGAAAAAAAATATCAGAAAATAAATATGAACCAACCAAGCCACATCATAGTTGGAATGCAAATCATGCAGCCAGTAATTTGCTACTTATAAATCTACAAAAACATTCAGATCATCATGCAAAACCAGCTAAAACTTATCCAATGCTAAGTGCATACGACGAAGAAAGCGCGCCTCAATTACCATTTGGATACCCAATTATGGTAGTGTTTAGTCTTATTCCATTTCTATGGCGAAGTGTTATGAATCCAAAAGTGATTAAATGGCGCGAACAATTCTATCCAGACGTTAAAGAATGGAGGGGCTTAAGTTAGCTACCAAAGTATTTAAGCGCACCGGGGCTGCAACCAAACTTATTTAAGGTGAAGTAATTACTGGCTTACAGATCGGATGAACAATAGCGATCTCAGGAGCAGTTCTCAGCAGTACACGGCAATCTTCTTCGAGTTTTGAATATGTCTTTTCTATTGTCTTAACTAATTCGTTAACATCAGGTTTTTTTTTGGTTTCCCCAAATGCAATCTGAATACATTTATCAAACCTTTCAGCTAATTGCTTATTTTCTGGCGGGTTTATACCCTGTATTTGAGAGGCAATATTTCTTACTGTGCCTAAATCAGCAGATTTTTGAGCCGCATCACAAATATTTAAAAGAACACGCAAACGATTGTTACTCATTTCACCTAATGCGCTCGTAGAGAACGATATCAAAAAAGCTAAAAACAGTAAGCGCATCACCAAAATTCTTTCAAAAAATCTTTTCTATATTAGCATCAACATTAACAAAAGTAATTTAGATAGCAATGTGAAGCTATAGTATATAATATAGATGACTCAACTTCGATTGAAAGGAAGCGAAATGGATCTTGAAGAGGTTTACTTACGGCAAATAGTTGAGCAGCTTAAGCTGCAAAATAAGCTAAAAGAGGATGGCAACGAGTTATTAAAAGAAATCTTAATTAAACTTGGAAAATAAATATTGATTTCGATTAAACAGGAAGATTTATATGACATTGGTCACAACTATAACAAAATTCAAAGCAAAGCTTGGTTTAGAGGATCAGCTAATCGATGCTCTCAGAAGCTTTGACAATTCAAACTCTGCGTCCTGGCAAATATTGAGTTTAGGAGATAATGAGTATGCTGCTGTAAATACTTATGAAAGTATTGAAAACCGGAGCATGGATGTTGTATCCGGTTTAGATTGGTTGGATGGCATTACCCCTATTTTAGAGCTGTATGAAGACGGTAGTCGTACACAGGCTTTTTCCGGAATAGTTCTCGATCAAAATGAAACTAGTAACTAATAATTAAGAATTTTTTCTACTGTTCAAAAAAATGAAAAATTATCAACTAGTCCTACTGTTTTTAATCTTAGCAGCCTCATGTTTTTCCTATTATGTAGGCAGTCTAAAATTTACGCGGTTTGACGATTTTATAACTAGTGAATAATGAGAACTTTTATAATCAGCATATTTATATTTTTAAGTGTAAGCCAGGTAAGTGCACAGCTTGTGTATGGCCCAGGTAATAAACCATGTTCCGACCTCGTAAAAGCATGGGAAGGTGGTAGCTTTTTTGATAAAAACTTTTTTGATTCCTGGGTTTCAGGATTTGTTGGCGGGGCCAATTGGGTATCCCAACAATCACTTCATGCGGATGAAACTATTTTTGGAATGGAATTACTTAAGTTCTGTAAATCAAAGCCATCAGCTAAAGTCGTTGAAGGAGTCATGCGCGTTTATGAAGAACTTAATTAGATAAAATTTCACAACGAGCACAACCAGAATTTTCCTTAACTCCTGAAACTGTACTAGTATAATAATTATTAGCGTTACAGACTGTTTTGATATTTTTTAAGGAAAACAATATGTCAGATATAAAATGTATTAACCTCGGCTATGTTTGTTCCAATGCAGACGCACCAGCTGTGGAAGAAGTATTTCGGAAACATGCTGCTTGGATGACTGATTTTTACTCAGAGTCAAATAATGGAAACGAACATTTACTGACTGCATATTTTACAAAAGCGCCCGAGTTCATTGATCCTACTGATCCAGAAAAAGGTGTAACCGGCAATACATTGTTTACAATCAATGAGCGTTTCACAGGAATGACGAGTATCCAGCGCCATGTAGAAAATGCATCACAAAATGACTACTTTCCTAAGTTTGCCGAAATACTCGGAAACTATGGGAAAGTGATAAGTATTGGTGGGGAAATTTATCACTCAATGGGATATACATAAAGCTTTAGGTATTTATAAAACTATTTAATTAAGTGAGGTAAATGTCCATTTGAAATAATAAATAACTCATAAAGTTTTTATTCTCTTTGATCGAAATTTTCAAGCATTTCCGTGAGGCGGTCGGTTATCCGGTTGTCCTCAAATGCTGCTTTGATAGATGACACCTGTGAAATATTCTTTGGTTTTCGTGAAGTCCACAATTCAACCGTGGGAGTAATCTTTATTTGAGAATCAAGCAATCCGGCAGGCAAGTAAAACAAAGGATTTAGAAGATCTGGCTTGTTGTAAATGAAGGTACCTCATGTTGGACAAAATTATAATGTAGTTTGTTACCACTTCCACCAATAATAAAATAGTGGGACAGTGTTAGAGAAATTTCGAGCTCATCCTGTGGCATTGGTAAAGCATGCAAGCTATTCCCAAAGACTTCCTGGCATACATTGCAATTACATTTAAATTGCATCATAGCGTCCTGTGGAAACTTTAAGGTAACAGCACAACATTACTAGAAACCAAAGCTATTAATTCTCAGAAATGAGTCTCATTTACTTTAAGAAAACAAAACATAGCCAAAAGTTATTTTCTTCTATAATTGAGTATTACTTGTTCCTCGCATTAAGGAAAATATTTTGAAGGATTCCACACTCCAACCAGTACTATTTATGGTTGGCTCCATGGCTCTTTTTTCTTTAGAAGATTTTTTCATAAAACTTTTATCAAAAACTATTCCTGCATCTCAAATAATGATAATTTTGGGAATACTTGGCTCAGTTTTTTTTGTAACGGCTGCAATCGTGGCCAAACAACCAATCATTAGTAAAGATCTACTAGACAAGCATGTAATTATAAGAACTCTGGGTGACTTGTTTGGTGCGCTGTTTTTTGTAAGTGCAATAGTACTTACGCCATTATCATCAGCTTCAGCTATACTACAGGGAACACCGCTTGCAGTTACTGCTGGCGCAGCTATTTTCCTTCGAGAAACTGTAGGTCTCAGGCGCTGGCTGGCAGTTCTTATTGGCTTCATTGGTATAATTTTAATAATTAAACCTGGTGTGGCCGACTTCAGTCCTTTTAGTTTATTGGCAGTAGCCGCAGTCATCTGTTTATCGGCAAGAGATCTGGCCACTCGAGCTATGTCAGTCGCGTTACCAACAATAACCATATCGATTTATGCCTTTGTAGCATTGGCTGTGGCTGGCGTATTAGCGATCCCATTTTACGGCTCGTTTGTCTCACCGGGTTTGAGCGAATGCGCTCTATTTATGCTTAGTATATCATCTGGAGTGGTAGCATATTATTTGATCGTTGGAGCTACTCGGTACGGTGATGCTTCGTTGATTGCCCCATTTCGCTATTCAAGGTTGGTATTTGCGATGCTCTTATCATTATTCATTTTGGGTGAGCGTCCTGATTTATTCACGTGGATTGGGGCTTCAGTTATTGTATTGTCTGGTTACTTTATTGCTTTACGCGAGCGCAGTATTAAAAAAGTAGAAAGATGAATAGAATAAACCTCAATAGCGTTTCTTTGAGATGCAAATGAAAAATATACGAATTTATAGAGAAAGAGACCGAGAACAAGTTCTCGCGTTGTGGCAAGAATGCGATTTAATCCATCCCAAAAATGATCCACAAAAAGATTTAGATCGAAAGAAAGGGTTCGGCGAAGAACTGTTCCTCGTAATAGAAGAGAGGGAAAAGATTATTGGAACAGTCATGGGCGGGTACGATGGTCATCGCGGCATAATAAACTATTTGGGCGTACACCCAAATTTTCGAGGGCAAGGTTTAGGCAAGATGTTACTGCAGGCAGTTGAGCAAAAATTAAAAGATTTAGGCTGTCCACAAGTAAATTTATTAGTTTGGTCAAATAACTCTGAAGTCCTCAAATTTTATATGAAGACGCAATACTCTGAAGCAAATGATATTGTTCTGCTAAGAAAGAGACTGATTTCCGATTTGTGAAGCTTGTAGAAAGTTGTGCTGACAATCATGACTTTTTTCTAATATCGGTGCATAAGCTTCTTTTTGATTATTTTCTGGGCTTTTTGTTGTTTTTAAACAAAGTAAATAAGTATTTGTTTCGTTACCTCAAGAAAGTACCTACACTCTTTACCAAGATAGCTGAGGTGTAAAATGAAACTACTGCCAGGTCAAAAATTAGATGAGATAAAATTACCATCGATTAATGGCGATATATTTAATATTAAAAAAACAAATGGAAAAAAAACCCTACTCACATTCTATCGCTTTGCGACCTGCCCGTTTTGTAATTTGCGCATTCAAGAAATCACAAGTCGCTTGGACGAGCTAGGTAAAGACTTTGAAATAATTGCGATATTCAATGCATCCCCTGAACACTTGGAAAAAACAATGCAAAAGCATAACGCCCCATTTACAATTTTAGCAGATGAAAACTTTGAATATTTCTCAAAATATGAAGTTGAAAAGTCATTCACAAAGCTACTGATTGGTTCCGTTGTAGGCTTTTTCCGATTGCTTAAAGCAAGCGCAAAAGGTTTTTTCCCAATGGAACTGGAAGGAATGACCATAGTTCCCGTGGATGTATTAATTAATGATACAGGAGTTATTGAGAAAGTATATTACGGGCAAAACACGACCGATCATTTAAGCTTTGATGAGATAAAAGAGTTTTCTTTATCGTAAAATGAGATCTCAAAACAGCTTATACTTAATATAAAAATTATTTTAAATTAATTGCTCGGTGAAGCAGACAGTTCAATTTTGAGAAATTATGTGGCGACGATAAACTTCAATCATCCACGCCAGCATAACGGCGTTTAAAACATGCCATACAAAATGCGTGCCTAGTGGTATTTTCTGGCATAACGGCACATCCAAAATACGAGCCAACATTGAAATTACCAAAATAAAGGCACCTACTGCCAAACCCCGCGATACAATGGGTAATCTTTTGTATAATAATAGCGAGAAAAGTATAATGAGTATCAGCATAGGCATATAAATGCGGGTAGAGCCAAGAAAGGTTAGCGGTAAGGTCAACCAATCAACGATAATTGAAAAAGGAAAATATCCTAGTGTTATTACCAATGCGATGCTTCTCGGTGCGCCCATAAAGTCTTTTGAAGCAGCAAACAGGTAAAGAAGCGTAAAGAGTAAGATAAATAATACATCTAAAGCTCCAGCCCATGCCTGAGCAAAGGAGTGGAAAAGAAATGAGGCAGCACCAATCATTCCAAGAATGAGAGCCAGAATACGTGCCGTGCTGTTCAGGCCTTCTCTTCGCAAAACCCACACGGCAGCCACCAGAAAAAATATATTGGTTAATGCATTTAAGGGTTCAGACCAGAACGATGCATCAATTCTCTCGCAATAGCCATCGACTGCTTCGAACCAATTCATTAATATTTCCTAAAAACATCCATCGTAACACTACTTTTATTGCATTATAACATAAGCACAAATAACTGGCAGTTTTACAAAACTTCTCTTTGTATTTGGTGTTAATACCTCTTGTCTATTTTGAGATAATCAGCTTGCATCCCAATTACTCATCATCCTTTACGGGTATGACGTCAATGGCTCTAATTTAATAGGATCACCAGAAGCGCTTAAAACAATAAAAAAAGGGTCCACATTTTAAATTCCTTGCTTTGCGTTGGTTATTAAACTCTATACCATAGGCATTATTAAATTTGATGAAAGATTTATTTATGAATGGGCCAGTGAAGTTTTGTGCGATTCTTACAATGCGCTATACCAACAAATCATTGATGCAAAGCGCCCATGATTACATTGACGAGCATATGCCGCCGCCGCCGCAGGGCTTGGTTGCTATCCGCTCTTTTCATATAGCACCAGACAGAGGCATGAGCATTTGTTATTTTGATACGAATGAAAATCTTAACAACGCTTTTCCATTACTTAAAGAATTTCAGCTAGGCGTAGCAGCAAAGTTTGAGGCAAAAGCTGATGCACAAAAAGCCATCACGTCATCTCAGTCTGACTTTGGAGAAGTCTAAGTATCATTATAAAACTTTATCTTCATTTCAAGTGCAAAGCTGAGGGATAGTTAGTAAAAGCTTCGTTGGATATTGGCGTGAAAGTTCCTGTTTCTACTATTGCTCCCGCCTCTGCTCTTCGCCGTGTAAGCTCTTCATCTTGATGAAATCGTTGTAAATGCGCTTCAGACTCAAAATGAATAACCGTATGCAGTTTACTATCGTCGTCAGCTTCGGTGCCTGCAAAAATAAACGTCATACCATATTCTTTTAGCTTATCTTCACTTGCGTGAACCATTTCGTTCCAAGCCTTGAAGCCTTTTGATAAGCTTATAGTTGTAACAACGAGCATCTTATGATCCTTTCATGATGAAATCTCTGATAGTACTTTATAAGCTAACCACAGTCTTTCAATGCCTTAAAGCATAGTATAGAAAAACTAGAAGAAACAATAAATTAAATGGGGCATAAATTGATATAAGGGACGATTGGTCCTATTTTGTAAATTATGTCTTAAATATTTTTGTCGGAGGGTGGCGTTGAAAAAGCATTTCATATGTACTCACACATACATGAGTGACGATATTAAGGATAAATTCCTTGAGGATACAAAAAACTTAACTGACAAAGAACTTTTTGACGGGATGAAAACGGAAAAAGCTGAATTACTGCAGCATTGGATGGGCACAGAAGATTTTTTTTATTGTCATTGGTATGCTGAAGACGAAGATGCTATATTTGCAGCTTTAGATCAAATGGGCATGAATGATGTTATGGTTACGCTACCGACAGAAACGCAACGATATATATCCTCCGATAGTCTTACTGGTGAGCGCATGGTAAATCCTGCAGAGTTACTAAAAAAATAAAACAGATACTATTAGATTATAATGTGTATCACTTTAAATAAGTTAAGATCTATGACGTTAATTCCTGATGCATCTTCAGTATATCAAGAAAGTCTTCCAGTCTCTTCCGATGATCTACTTAAACTATTAGATCAGTGGGGAATTATTTACAATCGTACCAACCATGCTCCCCTTAAAACTGTAGAAGATTCAAAAAAAATACAATATCAATTTTTATCTTCGAAAGAAGGTGGAGGTCATATTAAAAATCTTTACCTGAGGGATAAAAAAAAACGTAGCTTTCTATTAGTCACTGAACAAGACAGAAAAATTGATCTCAAATTACTCGCATCAAAACTAGGTCTTGGCCGATTATCGTTTGGTTCTGCCGAACGATTGATGGAGCACCTGGGTGTAAGACCCGGAGCAGTTACACCATTAGCAATGATTACTGGTGCTAAAAAAGGTGTTCGACTTTTTATCGACCACGAACTGAAAAACTGTAAACAGATATATGTCCATCCATTAGTGAATGACCGAACGTTGGGGATTTCACCAATAGATCTACAAAAATTCTTAACTGAAGTTGGAGTTTCCCCAGATTGGGTAGATCTTTCAAACTCAGCCGAAAGAAGCACATAAAAAATTACAGCTTTGAATTCTGTCCTATTTCAAAACAAGAGACTGAAGAGTTTAATATCTTGAAAACTCATATGTGCAGTCTACGATTAATGGAAAGGAGATTTATATGTTTTTAGCTCATAAACTAATTGCTACTAAGATTTTATTTACGGGAGCAGTCTTTGTTACAGCGGGAACTGTTCTTACGGCTGCTGCTCTCACTGACCCAAAGTGTAGGGACAAACTGAAAGAATGCGCTGAGAAGCTTCGCAATGGCAAGAAGGACACGTGAAGAAGATGCTGAACTAATTGAGACCGCCGATGACCTCGAAGAATTGGTTCAGGATAAAAGACAAAATTGGAGAGCAAACTCAAGTAAGGCAAGACGCAGGCAAAGAAGATATAAAAACCGCCTCACCCAGGAACTTTTGAGAATGGATATCGAGCACCCAAAGGAAAATGGCTAGGAAGTGTTCAGTACCGTTAAAATTTAGCAAAGGACCAATTTTGATAAAGAAAGTTTACATCGCCGGACCTTTGTTTAATTCTCACGAAAAGGAATATTTGGAGAAAATTGCACAACTGTTGGAAGATAATGGTTATGTCTGTTTTCTTCCCCACCGAGACCAAAAAGGAGTTTCTGAAGACGAGCTCGATCAGCTTAATATGGCAGCTGCAACAAAAGCGAAGATTTTTAATAATGATCTTGCCGCATTAGAAGCTTCTGATCTGACGGTAGCTCTATTAACCGGCCAGGATATCGATTCCGGAACAGCGGCAGAAATAGGTTTTAGTTACGCAAAGAAAAAACCTGTAATTGCGATCACAGCCTCGGAGAGACGTTTTCGAAATTTATTTGTTGAAGGCATGATCAGTAAGACAATAGATGAAATAGATACACTAGTCGATACGATTAAAATCCTTATAAAATAAGTTATAATCTTATCACATAAGTGCGTTTTTTGTTCTAAACATAAATAATTAGATCTGACAGAAAGTCGCATTGAATTGGACTTTCAAAAACATATTTCTGAGACAGCATCAAAGGAGAATCAAATGAAATATTTAGGAACAGCATTAGTAGCAATAATACTATCGTCATCTTTCACTCTTGCAGACGGTTGCAACAAGCATGGTACGGACACAGCGATGACATGCGAAGTAGGACAAGAATGGAATGCTGAATTGGGCATGTGTATGGAAACTAATGCATGAGCACAAACACATCTAACAACAATGGTCTAGGATGGGCTTTTCTTAGCTGTATTTTTTTTATAGTAGGAATACCAGTAGTGATGCTTCTCGCACTTGAGGGGTCCGCGTGGTACGAGACCTTTAGTTTGATGAACCCGATGTTTTAACATTTTCACTATTTTTAATCTATATTGGAGAAAAACATGGCAAGTTGCAGTTGCGGTCGCAGCCCAACAGGAAAGTGCGTGGGCTGGCATGACCTATCAGAAGAGCAGTATCAACAGAAGAAGTCGGTTTATGATGCCAGACAAAGCGTGAAGGGTAACGCTGACTAGTACTGTTGTCTAGAGGTTGGTATATCCAACCTCTCCCCGACGTAAAAATTCTGTTCCATGACCTACACTTTAACCTTTAGGACGTTTTATGTGGGTTGTGATAATTAGAATAGAATTTAAGTTTTATTTACGCCCGTGGGATGTTCTGTTCCATTAATAACCAGCTTAGGCTGTATTCCCACATCCACCAATTTAGGCCTAGATTTTAGATACTTTGATACTGATTCAATATCTTCAATGTCTTTCACAAACTTAATCAATCGAGGAAACCCATTGAGTAATTCTGGGTCTAACAGCCTAGATAAATCAAGATGATGAAAACAGGCAAATTCTGCAGCTCTTGGAATGTTATCTATAAAATACCTTCCTTCATGCTTATCAAGGTAACGCGCTAAATCAGAAAACCGGCTTTTTAAGTTAGTTCTCATACTATCTTTTTTATCTTTAAAATTCTGGCCAATAGCAAAGTTAACTGTAGGATTTAATGGGGCAAATAATTCTTGGGCGCTCTGCAAAATAGCCATGGCTTCAGCAGCCTTCACAGGATCATTAATTTTTATACCACCTAAGTTTTCTATATATTGGAGAATGGCAACACTCTGGCAAATCTGAGTGCCGTCTTCAACTTCCAGAATGGGTAATTGTTGAAAAGAAATACTGGGTTTTACATTTGCCCAAGCGTCTCCAAAGTGATCCCACGACATGCAATACTCATAATCTACTCCACAATAAGTCAAAAGTAGTTGTGGAGCTTCTGCTAACGCTCTCATTTTAAAATAAACCAATTTTAACATTTATTCGAACCACTCTGTTAAAGATATTTATTTACTACAATTTATTTATATTTTTTAATTATATTAGGTGCAAAAATAAAAGAGAATACAGAAGCTGTACTATGCAAGCTCTATCTCGAGCATATGATATAATAGAAATTAAATATAAAGGGGAAATAATGCCGACACTTATTCTGAAGCAAAAAATTACAAAAGGCTATGATCATTGGCTGGCTGCCTACGATGGCGCTGAAGAATTAAGAAGCACTAAATACGGAATAAAAACAATTTACAGAGGCCATGATATAAACGATAGAGATACCATCCATGTGGTAATGTATACGCCCAATATGGACGTGATACAGGACCATATGGAAAATGAAGCAGAACTAATCGCGTCAGCAGGTGGAGATACAGACCCTAGTACAATGTCCATGTCAGTTGCGTCAGATTAGTCAAATACAATCTAACAGCAATTAAGAGGAGAAATTAAGTTGAAAAAGTTTTTAATTAAAAGGGAGATGGCAGGCGCCGGAAGCCTTCCCAAAAATGACTTGAATAATGCTGGTAAAGGCTCAGAAGAAGTTTTAGAAGCTATGCGCTCTGAAGGAAAAAATATTATGCAAGAGCAAAGCTATGTCATTGGTGATGCAATTTACTGCGTGTATAATGCTGACAGTGAAGCACTGGTTAATGAGCATGCTGAGCGAGCAGGCGTTCCGGCTAGTGAAATTTCAGAGGTTAGTACTATAATCAAACATAATACGTCATTTGTTAGTTAATATTCTGATGCTTTTTGAAACAATGCTTAAACTTAAAAGTTGATTATTTCAGAATGAAAGCAAGTTGCTGAAATTTTTATAGTTTCAGTACTAAAAGGTATCGCCAATAAAATGTATCCAGTTGCAGAAAAATTGCCGAATGAGCTTGAAAGAGCGACGTTTGTAGAGGCATTAGCATTAATTGGCACGGATCAACAGGATGAATTCTATGCATTCTGTGAAATAGGAAAACTATTGTCAGGTTTCTCAGAAACGATGGTATCATTGATCGACTCAAGTCATCAGTGTATTATTTCTGGTATTTCACCAGACCCAGATGTGGATAGATCTTGGCCAGTGGAACAGTCATTATGCCAGCACGTAATTGGAGAAATAAAACCAACAATCGTGTATGACCTTTCAGATCATCCAATCTTTAGCAAACATCCGAGAGTAAAGTCGGGTGAAATGAAGGGTAGCTACTGCGGTTTTCCAATTAGAACTAGTGACAATCTAGTGCTGGGGACATATTGCTTAGGAAATGATGAACCGCAAAATATTAGTGAAGAAGTCATCTCAGCAATTGATAAAATGGTTACGAAACTTGGTGCCTACATTCAGCGACAGAGCCAGATCCAAAAAGATACTTCCGCAAAACTTTTACTCGGATTAAAAGAAATCCAAAATTTAAATTCTGAAATAAGCCTTAATGATTTAATTTGCATTATTGAATTCAGAAACGGCATCAATCTAAATGATCAAGATTTGCAGGCGCTTAAAAATTTGCAGCTCGTAAGTGATAACGGAAGGCTAACAAATAAAGGTGCTTTGGCTTTAGAAAAGCTTCAACTTTATGACCAATCTTTTAAGTCGAAAAATCTCGATTTTGCAGATAGTTTAAAAGACTTTGATGCTTTATTTGAGGACTTATAATAATGTATTCAAAAAGTGTAGTTTATAAGTTCACATCGTTTACGTCAGCAAAAATAGCAGCAGGCCATTGTACAGAATATTTGAGTAAATATGTGGTGAAATTAGAAATGTCGAGTTTAACAATAACTGTAAGTAAGGAAAGTGAAGTAAGTATTTCAGCAAATTTTGACGATATAAATTTGTTAAAAAAATTTGATAACATAATAAGTACTCTCGTGAGCGAGCTCAGGGATGCATTTGATTTTCGAGAGAAAAATAAATCTTCCGTCTGTGTATTCAATTATCAAAAAGAAACGGCAGTCGATACTGTCAAATTGAACTAAGTAGCTAGGAATTATATGGTAGATCAGATAAAAGTTACTGGAAATTGCCATTGTGGAAAGATCCAAGTTTCAGGAAAAGTTTCTGAAGATATGGTAATCGCTTGTCATTGCACCGATTGCCAGCAGTTTAGCGGTGCTCCATTTAGACCAGTGGCTATTATTAAAAATGAAGATATAAATATCGACGGCGAGGTAACTGAATACACAAAGATTGCAGACAGTGGTAACGAACGAGTTCAGGGATTTTGCGGTAATTGCGGTTGTCAAATTTATGCTAGAGCAACTGATAAATCAGTTTTCAACGTTAGAACGGGCTTCTTAGATCAGCACCACACACTTACTCCAAAAAAGCACATTTTTGGACAATCAAAAGTTGCGTGGATTGAAACTATTTCTGAGGCCAAATGGCATGTAGCCGGTCCTGAGAGCAACGAAATGAAGCCTTAATTTTTAATCTTAGTAATGGTCTTAAAAGAGAAATAGATGATGAAAAAATTGATGCCCTTATTGTCAGTTCTGGTTTGGACGAGTTCAGCTATGGCAAGCGACTATCACACTCTATCAAAAAGACTGCGATGAGATGAAGAATGGCATACCTTATCTAATTACAATGGCTGACCAAAATTGGAGAGTACTAGAGACTAATCATGAGATAATACCTGATCAACTTGAACATGTAGAAAAGAATAAATGGTCAATAGATGTGGCCACAAATTATACAACTATCTATGAAGCGTTTTGCGATAAGAAAGAATAGCCGGTAATTGGCTAAAACAGTCTTAAAGCCTTTGTTAAAAAAAAGGAAACTGCTTGGGCTATAAATTATATTACGCAGAGGGAACCGCATCGATGGGTGTGCGAGTACTTCTAGAAGAAATCGGCGCTCCTTACGAACTCATATCGACAACGACCATCCGAGGCAAACCACGACCACCGGCGCAATTAAGAATTAATCCAAATGGATGGGTACCAGTACTTATTTGGGACGATGGGGCAATGTATGAGTGCGCAGCTATAACAATATTTCTATGTGATCGTCATCAAGACGCAAAGTTAGCTCCAGCGCCCAATTCACCATTGCGTAGTCTTTTTCTCCAGACGCTCGTTTACTTCTCTAGTTCAATTCAAACTGCATTTCAGCAGGATTATCACCCATATCGATTTGCGGATAAGATAGAAGATGAGCCAGGAGCAAAAAGACGTGGGCAAAAAAGGTTAATGGAGACTTTGCAGATAATCGATGACCAAATTGGAGAGAATAAATGGATTCTAGGTGAGTGTTTTAGCGCAGCCGATATATATTTATATATGCTTACAACTTGGCTTAAACCATCGCGAGAGCATCCAGAACTAAGTAACTTCCCTAATGTGCAGCGGATCGCCAAACAAACAGGGGTTCGACCTAGCATTAAATTAGTTTATGGATAGCCTTTAAGAATTTATCCAATTTTATTACGCTTGTCAGCGTAAATGACTATGAGTTTATAAGAAAGTGGTAGGTCAATAGCCCAAAAACGATACCTTTTAAAAACCCGATCCATGCTACCGTATAATCGCTGATACCAAGTTTTGATTTAAACCATTCAATTTGTCTCTTGTGCATTGCGATCATAAATTTTCCTTTCCTAGCATTTAACTATCAACCTAGCACGAAAGCATACATCATAGGGACAGGAACTTCTGTACAAAGATCTTGAGGGTTTAAAGCAGTTGATGGCTTATCAAGACTCATAGCAGCTAAATCTTTTGGTCGAAGCTCACACTCTTCTATCGTGTCGAAGTGATTTATCTCTTTATATTGTACTGGCTCATTCCAACCAGAAACTAAAAAAACGATAAATAGTGTCCATATAATTTTATTCCTATCTTAATTAAAATTCTATATTGGGTATATATTCAAAACAGGTAACATAGTTGACCGAAATCTTAATAGTAAAGTTTTACTAACGCATTTATTGAGCCGAGCTATTTTGCTATAATATTTTAATGACCAAACTATTCCCCATAATAATTTTTTGCCTTTTGGCTAATCACTGTAATGCCAATGAAAATCAGACGCTCAAACTTTTGATTGAAAATCGGTCCTGTAACGGCTGTAATTTATCTAAATTGAACCTTGGTTGGTATAACCTTTTCAAAGTTGACTTGAGCGAGGCAGACCTAAGCGAGAGTTATCTGGTTAATGTTGATCTAAGCAATGCAAACCTTTCAAGCAGCGATTTGAGCAACACTTATATGAATGGGGCAAATCTCTCAGACGCCACGCTTGTAAAAACTAATTTAAGCGGTGCAGAATTAGAGCTAGCAGATTTTAGCCAAGCACTTTTTGTTGATGTTAATCTAGTTGATGCCTATCTTCTTCATGCTTCTATATCTGAAGAACAGCTAAATAATGCTCAATTATGTAAAACTGTTCTTCCTGATGCCAGCACAAGTAACAGAGATTGCTAGTACTGAAGTTATCGCTAGCAGCAGTTTTAAAAGAATACCTTTACGCGTAGAGAATATTTCCCGCTTCAACCCAGGCTCCTGATCCACCCTCTAAATTACTCACATCATTAAAGCCCATGTCCGCTAATGTTTTTGTTGCCAAGGCACCTTGTCCGCCTGCTCCACAATAAACTATTATTTTACTATCAGATTTTACATCTATTTTTTTGAAGGGGTTATCTGCTCTTTGATCAAAATAAAACTCTAGAAAACCACGGTTGGCATGTATCGCATTTTTTATCATACCACTTTCTTCAACAGCCTCTTTTGATTGCACATCTACAAGTATAAGCTTCGGGTCATCTATTATAGATTGTAGCTCTTCTATTGAAACGGTATTTATTTGATTGTTTGCTTCGTTAATTAATTCTGGAAAACTTTTCATTATTTACTCCTCTTTATGAAGCTATTGTATGTATGGGTAGTCATGTAAATAGTTATCCGTATTAAAATTCCAACCTATTTTTTTTATTTACCCATGCCATATAGTATGGCCTTTGTAAGTACTTTGTACCATTTTTAAATTAATTGGCTCCAGTTGCATACTTCGCGCCATGTTTAAAGGCATTTAAATTAAATCTGACAAGGAATTAAAAAAACCCCCTCGCAAGCGAGGGGAAATAAAATAAGGGAGCTTTAAATGAATAGTTCTTTCAATTATATTAACGGCCAATAAGCCAGAATGTTTATACACAACGGCAAACAAAATTCGACTTTCTCAAAAATCTGCGACAATTTATGCGTTGAAGCAACAAATTTCAAAGCTAGCTGTTTTTTATGCAGGGATGTGACGGATCAGTTTGTAACCTCCCAGTTTGACTGATCCACAATTAATTACCAACACACTTATGGATCAGTTTAACCCCATTAACTGATCCACCCTGTATTAAGTGGTTTTCAAAACTATAAACTATTCAAAGTTAATAACGTTTTGTAATGAAGTGATTTCATCTTCTAATTGAAACAAAATTGAAAAGTACGTAGGTTTTGGGCTCTGGCTAATTTAAAGAAAAGGTAGGGGTTATGATGCGCGTAATATCAATATTTTTTATGATGTTTTTGTCGGGATGTAGCATTCCATTCGTTCCATTTTTTTAGCAAAGCGAACAAAAAATTGGCAACGAAAGTCTATCGACATTTTTACTGTTGTCACGAAGCCGCATTTTTGATTTCCTCAGATTAGCTGGATAAGGAGTTTTTAAAATGACAAAGTATGCAATCCATACAAAATGGGAGTGGCCTGACGGCGTTCCCAGTGCAGATACTATGCAAGGTTGGCATCGTGAGTTTAGGAGCCAAACAAAGGCAGAAGATATCATTTGGTTTCAAATAGATGCCAATACACACCAGTCAGTTATTATATTTTCCTCTGAGGAAGATGCTAAAGCAGAACAAGAAATGCGCCAAAAGCAACGTGCACAGTCAATTAATGAAACTGGACATACAATGGTTGAAGAAACAACGGGTCCAGTTTTATCCATAATGTCTGAAGCTTAGCTTGCGAGTTTTAGTTATAATTATATTTTTGACGCTGGCGTCCCAGGCAAAGTCAGACGGACTTTTCTCTTGGCTATTCAGCTCTGGTCAAGAAATTAAGGCTGAAATTACTTTAGTAAACAAGTGCGAACTTGAAGCTCGATATTTTATTGTGCGAGATCTTGCAACTGGCAAGAGTGCCGCATTCAAAAATGGAGTAGCCAAACTGAAAACAAAAGTAAATTCATCTTTACAACTGCAACTCTCACCATCCGTAAAGCATGTTATTTTTGAAGGTAACGCTGTCTCTGCAAAAAAGAAAATGAAGCTCATTGCGGACTGCTCGGAACGTAAACTTAAGGGAATTACCGACTAATGATCACCCTCTCAAGAAACTCGAACTATTGGGTATTAAATATTTAAAGGAGAAAAATTATGAATGTATTTATTCGTGGAACTATAGCGACTGGCGCGCATGTCCTGCATGAGAAAATTAAACAGGATATAAAAGCCGGTGCCGGTGAATTTTTAACTGAATGGAGGTTTGCCGAAGTAAGTGAAAAAGAGTTTATGGCTTGTATGAATGTTACCGACATGGAAGCAATGGGAGCATTTATGAGTAGCCCAGAAGAATTACAGTGGGACAAAGATAACGGATGCGAATACACAGTTTATGGCATGGAAGAAATGACAGAGTAAAACCTCAACATATGGGGCAACGGCCATGCAAGTCTATGCACTTAAAAAACAAAAAAGGACGAAGCTTCTACCCCTAGGTCTTTGTGGCGGTAAATTTAGATTAGAAGTTGTTGGCTAATATTTGGTTAGCACGCACGTTTATTTGTGATTAATTTTAGTAGGGCTAATTACTACTACTTAATTTTACTTACTTTATTTAAATTTCCTGAAATACTAATTGAAGCTCTTCAATTTGAGGACAGAAAAAATGACTTTATCGGCAATTGAAAGACTTAATAAATGGGAAAAAGCCTTCTCGACAGGAAACACCTCTGAAGTAGACGAAATGCTTGCTGAAGATTATGTATTTGAAACTACAGACGGGAACCATGAGACTAAAAATGAAGTTTTGAGTTGGGTTTCTGAAGGTGGCCAGTCCATTGGTGACTTTAAAGTTTACCATGAGGATGAGAGCATAATTTGCGGCCGGCACTCATATAAGCAAGACGGCGAACCTGAATGGGAGGTTATGTTTTTTGCAAGATTTGAAAATAATAAGTGTAAGTTTTGGAAGCTGCACGGCGGCGTAAAAAATTAAACACGGACCAACCCACTACTTATTTCTCGCAGCTAGATAGGACTAAGTTCGATTATATCCACGATCTAGATTAGCGTCGGTCCCACAGACATCTCCCGTGCAACATTCAAATATATTTGATTTGCAAACAGCACAAGCTTCATGTCCATGAACCACTATTGTGTTAAGTGGTGCTGAGCACCTAGGACATCTCTGAATGTGTTGGTTTAATGGATGCTGGTGGTTGTCCAAATTTATTTCCGTTCGCCAATCTAATTTCAAATATTGCCCTGTAATAAATATCGATCAGCCATTCCAAAGTGAAAATCCAAGAAATTGCTCGCGAAATTTTCCGACTCAGAAACCATAAATGATTGAAATTCTTAATTACAAAGACAATGCTCAGAGTCAGTCGTACAATCTGTCTCACAACAATCGCAGCTTACACAGTTATCGACGTTACCACAGTCGCAACTGCTACAGTTACAGTCACGACTACAACAATCACAGTGATTATATTCTTTATCTAAATCCATGTTGTATAGTTACACAGGCCCTTACATCCGTCAAATAAAATATGCCACTATAGTATCTACCCTTCCGTGGGGTTATATGTTTACAAATATGCGAAAATCAAATTTGATATTTGCATAACGATAAGGAGAAAATAATGTTTGTATCTTTTACCGATTGGGAATTTGATGGAAATGTAGATAATGCAGTAGAAGCGGCTAAAGGTTTTTGGCCTGAAATGAAAAAGCATGGTGCAGTAAACATGCGTGCGACGGTCACTGGGGAAAAAACAATAAGAACCATGACGGTCTGGAGCAGTAAAGAACAGATTGAAGCAGCGATAGATGACATTAGAGCAGCAGCTAGCTCGGCAGTAGGCATGACTGTAACAGGCGGAATGATGGGTGAGCTGGCAGTCGAGCTTGACTAATTGATCGGTTGGGCGTTTAGCCCCGCCCTGCTGCCTTCTTGCGAAACGCTATAGCCCGCTACTAAACTTTTACCGTGGTATTTAAACTGCGCGGTAGATAGACATTATAAATTAACAACATTTATATGAACACAGCTAGCATGCGTTTTTCTATCTTAACAAATTTATGATTAAAGGGTTTCGACCGCCAACTAATTCTCAGTAAGATTTTTCTAGCATTAATCAGCCAGAAAGTGGCGCATAATTTTTTCGGCACCTTTTGGGTCATCTCGATGTGGACCATGACCGCAACCTTCTAACATTTGGAGCCGTGCATTATCACCAATAGCGTCGGCAATCGCTTCAGAGCAGATAGTAGGCGTGACTGGATCGATGGCACCTCCGATAACTAATGTTGGACATGTAATATTCGCAATCTCGGCACGCATATCCATCGTGGCCATCTCATCAGAAAAGAAATGGAATGCTACTTCAGGACGCTCTATAGCACGGTCACGGAAAGTGCCGGCCGCAGGCAAATTAGGGTTGCTGTAAAGCGGCAAGCAGACCTCACCATAAGTTTCATAGGCAGCTTTGGATGGATTGGAAAAGAACTCATGTGCAACATCTGCAGCTCGGTGGCCACCAAGTTTGCGCATCATTTTCACAGTTTCGTCGAGACGAAACTGTGCTGCCGTAGAGGAAAGAATTAGTTTTGATATCCCTTTAGGATGGCGCGCGGCGTAATGCATCGCCACCATTCCCCCAAAAGACTGCCCGAAAACTACAGGTGAACTAATGCTCAACGTGCTGCAAAATATTGCAATATCGTCTGCCCATTGATCTAAGTGCCAAGTTTCCTTTTCGCCAGTCGAACGTCCACAACCACGATGGTCCAGATAAATTAATTGATGTGTGTTGCTGTAACGGTCAAAATATGGTCGTAATGTTGAATGATCATACCCAGGACCTCCATGTAATAAAATCAATGTTGGGCGTTGTGCCATATTAGAAGTTTCGACATCCAGACTTTCTCCCACTACGTCAAAAAATAAGCGTGCAGAACCAACATCAATAAACATACAAGGCCTACTTCAAATTGTTTTTTATATTTGTCTATAGAGTTCTATATCAATTTCAAGAAATCACTAGGCCGCTACTGGCTTGAAACAAGATTAAGCTTCACTTATCTAATTTTTATTTGGATAACTTCATTGACTGAAACCGTAGCCTAATATCTTGAATCATCGGCAACTTGAGTTAGGCTACTATTAACTTAGGAGGGTTAAATGAAACCAAAAACTACATTAATAATAACTGCTCTAATTGGGCTAGTTTTTTCATCAGTAATGTACATTGCACCAGAATTCGTAACTCGTGAGCAGTTTCCAAATGCAGAAGGTCAAGGATTTGCTGACCTTGTTACAGTCAGATATGGAATAGCAAGTTTAATTCTTGCTTTAGTCATTATCACTTATCATGTGCGAAATATTGAAGGTCAAGCTTTCCAGGCGCATGTAATGAGAGGCTATACTTTGGCGTTCAGCGTGGTTTGTATTACCACTCTTGTATTGCAAATTTTAGGAAAAATATCAGCCGTACCTCCAATTGTAGGTACTGGTATTGTTGCTATTCTTTCATTTGTCTCATGGCGTAATATTGCCAGAGAGTCCGGCCAAAAATAGCGAAATTCAATTCAAACTTTTGTAATATGAATATAAACGGTCTTTACAAGCTAGACGAGTACAGCAACATGGATAGAGATTAAGGTAGTCAGGATTTTTAGTCGTTATGGATAAATTAATAGTGTGGATAAGAACTAACCAAACTAGAGCAGCAGCCATTGCTGTTCTTCTTGGTGCACTTGCCTACACGCAGCTGGCAAATAAACCTCGAAACCTTGAAGATTGTCTATTAAAGGTATCTAGGGAGGCACAAACAGAAGAGGCTGCAACTTTAGGAAATACTACTTGTAGAATGAAGTTTGGTGAATAATTTGCCGCATCTAAATTCCTTGATAAAACTATCAAGAAAATTAATCTTTGGAAATGAGAAGTTTATTTAAATATTTTGTTTACGCAATATTGATTGCGATGTTTTGCATGTTCGCATGGCAATTTGTACAGGTGGTTTTCATTTAGAAAGTAACCTCACCAGGATATGAAAATATTTGACAGCAGAGCTGTAGTAAATCAATGTTAGGTAAATATTGATTTAAGTAAGTTTGAAAATAACCGCATCACTCACAACCCAACGGACGTTTAAGCTAGATTGGGCAAATGAAAGGGTGATTAATGGATAAACTAATAACCAGTATATTTATTTCTATTTTTGCAACTCAAGCAGGTGCAATGACAATAGATCAGTTTGAACAGATACTTACCCAGGAAGAGCAAGAGTTTTATCTAGCAGGTCTTGCAGACGGGATAGTTATGGGTAATGCCGTGAACGCTGCATTTGGAAATCCAGTGGATATGTGCATCCCTGCGAATGTGACTATCGGCGGCGCCGTAGTAATGACCAGTAAAAGCGAAAAATTTCAAGCTATTGCTACTACCGTGAAATTTTCTAAGGAGGCTATGCGCCTTGAAACTGATAAGTCAAAGGAGGTTGCCGTTTCTGTTTATTTTGGATTACGAAGACTGTTTCCGTGTAGATAAAAGAGTTCCACAAATGCCCCATGCGCAAATTATAAGTACGGAATTTAACTATAAAGAAGATTTGGACGTAGCAATAATCACATGACGAAAATGTTATCCAGACAAAATGATGACGAGTTTTAGTGAAAATGAAGACTTACTCAATCAAGCTAAGGAAATCGCTACGCAACAGTGGGAGTTGTACGGTCATCATGTTTACGAAACTATAGTTTTTGATGGGCCAGTTATTGACTAAGCGATATCATTGGGAGAGGTGTATTGGTGATGTTAAGGGAAGTTTTAGGCGGATGCCTTTGCAAGAAAATCCGATATAAAGCATCGGGTGAACCAAAATGGGTATCCGTGTGTCATTGCCGTATGTGTCAAAAAGCTTATGGTAATACATCTGCTATTTTTGCTGCATTCGATAAAGGTCAGTTGGAATTTATAAGTGGGTTGCCAAAATATTTTCAATCATCAGATATCGCAAAACGAGGCTTTTGCATCGATTGTGGCAGCCCTATCGTTTTTAGTTATAAATCTTTAGATGCTGTATTTGTTGGAAGCCTTGATGATCCAGAAAACTGGCAGCCAAATGGAGTTCACTTAGGTATTGAAAGTAAAATCCCATGGGACGTTATACATGATAAGTTGCCACAGTATCGAACTGAGGAAGATCCCGAATTTATTGCAGCCAGCTCCTTAGAGAATACTGTGATAAAATGAAAAACTACTAGCCATCTATCTGTTGTTCTCTTTGTTAACTGAGTAAGCGATGGTCAAGTTTAGAGGAGTTAAAGATGAATATAGTAACAATCGTAAAATATAAACTTAAAGATGGATATGTAGATGACTTCATAAAGGCTATCAACGATTACGATTACTCAAAAGCTCTGTCTATGCGTTTGATCTCTACAAGTGACAATGAGTTCATCAGCATTATGGAATATGATGAAATAGAAAAAACAGGCGATGATGAAGTGGATGGAGTTAACTGGCTAGACAATGTCGAACATATGCTAGATTTTTATGGAGAGAGTAGAACAGACTCATGTTCCGGCTTGGTGTTGGCTGCACATGATCAATAAAATGGAAGCAATACTGTGGATATGATTCGGTGTATATAACCAGCTAAATTAATTACTCTTAATTTTTTAAAAAATAATCCGATGAGGAATTCAATATGCGCTATGAATTCATGTTACCATACCAAATTAAGGAAGCAATCACCAAAAATACACCAGTTGTACTTCCAATTGGAGTAATGGAGTATCACGGCGAACATATGGCAGTGGGTATGGACACGCTTGCGGTGACTAAAATCCTAGATATGTTAGAGAACCAGATGGAAGTAGTCATTCTTCCACCGTTTAGTTACGGCGCTGCTAGTTATGCCGTAGCAGCGCCAGAAGGAACTGGAAGCTTGCAAGTTGATGCATCAGTCCTTGCTCCGTTGGCCGAGCAAATATTTACTGGTTTGTTGAGAGTAGGATTCCGGAATATACACGGGATCGTACACCACCAAACCGAAAACTTTACATCTGGCATGCCAACTGATCTGGCTTTTAAATTTGGTGCTAAACAGGCAATTTTTAAATTCCTAGAACGCACGGAAGGTGAGGCGTGGTGGGGGAAGCAAGAGATGAGTGATTATTATGCCAGAAATCAGGCAGGGAGTGAACCATTTAATTGGATAAACTTACATCCTTTAATGGATTGCGAAATTATTAAAAATTATATTTTTGACCATGCGGGCGAAGGAGAAACTTCGCTTTTGATGGCGCTTGCTCCAGAAGGGGTTGAAATGGGTCGTATCTCTGAAAATAGCACTTGGTATACCAAATCAGCAAGCAACTCATCATCAGAAAAGGGAGAAAAAGTAACGTCGCAAATTGTAAAAAACCTAATGGATCTTCTTAAGCCACAATAACTGTTGATCCAAAATTACTGGATATCAAAGCTTGCTGATGCAAGACTTTTAATCAGCTCTTACTTTTGCTAACTTCCCGACCCTTATAAACCCGTTTTGAAAAGTGGAAATTGGTAGGTTTACATTATGGAACTTGGTTTACACGAAAAAGTAATTATTGTTACTGGAGGAGGCTCTGGTATTGGAGCATCTGTTGTAGACAAGCTTTCATTAATTGGTGCGACGCCAGTTATAATTGATAAGTCAAAACCAGATGAAACTTTCAATGAAATCATAAAAAAGCGATGTCCAAGAGCTATTTGGAAAACCTTGGATCTTTGCGATGATCAAGACTGCAAAGAAGCAGTGGAAGATATCCTAACTAAGCTGAGTAGAATTGATGGTTTAGTAAATAACGCTGGATTTAATGACGCCGTTGGCATTTCGGCTGGACCAAACGAGTTTCGCAAATCATTAGATAGAAATCTTGTGCATTATTACACGATGGCAAATTTATGTATAAAGGAATTAATAAAAACTAAAGGAGCAATAGTGAATGTTTCGTCAAAAGTTGCTTTAACTGGTCAATCTGAAACCTCAGCTTATGCAGCTGCAAAGGGAGGTATCTTGGCTTTAACTCGCGAGTGGGCTGCGGAACATTCAAATCGCGGACTACGTATAAACGCAGTTATCCCCGGAGAAGTTATGACACCTATGTACAAAAAATGGTTGGAAGGCTTTAAAACGCCTGATGAAAAACTTAAACAGATTAATAGTCGTATCCCCCTAGAGAAAAGAATGACAAAAGTTGAGGAGTTAGCGATGCCTATAGTGTTTCTTTTGTCTCAATGGGCGGGACACATTACAGGGCAGTTTTTGGTGGTCGATGGAGGTTATTCGCACTTGGATAGAGCCCTTACGTAAAAACCAAGCCTACCTTATTGGTAACTGCCGTTTAAATGGGTTTTTATAGGACCAAAATCTACCCAACTCAAAAGTACCCTACTCAGTCAGAAGGGCGTTTATTTGAATTATACCATTTGCTACAGAGGTAGCATAAAAAAATTTAACTAAAAATATGGAGCAATTATGACAAATAAGGTGTGCGTTATTATTGGCGGCGGTAGCGGAATGGGTGCAGCTGTTGCCAGAGAAATGAAAAAACGTCATTACGACCTAGCATTGATGTCACCCTCAAAAAATTGTGAAATACTTGCCAATGAACTGGGGGGCATAGCTGTAAAGGGCAAAGCAGAAAATGCCACAGACTTGCAGGGACTATTCAATACCACCATGGAGAAATATCGGCGTATTGATAGCTTATTAATTCATGTTGGTGGACCTCCGAAAGGAGACTTGCTAGAGATCTCAGATGAAGACTGGATCACAGCAAATGAAATGGTTTTATTACCAGTGATACGTATGTCAAAATTAGTAACACCAGTAATGCAATCACAGGGAGGTGGTTCTATAGTTAACATAACAACATTTTCAGCTTTTGAGCCTAGCCTGATCTTCCCGACATCAAGTGTTTATCGCGTTGGTGTATCATCATTTACAAAGCTTTATTCAGATCGCTATGGCGCAGATAACATACGCATGAACTGCTTATTGCCAGGATTCACTGACAGTCTAGATTTGCCTCAAAAGTTTGCAGACATGTCTGTCTTTAAACGTCTCGCGAGTGCCAAAGAGCAAGCTAGAGCTGCAGCGTTCCTTCTCACAGAAGATAGCAGCTATATAACTGGTCAAAGCATCCGTAATGATGGAGGAGTAACTCGTAGCATGTAAAACTATAAGCTAAAAACTTGTGACTTAGTTAATTTTATTCAGTAGTATTTATACCATCTTCACTAGTAAATGCGTTATTCTCATTCTGCTTTTACCTTGGGTCGACATGTTTCCCCAATTCAGCAGCAATCGCGTGAATGGCAAGTTGCGTGTCAAGTTTGAAATCATCGTCAAGAAAATTAGGCCAAGTAGATAATTTAACAACCACCATATTATAGGTTGGTGCAATATAAATAAGTTGGCCAAACACCCCTAAACACATAAACGCTTCTTTGGTCTCATCTTCGATCCAGAAATGATTTCGATAGCAGCCATTTGGCAATTGCTTACGTCTTTCCTCAGACCACAATCCATGCTCACCTCGCCTGACATCCGCTATCCAGTCCTGAGGAATAATCTGTTTACCATGGCACATACCATCATCAAGATAGAGCTGACCAAAACGGCCAAAATCTCGCAAGCAGCCATTAAAACCGCCACTTGCCAGCCCATATCCACGCGCATCAACAGTAAAATATCCATCTTCTTCAGCGCCAATTGGCTGCCACAATTCTTGACTAATAAGCTTATGTAATGACGAACCAGAGACGCGCATCATAATATGTGCCAGTAAGTCTGTTTCTATTGAACGATATAAAAATCTGCTACCATGTTCAGCGTCACAAGTTTTCAATGACAAAATCTGATCCCATACCGAAGCTGGCCAATCAATATCAGAGGTCGCATCAGGCGCGATAGGCCTCCAGCCTGAAGCGACATCTGTCTTACCAACATCAGAGTCAAGCCGTGTATATTCTTCGCTATACTGAACGCCAGTCGTCATATCCAAAACATGCTGAAGTGTTGCCCCTGCCCACGCTGTTTCTGCCAGCTCTGGCATATAGGTTTTGACTGGAGCAGATGGGTCAAGTTCTCCCCGACCAATCATGATACCAGTAACGGTAGCGGTAATTGATTTGGACACTGATTGCATCAAATGTGGCGTTTCGGGCTGCATTCCATTGTGATAGCTCTCATGGACAATATAGCCATCCGCCATCACCAAAAACCCGTCGGTGTAGGTGTCATCAAGAAATGCCTCAATTGTCTGTGAAACCTCGTTTGATCGGGTAAATTCAATCTTTGAGATATCCTTTTCTTGTCGCGGTATCGGCATTATCTTGCCGTTACCGCGCCAGACTTGTGCTGTGGGCATTAGGCTCCTAATACGCTGAAAGCTCCACCTATTCCATGGTGGTCGATCCCAATCCATACGTGGCATTAGAGCTAAGATTTCGGCATCCGCCATGTCGAGAATTGGCGGCCGTTTTTCACTATTTTTGTAAGACGTTTCGATGACCTTATCTCCAATATAATTGGTCTGCATTATGACTTACGTTTGTTTAGTCTGAGAGGCAAAATAAATTCTGTCAATCACTAGACCAAAGACAAGGTTCATGGATTTTATAATCATTTTCAGTCTCAACTCGCCTCGATAAAACAATAAAGCTAACCCAATGCGAACTATGCTAGGAATTTCTACTTGATATTTTCCTCGATCGATAGTTTTCCGCCAGCCCAGACCGGTAAGTTCTCTTTATCGTCAAGCCAAGCCTGTTCTTGGGGAGTGTTATTTCTGCCAAACTGTTTATTTCTCTGGGGGTACCGACCAAATTTTTCCAATACTTGACGGTGTTGCTCGACTGCTCTCTTATTCCGGCCAGAAAATAGAGAAAAACCAGGAGAAGATGCTGAAGCTTTATCTATAAGCTCACTGGCACAATCAAGATCTTCTATATCCTCTGAATGTGCCAAGGCCCATGGTAATAGATACAAAAAAGCTGCTGGAAGTTTTAAAGTTTCTTCTATTGAATCTGTCGCAATTAATTCACGTACTAATCTTTTACCAATTTGATCGTAAGAAAAGGCTTCGCGAGTTCCTCTGAAACAGGATCGAGAAAGTTGATCTGCCAATAATACTTTAGCCACTTTACCCTCTAGACTATCCCAGTCTTCTCCTACTAACGTCGGTGGCTGAGCGTTTAACTCACGAATTACTGGACTAAACGGTTGGCATAGAGCATCCAGTGAACTGCCGCTCGCAAACCAAATAGTTAAAAGAGATCTAACCTTTTCTTCAGTATTTAGAGTTAGCCTAATTACAGGATCTGCGGTATCACAGCCGCACATATAATTGAGGACACTACGTGGCTTGCGAGGCTCTTCCAGAGCTTTTATAACCTCAGGAAGTAAACTAAAAACTTCAGGTTTGAAGTCAGAGACATCTGAATTCATTATGGGACCTCTTTAAGATTAACATCTACCACCTACACCATAGGCATACCTAGACGAGTTTAGTATTGTTGACTCTTCAAGTGCAACTGTGTTTTAACAACAGGGTTCTTATGGGACTGGGCGACTCCAGTTAATTCGTTTTGGGAGGACATTAATTGTAGAGTCGCCATTTTAATTTTAGGTAAAATTTATTTCTGAGGTATTGTTTCCTGCTGCATTTGCAGCATTTGAGAACATTAATGCTTTATGTAGTCTTCTAAGCATAACCTTTTTCTTTTTTGTTATGCGCAAAATTTAACATATATAGCTGAAATTTTCATCATAAATTCGCTAAAAGCCTTTGCACAATAAAATTAAATCTCCTTACGCAAAGTCAACCTTGATTTGCGCTGCAATGCAGCATAATCAAGGATGTATAGGGCAGCTCCTCCCAATTTCTGCCCTTCATCTTTACTAAAAGCGCCAATGCTCCTCAGAACGGTTATTGGCGTTTTTTATATTCTGTAGTCGATGCTAAAATTGGCAAGGGTTAATGCATTAATGAGTTACTTATACTAAGGGACAATACTATACAGCGTTTTAACCTGCTCAGACCCACTCACTCGATATATACTCATAAACCCAAGTTTAGAAAACATACTCGCGTAATTTCCTGAAACATCGCGGCGAAACAAACTCTGATGATTTTTTAAGCCTTCCATTGTATCATATCTTTCAACAATCACATAATATACGTGATCACCAATAGGGTTTCCTTTTGTTATGGTCAGGCTGTCCAGACCTAACGCCTCGTCCCCCATTGGATGGGTCTCTTTGATCCAGTTACCCCATTCAATTAATCCTTTCTCCACGTCACCAACTTTACTCAGTGGGACTTTCAACACGGCGCCCCAATTTGTAGTTGGAATGTCTGATGCTAAACCAGCTTGGCCAAATCCAATAATGCACGCAGCTATGAGTAAAATTTTTTTCATAAGGTTTTCCTTTTCCTAGAAACATCAAAATTACTCCACAAATGAGTAGGTCTACTCAAGTATATTATCTGTACTGCATTAGTGGTAACTTTACCCTCACCTCAAATCACACTACCCCTGCTTACTCACAAAGGCACTTATTTGGATCAGGTCATGTGCTACTCGCGTAGCGTTTTATCTACTATGATTTCAGTAGTACTAAATCTGGACTATGAAGAGCGTTTCACAAATACTATCTGTTCTCCATGATTTAAACCTGAAAGGAATGAATATGAGAAAAATATTAATAGCTTTTGCCGTTCTACTAACGCCATCTTTGGCTCAAGCTGGTGGTCACTCTGGACTAGGTGGAACTGGGACGGGAATAACTGTTGATAATGAAGTAATGGAAGGCAAGACAGGAGTTCTGATAAAAAATACTACCAGCGATGTGTGGACGTGGGATAATCCACCTGAAGGGTTCCACAAGGCTACAGCAGCGACCTGCACGCAATTTCTAACTTTTGCAGTAGGCCAAGAACAGCCAGTAGGATTCGTAGCGACATGTATGTCCGTTGATCCTGATGGCGATGTTTCGGTTAGCTTACTGACACCACACCCAGAAGGAGCATTAATCACTCAGACTTCTGGTACTGGAAAATGGGAGGCTTACACCGGGGTAAAATGGATTGGTGGAACGGATATTCAAATAGACGCCAATACATCCACCTACTCTTGGACGGCAACAGACTAAAAAAGCAAAGAGCGAGCGGGCTCAGCCTGCTTGCTTAAATTAGTTATAATTTTGTTAGTCAGCATTAGCTTTTTCATAAACACAAGGATAGTTCTCAGTCCAAGCTCAAATTGGTCTAAACTGAACCTTTTTCATAAATTGTGATTTCGGGATAACTGGCGAAGTAACAATTAAAGGTTTCGGCCCCGCCCCTTTTATCACAAACTTAGCATTTAATGTTCCCCCTGAGTTCAACCACAGTAGTTTGCAAGTTGTTAAAAATCTTGTTTTGTGTAGAAACTTAGCGAAATAGAAACTCAGATAAAGAGATAATTATTTGAAGAAAAAAGACCATATTGATCTTTATGGAACGATAGCATTGATAGCCCTTTCTGCATTATTGGGAATAAATCATGTAGTTATTAAAGTTGTTAATTCCGGGCTCAATCCAGTCTTTTTTGCAGGATTGCGATCCGTGATAGCTTTCATTTTTTTAGTGATTTACTTTAAAATCATGAATAAAAAGATGCTGTTTTCAAGGAATACAATGGCTATATCGATCTTAGCCGGAGTGATTTTTGCCTTAGAGTTTCTATTCTTGTTTTTGGCTCTAGATTTTACAACTGTGACACGCAACTCAATACTCTATTATTCCATGCCAGTCTGGATCACTGTTATAGGTCATTTTTTTCTCCCAAACGAAAAGCTAAGTTTTTTCAAAGCCCTCGGACTAATTTTCGCTTTTGCAGGTGTGGTGCTTGCCATCTCAGATAATCAGGAGCCGCTTTCTATTCACAATTGGCAACTAATCGGAGATTTTCTAGCCATAATGGCGGCAATTCTATGGGCAATGATCATCTATCTCGCAAAGGGCACAAAATTTAATGAAGTGCCTCCAGAAATGCAACTTGCCTGGATGCTACTGATCTCTGGCCCAATTTTATTAATAGCCTCCCCGTTTTTTGGTGAATTGGTTCGAGATTTTCAAATGCTCCACCTTTGGGGGTTATTTTTTCAAAGCATAGTTGTTGTCGCCGGTGGTTTTTTATTCTGGCTGTGGTTGGTATCTGTTTATCCAGCATCCAGTGTTGCCAGTTTCTCTTTTTTAAGTCCTATTTTTACAATATTTTTTGGTTGGCTATTACTAAATGAAACATTAGATTTTTCATTTACTCTAGCCGCATTTTTAGTGGTATTTGGTTTAGTCTGTATCAATAAAAAAAATCCAGAAAAGCCCCCTGACCTACAAGATTGATTGAAGGTGGATAAGAAAAAGAGATATCCAGTCAATTTTTAGTTCCGACTAGGGAAAACCCACCCCCGCCAAATGGACAGCTGAGGTGGAGCGGTAATTACCGCTGATACGAGAGGTGATGTGGGGCATCAGTCGCACAAAGCTGTTGTAAATCTCTGAAATTGCTCAGGACTAGCGCCAGAAATACCTATAAAAAAAGGACAGAAATTGGTGGCGGTTTTATCAAACATACTTGAGCTTTAATCAAATAGCTTCGATTGGTTTTTTTAAACTAATAACGGTGTAAGACTAAATTTCATTTTTGGGAATACAATTATTTTTACACTGCCACGGTCAAATTTACGCACTCTCTAGTGGTACTCCCTCAACAGTAATTCGATGCATGAGTCGTGTGTTTCCTGCGTAGTCAGCTGTAGCGTAATGTTGTACTAATCTATTATCCCAAATGGCAACCATACCCGGCTCCCAAACTACCCGCGCAGTAAATATTGGTTGTGTAACAAATATATACAAATATGATAACAGTGCAGAACTTTCCTCCCTACTCCAATTTTCAAAGTGAGTTGTAAAGTCACCATTCACATAAACACAAGGTTTATTAGTAACAGGATGCTTTATAATTACTGGATGCAATACGGGATCACGGAACGCATCTAAATTACTTTCTAAACCTACATTGCTCTCACTAAAACTGCTATCTGAATGCCAAGCCCGCAGACTAGTTAATATCTTTTTTAGACCTGGCGATAAAGCCTCATAAGCAGCTGCCATAGAAGCAAAGTGAGTATCACCGCCATAAGGAGGAAGCTGTCGGGCACTTAGAATAGAACACATAGCAGGAGCAGCATCATAAGAATGATCTGTGTGCCAAGTTCCACCAAGAACCGCACTTTGCCCAGCAGACGTTCGCACTTCAGCAATCATTGGGTGACTAGCAACAGGAGTAAAGAAACGATTAACATTTATAGGTCCAAAAAATTCAGCTACACTTAAGTGGTTTTCTGGAGTTAAATGTTGATCTGGCAGAACTATAACGCCATACTCAAATAAAGCGGATCGCATTTCTTCGAGATCTGACTTTGACGCGTTTAAAAGAGAAACGCCTTCAAGGCGTGCACCGCAGTGGCCCGACATTTTTTTAATCTTCCAACTACCCATAATTCGTCCATTGTTCAGTAGAAATGTGCTCTGAAATCGATCGTTCAATTTATTATTGTAATTTCATTATAAATTTAACTAACAACAATTTATTTATACTGTCTAGATAACCTTAGATTTTAACCCTCATCCAATCATGTGTGACAATCTACCTATGATATTTATGACACTTTTAACTCAGGCTAGCGCCTACAAATTTCCTTACAAAGTATTGATATTCGTTTGGAAATTTGACCGCCTTCCGCAAAGTAACTTTTGACAAATACAACCAGTTTAAATGATATAACATTGCAACCATATGGAGAAAAAAATGTTTGTATCTTTTACTGATTGGGAATTTGACGGAAATGTAGATAATGTAGTTGAAGGCATCAAAGCGAATTGGGCTGAAATGCAGAAGTATGGCGCAGTAAATACACGTTGCACGGTTACTGGAGAAAATACTCTTAGAACTATGACGCTCTGGAGTAGCCAAGAATTACTTGAGGCAAACGTTGATACAATTAGAGGTTTAGCAACTGCGGCTTCTGGTATGACACCAACATCTGGAATGAAAGGTTCGCTTTTAGTCGAGCTTGATTAATTATTGCAGCGATACCCTACATGGGCCAGTGGAGGTGCCCTGGGTGTATATACTTGTGCTGCGCAACAGATAATTTATATTTTAATTGCAGTTTCATGGCTCACCATCGCAAAAGGAATGCTGGAGAATGATTACACCCCGTGCATATTCACAGGTAGGTAATACACCTCTTATTAAATTAAATTTGCCTGAAGCTGATAATTGCGCATCAGTATGGCTAAAAATTGAAAGTGGCAATCCTACTGGATCCTTCAAAGATCGAATGGCTATTTCTGTAATAGGTAATGCCCTAACCAGAGGTGACCTAACAGAAAAACAGACCGTCATTGAGTATACGGGCGGTAGTACGGGTTCTGCGCTAGCGTTTGCTTGTGCAAGTGCTGGCATTAATTTTATGGCCATATTCTCGGATGCCTTCTCAGATCTAAAACGGCGTACTATGGAAGCATTTGGCGCTGAAGTCATAACGGTGTCATCTCATGGTAGAGGTATTACACCAGAACTAATTCAAGAAATGAAAGCTATTTGTGCGCACAAAGTACAAGTATTGGGTGGGTTTTATGCAGACCAATTCGGTTCAAAAGATGTTGTTCTTGGTTATGAGCCAATGGGAACAGAGATAGCAGGCCAAATTGATCAGAAAGTAGACTTATTTTGTGCATCCGTAGGTACAGGTGGTGCATTAATGGGAACTTTAAGTGGTTTAAACGCATCAGGTTTATTCCCTAAAACAGTAGCTCTGGAGCCTTCACAATCGCCCCTATTGACTACAGGGAGGGGTGGCCCTCATAGAGTTGAAGGCATAGGTGTGGGATTTTATCCTCCATTTCTAGATGATCAAAAAGTTGACGATATTTTAGCTATCGATCAAGACGAAGCATTTGAAATGAGGAATATTCTGGCAGTAAGGCATGGTATTTTTTGTGGGACTTCAACAGGTTTAAATGTTGTTGGTGCAATGAAACTTGCTAAAAAAATGTCACCACACGAAAATGTGGTGACACTAGGTTGCGATAGTGGCCTTAAATATCTGAACTAAGGTAATCTGTATTCTCAGCAAAGCTCTGCGCGCTTAGTAACCTAACCGCTGCTAGTTTTTTCCCCCACCCCTTAATCTACTGAAGGTGAGGTAAAATGTTTCCCCTGTGTTTCCCCACAGAAGTTTGCATCCTATGCTAGATCTGCTAACCTATTGATTTTATTGGCACCTTAAGACGGACTTACACCCCAACCTACTATTTAAGAATTAGCTGCTCTCTTATCGCAAGCATCTGAGTTATATTCCTAAAATAAGGCGTTTATTTAGATTGCGTGCTTTGCTACCGACGCAGCTAATCCAGTCGCGATACATGATATTTTCTGATTTTGTTGTCAACTTTTACTAACCGTTCTAATTTAACTATATTAAACAAGGCAGACCAAGATGTATCGCTTAATCTTAGTCATATTAATATCTGCTTTAACTGCTTGCGGCTCTTCGATGGATTATTATCATTCTCCCAATTTCAATTCGAGCTTAAATCGCTTTCGGCATCCTGATGGTGACCCAAGCGTTAAAAAACCGTCTGAACTTTTTGCGATAATTAGAGAATTCTCTAAACGAAAATACGATCAATCTGCACAAAATGGTTTTCCTGTTGCGTTCTCAAAACAGGATGAATTATCAACATTTTCCGAAAGTGTGATGTGGATAGGGCAATCGACGATACTATTAAATCATAAAGGTTTGACGATACTAACCGATCCTCAATTCTCAAATAGAGCATCGCCACTGTTTTTTGGTGGCCCAAAAAGAGTAACTCCCACACCGTTTAAGATAAAAGACTTACCAGATATTGACTTAGTTTTAATAAGCCATAATCACTACGATCACCTAGATCGTTCTAGCATAAGAGATTTGATCAAGCATCAACCGTCAATACAATTTATGGTTCCGCTGGGCCTAGCGCCTAAGCTTCGCAAATGGGGTGCTGTCGATGTTATAGAATTAGACTGGTGGCAAGCTATTAAATTTGAGGACGTGGAGATACAGCCAACTCCAGTACAACATTGGTCGAAACGTTCTTTGTTTGACCGTAACAAATCACTTTGGGCTGGATGGATGATAAAGTGGGATGATTTTTCATTCTACTTTGCCGGCGATAGTGGATATTCAGATGACTTTAAAGAAACAGCCAAAAAGCTAGGCAACCCAACACTAGCAGCAATTCCTATCGGTGCTTATGAGCCGCGCGACTTTATGAAAGCTGCTCATATGAACCCAGAAGAGGCTGTGAAAACATTTAATGATCTGGGAGCAAAATATGGAGTTGCCCTGCATTGGGGAACGTTCAAGCTAACGACGGAACGAATGGATGAGCCGCCAGAGCGTTTACTTCAGAGCCTAAAAGATCAAGAAATTTCTTCTGATAAATTTAGAGCGCTCGGTCATGGGGAAAAATGGGACGCACCCTTTTCTGAAAAAATGTACGAATAAGATAATTACCTAGATCAAGGTCTAGACTTTTGCCCCCTACCTCTCGGGATGGTCCACATAGTCTACTAGTCCACAGGTAACCCTATCACCCCAACTCACAATACCTCTAGTCGCTCACAAAGGCGTTTATTTGGATCAGTTGATTTGCTACAATCGTAGCAACGCAATTTCAGGGAATTCGGTCATGGCTCGATATATGTGGTGCGCCAATCACTCATTCACTTCAATGGAGGATCTCAAGAAACATTTGGGGCGTGATGAGAAAGTAATGATTGATATTCTACCTCAACTTAAGAAAGCTGGTCTAACCGAAGCCAAACGCGGCATTCTTACAGAGGCAGAGGGTAAATACTATCATCAAGGCATTTTAATATTTAATGACAAAGCAGCATACGAGGCGTGCATGCAAATAATTAACGATGCCGATTGGGATGATGAAATTCTGAAGAAAAACAGATATGAGACCTACATTTTAGATCATGAATTATGAGACTGAGGTTCTTAAAGATTAAATATTTTATACGAATATGTGAGGTGAATTAATGAAGGATTGGATGGCAATTCATACGTTCTTATCTCAGGATGCAAAGGCTCAACATTTGAGTGCGAAAGGAAAAGTGCGAACTGAGAGGGAATGGGCTGAATATGCAATGTCATTAGAAAAAGCTAAGTGTGTACAAGAATGGTGCGGTCACGAGGAGTTTTTCTTCTGCCACTGGCGAGCGGAAACAGAAGATGACATTTTACAAACTCTAGATGAGTTGGGGATGAACGAGTTAATGTCAACTGTCTGCTATGAAATGCCAAGGTTTACATCTGCTTTTCGCAATTCGGAAACCCCTAGGTGGTATTTAACAGAGTAAAATGTTCCCCCTGAGTTCCCCCAGAGAAGTTCAAAGCCTCCCCTATATCTGCTAAACTATTGATTTTATTGGCACCCCAAGACGGACTTGAACCGCCCACTTACTATTTACGAACAACCTTGTTCAATTAAGCTTGCTACTCCAGTACATAAACTAAGATGATTTTTCTCACTGACGATTTGTGAAGGCCACTTTTTCTTCAGGAAATTTATGTAATTCTGGTTGTGTAAGAATGGCCCTGAAGCAACTAATGGGCCTTTTGCATCAATAGCATCTAACCCATTTAATGTCTCCTGAGCCAAAATGGTAGAAATACCTTTTTCGACTGAAGCTAAACTAAATTTACTCAGATCAATTTCTTGGGAGGACCGGGAATTTATGAATTTTGCTTTTTGAGCACTGGCATAATCAACAAGGCGTATTGAAGACCAATCCATCAGGGAGAAATCATCCTCGGCAGTTCGCTCTTTTTCCAATACATCTTGATAAATTTTTCCTGCAGGAAAGCGAAAGTTCGGAACCAAATTACCAAAACAATCATTGGTAAGCATCAAGCCGGTTTGTTCATTAAATTTAAAGTTATTAATACCTAGCGAAAAAAGTGTTATCCATGTTCCCGAAGACAGCATTGTGCATGGTAGCGTTCTTTTTAAAAAGGGGGAAGCTAGAGTCACACTTGAATCATGTGCCCCGCAAAGTATTGGTGTTCCCTCAGGTAACCCTGTCTGATCGGAAAGCTCTTTTCTTAATCCACCAATTTGCTCCCATGCTTTTTTCAATGGTGGGAACCTTACTTTGGAACTAACCCCATACATCTCAAGATCAATGAAATCATTTTTGGAAATATCCCAAAGATCTGAATGAGAGCTGGCATAACTTATCTCGGAACATGCAACTCCCGAAAACCAATAGCTCCAATACTGAGGCCAAAATAGTATCTGTTCCACTTCTGCAAATTTACTGGGGAAGGTTTTATTTAGCCAATAAATTTGTGCTCCAAGATTTAGACCGGCATCCATTCTTGGTGAACCAGTTTGACTAAATTCTGGACGGATTTTATCATAATCGGGTCGCACTGTATCGGGACCCTCAAATTCATAATCCAAAACGGGAAGTGTGAGCTCTTCATTAGATATAAAAGCAGCGCAAGCACCATGTGTGGAAGTAAAAACTGAGTCCACTGAGTAACTTTTGGTTACTTCTTTCAATGATTTAATAATAAAATTCTTTAAAGCTTCCACATCAAAATGAGGGTACGGCGGCTCATTAATAATTAAATTTTTTCTCTGAAAGATTAGTATCTCTTTTGAAGTTAAAGTATTAAACAAGATTACTTTCGCATGGGTTTTCCCGATATCAAGCACTACTATGTTACGATCTGACCCAGAAACTTTCATTACTAAAAAATATTTTGTTTTTGACGATATTTTTCTGCGTCCCAATTGAGAAGGCTCTGAATTGTATCTTCTGTAAAATAATTAATATCTATATTATCTGGAAGCATCGACATTAAATCATACATACAGCGTATCATCTCTCTAGTCCCCTTTAGTGCGTCATCTCGAATGATTATACCGTAATCAACTAAAGAGATGCAGGAATTTAATGGTAGATTAGAGCTGGATAACTTACGAAGTTTTTCACGTAAACCTATTTCATCTGGATCAATCGCTGGAACTCTAGGCCCTAAAAAAACAACGCAATCTGGAAGCGACATACCCTTCGAAAGCCGTTCTCTCCAAGTGTGTTGTACGGCAAGCTCATTAATATTTTTATCGTCACATAGGGTGTACCCGGTACCCTCGATATTAACTTTTCTCTTTCTCAAATCCCTCGGCTTTTCATGACAGCTTTCCAGCTGCGCACCTAAGCGCCTTCCTATATCGTTCATAGTTGACTCTAACTGACTTAAATTATCGCTGCAGACTACCAAACCATGATTTTCAAGTATAAATATTTTGTCACTTTCATCTTTTAAAGATTGCAGCTGTCTACAAAGGTCAATGCCAGGTTTTATATAAGGTACAAATTTCCAGTCTAAACCTTCAAGAGCTAGATCCAATTTAGGAAAAAGCTGATCACTAAGTGTAAGGGCAATAACTTTCAGATCATGTGTGTGGACAACGTATTTAAAATCTAAGACAGCATGCATTGGTGCCTCTACGGACGGACGAAGACCTTTAAGTGAACTAGAGGGAATTATACATTCGATAATATCTTGATCGGTACAACTTGAGAGCTCAATAGCTTTTTTTATTCTAGAAATGTTCATCGGCACCATGAAGCCTTCTTCATCAGCTTTAGATAACCATTTTCCGGACGCTTTTACCCATAACGTGTCTTCAACCTTGATCGATGTGTTACCACCTGCCGCTTGTATCTGCATTCTATCCAAACCGAGCTCTTTAGAATATACCAAGAGACCATCTAGATCATCAGAAAATTTACGTTCGGGATTTACTTGTGATTTTTCAGAAACCATCGGGAATAGTCTTACTCTTCCAAAGCAGTATACCAGCGCTGCGCATATCTACAAAAAATATCACTTTCTTCGTATGTGAACTCCTCTGAGATTGGCTTCGCTAACATTTTATCAGTTTCAATCGTCAACATTGCTGCCCCTGTACTGGTACCAGTTGTGCTGCTTGCAGCATATACTTTGCACTGCATCGCCGAAGCCAACATTATACAATATGCCCTATTCCTAGCAAAAGGGCCTTCAACAACAATTGGACCGTCGTGTCCAGTAAGCGAAAGACATTGAGAGCTTATCATCGCCAAATAGTAACTAATCGCTGCGACCCTTCGTGGTTCACCATACAGAGGCTCGTCACCAACCCACACATGTTGCCTTCCTTGAAAGGGACCACTTTCAGTCACGACAGAAGGCATTAGCATCGGGCCCTCTTTTGCTACCTCTCTCAAGGTCTGATAGTCGATAGATGTATCTTCAACACCACCAACAAGCAGCTCAAATTCTCTGCCACCCATAAATCGAGCGGAAGGTACTGGATTACCAAAGGCATCTACGTTTACGAGCGTATCTCGTTCGGGATCAAGACTAATACTTCTACCCCCTATTGTCATTACAATTACCCAGGTTCCAGTCGAAACTACAGAGAATGGAGGGTGGCCCCCGAGTAAATGGGGTATCAGCGAAGCATTGGAGTCGTGTATACCGCAGTAAACGGGCGTATTTCCAGGAATGCCTGTGACCGTTTTAATTTCTGGTAAAACTGATCCTAAAATATCTGATGACTGTCTTGCAGGAGCAATTTTATCCCTTATACCGAGTTTATCAGTCAATGATGAAAAATTCCCAAAAAATGGATTCCAAAGATCTGTGTGACAACCAAGAGACGAGACATCACAAGCCAAAATACCAGTTAAGCGATATCCCCAATATTGTGGATAGGTTACAATGTATGCAGTCCGATCCAGCAAGCTGGAATCTAGGGAAAATTGCCAGTAGATTTGAGCTCCCAAGTTTAAGCCAGCTGGTAACCGAGGTGATCCAGTTTCAGCGAACTTAGGCCGAATTGCGTCGTATTTATTTGAAATATTTTCAGGGCCCGTATGCTCGTAATCAAGGATAGGTGCAGCCAGCTTACCATCGGCTGAAATCAAAGCTCCTGATGCACCATGAGTAGTAACTGAAACTGCGTCGATACCAAATTTGGCTTGCGTGTACTTTAATTTATCTAACAGGAACGTCCAAATGGCTTCTACGTCAAAAAATGGATAATGTGAACCTTGCCGAACCTTATTAGGCATAATAAATACAGCTATTTCTTCAAAATCCTTAGTATCAACTATAGCAACCTTTGCGTTTGTTTTACCAATGTCGATAACTGCAATACGCTTGGATATCATGGCATATGAAACATAGTTTTAAGAGGAACTACAACTGGCTCATTATTAGGATAAGTTTCCATAATATCAGCCATATAAGACCACCAGCGTTGCATTATTTCTTCACTAGGAAGCTCATTCATTTTATGATCTTCTGTGCGCCACAGAACACCGATAAGTGCATACGTTTCCTCATCTAAATGTATCGAATAATCAGATACACCTGCATCTTTTAATAAAGTCACCAGTTCTGGCCAAATTTCTTCGTGACGCTTTTTATATTCTGCCAAACAACCTGCATTTAAATGCATTTTGAAAGCAAATTTTTCCATTTATGTCCTCCAAACCGACCAAAGTCTTGGCAAAGCAATGACTGAGATTAACAAAGCCCCAATTACAATAGACATAACTATACCGGGTACGTTTAAAAGCCCAAGGCCAAACGTTACTAAACCCATAACAAAAGCTGCAATAAGTACACCTGGAATAGAGCCTGAACCACCTAAAATGTTAACACCACCCAAAACCACCATTGTTACTATTTCCAGCTCCCAACCAAAAGCAATTGAAGGTCTGGTCGAACCAAGTCTTGATGTCAGACAAATTGCAGCAACGCCAGACATTAAACCGGTCAAAAGAAACAAAATAAATTTGACGCGATTTACGCGTATACCTGAAAAAAGAGCCCCCGTGGGATTATTTCCGATGGCATAAACAGCTCGACCAAAATTGGTCATGTGCAGTATTATCCCATACACAATCGCGAGAATTATAAATAAAATAAATTCAAAAGAAATTACCCACCATAAATAACCCTGGCCAAAGTAGGCAAAATCTTGAGGGTATCCACGGTAAGCTTGGTCACCAAGTATAATAAAACTTATTCCCCGAAAAAGGCTCATAGTGCCAATAGTAACTACAATTGATGGTAAGCCAAATCTTGTTACAAGGACACCATTAGTAGCGCCACACATCAGACCAACAGTAAGTCCAACGAGTATGAGACCCTCTGTTCCAATTCCAACTTGGGCAGCGGCACCCATCGCCGTCGAAGCTAGTGCAATTATTGATGCTACAGAAAGATCAATTTCACCAGAAATGATCAACAAGGCCATAGCAAATGCAATCATTGCTTTTTCAGTAAAATTAAATGTTGCATCAGATAGATTCCAGGCGTTTAGAAAGTAAGGAGATGCAAAAGAGTTAGCTACAAATATGGTTATTGCTACTAACATTAATAAGCTCTCCCAACTCTTTAACCTTTGTTCGAGTGGAGACCGCAATCTATCAGGTATAATTAGTTTGTTCTCTTGGGTCATGTTGCTTGTTCTGCACGCTTTAATATTATGCGCCCTTTTACTCTATTTGCCTGAGCATTCAAAACTACTGCTATAATGATTGCACTGCCTGATATGGCCATCTGCCAGAATGGAGAGATATTCACTACCGGTAAAGCATTGGCAATAATCCCCAGAAAAAGAGCCCCTAAAAGCGCACCGTGTACCGTACCTATACCTCCCATAATTGACACTCCACCGATCACGCAAGCGGCAACTACAGTCAACTCAAAACCAGCCGCAACATCAACATAAGCGACTGCAAAACGGGACACCCATAGGTAACCTGTTAATCCTGCCAAAGCCCCCGAAATCGTAAACGCCCAAAACTGAGTACGGCCTACATTAATACCGGCGTAGGTAGCAGCATGAGGATTGCCGCCTGCTGCATAAAAAGCACGGCCTAGCTTAGTCCTAGACATTACAATCATAAATAATATAACCACTATAATCGCAATCCAACTCAAAACTGGCATTCCCAGAATATCAGCTCTTGGAAAAGCTTTAAATTTATCGCTCATCTCATGACTATTTACCCACTTACCTTCGGTCAGAAGGAAAATTATCCCACGGAAAATTGTCATTGTACCAAGTGTCACTACAATAGGAGGAATATCCAACTTCCAAACTAAAACGCCATTAAACATTCCAAGAACGGTCCCAAAACTTATGGCTATTAACATCGTAAAAATAATTGGCATATCTGGGATGGCAATGTTGACGAGAGATACCACCATACCTGTCAATGCTAAATTAGCTGCTACTGACAGATCTATACACTTTGTCAGAATAACAATCATCTGACCGATTGCTAAGAGGATTAGTGGGGAAGTATCGTTAAATACAGATGCGAGATTAGTCGGAGTAATAAAGGCCGGAAATCTGCTGGCGATAATTCCAAGTACGATGGCAATTGCCAGAAGCAAAAGTGCTTCGCGAGAAGCTATAAGACGTCTCAAGTTACATACTCCCTAATCCCAGCTGCATAACTTACAAGGCTCTCTGGCGTTATCTCTAGTTGGCTCAATTCTGCAACAATCCGACCCTCACGCATTACAATTGCCCTATCAGACATCCCAACAATTTCTGGGATTTCAGAGCTAACCATTATGACCGCGAGGCCTTGAGCAGCAAGTTCAGCCATGAATTCATGGACAGCCGCCTTCGAACCAATATCGATACCTTTTGTCGGTTCATCCAAAATAATTACCTTGGGTTTGGTAGCCAACCATTTCGCAATAACAACCTTTTGCTGATTACCACCTGATAAGTTTCCTACATCAGTATCTAATGATGCAGCACGTAAATCTAAACGTTCAGAGTACTCACGGGCTAGTTTGAACTCCTCAGCAAGTTTTATAAAACCATTTTGAGAAGTCTTACTAAGTGATGGCAGCGTAACATTTTGAAAAATTGGAAGTGCTCCAATAGCTCCTTGCTTGCCTCTATCTTCTGGGACATATACAATTCCATTATCAACGGCATCGGCCGGTGACCGTATAGACGCCATTGCACCGTCAATTTTAATTGATCCATCAGAAGTCTTTGTAATCCCAAAAAGTGCTTGCATTAGTTCAGAGCGCCCAGCGCCAACTAAACCGTAGAAGCCTAGGATCTCACCACGCCTTAAATTGAAATCTATTTCAGAAAATTCAGTCGGGTGTTCATAACCTACAACTTCGAGAACTCTTTCACCAATTTTGCGCTCCCTCGCAGGAAAGATTTGGTTAACATCACGTCCCACCATAAGCTTTACAAGCTCAGGTTCGCTCACGTCATCTATTTCACCTGCGCCAACCATCTGACCATCTCGGTACACAGTATAAAAGTCAGCGATACGAAAAATTTCGTTAAATTTGTGACTTATAAAGAGAATAGCTTTATCCTGAGATTTTAAGGTCTCGATAAGATCATATAGCTCATCTATTTCTTTTTGACTTAATGCTGCAGTTGGTTCGTCCATTATTACCACGCGCGCATCGATACTAAGCGCCCTTGAAATAGCTACTAGATGCTTATTGGCTGTTCCAAGGTCCTTGAGAATAGCTTTAGGGTCTATATTTGCTCCAATTTCATTTAAAATCTCTTCAGAGCGAGCAAACATAACACTCCTATCAATTAAGCCAAATCGACCCTTCGGTTCATGACCCAAAAAAATATTCTCAGCAACTGATAGTTCATCAAAGAGTACAGTTTCTTGGTGGATCGCAGTTACACCATTAGTTTCAGCAATTTGAGGTGTGAAAAACTTTACTGGTTTATTTTCAAGAAGTATTTTTCCAGCATCTGGCTGATAAATTCCGGTAAGAACTTTTACTACAGTGGACTTTCCAGCTCCATTTTCACCAACAAGAGCAGTAACCTTACCAGGGTAGAGCTTAAGAGATACTTCGGATAGAGCGCGGACCCCAGGAAAAGTTTTGGTAATGCCCGTCAGTTCAATACTTGGGCTTTCTTCTTGCAAGGTATTCGTGAATTTCCCTGCATTCATTCGAATAATCCTATCGCTTCCTTTATAAGATACGAGGGGGCAAAGCTCCCCTCGCTTATGTCAAATTACAAATTTTACTGTGCTTAAAAAATCGATTTAAATTGGTCTATATTAGAGCTGTCGTAAGTAAAAGGATCAGCCATCGCTGCAGAATTTGTATCATCTAGAGTTACAGATCCCATACGACCCATTGGAATATTAGCACCAGACGATGCATCAGAGCCCGTGGCTATTGAATGAGCCAACATTGTAGCGGAATATCCAAGATCAATCGGGTTCCAAATGGCAAAACTCTTTGTTGCTCCAGAATCTACACATCCAGCCATTTCTGATGGAAGCCCCAAACCAGTCACATTAATTTCACCGATTTTTCCAGCATCTGTTACTGCCTGACAAGAAGCAAGTATACCGACTGTAGTAGGTGCAATAATGGCTTTTAAATTAGGATAAGAAGCCATTAGGCCTTGCGCCTCACGGTAAGACTTATCTGAGAGATCATCACCATAAACCGTAGCAACCAAGTTTACTCCCTTATAATTTGGTAAAACTTCCTTAGCTGCTTCAATCCATGCATTCTGGTTTGTAGCGGTGGCGGTTGCTGATAAAATTGCGACATCTCCACCATTCGGCATATGATCGGCAGCAAGCTTAATTATTGTATTACCAATAAGCGGTGTCGAAGATGGGTTTAAGTGCATTTGACGACCATCTTGAGCCACTCCAGAGTCCCATGAAATTACTGTGATTCCGCGGCTCATAGCTTTTTTAAGAGATGGAACCAAAGCATCTGGATCATTCGCAGATATCGCAATAGCATCAACTCCCTGCGCAATTAAAGAATTAATCACTTCGATCTGGCCCTCTGCGGTAGTATCTGTTGGGCCAGTATAAATAATTTCAACACCACCCAGTTCAGCGGCTGCTTCTTGAGCGCCTTCTGCTGCAGCCTCAAAAAATCCAATGCCTAGTGCTTTAACAACTAGAG
>CACKSH010000013.1 GCA_902602765.1 Paracoccaceae bacterium
TGACTTAATTGAACTCCCTACCTCGTTAAAAAAAGAACAGATCACAGATCAGTTCGGTGATCCGTCAACAATAAGTGTGTGGTCATTACCAGAATTCATTGGACAATTAGAACGAGCTGGCTTCTCAGCCAAGCGATATTCTGTCTGGTTACAGAGTGAACTGGCAAAACCTGTCTTTTTTCTAGCAATGATGCTTATTTCCGCAGCTTTTTGTATGCGCCAAAAAAGAGTAAAAGGTACAAGTCTTAATGTACTGGCTGCAGTACTAATTGGTTTCTTTTTATTTTATTTAAAAAACTTTGTAATGATACTTGGAATAAATGGGCAGCTCCCAGTCTTAGTTGCCGCCTGGGGTCCGTCATTTGCAGCGATATTCATATCGCTAGGGCTTTTTCTTAATCGTGAGGAAGGATAATGTGGCGATATTTATCTCCTTTTTTGATTTTACTTGTTCCGTTTTCAGCACAATCACAAATTGAGAGTTTTTTTGAGAGTGCATCGCTCATCGCAGACAGCATAGCAATAGACGCAGAGGGAAATTTAACTGCTACAGGACATGTCGAAATTCACCATAACCAAACTATTTTGAAGGCTGAAGAAATATATTATCTGCGCAGTTCTGATAAACTTTCAGCAAAAGGACCTCTGATTTTAATAGATAGTAAAGGAAACGAAACAGAAGCTGAAAATGCAATTTTTACAAATGACTTCCAAGAAGCGGTTTTGCTTGCAACTCGAGTAATGTTAAAAAACCAATTAGAAATTTCTGCTGAAAAATTGGAGTACTTAGTTGATAAGAAAAGTGACTTTAGTCGAGTATTTGCAACATCATGTAAAACTTGCAAAGATGAAAAACCTTTCTGGCTCATAAAAGCGAACCGAGTTTCCCATAATGAAGAACTCAAAACAATTTATTTTTTTGAGGCCTCTCTGGAAATTTTAGGCTTTCCTTCATTTTATACTCCATATATTAGCATACCAGATCCAACAGCAAATCGAGCTCTAGGATTTTTAGCGCCAGAATTTTTATCAAATTCGAGATTAGATTTTGGAGTTAAATTACCCTTCTTTATTCCATTAGACGTTGATAAAGACATAACGTTTACGCCATTTATAACACCCCAAACCAGTACAATTGAAACACGTTACAGGCAAGCTTTTCAAAAAGGTAACCTCAATGTAGACAGCTCTCTAACGCGAGACACGTTAGGTGACAATCAATTTCGAGGATATCTATCGATAAACGGGGACTTCAATTTAGACAACGGATATATTTTGAATTATAATATTGAACGCGTATCAGACAGCGCTTATCTCGGAGATTACGGGTACACTGCGCAAAATGAATTATCATCTGGCCTCAACTATTCACAAGTACGATCCGACAGGTTTGTTGAGACTTCATTAGGAGTAATTCAGTCTCTATACAAGGAAGATAAAGACAACCTAACTCTTACGACAAATAATTATTATGATCGAATAATTGATCAGAATATCGTTCCTGGCTCACTAAGTTTCAATAGTGAATTAGTTGCAAGTTGGAGAAAAGGCTCAGAGGACATAGTAGGACGTGATGTAGCAAGATTTGCAAACCAGTTAAATTGGAATAATACTTCGATTTCATCATGGGGCTTGGAATACGGAAGTGGCATGGTCTTGAATCAGGACGTATTTTTGGCAGTTGATGATAGCAGATTAAATAATCTCGAAATTCTTAACAGCGTTGGAACCAATATATATGTCAGGCTGCCACTAATATACAATTCTCACAAGGCCAAATACATTCTTGAACCCGTGGCTCAGATTGCTTGGGGAGAGCGAAAAGAAGCCGTTGTATACGTTGATGAAAGTGAGAATACTGAATTTGATATGGGTAATCTGCTCGAAATTTCTAGGTACTCAGCATCGGACCAATTTGAGACGGGGTTTCATGGTGCTTACGGACTGAGATATAACGCTCATACAAATAAAAAAATGACGGGGGGAGTAGCAATTGGCCAGGTATTGAGATTAAATGACGATCCTGGGTTTACGAGCAGCTCGGGACTTGAAAAGAAACAATCTGATATTTTCTTAGCAGCAGAACTATCTCTTCCATATGCTTCTTATATATCTTTTCAAGGATTACTGGATAGCAACTTTAAAACAAAAAAGACTGATTTTAATGCTGGATTTGATTATAAAACTTTATACTTGGATGCCAATTACAGTTTCTTGCAGGCAGATAGTGAGGAACATCGTCTTAATCCAATTGAAGAATGGACTATAAGTACAGGACAAAAACTTAATTATAATTGGGACGTGAAGTCTAATCTACGGTATGACCAAACTGAGTCACACCTAGCGTCACTCGGTGCAGGGTTAACATATGAAAATCAGTGCGTCCTGGTAAATCTTGAAATGGATAGGCGCTATTCCTTAGAAGGCACATCTCCACCTACAACCAATTTTAGCTTTGCAATCAGCTTAAAAGGCTTTAGCACAAGCAAAATGACTGCTATTTCAGAAAAAAGTTGCAAATGATCATACTAAGTAGGTGCTTCGATGGTACTAAATAAAATTCTACTAACCAGTATATTTCTTCTTTGCATTGTTGGTCTCTCCGAAACCAAAGCCCAAACTGACTCAATATTTGCACCTGTAATACAAGTAAATAATACAGTCATTACAAAATTTGAATTTGATCAAAGGGTTAAATTTTTATCAGCCCTAAATTTTCCTGGTAACTACAATCAGCTCGCCAAGGCACAACTTATTGAAGAGCGTTTAAAGCAAAGTGAGTCAGACAAATTAAATATAATTGCGTCTGATGCTGAGCTTGAAGATGCACTACAACGTTTTGCATCAAGAGCAAATTTATCAGTAAACGAATTCATTTCAGAATTGAACAAAATTGGAATTTATTCAGAAACTTTTAGATCTTATATTGAGACGGAAGTAATTTGGCAAAAGTTGGTACAGAAAAAATTTGGTGCCCAGTCTAAAATCTCAAACCTTCAATTTAAAAGATCAAAAAGCATTGCAAAATATGAGGATACAGTTCAAGTGTTGTTGACCGAAATAATTATTCCATTCTCTAACCAAGATATTAAAGAAAAAGAAAGTATCGCAAATCAGCTGAAAAATATTGAAGGTATAGAGGAGTTTTCAAATGCAGCTCGAGAACATTCAAAGGCGCCAACGGCCAACGTAGGTGGTAGAATAAAATGGCAAAACTTCGACATGTTGCCAGAAATTATAAAACCCGTAATTTTTGGATTGACACCTGGTGAGGTGACCGAGCCAATAAGGCTACCAAAGGCTTTTGCATTATTCCAATTAAGGGATATACGGGAAATTAAAGACAAAAATGCTAAATCTGAATTATTAGACTATGTAACAGTCAATTCAAATTTATCAAAATTAAAATCATTAGAATACATTAAAGGTAATTTTCAAAATTGTAACGATTTGCCGGCAATAATTGGAGATCAAATGGAATTTACTTTAATTAGGAGCAAACATTTTTCTGATGAACTCCCAGAATCTATTGCCAATGTAGTAAAGAACTTAGACTCAAATGAGGCAAAAATAATTATCGATGATAAAAAATCGAAATTGGTGATTTTGTGTGATCGAAATTATAAAGAAAATTCCACCATAAAAACAATTGAAAACGACAAAAAAGTTCTTCAGAATACACGTTTAAAATACTTAGCCAGAAGCCTTTTGGAAACTTTAAAGGATAATGCAAGGATAGTCATTAAATGACTATCGTAATTACTAGTGGTGATCCTGCGGGTGTTGGCCCAGAAATAGTACAAAAGGCGTGGATTTGTCTCAAAAAAAATCCCACAAATGAATTCTTTTGGATTGGAGACCCTCTTCATTTGCCAGATAGTAACATTCCATGGCAAGCGATAGAGCATCCAAATCAAGCATCAAAAGTTTTTGGCAATGCATTGCCAATTTTAATTCATAAATTCACCCATCCAATCAAAGTTGGTCAACATCAGCCCGAAAATGCAGCTGATGTTATCAACGTAATAAAAAAGGCTGTGAACCTAGTTAAAACCAACAAAGCAAAAGCCTTGTGCACGAGCCCAATAAACAAAAATGTTTTGATGTCCGGTGCGAAATTCCCATATACAGGACATACTGAGTTTTTAGCAAATTTAGACGGTATAGATAGTCCAGTGATGATGCTGTCTTGCCCAACGTTAAAAGTAGTCCCAGTAACCACCCATATTCCAATAAAAGATGTACCAAACCGAATTTCAATAAAACTCCTTACTGAGACTATAAAAATTACAAACGCTGCTATGAAAGAAAATTTCGGTATTTCAGAGCCTATAATAGCTATTTCGGGATTAAATCCGCATGCTGGAGAAAACGGACAACTAGGCATTGAAGAAGAAGAAATAATAATTCCTGTAATACGTGATTTGGAAGGAACTATGAATGTCATAGGGCCATTATCTGCTGATACTATGTTTCATCCAGCTGCGAGGGCGAAATATGATGTCGCTATTACAATGTATCATGATCAGGCCCTCATTCCACTTAAAACAATTGGTTTTGATGAAGGGGTAAATTTAACTTTAGGTTTATCTTTTATCCGTACTTCTCCAGATCACGGTACGGCCTTTGATCTTGCAGGACAAAATGCGGCAAATGAGACTTCAACCGTAAACGCTATAAAGATGGCAGCATCACTTACTCGAAAGTAATGAAATGGAAAAACTTCCCCCACTTAAAGATGTTATTTCCAAGCATAAACTCATCGCAAAGAAATCTTTAGGTCAAAATTTTTTGCTTGATCTAAACCTTACATCAAAGATTGCACGCTATGCAGGTAACTTAGAACAATCTGATGTCTTAGAAATTGGCCCAGGACCAGGTGGTTTAACTAGAAGTCTACTCAACGAAGGTGCGAGAAAGGTGGTTGCAATCGAAAAAGACACGCGTTGCATAGCTGCACTAGAAGAAGTTCAGTCACAGTTTTCAGAAAAATTGACAATAGTTCAAGGTGACGCTCTGTCCACTGAGGTAAGACAATATTTAACATACCCAGTTCAAATTATTGCGAATTTACCATACAACATTGGGACAGAACTTTTGGTAAGATGGTTAAATTCAACAACGTGGCCGTCATTTTGGCAGAGCATGACATTAATGTTCCAAAAAGAAGTAGCAAATAGGATAGTTGCAAGCCCAGGAAGCAAAGCATACGGCCGATTGTCGGTGATGGCTCAATGGCGATGTAATACAAAAATAGCATTTAATATTCCAGCCACTGCTTTTACGCCTCCACCAAAAGTCGAAAGTTCTATTGTACATTTTGAAGCACTAAAAAAGCCAAGATTTCCAGCTGAGGTAAACAAGTTAGAATTTGTGGTCTCAAAAGCATTTAATCAGCGTAGAAAGATGCTTAGAGGAGCATTAAAAGGTCATTTTAAAAATGTTGAAGAAGGCCTTCAAGCTATAGGTGTTGTACCAACCAAAAGAGCAGAAAATGTAACAATCCAGGAGTTTTGCTTAATGGCTCAAATCTTAGTTCGGATTTAAGATCGATAAATTAAGTTTTTAAATAGTTAATATTCAGCGGCTTCAATAGATGAAATATCTTCACCTGAAACCTCAACAGAGACATCTTTCTCATTATTTTCATCGCGCCTTCGGCCCCTGCCATTGCGCGACTTGTTATTTCTATTTTTCTTGGCAGAGTGGTTATTACTGTCAACTTCATCAAAATGCTCACTTGCAATCTCTTGACCATTAGTCTCTGCTTTCACTGCATTATTTTCAGCACTCGTTTCAGCAGCATTTGACGTTTCAAATGTACCATTATCCGAGGATGACCTTAACTGCCTCTCCTTGTCTCGCTCTGCGTTACGCTCTTTATTTTCCCGATCCTGCTGTTCCCTGCGAGCATCCATCTCTCGCTGGGCTTCTGATAAAAGTCTAACGTAATGCTCAGCGTGTTGTTGAAAGTTTTCAGTGGAAACTCTATCATTTGATAGCTGCGAATCCCTCGCTAATTGATTGTATTTGTCAATAATTTGTTGTGGGGTTCCGCGAACCTTACCCTCCGGCCCAGAACTATCAAAGACGCGGTTGATAATATTTCCTACCGACCGATTTCGGTTCTTATTAGAACGCGAGCGTGATTTTGGTGATCTCATCTAAGCTGTCCAGCCCTATTTTTGCTTGGTCATAAATTACATCAGAGTCTATATGTAAATTAACCATCTGATGTGTGGATTTATTAAAATGCCATTCTTAGCATTGTCTTCTTTATGCTTACAACAATACCTAATCTACTTTCAAGCAGAAATATAGAACTTTCAACAAAAACTATCTCATATGATCAAAATGAGCCTTAAGATGCTTTAGCAGATATAACCCGATCTCTTGAACCAAGGTCTTTATGGACCTTAATTTGTTGAAACCCAGCTTCTCTAAACAAATGCTCGACAGCATTTGCTTGAGTGTATCCTATTTCCAGAAAAATATGCCCGTTTTTACTCAATTTTTCTAAAGCCCGTGATAAAATCTCACGATAAGCTTCCAATCCATCCCCGCCAAGCGTTAACGATATTTTTGGGTCATATTTTACTACTTCTGCGCTTAACTGAGCATACTCTTCGGAAGAAATGTAAGGAGGATTAGAAACAATTACGTCAAAACTTCCCGAAATTTTTTCAAACCAGTTAGAGTGTAATAATTTTAAACGGTTTTCTACGCCATGCCTTTTTGAATTTTTCGAGGCAGTTTTAAGAGCATACTCAGATATATCTGTGGCGACACAAGTTACCTCCGGGCGCTCAGCGAGGACCGTAATAGCAATAGCGCCACTTCCAGTGCCAAGTTCTAGCATATTATCAAATTTACAATCTAATATTAATTCGATCAGAGTTTCTGTATCCCCACGAGGATCCAATACATTTTCATTAATTTCAAAGTCTCTACCCCAAAATGAGCGATAACCCAGAATTTTAGAAACTGGCTTTCTTTTACAACGCTCTTTTACCATTCTCCAAAATTTAGAAATTTTAATTTCAGATATGTAGCTATCATTAAGCAAATTAAGGTTCTGGGTCCTTAACTCTAAACAGTCTGCCAAAAGCAAGCGAGCGTCCCTTATGGGGTCGCTTATGCCGCATTCACGTAATTTTGCTTGACTTGCAATTAATAGCTCTTGCACTTTCATTCGTTTATTTCTGCAAGCATTTTTGCCTGAGCATCTGCTAAAAGTGCATCGATTATTTCATCTAAGTCACCACTAAGAACTTGATCTAACTTATACAGAGTAAGATTAATTCTGTGATCTGTCATTCTTCCTTGAGGGTAATTGTAGGTTCTAATCCTCTCAGATCTGTCTCCAGATCCAACCTGAAGCTTTCGGTTCTCAGATCTTTCACTATCAACACGCTGCCGCTCTAAATCAAATAATCGAGTTTTCAAAACCTGAAGCGCTATCTCGCGATTTCTATGCTGTGACTTTTCAGAACTTGTAACGACTATGCCGGTTGGCAAATGAGTGATACGCACAGCAGAGTCTGTTGTATTTACATGCTGCCCACCTGCCCCAGAACTTCTCATTGTATCTATTCTCAAGTCACTACTATTTATTTCCACATCTACATCCTCAGCCTCAGGCAATACAGCAACCGTCGCAGCTGAAGTATGTATTCTTCCCCCACTTTCAGTTTCTGGGACCCTTTGTACTCTGTGAACGCCACTTTCGTACTTTAGACGCGCGAATACTCCCTCACCCCTAATATGGGCAACTACCTCTTTAATACCGCCAAGCTCAGTCTCCTGTTCTTCAATCATGTCGAACGACCAATTATTAACCTCAGCATATCGCTGGTACATCCTCAGTAGGTTACCAGCGAACAACGCCGCTTCTTCACCTCCAGTTCCAGGCCGAATCTCTAAAATTGCAGGACGAGCATCTGCCGCATCTTTCGGAAGTAATGACAACTGCAGGCTTTGTTCTGTTTTTGGTATTTCTATTTTTAATTTGGCGACTTCGTCCTCAGCCAACGCCTTCATATCAGGATCAGCAAGTAATTCCTCTGCTTCTTTAAGAGCGTTCAATAGGCATTTATAATCACTGATTTCATCTACCACCGGACGTAATTCAGAATATTCACGAGATATTTTTGCTATATCTGCACCGGATAGTTCTTCATTTAATTTTGCTTCTAAAAACTGAAAGCGCGATACAATTTGGTCAAGTCGATCAATTGGCAACATAAGTATCTCATGCATCTATTATATTTTTCCGTCAAGTACATTACTCGTCAATTATTATTTAAAAAAATTTCTAATTTATAATTTTGGCTGACGTCTTTTGTTCCACCCCCAGAGGCAAATTAGCTCATAGGCTGCATGAGCACCAGCCACCGCTGTCGCCCCAGAAACATCATATTGAGGTGAAACCTCTACAACATCTCCACCTACCATATTGATTCCAGCAAGATCACGTAACATGATCGATGCTTGGATAGAAGATAAACCGCCCCACACTGGCGTACCTGTGCCCGGAGCAAATGCAGGATCCAAACAATCAATGTCAAAAGTAAGATACGTTGGGTCATCCCCTAAAATAGATTTTATTTTTTCTGCTGTTTTACTTGGGCCCATCTCGAACACCTCCCGCGCGTCTATAATATTTACACCCAGCGTATCAGAGTTATGTGTTCTAATTCCAACCTGAACAGATCTTTTTGGATCAATTAATCCTTGTTTTACTGCTTTGTAAAACATCGTACCATGATCAATACGATCCAAGTCATCATCAGGCCATGTATCAGAATGGGCATCAAACTGTAATAAGGCCAGCGGCTTTCCAAACTTTTTTCTGTAAGCTTTTAATATCGGATACGAAATAAAATGATCACCACCCAAGGAAATACATCCATTACAGTTATTTAATATGCCACTAATGTGTTCCTCTAAGGTCTTAGGAAATTTACTTATCTTAGCATAGTCATACGCGATATCACCATAATCAACGATAGACAGCTCTGATATCGGATCGAAGCCATCCCACCCGTAGATCGGATCAAATGGCTGTAAAGTTGAAGCTTCCCTTATTGCTCTTGGGCCAAAACGAGCCCCTGGCCTATTAGTAACTGCTTGATCAAAGGGAATTCCAGTGACTGCTAAGTCAATATTCTTCAGCTCTTTACTGTATTTTAATCGTAAGAATGAAGTAGCCCCCCCAAAAGCATTTTCATACGACTGGCCAATGTATCTATCCCTTGTAAATGCTTGGTCTACTTGATTTTTTGCATCTTTCAAACCCAATTTTATCTCCCTAGCGGTTGTGACATTTCAACCAATCGCGCAAAAAATGATGCACCATAAACGGAAGCATCATCGTTAAAATCATAGTTTGTATTGTGAAGTCCAGCAGCCGCACCAATACCCAAGAATAAGTAAGCCCCAGGTCTTTTTTCTAAAAGATAAGAAAAGTCCTCTGCTCCCATTTCCTGCCCTGCGTTATCATCAACCATATCGAAACCTGAGATATCTTGGGCTGCAAGTGCAGCTATTTTAACGTTTTCTGGACTGTTAATGGTTGGAGGGTATCCTTTTTCATAACGTAATTTGCATTCAAGTCCAAAAATCTGTGAATGTCCAAACACAATTTCCTCCATTCTTTTTATGACCATATCTTGAACTCTTTTATCAAAGGTACGCACAGTTCCGTTAATATAAGCATTTTCCGGTGTAACGTTGTCTGTACTCCCGGCATGGATCTGAGTTACGGATACCACTAATTTATCGTTCGGGTCGCGACTTCTGGAAACAATTGTTTGAAACGTTTGAGCAATTCCAACTGCAGCAGTAATCGGATCCTTTGTCTCATGCGGATAAGCTCCGTGACCACCCACTCCAACAATATCAATATGAAATTTATCGGCTCCAGCCATAATTGGTCCTGGCATAGTATAAAATTTTCCCAATGCTACATCAGGGGTGTTATGAATAGCGTATACATTTTTTATATTGAAACGGTCCAAAATACCTTCTTCCACCATTATTCGACCGCCGCCTTCATTTTCCTCAGCAGGCTGAAATATTAAAGCAACTCGACCAGAAAAATTTCTAGTTTCACTTAAATAACGAGCAGCACCCAGAAGCATTGTTGTATGACCATCATGCCCACACGCGTGCATGAGTCCCACGTTATCTGATGCATACTCGAGCTTTGTTGTTTCGGTCATTGGAAGCGCATCAATATCTGCTCGCAAACCTATTGTATCGCCATCCACCTTCCCATTTATAATAGCCACAATACCAGATTTAGCTATACCGGTGTGAATTTCGTCAATGCCAAATTCGCGAAGTCTAGCCTCAATAAAAGATGCGGTCTCATAACAATCTAAACCTAACTCAGGATTTTGATGAATATTTCGTCTCCATTTTTTCATATCAGCATCGAATGCAGCAATACGATTCACTATTGGCATATCTGGACTCCTTTGACTTAAACGTTCAAAGTGTATCAGACAAAAAAAGCCAAGAGGACGCAATGCCTTTTAATGAGAAAATTATAAATGAAAGACATGGGGATATTGCGGCTTTAGTTGAAATTATGCGCGCATTGAGAGACCGTGAAAAAGGCTGCCCTTGGGATATAGAGCAAACATTTGAGAGCATCTCCCAGTACACCATCGAAGAGGCATATGAAGTTGCAGATGCAATTGATAGAAAAGATTGGGAGGGTTTAAAAACTGAACTGGGAGATTTACTATTACAATCAATTTATCACTCGCAGATAGCGTCTGAAAAAGAATATTTTAATTTTGACGATGTCATTAAAGAGATTTCTGAAAAAATGGTATCTCGGCACCCACATGTCTTTGGCAATTCCCAAGAAGTTAAAACTTCACAACAACAAGTAGAAGATTGGGAAAAAATAAAAGCAGCAGAAAGAAAGTCTAAACAGCAAGGAAAAGTACTCGATGATGTGGCTCTCAACCTACCTGCCTTGGTAAGAGCAGCGAAGCTTCAAAAACGCGCAGCGCGCGTTGGTTTTGATTGGCCAAATTATAAAAATGTATTGGATAAAATTATCGAGGAGGCTCATGAGCTTTCTGACGCTGCATTAAACGGGCATAAATCCCACATGGAGGAAGAGTATGGAGATTTACTTTTTACTTTTGTAAATTTAGGCCGACATTTTAATATAGACGCAGAAGTTGCGTTAAAAAAAACTAATAATAAATTTAAAAAAAGGTTCGAATTCATTGAAATGGAGCTCGAAAAAAAAGGGAAATCCCCAAAAGACTCATCGTTAAGCGAGATGGATCTTTTATGGGAGAAAGCAAAGAAAATACTGACCTAATTAATTTTTGGAGATTACGTTGGGTGCTCAAAAAATAATAATTGATACAGATCCCGGACAGGATGATGCAGTAGCAATATTACTTGCTCTTGCCAGCCCTGATGAAATCGAAGTCTTGGGCATAACAGCAGTAGCGGGGAATGTACCACTTTATCTAACCGAAAGAAATGCGCGGATCGTCTGTGAACTGGCAGGACGACCCGATATAGCGGTTTATGCGGGTTGTGATCGTCCATTACAAAGAAAACTTGTTACTGCGGAGCATGTTCATGGTAAAACCGGTCTTGATGGACCGGAGTTACCCGAACCCAAAATAAAGCTCCAAGAAAAGCATGGCGTTGACTTTATTATCGACACTATCCTGCAAGAGCCTGGCAACTCTGTTTCACTTTGTCCATTGGGACCACTCACCAATATCGCATCTGCAATTATAAAACAGCCAAAAATTGTTTCGAGAATAAAACAAATTGTGTTGATGGGAGGAGCATATTTTGAAGTTGGTAATATCACTCCCACAGCAGAATTTAATATTTTTGTTGATCCTGATGCAGCGAAGATTGTTTTCGAAGCTGGGATTGACATGGTAGCAATGCCACTAGATGTGACGCACAAAGCTCTCGTGACCGGAGAAAGAAACGAAGCTTTCCGTCAACTGCAGTCTCCTGTTGGAATTGCAGTTGCTGAAATGACTGATTTTTTTGAAAGGTTTGATAAAGAAAAATACGGCTCATCGGCCGCTCCATTGCATGATCCCTGCGTTACAGCATATTTGATCAATCCAAAGATCTTTTCCGGTAAAAAGATAAATGTTGAAATTGAAACAGAATCCGAGCTGACTCTAGGAATGACGGTAGCAGACTGGTGGGGAGTGACCGACCGAAAAGCAAATACTTTTTTTGTTAGCGATCTGGATTCTGAAAAATTTTTCAATCTATTAACAGAACGACTAGGTAGATTGCCTATATAAGGCTATGATTAAATAAATGAATAATTTTGAAAACAGCTACGCTAAACTTCCTGAAAGCTTTTACTCAGTTACGCCTCCGACGCCAGTTGTTGATCCCAAATTATTGGAGTGGAATTCAACGCTAGCCGAAGAATTAGGGCTACAATTTGACAGCTTGGCTGAAAAAGCAAGTATTTTTTCGGGTAACCTTCCGCTATACGGTACCCCCATAGCGCAAAAATACGCCGGACATCAATTTGGACAATTTAATCCTGATCTAGGTGATGGAAGAGCACATTTATTAACAGAAGTAATTTCTCCGAAAGGTGAGCGCTACGACATAACCCTTAAAGGTTCAGGCAGAACACCATATTCTAGAGGCGGCGATGGCAGGGCCTGGCTGGGGCCTGTTCTTCGCGAGTATATAGTAAGTGAGGCTATGCATAGTTTGGGTGTCCCTACCACGCGTGCACTTGCAATTGTGAGCTCTGGCGAACCTGTTTATAGAGAGACAAAGATGCCAGGGGCGATAATCACCCGAATTGCGAAAAGCCATATCAGGATTGGCACTTTTCAATGGTTCTCCGCGACATCAGATACAAAAAACTTGCAAACTTTATTGGATTATTCAGTCAAACGACACTACCCCAATGTAACTACTACAGCGGAATTCTTAAGGGCGGTTTGCTTAAGACAGGCTGAATTAGTCGCTAAATGGATGGGAATAGGATTCATTCATGGCGTGATGAATACTGATAATTGTCTAATTTCAGGCGAAACTATAGACTACGGCCCTTGTGCGTTTATCGATGAATATAACCCTGACAAAGTTTTCTCCTCAATAGACAACTTTGGGAGATACTCTTTTACTAATCAGTCTAAGGTTATTATTTGGAATTTAGCTCAACTAGCTAATTCACTATTGATACTTCATGAAAATGAAGCGGGTACCTTGGAGGAGTTCCAAGAAATTATTAATGAGGCATCAGCATATATGTCTCAACAGTATTACATACAATTTGCTTTTAAATTGGGTATTACTTCTCCCATTAAAAAAGATGAACATTTAATTAATGAACTAATGACTATCCTAGCAAAATCGAATGCAGATTTTACTAATTTTTTCTCTTCAATTACAAACGAAACTACGCGTTATGATTTTATGAATAAAAAGCCTTACTTAACTTGGGAAAAGAAATGGCATAGTCGTATACAAAACATACAAAGAGCAAAGGAAACCATGAGGCAAGCAAATCCCTCAATTATTCCTCGTAATCACAATATTGAAAAAGCTATCCAGTCAGCCCTTTCGGATAACTTTGATCCTTTTTATACCCTTAATGAAGCACTCAAAAATCCTTATAATTTTAATGAAAAATCTGATTTAACAAAAGCGCCAGGGAAAGATGAAAAAGTTACCGCTACTTTTTGTGGAACATAAAAATAATTTTCTTTTATTAGCGAGCACGTAAAATACTGACTAAATTTAATTTAAATTATATTTCAAATTTTCTTTTCCGACTGTTAAAATACAAAACAGATAATGCGAATTGCTATTTTTAAATCTAATTGAGGCAATTATGAGCCAGACAATTTTAGACCAATGTGAAATAAAAGGGCTAAGGATGACCAACCAGCGAAGAGTTATCGCTGAAATAATAGAAAATACATTTGATCATCCTGACGTAGAAGAACTCTACTACCGCGCTTCAGCCATCGATGACTCTATATCTATCGCAACGGTTTACAGAACGGTTAAATTATTTGAAGAAAGCGGCATCTTGGACAAACTTGAATTTGGCGATGGTCGAGCAAGATACGAAAATGCCGATAGAGAACATCATGACCATCTAATTGATATTAATTCCGGCAAAGTTATTGAATTCGTCGATAATGAAATTGAAAAGTTGCAAGAATTAATTGCACTTAGATTAGGTTATGAGCTTCGAGGCCATAAATTAGAACTTTATGGTGTGCCAATTAAGAAAAAATAACTAACATACTTTAATAATTCTTTTAACGCACATTGTATTTCTGTTGACGCTACAATAAGGCTTAGGCGATTGAAGCAGCCATTTTTGAAAGTCAAATATGTTTACTATAAATGAGATTAAAGCTCGTGAAATTTTAGATAGTCGCGGCAACCCAACCTTAGAAGTTGATGTTCAACTTGAAAATGGAACGGTTGGTCGTGCCGCAGTTCCTTCCGGAGCCTCAACGGGTGCTCACGAAGCCGTTGAGCTTCGTGACAATGATCCGACACGTTTTAACGGAAAGGGCGTGTTAAAAGCGGTACAAAATGTAAACAGCAAATTAGCCATAGAACTTGTTGGGAGCAGTTCAAAAGATCAGGAATATATTGATAAAAAAATGATTGCGTTAGATGGAACAGAAAATAAATCATACTTCGGCGCAAACGCTATTTTAGGCATTTCTTTGGCCGTAGCAAAAGCTGCTGCTATTTGTAGTAAACAGCCCCTTTTTAGATATATTGGCGGGGAAGCTGCGAGATTACTTCCCGTTCCAATGATGAATATTATTAACGGTGGTGAACATGCAGATAACCCCATCGATATTCAAGAATTTATGATAATGCCAATTGGTGCAGGAAATATAAAAGAGGCCGTTAGGATGGGCTCCGAAGTATTCCACACTTTACAAGCAGAACTAAAATCAGCAGGACTATCAACTAGTGTTGGCGATGAAGGTGGGTTTGCACCAAATATCAAGTCTACTAGATATGCTCTTGATTTCATAATAAAATCCATCGAGAAAGCAGGATATAAAGCCGGTCACGATATTTATCTAGCATTGGACTGTGCTTCAACCGAATATTTTAATGACGGGAAATATCATTTCTCTGGAGAAAATAAAATACTTAGTTCAAAAGAAAATGCCACTTACCTAGCTGAATTAGTGAATGATTACCCGATCGTTTCAATAGAAGACGGTATGTCGGAGGATGACTGGGAAGGTTGGGAAATATTAACTAGCGAACTGGGCGAAAAGATACAACTTGTCGGAGACGACTTGTTTGTAACAAACCCTAAAAGGCTGAAAAAAGGAATTGATATATCCTGTGCAAACTCAATGTTAGTCAAAGTTAATCAAATAGGTACACTTACCGAGACACTTGAGGCGGTAGATTTGGCCCTTAGTGCGAATTACACAAATGTAATGAGTCACAGATCTGGAGAGACGGAGGACACAACCATTGCTGATTTAGCCGTCGCCACTAACTGTGGACAAATTAAAACAGGTTCGCTTGCTCGATCTGACAGATTGGCAAAATACAATCAGCTAATTAGGATCGAAGAGGAGTTGGGAAGCTTGGCAAAATATGCTGGCAAATCAATTTTAAAGTAAGCATTCGGCACCAAATACTTTATTATATTTACGCTATTTATGATTTTAGTAGCCAATTAGCATTTAACGAAATAATTTACTGAGCCTATTCAGCTTTGCTTTCTTTAAAAGACGATATTCATTTAATTTTTTTGCGTCGTTATTATTAAAATCGTTTAAAATAGTACTGACTAAATTTGAGATAAGGTCAAAATTACCGAGTGCTTCTTTGTAAAGTAATTCATCCGGATGAACACTTCTGACACCATATTTCATTAATTCAGAATTAGGAAAATCTCTAAGATTTAGTGTGACTATAATATTTGTATTGCTTTCAATAGCAGCTGCCAATACGTGAAGATCATTTTGATCGGGCAAATATAATTTCGAGATGTGTCTTTCAAAATTATTTACTGAAGCGTTTGGGTACTTGACTTTGAGCATGGTGATCTCTGCCTCTGCTTGGGCTTCTGCCTCCAAATTAGTTTTGGCAGATGCCCTTCGCCATTCCTCTAAAATTCGTGCACTCCAATTTATATCCCATCTTAGCTCATCTGAAACATTCAGAAGGAGATTTCGTATTACTGTTGGGTATAGAACACATGCATCGAGTAATAATCTCATAATCTAAATACCAAAGACTTAAGATACGAATTATCCAAAAGTTGGAGATGCATGGGATGATCTGCTGCGGCAAAGCCTGTATGTATTAGCTTCCCACGCCGTCCTTCCCTGCCAATGCCTCTTACGCATGCATTTCTGAATTTCGTTAGACCCGCTAATTGAGAACAAGAACAGAGGACTAGAGTTCCATTCTCTCTTGTCACACTGGCGCCCAACTTTGCCATTTTTTCATATGCTCGTAAACCAGATTGAAGAGAATTTCGGGATGTTACAAACGCAGGAGGATCACAAATAACTATATCGTACAAATGACCAGAGCCGGCGAGCTCCTTCATCACCTCAAACGCATCACCCTGGATTATATTGACATTACTCAATTTCTTCATTTCAGCAGCGCCAATTTTAACCAATTCAAGGGCATTTGCAGAACTATCTACAAATGAAACTTTTGAAGCTCCAGCAGCGATAGCTGCTAGGCCAAAACCACCCACGTGGCAAAACACATCCAATACTACTTTGCCACTAGCTAAACCGGCTACAAATTTTTGATTTTGCCTTTGGTCGTAAAATAAACCCGTTTTTTGCCCGCCAAGAACATCAGCTTTGTAAATTGCTCCATTCATAGGGACTGATATTGGCAACTCTGGTCCATCACCAAAAAATACAGCATTTTTATAATCCAAACCCTCTAACTTCCTTGACCGACCAGACGAATTTTTTATTACAACATCAATTTCGCAAGCTTCTTTGATTGAGCTGGCAATAACTTTACACATGCTATCTGCCCAAAATGCATTTGGCTGGATCACGACGACTTTATCAAAACGGTCCACAATCAATCCCGGGAGACCATCTGCCTCCGCGTTTATCATCCTATAAAACGGGTCTTTGAATATTTCTTCTCTGACAGTTAAAGCCTTGATTATTTTATCCTTTATCCAATTCCCATCAATAGTAGCCCCAAGATTAAAATCCATTATTCTGGCAAAAATTTTTGAATTTGGATTAACAGTAACCAAGCAAATAGGATTTTTGTCATAATCAACCAACGTCGCAAATGAACCCGGAGTTAAAGATTTGGTACGACGATCAGAGATTATATCATTACTGTAGATCCACGGATATCCATAGCGGAATTTTTTTGCGTCAATGCCGGCCCTTAGTCGCACTGCAAATTTTGTCATGCTCAATATTTCCACTTTCTAACCAAATGCATACAGACTGTAAGTAGAAATTAATATAATTATCTTTGGCAAATATATAATTTTAATTAACAAAACTTATTATCAGCTACTATCTTTTTTCTTGAGTTTTTAATTTTTATGACTTACCTCTATAGTATTAATGTTAGCGCTAACAAAATAAGAAATAATCACGATGCCGATAAACGAAGTTATATCAGAGGTTACTGACCGAATAGTTCGGCGCTCTCGTGACGCCCGATCACAATATTTGGAGAATATGCAAGATCAGCTAAGCAGTGGTCCAAGACGAGCCCATTTGACTTGTGGAAATCAAGCCCACGCCTACGCAAGTACATCAAAGGATAAGACATCACTTTCCAGAACGTCAAATGGAAATATTGGAATTGTTACTGCATATAATGATATGCTTTCAGCACATCAGCCGTTTGAAAGCTACCCTGAGATAATTCGCAAGGCAGCTCGAGAATTCGGGGGGACAGCTCAAGTAGCAGGCGGAGTACCAGCAATGTGCGATGGCGTTACGCAGGGGCAGCCTGGCATGGAGCTTTCTCTATTTTCGCGCGACGTAATTGCTTTAGCAGCATCGATTGCTCTCTCCCACAATACTTTCGATACCTCAATATATTTGGGTGTTTGCGATAAAATAGTTCCCGGATTAGTTATTTCAGCGGCTACTTTTGGATTTTTACCAGCAGTCTTTGCTCCAGCTGGCCCAATGCCCTCAGGCATTCCAAATGATAAAAAATCTATTGTGCGTCAAAAGTTTGCCACAGGAGAAATAAGTCGAAAAGAATTAATGAAGGCTGAGATGGCTAGCTATCATAGTCCCGGGACATGTACATTTTATGGAACAGCAAACTCAAATCAAATGCTTATGGAATTTATGGGGTTGCATTTACCTGGAGCATCATTTGTTACACCCAATACGCCTTTAAGAACCGCATTAACCGAGTTAGCGACCAAGCGCGCATTAGAAATCACCAGTCTGGGAAATTACTTTACACCTGCTTACCAAATTTTAGACGAAAAAGCTTTTGTGAACGGGATAGTAGGGCTAATGGCTACTGGGGGATCAACTAATCTAGTGCTACATTTACCGGCAATGGCGAAAGCTGCTGGAATTAAACTCGAAATAAGTGACTTTGACGATATATCAAGTGTAACGCCTCTAATGGCCAAAATATACCCAAATGGGTTAGCGGATGTTAATCACTTCCACGCCGCCGGTGGACTGAATTACATGATAGCTGAGCTTTTAGAAGCTGGTTATCTGCACAACGATGTACAAACTATTATGGGTTTAGGTTTAGAAACTTATACTAAGGAACCCAAACTGATTGATGGTAAGATAGAATTTGTACCATCGAGTACAAAATCGCATAACGAAAAAATATTAAGACCCGTGTCCGACCCTTTTCAAAAATCTGGTGGAATTAAGAGATTAGACGGAAATCTTGGATCTTGTATAATAAAAATTTCTTCTGTTCCTATGGAAAAACAAATAATCGAAGCACCAGTCAGGGTCTTTGATGCTCAAGAAGAGGTTAAAAATGCATTTAAAAATAATGAACTAAACACGGATTTAGTAATTGTAGTAAGATTTCAAGGACCCGTTGCCAATGGAATGCCCGAACTTCACGGATTAACACCTATTTTGTCTGTACTTCAGGACAGAGGCTTCAAGGTCGCACTAATTACTGATGGGAGAATGTCAGGAGCATCGGGCAAGGTACCGGCAGCAATTCATCTGAGCCCCGAAGCTGCAAGCTCAGGACCAATTTCAAAAATAAAAAATGGAGATCTGATACGGTTGGATGCTTTAACTGGAGAATTAAATATTTTAGAAAAAGATTTCGAAGCTCGAGAAACTAAGAAAAAAGACTTAACTAAAAATGAAAGTGGTTTAGGTAGAGAGCTTTTTAAGATTTTCCGTGAAAATGCCACATCCGCGAAATATGGCGGCGGCATAACATAAGTTGAGATGATATGAATTTATACCAAGAAAATCACGATTTATTAGCTATTTGCAAATTAGCTCCCGTTATACCCATCTTGGTGGTTGATGACACAACAAATGCTGCACCGCTCGCAAAAGCATTAATAGCTGGCGGCCTTCGAGTTATAGAAGTAACTCTTAGAACTGAAAATGCTTTTGATGTTATTGAGGTCATGGCAGCTAATACCACAGGAGGAATAATAGGCGCTGGGACGCTACTATCTAAAGAGGATGTTTATGCAGCTAAAAGAGCAGGAGCAAGTTTTGGAGTAAGTCCAGGCGTAACAGATCAAATATTAAGCGCTTGTGCGGAAGTTAAACTTCCGCTTCTACCAGGTGCTGCTACGCCATCAGAAGTGATGAATTTGTTGTCCAAAGGTTATTCTGTTCAAAAATTCTTTCCCGCACAGTCAAATGGTGGAATTGCAGCTTTGAAGTCAATCCTAGGTCCAATGCCTGATGTCAGCTTCTGCCCAACAGGAGGAGTTACATCAACAAATGCATTAGATTATTTATCATTGGAAAATGTAGTTTGTGTTGGAGGTAGCTGGGTTGCTCCCAAGGATAAAATTAAAGCCGCTGATTGGCAGGCGATAACCAAGCTAGCGCGCCATGCTAGCGCCTTAAGCAAACACTCTGATGCTTTAGTTCAAAGATAATAACAAAAAGAGATCCTTGCATTTATCACACTTAGAAGTAAGGTTCAAACAGCAGTGATTTAGGACATTCAAATGAGTTCAGCCGAACTTTATATAAATCTTGCAAATATTTGCTCCAACTGGAATGCACTGAATAGGCTCTCTAACGGCTCAGCAGGAGCCGTGGTTAAGGCTAACGCTTATGGTTTGGGAATAAAGGAAGTGGGTATATCACTTGCAAAAGCGGGAGCAAGAGATTTTTTTGTAGCCGTGGCAGAAGAAGGCATGCAGCTTCGGCAGGCCCTTGGTCAAGGACCAAAAATCTATGTTTTCTCTGGTCATATGACTGGGGACACGCCTCTCATTAAAAACTTTGATTTAATACCACTCATAAATTCAGCAGAACAACTGTTATTTCATGTAGAAAATTCATCAAACCAGATGATTGGTATTCAGCTAGATACAGGGATGAACCGTCTTGGAATGGAATGTGCTGAATACGAAGCGTTAAAGGATATCATTACACAACTCAATCCAGAGCTTATTATGTCCCATTTGGCTTGTGCTGACGAGACAAGTAACCCAATGAATGAAAGGCAACTGAATTATTTTAACGAAATTACCAACAACATTAATTGCAGAAAATCCCTTGCCGCAACTGGTGGCATTTTATTAGGAAAACAATATCATTTTGATATGACGAGACCTGGAATTGGTTTGTATGGTGGAAAACCTTACAGTAGTTCGAAAAACGTAGTAAAATTAAAGTTACCTGTAATTCAAATCCGAACTGTTTTAGCCGGCGAAACCGTTGGTTATTCGAATACATGGACTGCGAAAAAAACCACAAAAGTTGCCACTTTAAATTCGGGTTATGCGGATGGTATTTTTAGGTGTATGAGTAACAAAGCTATGTTGTATTATAATGAAATACCCTGCAGTATAATAGGCCGTATTTCAATGGACTTAATTGGAGTTGATGTTTCCAATTGTAAGGAAGACCCGGACTCCTTGTGGCTTTTAAATGATAAACAAGAAATCGATGATCTCGCTTATGATGCTAATTCGATTGGTTATGAAATTTTAACAGCCCTCGGAAACCGATATAATCGTATATACATTTAGAGATTATCAAATGAAAATTTTGAGAAATTTAGGCAGATCTGCAAATATCCTCTTACAAAAAATAGGCAGAGTAACTAAATTTATAATTTTAATTCTTTCAAATTTATTTACGCCTCCAACTTATGGTGGAGAAATACTGAAGGCTTTTTTTCAAATTGGATGGATGTCGCTGCCTGTACTTGGATTAACAGCTCTTTTTACTGGTGGTGCTTTAGCACTGCAAATCTATGCCGGTGGTTCCAGGTTTAATGCAGAGCAAGTAGTTCCAGCAATAGTTGCAATCGGTATGGCGCGTGAATTAGGCCCAGTTCTGGGCGGACTAATTGTTGCAGCGCGTGTAGCCAGCTCGATAGCCGCAGAAATTGGGACCATGAAGGTAACTGAACAAGTGGATGCATTAATCACACTTTCTACTGATCCAATAAAATATTTAGCTGTACCTCGAGTCCTTGCAGCAACTCTTTCGTTACCAGCGTTAATAGCAATTGGTGACTCTATAGGTATACTAGGGGGGTATCTTGTAGGCATAAATCGTTTAGATTTCAGCTCTAGTACATATTTGGCAAGCACTGCAAGCATGCTTCAAATTTCTGATATTTCAAGTGGACTAGTAAAAGGTGCTTTTTTTGGTTTAATTATCTCTATATCTGGTTGTTACTGCGGATTTCATTCATCGAATGGGGCTGAGGGCGTGGGCAAAGCTACAAAATCTGCCGTAGTTGGCGCATGCGTTTTTATTTTAGCGGCGAATTATATTTTGACAGAGGTTTTTTTTAACTCATGATCAAAATAAAAAATATTCATAAAACGTTTTCAGATCAAAACGTACTCGATGGGGTTGATATGCTTGTGCAGGAAGGAAGCTCCACTGCAATTATCGGCACTTCTGGTGCTGGAAAATCAGTACTTCTAAAAGTTTTACTAGGCCTCTTAAGACCTGATATTGGAGAAGTATTCATAGGTAATATACAGGTATCGTACGACAAGCCTGGCCGGACTCTCTCAGAAATAGGTATGCTTTTTCAAGGCTCAGCCCTATTTGACAGCCTTCCGGTATGGCAAAATATTTGTTTCAAATTTTTAAAAGGTGGAGAAAAGTTATCAATTCCAGACGCTAAAGACCTTGCGATTCAAAAGTTGAAAAAAGTTGGCCTGAATCATGAAGTGGCAAATAAGTATCCTTCTGATCTCTCAGGTGGAATGAAAAAAAGGGTGGCGCTAGCCAGAGCAATTGTAGGTAACCCAAAGATTATTTTTTTTGACGAACCAACTACCGGTCTGGACCCTATAATGACTAATACAATTAATAACCTAATTAGGGAAATTGTTGAAACCATGGAGGTAACTGCTCTTACAATTACTCATGACATTTCATCAGTAGAGCAGATCGCAGATAATGTTGCACTTTTAGAGTCTGGCAGGATCCGATGGGAGGGAAAATCCAAAAAACTGCGCGATTCCAAAGATCCATATGTCTATCAGTTTGTAAATGGAAAAACAAAAGGACCAATAAACGTAAATTAATTAAAAATTTTTGAATAATTTTTAATCAACTTGAATTGCTAAGAAACAATTGGCACAAATGTGGTATGGCCAAAACCTCAAAATCATACTCTTGTTCATCTTGTGGGATAGTAACTAATAAATGGGCTGGGCGCTGTGATGGTTGCGGTGACTGGAATACTTTACAGGAGAGCAAAGCGTTCTCAAATGGCCCCCAAAAAACCTCAATCGGCAATGAAAAAGGCGAGAAGGTATCATTAAGTGATCTTTCACCAAACCATGAATATCTTTCGTATTCGAAGTCCGGCATTGCTGAATTTGACCGTGTTCTTGGAAACGGGCTCGTAAGTTCATCTGCAGTATTGCTATCAGGCGACCCCGGTATCGGCAAATCGACTATATTGCTGCAAGCAGCGGCTAAATTTGGTTTAGCAGGTCTAAAGGTTTTATACATATCTGGCGAAGAAGCAGGTTCGCAAGTACAATTACGTGCGGAACGTTTAGGTTTGTCGACCGCCCCGATACGGTTGGGTTCAGAAACTAATTTAAGAAATATACTCACAACCTTTGAGGATGAAAAACCAGATCTTGTAATAATTGACTCAATCCAGACGATTTGGGCTGATACTGTAGACAGTGCACCAGGAAGCGTATCACAGGTAAGATCAGCAGCATTCGAGCTTACCAATTATGCAAAACGCACTGGAACTGCAGTAATAATGGTTGGGCATGTAACTAAAGAAGGCCAAATTGCTGGACCTCGCGTGGTTGAACATATGGTAGATACAGTACTGCATTTTGAAGGCGAGAGAGGCCATCAATTCAGAATTTTGAGAGCAGTAAAAAATAGATTTGGGCCAGTTGATGAAATTGGCGTGTTTGAAATGGTAACTGATGGGTTAGCTCAAGTAAAAAACCCCTCAGAACTTTTTTTATCGGAAAGAGGCAAAAATATACCCGGTTCGGTAGTTTTTGCCGGTATTGAAGGGACCAGACCAATCTTAGTCGAGTTTCAGGCTCTAGTTACACCCTCGACACTCAGCCAACCGCGACGAAATGTTATAGGTTGGGACGGAAACCGCTTATCAATGATCCTGGCTGTATTGGAGTCCCGTTGCGGTATTAGCTTTGCCAACTTCGATGTTTATTTGAACATAGCGGGTGGAATAAAAATAAATGAACCAGCAGCAGATTTAGCAGTAGCAGGCGCTATTTTTTCTGCAAGAGAAGAAGTTATTTTTCCAGTAAACTCTGTTGTTTTTGGAGAAATCAGTCTATCAGGAGCTGTTCGGCAAGTAAGTCAAGTGGACAGTAGGTTAAAAGAGGCACAAAAGTTAGGATTTGGCGAGGCAATCACTGCAACGCGAAACAAAAAAAATCCCATAAATGGAATAAATATTCGAGAGACAAACAATCTTCGCGACTTTGTAAATATGATGCAAAAATATAAAGGCACAACTGAGGTATTGGGCAATGGAAAGCCTTAACATTGTAGATGGCATAGTCATAGTTATGGTATTGATCTCAGCGATACTTGCGTATGCTCGCGGCCTGACGAGGGAAATAATGGCAATAATGGGATGGGTTTTTTCATCCATTATATCTTTTGTTTTTGCGCCCTTAACAACTCCTTTAATAAAAGAAATTCCTTTACTTGGGCCAATATTAGCCGACAGTTGCGAATTAGCTATAATTGCAGCATTCGCAAGCGTATTTGCTCTAAGCCTGCTGATTTTTTCGTTTTTCACACCACTCTTAAGCACTGTGATAAACAAAACCCGTCTTACTCGAATTGATCAAGCCTTAGGGTTTGTTTTTGGTATACTTCGTGGGCTTTTTCTAATTGCGATTACCTTCTTTGCTTATCTGGCAATTTTAGGGGAAAATACAATTCCTCAAATAGATGCTAGTAAAAGTGCATTAATATTTGAGGATATGATAGCATCTATTAAAGCGCAAAACCCCGAAAGAGCTTTGGGCTGGATTATTGAGAAATACGAAGTATTAGTGAAAACATGTGAATAAAACAGAAGAATTCGATTGAATTAATCTACTAAATTTTTAACTAATCAAAAATATCACTGAATATAAAATCTGAAAGCTGACCCTGTGACTGAAAAAATAGCTTTAATTACTGGTGCTTCTCGTGGGCTAGGAGCCGCACTATCAGAAAAATTAAGTGAAAATCACCACATAATAGCCGTTGCTAGGACCGTTGGCGGACTTGAAGAATTAGATGATAGAATAAAATTAAAAAATGGAACTGCAACATTAGCTCCAATGGACATAACAAATAGAGATGCAATGAGCCAGCTGTTCACTTCGATATTTGAAAAATGGGGCAGCATTGATTTTTGGGCACATACGGCAATTCACGCGCCACCATTAAGTCCACTGAACACAATTGACTTAGGGGATTTGGACAAAACTATCTCTACTAATGTCACTGCAACCGCATTACTTATTAACTTTATAAGCCCCCTTATTAATAAAAAAGGTGATGCTTTATTTTTTGATGATCCATGCAGTGGCAAGAAATTCTATGGGGCATACGGATCGTCGAAAAGCGCGCAAATATCATTAGTGCAATCATGGGCAAATGAATGTAAAAAATTTGGTCCGAAAGTTACTGTTTTTAGACCATCCCCAATGAAAACTGCCTTGCGAGCCCGTTTTTTTCCCGGAGAAAATAAAGAAAACCTATTATCTCCTAAAAATGAGGCACAGCGTGTTTTAGCAACACTTTTTGATCGATAGGTTCTATTAATTACGATACTGTTGTATAAGTGGTAATTCCGTCCTACAAAAGTTTCTAAAATTACTCTGAGATAATGCGAATACTTATTACCAATGATGATGGAATTAACGCCCCTGGTTTAAAGGTCCTAGAGACAATAGCTAGGAGTTTAACAAACGAAGAAAATATCTTTATCATTGCTCCAACCAGTGAAAGATCGGGGGTTGCACATTGTGTAAGTTACAATGAACCCATGCGTCTCGATGAAATTTCAAAAAACCGTTATTCAGTTTCGGGGTATCCAGCTGATTGCGTCATTGCTGGAATACATCATGTCATGAAAAAAGATCCACCTTCATTAGTTCTTTCGGGAGTAAATAGGGGTAATAATTCTGCGGAAAATGTGCTTTACTCTGGTACTATTGGGGCCGCTCTGGAGGGAGCTCTTCAAGGAGTTACCTCCATCGCATTGTCACAATATTTAGGTCCTGAGTCAGAAAGGATGTCCAATCCATTTAATCCAGCAATTCATAATGGTTTGGGTGTTATTCATAAGATCCTTGATAGAGATAAGCACACTGAGGGCGATTATAAAGTGTTTTATAACGTAAACTTTCCTCCGACAGAAATTATAAAAGGGGTCGCTGTTGTGCCCCAAGGATTGAGGCCGAATACAACTTTTGGAGTAACTCCATTTAACACTCATAGCGGAAAAAAGTTTTTATTTATCAAAGGTGGGAATCAACACGTTAAGGTCACTCAAAAGTCAGATGTTGCGGCTAATTTATCAGGCTACATTTCCTTAACACCAATGAGAGCAGACCTAACCGCTATTGATAGGATGGCTGACTTTGAGGAGAACTAATGAATAGCAATGATGAGCAAAAGATGCAGTTTATTTTATCTATTCGTTCAAAAGGAGTAGTTGATGATAATGTACTTAGGGCACTAGAGACTGTTAATAGAGAGCAATTTCTTAAAGGTTTGTTTGCACAAAGAGCCTATGAAGATACTCCGCTTCCGATTGAGTGCGGCCAAACCATAAGCCAACCATCAATTGTAGGGTTAATGACGCAAGCGTTGAGGATAACTAATCGTGATAAAATTTTGGAAATAGGCACAGGATCGGGTTACCAAACGGCCATATTAAGCAAACTAGCCCGCAGAATTTACTCCGTTGAAAGGTTCAAGCCGCTCTATGAGGAAGCTACAGCAATTTTTAGAAACTTACAGTTAAATAACATTACATCTGTTTGGGGTGATGGCAGCCAAGGAATCGTTGAACAACAACCGTTTGACAGAATAATTGTAACTGCTGCGGCTGAAGATCCCCCGCCAACATTGCTTAATCAATTAAAGATTGGCGGTATTATGGTAATACCGGTGGGCCAATCCGATGAAATTCAAAAACTAATTAGAGTAGAGAGAACAGAAAAAAACTTTAAATATGAGGATTTATGCGATGTGCGCTTTGTACCATTGCTCGAAGGAAGAGAAGAAGATATCTGTGTATAGAAATATTGTAGAATATAGTTCTTGGAAATCGTTAAATGGATAGGTCCAGATTAATCAAATTAAAATATTTTCTTTATCTATTTATTTTTGGGAGTTTAAGTGCATGTGCGAACTCACCTTTGAGTAATTTTGATTTTGATTTTCGTGGTAATTCTTTCGATACCTCCGATGCAGCCTTACAAGCCACTCAATCTAGACCTAAAGCAAACGAACTAGGCATAATTAATTATCCTACATATCAAGTAGCTATCGCCAGAAGAGGAGATACTATTGAAACTATGGCTAGACGGCTCGGACAGGACGAAAGCGACCTAGCTAGATATAACGGTTTGGCACAGGGACAAAGACTACGTAACGGTGAAGTACTCGCACTTCCTAAGATTTCTACTAACATCGAACAAGATTTCGCTGAAAGTGAAAAGATAGAGGAAACGACGCTTTCAAAAGATCTCAACATACTAGAACTCGCCGATACCGCTATAAAAATAGTCGGTGGCTCTGATAATAAGCGCACTAACCCGACTTCATCTGATACAAAAAACTTAGTAGACCCCGTAAAGCATAAAGTTGTGCGAGGAGAAACGGCATTTATTATATCTCGTCTTTACAATATCTCAGTTCGATCTTTAGCTGATTGGAATGGACTGGATAGCGACTATTCAGTTAGAGAAGGACAGATTCTCATTGTTCCTTTGGTTGAAAGTAAAATCGAAAAAAGTTTGAAAAAAGAAGAAATTACTTCTTTGGCTCCACCTCCGCCTAGCTCCAAAAAACCGCAACCCCGCAATATTGCCAAGCAAGAGTCAACAGAAGCATCTAACAATCCAATATCAGTGCCCGAAAGTGGACGTATGGCTTATCCCATAGAGGGATTAATAATCAGAGAATATTCAAAGAATAAAAATGATGGAATCGACTTTACCGCTCAACCGGGTACCAGAGTAGTTGCAGCAGATACTGGAGTAGTGGCTACGGTAACTGAGGACACAAATCAAATCGCAATTGTTGTTCTTAAACATCCCAAAAATATTTTAACGGTCTACGCAAACCTTACAAACATTCAAGTCTCTACCAATCAGAGTGTTATTCGCGGAGAAGTATTAGGAGAGATTCCTGAAGGAGATCCTCCATATCTTCACTTTGAAATTCGAGAAGGTTTTGAGAGTATAGACCCATTAAATTATCTAAACAAAGATTAATTATTCAGCACCACAGTGCTATTTTATGGCTAAGCTATGCCGTCCAGCCAGATCAAGAAAAAACTGCCAAGCAACTCTTCCAGAGCGAGATCCGCGAGTACGAGCCCATTCAGTTGCCTTAGCTTCCAGTTCTACACGATCAATCTTTAGATTATAATGTTGTGTATAGGCTTCAATAATATCAAAATATTCATCTTGAGAACAAGGATGAAACCCCAACCATAAACCAAAACGATCTGACAAAGAAATTTTTTCTTCAACAGCTTCCGACGGATTTATCGAAGATGACCGTTCATTTTCAATCATATCTCTAGGCATCAGATGTCTCCTGTTAGATGTAGCATAAAATAAAACATTTTCTGGCCTACCCTCTAAACCGCCATCTAATATTGCTTTTAACGATTTATAATTTTGATCATCATAACTAAAGCTCAAATCATCGCAGAATAGTATAAACTTAAATGGGAGGACTCTAAGAACTTTTAAAAGCCTACTGACTGATCCCAAATCATCCCGCTGCAATTCAACTATCTTCAGATTACAGACTTCTAAATTTATTTTTGCGTGTACGGCTTTCACTAATGAAGACTTCCCCATACCACGTGCACCCCAAAGCAACGCATTATTAGCTGGAAAACCATGCGCAAATTGCCTTGTATTGTTCAGTAAAATATCACTTACTTGATCAATACCTCTGAGTAATGAAATATCAATCGCGTTCGTTATTTCTACCGGCTCGAGATAATCCGGAGCTTTGTGCCACATAAACGCTGAGAATTCATCAAAATCAGGAAAATCTTTTTTTTTCGGCGCTAGCCGCTCTAAAGCCTCGGCAATTCTTTCAAACTGATCACTCTTTTCTGTCTTCATCGAATTCTTTCAAAATAGGATCATCAAAATCGCCTTCGTCATCGTAAAAGCCCTCTTCTTTAAGCTTCTGTTCTCGTTTCTTCTCAACACGTGAAACAAGAAAGATAGACACTTCGTATAGCCCATAAACCACGACGAAAAGAATTACCTGAGTAATGACATCGGGTGGCGTGACGAGCGCGGCCAAAACCAGTATCGCTACAACTGCATACTTTCTAACATTCCCAAGGCCCTCAGAGCTCACTAGCCCTGCTTTACCCATTAAAGTCAACAAAACAGGCAACTGAAAACACATACCGAAAGCTACTATAAATTTTATTGTTAAGCTTAGATACTCTTGAGCTGATCCCTGAAATGCAATTCCTGCTGCTGCATTATTAACGTTTTCTTCATTTAAGACACTTCCAGTTTGCTGAAAGCCTAAAAAGAAATCAAAAGCCAATGGAGTAACTACATAATATGCGAACGCAGCACCGAGAAAAAACATAAATGGCGATGCTATAATAAACGGTAAAAAGGCGTTTTTCTCAGTTTTATACAATCCTGGGGCTACAAAGCGCCACATTTGAAAACCAATTAAAGGGAACGATAAAACTAAACCTCCCAATAGGGAAATTGAGATAGCCACAAAAAAACCTTCTTGCAGCTTTATTAGTATAAGACCACAGTCTGAGTGCCCTCGAAGCGCCATGGCAGAGCACAACGGATGCGTTAAAAAGTCAAAAATGGGGTTCCAAATTGTGAAGCAGATTATCATACCAATGATAAATGCGACAAAAGAATAAATTAATCTCTGACGTAACTCCGCTAAATGCTCAATAAGCGGAGCTGAGCTATCTTGTATGTCATCATCTGCTGCCATTACCTTGTCTTCAATCCTTCAGACTGCTCGTTTTTTTAGCTTTTGCTGATTTTCGCTTTGTTGATCCCTTTTTATCCGAATTTTGAACCTTTTCATTATGCAAATTATCTTTGGCTTTTTTTTCTGCGTGCTCTCTTATTTTCTTAGCCTGTTCAGCTCGCTCGCCAGCTAATCGACCCGTCTCTGTTTCGGGATCGTAAGTCGCGTATTCTGTCGCAGCATTTTTCACTGCATCAACACTAGATTTTAGAGGGTTGGCTGCAGAACGAATTGTCGATGATATATCCCCTACACCAGCGTCATCTGCAGCACTATTCATAGCTCGCGAAAATTCACGAGCCATCCCTCTAATTTTACCGACGAATTGCCCTGCCTTCCTGAACAGTACAGGAAGTTCTTTTGGCCCGACTACTATTAGAGCGACTATTCCGATAAGAAGTAGCTCGGTCCAACCTAAGTCAAACATTGGAACTAGACCTTATCTTTTTCGGTCTCTGGCGTAATGTCCTTAGCAGTCTCTGAAGTTTCCTCTTCAAGGCCTTTTTTACTGTCATCAACACCTTTTTTAAATGCTGTAATACCTTTACCAACCTCACCCATCAACGAGCTTATTTTACCACGGCCAAATAGCACCAGTACAACTACCGCAATAAGTAAGATACCAGGAAGTCCAATATTGTTAAGCATCTCAACGATCCTTTTACTCTGAGGGCTATTCACCCTCTTGTTTCATCTATCATATTTAGTTGTTAATGCTCAGTTATCAAAGAGGCAACACAATAAAATAGTTTTTTTTGTTCTATATTTTACTATTCAGGGAAAACAAAACATCGATCTCGTGGGACAGTAAGCCATAAGGGCTGACCAACTTTTGGTAAAAATACACTTGGGACCGTAACTTTAAAAATACTATTGTCGAAATCCATTCTAAATTCCACCAGGCTTTCATTTCCGAGAAATCTAGCACGCACGACGCAACCTCTAGCTGCAATACCCATCGAAACTGTAGGTAAAGGGCCTTTCCCCTCTCTATCAAAATCTATTCTAACATGCTGAGGTCTGATGACAATCTCTACATGGGTGCCATCAGCTAATCCAGGTGCAAAAAACTGACCAAATGGTGAATTTGCCAGTGCACCGTTTACCTTAGATTTTATAATATTTGCATCAGAGAAAAATGCTACAGCAGCTCGGTCCACTGGAGCATTATATAGATTGTACGGCGCACCCATCTGAACAATTTTTCCACTTCTCATTAATGCTATTTCATCAGCCATTTTCATAGCCTCCTCAGGCTCATGGGTAACCAGCAGAACTGCAGTCTCCTCTGATTTCAAAATCTCTAAAGTTTCATCTCTAATATCGTCTCGAAGACGCTTGTCTAAACCAGAAAATGGCTCATCCATAAGCATTATACGAGGCTTAGGCGCAAGTGCACGAACAAGAGCAACGCGTTGTTGCTCACCACCAGACAGTTCATGGGGATAATTATCACATTTCGAACTCAGGCCAACCTTTGAAAGAAGGTCATAAGCCTTCTCTCTAATGTTTTCACTGGTTTTAGCTATACCAAATCCAACATTTTGCCAAACAGTCATATGAGGAAATAAGGCAAAGTCCTGAAAAATCAGGCCAATGTAACGTTTCTCCGGTGGCTCACTAAACCCAGAGTCACACACCATTTGACCATCGACCCAAACTTCTCCAGAAGATTGATTTTCGACACCAGCAATCATTCTAAGAATTGTAGATTTCCCACAACCAGATGGGCCCAAAAGACAAGTTATTTGTCCAGGGAAAACGCTTAATGAAATATCATCTATTACTTTAGTATTATTGTATACTTTGGTAAGTGACTTAACTTCTAAACGCGGAATTAAGGTTTTCGTCAAAAAACAACCTCTGTAAAACTTAATCCAAAACAACGACAGAAATTTAACAGGGATATAACTAACGTGCAACCTGCTCCTATTTTGAAAGTATTTTCCAAATACGGTCTGCATTCAAAATGCTTTCTATAAATCTGCTGTTAAAAAAAATAATCTATGCTATAGAATTCTTTGATTGGGTTGCCTTTTAAATTACCGTAAGTTATCGCAATTTAATGTCTAGTAATCCTAATACCTCAATCACACATGATAACGAAGTTTTTCGCAGAAGAACTTTTGCTATTATTTCCCATCCCGATGCAGGTAAAACAACACTCACCGAAAAATTTCTCTTGTACGGAGGTGCTATTCAATTAGCGGGGCAAGTTCGAGCAAAAGGCGAAGCACGGCGAACTAGGTCAGATTTCATGCAAATGGAAAAAGATCGGGGAATATCTGTATCAGCGTCAGCAATGTCATTTGATTTTGATAGTTATAGATACAATTTGGTTGATACCCCCGGACACAGTGATTTCTCTGAGGATACCTACAGAACATTAACAGCGGTAGACTCGGCCATTATGGTGATTGATGGGGCAAAAGGCGTAGAAAGCCAAACTAGAAAGCTGTTTGAAGTTTGCCGGTTGAGGGATTTACCCATATTTACCTTTTGCAATAAAATGGATCGTGAAAGCCGAGATACCTTTGAAATTATCGATGAGATACAAGAAAACTTAGCAATAGACGTCACCCCAGCCAGTTGGCCAATTGGAATGGGGTCAAGTTTTTTAGGTTGCTACGATCTAATAAATGATAGGCTTGAGTTAATGGATAGGGCCGATAAAAACCGTCTGGGTGAAAGTATTAAAATTAAAGGTCTAAATGATCCGGAAATAGACAAATATATTCCAAGTGAACTCAAAAAAAAGCTGGTAGAGGAAGTTGAAATGGCGAAAGAGCTTCTACCCCCGCTTGACACACAATCATTACTCGAAGGGCATCTGACACCTATTTGGTTCGGATCCGCAATGAACAGTTTTGGTGTAAAAGAACTGATGAAAGGAATTGCAAATTTTGGGCCAGTTCCACAAATACAATCAGCGGTTCCAAGGCCAATAAAACCGTCAGAAAAAGAAGTATCCGGCTTCGTATTTAAGGTGCAGGCTAATATGGATCCAAAGCATCGCGATAGGGTGGCGTTCGTGCGTCTGGCATCAGGACACTTTAAGCGAGGAATGAAACTTACCCACGTACGAACAAAAAAAGTTATGGCAGTATCAAACCCTGTGCTCTTCCTGGCCTCAGACAGATCACTTGCGGAGGAAGCATGGGCGGGCGACATTATAGGCATCCCTAATCATGGACAATTACGAATAGGCGATACTCTCACAGAAGGTGAATTATTGCAGGTCAAAGGGATTCCTTCCTTCGCCCCTGAGCTTTTACAGAATTGTTTGTCACTAGATCCTATGAAGACGAAACATCTAGAAAAAGCACTTTTTCAATTTGCCGAGGAAGGTGCTGCAAAAATATTTAAACCGACTTACGGGTCTGGATATATTGTCGGTGTCGTTGGACCACTACAATTTGAAGTGCTTGAGAGCCGTATAAAAATGGAGTACGGATTGCCCGTGCGCTTTGAGGTGAGCCAGTTCAAATCGGCATGTTGGATTTCGGGCGAAAAGCAAGAATTAGATAAACTTTATTCTGAGAATAAACAACACGTGGCCTTAGATAGCGATGGGGATGGTGTCTTTCTCTCAAGGTTGCAATGGGACTTTGATCGAATAGCCCGAGACTATCCTGCCGTAAAGATATCTAAAACAAAAGAGCTCACACTTACAAATTAGTATCTTTTTTAGGGTCAAGATTGACCTTTACTTTATTTTTGGATATTACCCCGCAAAATGGACTTATCAGGAACCAAAGTTATTGAAACTATTTATTTACCGCCTGCGCTCTGAATAAAACGTAATTTATTTATGGCGATATTTTCAGATCTAAAATTAAACCCAAAAATCCTGAATGCGATTGAAGACGTTGGCTACAAAGAGCCGACGCCAATTCAGTTACAAGCAATCCCCGCAGCACTAGAGGGCAAGGATGTATTGGGTATTGCCCAAACAGGCACAGGTAAAACGGCAAGTTTCACGTTGCCAATGATTCATTTATTAGCTCGTGGACGGGCCAGAGCTCGCATGCCAAGATCACTTGTTCTTTGCCCAACTAGAGAATTGGCGGCTCAGGTAGCCGAAAACTTTGAACTATATTCAAAGAATTTGAAGCTTACTAAAGCATTACTGATTGGTGGAGTATCGTTCAAAGAGCAAGACCAACTAATAGACAAGGGTGTAGACGTGTTAATTGCTACTCCAGGACGCCTTTTGGATCATTTTGAACGCGGTAAATTGCTGCTTACTGGGGTTCAAATTATGGTCGTTGATGAGGCGGATAGAATGTTAGATATGGGGTTTATACCTGATATCGAGCGTATTTTCAATCTGACCCCTTTTACCCGTCAAACACTATTTTTTTCCGCAACAATGGCCGCTGAAATAGAAAGGTTAACCAATACTTTTTTATCGGCACCCTTGCGTGTAGAAGTCGCTCGACAGGCATCCGCTTCCGAAACTATTAAGCAAAGCGTAGTTTTATTTAAGCCATCACGAAAAGATCGTGAGGGTACTGAAAAACGAAAAGTTTTGCGAGACATGATACTTAACGAAGGGAAGGTTTGTAAAAATGCAATTATATTTTGCAATCGTAAGAGTGACGTGGACATCTGTGCAAAATCATTAAAAAAATACGGATTTAATGCAGCACCAATTCACGGAGATTTAGATCAGAAACATCGAACTGACACACTTGAGGATTTCAGAACTGGATCTCTTCAATTTCTTGTAGCATCCGATGTAGCAGCTCGCGGATTAGATATTCCAAGCGTAAGCCATGTTTATAATTTTGACGTACCAACCAATGCAGAAGATTATGTTCATCGTATTGGCAGAACAGGACGAGCAGGTCGTAATGGGAAAGCATTAATGATCTCTACACCGCGAGACGAGAAAAACTTTAAGGCTATCGAAAAGCTAATTCAGCTCGAAATTCCGATAAATGATAGTTATTCTCTCGTTAAGATACTTAGTGACGAGAAAAAAGCTAATAAAAAGGAGCTTAAAAACACTCCCCAAGGCAAAACAAATGTAAAAGGTAATAAGCCTACTTATGGTTTGTCCAAGTCCGACGTGACAAATCATAATAAACCAGCTAATTCATCAGAAGCAGACAATGAATTTGAGCTACCAAATTTTATTACCAAAAGTTTCGTGGAGAGACTTACTGCTTAAACTATACTATATATACTTTTCAAATAGTTAAAGTTCTACTTTAAACTAATCTGCTAATTACAACTGAGACTTCTGGCTTTTTTCCTATTTCTGACTTGCATGTATGCCTAGCCCCTCGTCTAACTACCTCTTCTAACTGCTCATTATCCAAGAGCACATCTGGCTCAATCCTACCAATCAATTGACTCAGGTCCTCTTCTAAACAATCAACTAAAGGCGCATTTGAATTTGTAACAATAGGTAAACCCTTTGTTTCACACCAAGGGTCTCCAATAAGGTCATCGTTTTCATCAAGAAGTACGCTAACAACAACCAAACCGTTTACGGCCATGCGTATACGATCCCTTACTATACCATCTGTTGAAGTGACCTTAGAGCTTCCATCTAAAAATACTCGCCCAACCTCTATTTTATTAAAAATTTTTGGCTCATTAGAAGATAAATTTAAAAAATTGCCATTAGGACAAACGATTGATGCAAGCCCATTCTCGGAGGCCAACTTGGAATGTTCTCGCAAGTGCCGATGCTCTCCATGCATTGGTATAAGAAATTGTGGCTGAATAATTTTATGCATTTCCTTTAAGTCAGGTCGGTTTGCATGGCCAGACACATGATAAAGACCCGACTCATCCTCAACAACATCAACTCCCATCTCTGAAAATTGATTAATTATTCTAGAAACGCCTTTTTCATTTCCAGGTATTGTCTTGGAGGAAAATATAAAGAGGTCACCCTCCTGCAACGAAAATCCTCTATATTTTCCATTAGCTAGCTGAGCTGTAGCAGCCCTACGCTCTCCTTGGGATCCCGTTGCCAATAGTAAGAGGTTTTCACGTGGTACCTGTAGAGCATCCTCAGGGCTAATGAGCGAAGGAAAGTCACTCAAGACACCTGTGTCAACTGACGCATCTATCATTCTTCGCATGGCTCGCCCAAGAAGGCATACCGAGCGACCAGCTTTTACACCCGCCTCAGCAAGGGTTTTTAATCTAGCAACATTAGAGCCGAACGTTGTAGCCACAACAAGCCTTTTGGCATTTTCTATAAGATCCTCTAAAGGCATGCTGATGGATGCCTCCGACCGCCCCTCCTGTTTCGAAAACACATTTGTGCTGTCACAAATAAGCGCTTTTACACCGTCTTTCGAAATATCATGCCAAACTTTTCTGTCAAATGGCTCACCCACACCAGGTGTCTTGTCAATTTTAAAGTCACCGGTATGAACAATTCGACCTGCGGGGGTATCTATAACCAGGCTGCTACTTTCCGGTATAGAATGTGAAACAGGCACAAATCCCACCTCAAAGGGTCCCAATTTTGTCATTTTAGGCCATGCTTTTACCGTACGAACTGAATTTTCAGACAATAGAGCGTCATTCATCTTTAGTCGTGCAATGTGGGCGGTAAATGCTCTACAATATACAGGTACACGCAACTCCTCCCACAAGTGCCCTACGGCACCAATATGATCCTCATGCGCATGGGTAATCAAAATTCCCTCCAGCCGATCACGACGCTCCCTTATCCATGTTATATCTGGTAGAATTAAATCGACCCCGGGAGTAGTTTCCATATCTGGAAATGAAACGCCTAAATCTACAATGATGAAACGCTCTTTTTCGGGTATGCCATAACCGTAGACATACGAGTTTAATCCAATTTCACCTGCCCCACCAAGCGGCATATAAATTAAATGATTCTCGCTCATTTGATTGCTAATTTCTCATTGTGTTCAAAAATCAAACGCAAACCATGCATAGTTAGATCATCTTTCCACTCATCAAATACCTTTTCAGCTGATTGAAATAAAGGCCCCAGTCCACCAGTAGAAACTATTTTCATTGTTGATCTATGCTCAATTTTAATGCGTGCACAAATTTCTTTTACCAATCCAATATAGCCCCAAAAAACGCCTGATTGCATGCACATTACTGTATTAGTCCCAATAACTTTCTCTGGCCTTGCAATATCGACGTGAGGAAGTGCCGCAGCTTCTTGATGTAGAGCCTCTAATGACAAATTTACACCTGGAGCTATTACTCCACCGATATAAGCCCCATCATTATCCACCACATCAAATGTTGTAGCAGTACCAAAATCAATTATAATCAAATTTCCACCAAATAGATCATATCCAGCAACAGTGTTGACTAATCTATCTGGCCCTACTCCTGCTCCGCTATCAACCCTAACACTAAGCGGAAGCTTACACTCTGGCCTACCCACTACCATTGCCCTAGTCCCGAAGTAACGGTCAGCAAGTACTCTTAAATTAAAAACTACTCGAGGAACAGTTGATGAAATTATAACATCGCTAATACTAACCTTAATTTTGTTCAATGTAATTAAAGATGATAGCCAAACATAATACTGGTCAGCTGTCCTTTGATGCTCAGTCGCAGTTCTCCAGGTGGCAATAAATTCATTGCCGTCCCAAATAGAAAAAACCGTATTCGTATTTCCACAATCAATTGCTAAAAGCATCCAAAGCCTTTCTATTCAAAATAAACATCAGCTGCCGCTATGGACCGTGTAGTCCGCCCTGTTTTCAAAATCAAATGCCCATCCAAATTAATATCAAGAAAACGCCCATTAAATGTCGCATTAGTCGTCTTTACGACAATTTGGTCACCCAGCTTGTGAATACGGCTTAACAAGATATTTCTTAATTCAGAAAACCCCTTTGCTTTTAAAGTCCCCTCATACTTTGAAAAATTAAGCGCAAGGTTTTTTAACAAATCAATAGGGTCTAATGTAATCCCAGTCTCTGCTAAAAAAGATGTAGGACTGAAGGCATTTTCTTCCAGCTCTGAAGTCTCAGGATATGATAGTAAATTGACCCCAAAACCGATCGATAGGGCAGCTTTATTTTGACCGAGGGCTATCGTTTCCAAAAGTATTCCCGCAACCTTTTTTTCATTCAACAATATATCATTTGGCCATTTTATCGATATATTAGCTTTACTCTGGCCAAAGTAATCCAAACTGTCATACAATGATAAAGCAGCCGTAAAAGAGCTCAAAGCAAATTTATCTATGGCTGTCTTCGGGAAAAAGACACATGTACATGCAAAGTTTCCTCTCGGGTCTATCCACACCCTTCCCCTCCGCCCTTTACCATCAGTTTGGATATGAGCGAATACCCACGTTTTATCAGATAGGCTCGTAATACGCCTACGAGCCTCCAACATCGTACTATCAATTTTATCCAATACTATTATTTCGTAAGAAATTTTTATACCTAATTCACCAAAGAACTAGCCGCTAAATTCGCAGCAGACTCTATTCCAAAAAGATTTATAATTCCAACAACCATTACAACTGCAGCCGTTGCGGCAAAGCCTGACAATACTGGTGACTTTACAACATCTAGAGACGCATCTTGCTTCTCGCCAAAGTACATCAAATACACAAGTCTCAGATAGTAGTAAGCCCCAATCACAGAAGCTAGTACGCCCATAACAGCTAACCAAATCAATCCTGCATCATAAGCTGCCCGCAAAACATACAGCTTTCCAAAAAAACCCACAAGCGGAGGCACACCAGCAAGGCTAAAAAGGAGCACCAGCATAGCTAACGCCCTGCCAGGCTGATTTACCCCTAATTGTGTCAAAGACCCAATATCGGTTACCGGCTGCCCATCTCTCTCCATAGACATTATAAAAGCGAAGGTGCCAATATTCATTACTACATATATCGCCATATAAACTAACATTGCTTGAAGACCCAAAACGGTACCTGAGGCAAGTCCAATCAGCGCATATCCCATATGAGCAATAGACGAGTAAGCCATCAAACGCTTAATGTTTGTTTGTCCAATCGCAGCAATTGCCCCAACAAACATTGAAAGGACAGACATAATGGCAACAACTTGCTGCCAGTCATAAATCAAAACATAAAAGGCATCACATACAACTCGTGCAAAAAGGGCCATTGCAGCAATTTTAGGAGCGGTTGATAAAAAAGCAGTAATTGGAGTTGGGGAACCCTCATAAACATCTGGTGTCCACATATGAAATGGTACTGCCGAAATTTTAAAAGCAAGCCCTGCAACTAATAATATCATTCCAAACATAAGACCGAGGCTAACGCTGCTACTATCCAATGACGCAATAATAGCTTGAAAGTTTGTTGATCCTGAATATCCATATATCAAAGAAGCCCCGTAAAGTAATAAGCCGGACGATAATGCCCCTAGTACAAAATATTTCATACCAGCTTCTGTAGATTTGAGGCTCTCACGCCTCATTGAAGTGACCACATAAAGAGCCAAAGACTGCAATTCTAAACCCAAATACAGCACCATAAGATCATTAGCAGAAACCATAAACATCATTCCAACGACCGAAAAAATTATTAAAATGGGATATTCAAAACGTCCTAAATTATGCCGAAGCATATATCCTAAACTCATAACGAGAACAGCAGCTGAAGAAAGTAGAATAAGTGCCTTTGCATATCTGGAAAATGCGTCACTAATAAACATGTTATTAAAAGCAGTCTCACTAAGTGAAGTATCTATTATCATCCATACTCCGAGAACGAACATTAGCCCCGCAGTTGAAAAGGTTAAGATTGCCGTTTTTTTATCCTGACCTCGATAAACACCAATTAGTAAAATAAGCATGGCGAAAATAGACAAAACTATTTCAGGCAATATTAGATTTAAATCGTTATGAATCATGTTAAGTTTGCTCCGTTAATGTGATGCAATCATTGCATCGCCATTTATTCCAGCGATAGAAAGAGCCGAATTATAATTCTCCACCAAGGTTTGTACTGAGGGACCGATCAAGTCAAGAACAAGGACAGGATACACGCCCAATAACAAAGTCATTCCAATTAGAGGTGCGAATACTGCTTTTTCTCGTAAGGACATATCCTGAATTGTGCGCAAGGCCTCCTTAATTAGATCTCCCATCATTACACGACGATATAACCAGAGAGCATATGCCGCTGAAAACACAACACCAGATGTAGCAAGTAAAGCAATCCACGTATTTACTTTAAATATACCCACTAGCGTAAGGAACTCCCCCACGAACCCCGAGGTCCCAGGAAGGCCAACATTAGCCATTGTGAAAAACATGAAAATTAGTGCGTAAGCGGGCATTCTATTCACTAAGCCCCCATACGCATCTATTTCACGCGTATGCATCCTATCATAAATTATACCAACACAAAGAAACAGTGCTCCAGAAATAAATCCATGACTGAGCATTTGGAAAATAGCACCATCAATACCCTGTTGATTGGCAGCAAAAATTCCAATAGTGACGTACCCCATATGAGCAACGGAAGAGTACGCAATTAATTTCTTAATATCACTCTGAACCAAAGCAACTAGTGACGTGTAAACGATAGCAATCACTGACAACCAAAGAACAAAATCAGTCATTATATACGAGCCAACAGGAAACATGGGTAGGCTAAATCTTAAAAAGCCATATCCACCCATCTTCAGTAATATAGCAGCCAGCACCACTGATCCGGCGGTGGGCGCTTGGACGTGGGCATCTGGCAACCATGTATGTACGGGCCACATGGGCATCTTAACAGCAAAACTTGCAAAAAAAGCTAGGAATAAAAGGGTTTGAGTCCCCCCTAAAATCTGGAAACCAAACAGACCAAAATTATTATAAGAGAACTGGTGCGACATTAAAGATTGAATATCCGTTGTGCCAGATTCAGCATACATCACGACCATCGCGATAAGCATTAGAACTGATCCTAAAAGGGTATAAAGAAAAAATTTAAACGACGCATAAACTCTGTTAGCCCCACCCCAAATACCAATTATTAAAAACATTGGAATAAGGCCAGCCTCGAAGAATAGATAGAAGAGCACTAAATCTAATGCCATAAAAACACCTAACATGAGTGTTTCGAGCAATAAGAAAGAAATCATATATTCTTTAACACGAGCTTCAACACCCCAACTCGCCCATATAACAAGTGGCATCATAAAAGTTGTAAGCATAACAAAGAGGATACTTATTCCATCAACGCCCAACTTATATTTAAAACCCATTATCCAGTCAGTCTCTTCAACCATCTGAAAACTAGTATTTTCGGGGTCGAATTGAGCAACAATAAACAAAGAAACAAAGAAAGTTACACCAGTTGCAAAAAGAGCAAATCTCTTCGCAACTAAAGCGGCAGCATGATCATTACCTCTTGCTACCAATAGCAAAATAAGTGCCGATATGGCGGGTATGAAGGTCACTATGGATAGCAAAAAATAATCCATATTAGCTACCTGAACCCAGCGTCATCCACGTTATAAGAATAACTATTCCAAGAACCATGGCGAACGCGTAAGTGAAAATATATCCTGACTGAGCGCGTCCAGCTAACTTCGTAAGTAATGGAATAATTACCATTGAAAGATTATTTATAAATCCATCTATTACCTGACCATCACCCTTCTGCCATAAAAGGCGGCCGAGAGACTTTGCAGATCGAACAAAAAGTAAGTCATAAATCTCGTCAAAATACCATTTGTTGAGTAGGAAAAGATATAAGTACCTTTGATTATCAGCTAATTTTTTTGGCAAATCTTTACGCCATATGTAAAAGGTATAGGCAAGTAAAAATCCAACCAACATAGCCATAAAAGGACTTAATTTAACCCATATAGGAACATGATGTGCTTCATCTAATATATGGTTATTAGGAGCCATGTAAATCGCACCTGATGGTGTGTGATTGGACGAGTAAGTGATCGATGTTTTTGCATCATGACTAAGCTCCACACTTGCAATAGCACTTGATAAATTTTCAATCGCTACGTCAGATTTGCTTTGATCTTCCTCACTTTTATAGTCTGAATGAAATACTTCCGATTCAATGCCAAAAAATTTATTTACGCTATAGTGATCTCCAAAGAAACTTTTATACCAAATCATTCCTGAAAATATTGCACCCAAAGATAAAATGGCCAATGGCACGAGCATTATTTTGGGACTTTCATGAGCTGAATTATAAGTATGTAAATCTCCTCGGGGATTACCATAAAAGGTCATAAAAATGAGCCTCCAACTGTAAAAAGATGTACACAAAGCCGAAATAACCAACATCCAAAAGGAGTAACCACCTAGAGAGGCTGCGTAAGCACTTTCGATTATGGCGTCTTTTGACAGGAAACCAGCAAAACCAAAATGCGTCAGAGGAATACCGACTCCAGTTATTGCTAATGTCCCAATCATCATAGCGGCAAAGGTATAGGGAATTTTTTTACTTAGACCACCATAATTTCTCATATCTTGCTCGTGATGCATAGCATGTATAACCGACCCTGCTCCGAGAAATAAAAGTGCCTTAAAAAATGCATGTGTGAATAAATGAAACATTGCCGCGGAATATACTCCAGAACCAGCGGCTACAAACATATATCCAAGTTGTGAGCAGGTCGAATATGCAATAACTCTTTTGATATCGTTCTGTACGAGACCGATAGTAGCAGCAAAAAAAGCAGTAGTAGCACCTATGAACGTTATCAAGGCCATTGCGTTGGGCGCAAATTCCATAAGTGGCGACATACGACAAACGAGGAAAACACCAGCAGTTACCATCGTAGCAGCGTGAATTAGTGCCGAAACGGGAGTTGGCCCTTCCATTGCGTCTGGAAGCCAAGTATGGAGAAAGAGCTGAGCAGATTTCCCCATCGCCCCGACAAATAGAAGAAATGCTATTAAATTGGCAGCATTCCATTCAGTCCATAAGAAAACTATTTCTTTATCGGCAAGGCCTTGCGCTGATGCAAAAACATGAGAAAATTGAATGCTGCCACTTAAATAAAATATTCCAAAGATACCTAGTGCAAATCCAAAATCACCAACTCTATTTACTACAAACGCTTTTATTGCCGCAGCGTTAGCGGTGGGTTTTTTATAGTAGAAGCCGATGAGTAAATAGGATGCTACGCCAACACCCTCCCATCCGAAAAACATTTGCAGTAAATTATCCGAAGTCACCAACATTAACATTGCAAATGTAAAGAACGATAAATATGCAAAAAAGCGAGGTTTATATGTTTCATTATTAGTCCAGTTGGGATCGTGATCCATGTATCCAAAGCTATACAGATGAACTAATGCAGAAACAGTAGTTACGACGATCAACATGATTGCGGTTAGACGATCAAAACGAATAGCCCAATAAGCCTCAAGAGACCCCGAACTCATCCATTTAAAAATTTGTACTATTCTTAGTTCGCCATCAAAATCTAGAAAAAGAAACCAACTGACAAAACATGCCAAGAAAAGTAATGAGGTAGCCAAAATTAGAGTTACTTTTTCACCGATAATTTTCCAACCAAAACCTGCTAGAATGGCCCCAACTAGGGGGGAAAAAATGACAAACACTTCCATTGAGGTTAGCCCTTCATCACATTTACGTCTTCAACCGCAATCGTTCCCCGGTTACGGAAAAAACTCACTATTATAGCGAGACCAATAGCAGCCTCTGCGGCTGCAACAGTAAGAATGAACAGTGTAAAAACCTGCCCGACCAAATCCCCAAGGTAGCTAGAAAATGCAACTAGATTTATATTTACAGCTAATAACATTAGCTCAATAGACATTAAAAGAATTATAACGTTTTTTCGATTGAGAAAAAGCCCAAAGATCCCGATAACGAAAAGTATCGAAGCAGTAGTAAGATAATGCTCTATGCCTATCATATTATTTTATCCCTTATCTTAATCTTGGTTTGTTCACAAACCTTGACCGGGTTTTACATCTCTAATTTCAACAGATTTATCAGGGTCTCGATATATTTGAGATAAAATATTCTGTCTTTTTACATTTTTTCGATGGCGTAATGTAAGAACGATCGCTCCAATCATTGCTACTAATAGTATTAGTCCGGACAGCTGGAATAAAATAAAATATCTATCGTACAAAATCAGGCCAAGTGCCTTTGTGTTGTGATGTTCAGAGTTTGCGAGAACCTCACGAGCGCCTAGTGCAGTCTCTGCATAAGACCAAACTCCAAATGCCATACCTAGCTGCATTACCAAAACCACACCTATTAGTAGCGCAATGGGGAGATAACCCGCCATTTCTGCTTTTAAAGTGGAAAAATCAACGTCAAGCATCATAACTACAAAAAGAAATAAGACAGCAACAGCTCCCACATAAACAATAATCAGAAGCATAGCTAAAAATTCTGCACCAAGTAGAACAAACAACCCAGCAGACGAAATAAAAGCCAGTATAAGCCATAAAACTGAGTGTACCGGATTTCGACTAATCACTGTCATCAGTCCACCAGCAATTGCGCTTAGTGAAAACAGATAAAAAGTTATAATAAGAATATTCAATTTTTTATTCCTTAGCCACAAACTTTACCATCTGTTCATATGGATTTTTAGCATTACTCATCGGTAAGGTGCATCCATTTCTAAATTTTTAGCAATTTCAGACTCCCACCTGTCGCCATTTGCTAATAATTTCTCTTTGTCATAAAATAATTCTTCGCGCGTTTCCGTGGAAAATTCGAAGTTTGGTCCCTCTACGATCGCATCAACTGGGCATGCTTCTTGGCAAAAACCACAATAAATACATTTAGTCATATCTATATCATACCTGGTTGTGCGCCTACTCCCATCTTCTCGTGGTTCAGCGTCAATAGTAATCGCCTGCGCGGGACAAATTGCTTCGCAAAGCTTGCATGCGATGCACCGTTCCTCACCATTAGGATACCTTCGAAGAGCGTGTTCACCGCGAAAACGAGGGCTTAACTCACCTTTTTCATGAGGGTAATTAATTGTTGTTTTAGGTGAAAAGAAATATTTAAATCCAAGCTTAAAACCAGTCCATATATCAACTAGTAGAAAATACTTTGCTGCTCGCGTGTAATCAATTTTACTCATAATTTACGCCCCAATTACCCAGCGGGCATAAACCCCACCAAACATTTCAAATTTTGCAAAGAAGGCCACAAAAATGACCCAACCCAATGAAATTGGTAAGAATACTTTCCAGCCCAATCTCATTAATTGATCATAACGATATCTTGGAGTTATTGCTTTTACCATTGCAAACACAAAAAAGAAAAACCCCATTTTTGCCAGCATCCAATGAAATCCATCCGCAAGACCAGGAATGGGGGATAACCAACCTCCAAAAAACAAAAGTGTTGTTAAGGCACACATGAGAAATACAGCAATTAATTCACCAGCCATGAACAGTAAAAAGGGTGTTGAGCTGTACTCAACTTGAAATCCTGCAACTAACTCACTCTCAGCCTCTGGCAGATCAAAAGGTGGTCTATTTGTTTCGGCTAAAGCAGATATAAAAAAGAGGAAAACCATTGGAAAATGTGGCAACCAGTACCAGTTGAAAATACCTAAATTACCGTCCTGCGCCCTTACTATGTCACCAAAATTCATTGATCCAGTTGAAATTATAACGCCTATAATGATCAAGCCAATTGATACTTCGTATGATATCATTTGGGCAGCAGACCTCAGCGAACCTAGAAAAGGATACTTGGAGTTTGACGCCCAACCTCCCATAATCACTCCGTAGACTTCTAAAGACGAAATTGCAAAAACAAATAAAAGGGCAACGTTGATTTCGGATAGCACCCAACCTTCGTTTAATGGAATTACCGCCCATGCAAGTATTGCCATTACAAAAGAAATAAGTGGAGCCAAGAAGAATACCGGCTTGTCCGCACCGGCAGGTATGATTATTTCCTTAAAAACAAGTTTCAACATGTCGGCCCCAGATTGAAGCAGGCCGAAAGCACCCACCACATTGGGACCACGTCGCATCTGAACAGCCGCCCATACCTTACGATCTGCATAAATTAAAAAATAAGCAGACAGAAGTAGAAAGACTGCCATCATCAAACCTTGAGAAATTAAAATTAATGCAATACCCCAAGAAGAGTTCAAAAATTCAGCCATTTTTCCCCACTTCGCAACTAAAGCTACGTAGAATATTGCATAAAAACAGAGCTAGTAATTTTAACTGCTGGAGATATCGAGGCTGAAATGTTATGGTTAGTGAAGTTGCCTTTGCTGGTAATACCAAAAGAATATTCAAAAACAGATCTCTTTTTCTAAACATGATATCACTCTGCCGCAATTCTGTTAGAATTTCTTGCTTTAGCTAGAGCTGACAATTCACTCATCAAAACGGAGGCTCTCGCTATTGGATTTGTTAAATAAAAATCCTTAATTGGATATATAAAATCACCTTTATCT
>CACKSH010000014.1 GCA_902602765.1 Paracoccaceae bacterium
ATATCAAATTTATAAGGTAAAGTGTTGTTAATTGCTGCACATCCATACCAAATCTTTCTACCATCATAAATCCGGCGAAAACGACAAAAATTTGTCTTCGGGCGCCAGACAGAAATTGAAGTAAATAATAGAGCCAGTAGCGTTTACGTATGACCATTTTTTTAGTTTGAGGAACTGGAGCTTTAAAATGTGGAAAACTAATATACCCAATTACCGCTAATGCAAAACAGGAAAGCCCGGCTAACATATATGCCGAATAAAAAGATAAATTTAGCTTTTCCCAACCCAAAATTATAAAAATATATGCAATTAATGTTGCAGCAGATCCATATGCCATCAGTTTACCAAGCTTACTTGGAGCCTCTTCTTTCGAAAACCATTGAAGTTGCAAGGACTGATTAACTGTTTCAAAAAAATGAAAACCGACAGAACTTAAAAGGGTTACCGTCAATATGCCACTTAAAAATGGAAACCAAGCAGTGACAGCAGTAGCAATGCCGAGGAGGGCAAGCATTAAGAGCGCTAATGTCTGCTCTCTTACAAAGAGTAAGATACTAATCACTCCCACCGCAAAGAACCCAGGTATTTCTCTGATAGTGTGCAGCACGCCAATATCTAAGCCATCAAAACGAATGACCTCTACTACAAAGTTGTTTAAGAGGGCAGACCAAACTGAAAATGCTAAAGGCAAAGCAACCGCCATTAATATCAACAAGGCTTCGGGACGCCTCCATTTTGGCAAGTTGTATGCATTACTAATAGAGAAATCTTCTTTCATAGCCTGCGTATAATTAAAATTCGTTGCCAAGAACAGTTGGTTATTCACAAAAAACTTTGAGGATCCACATCAATTGTTAGGCGGACATCGTTTTTTAAACTTACTTGCGATACCCATGATTTAACTGTACTTTGCATAGTTTTACCCTTGTCCGCCTTGAGCAAAAGCCTTACCCGGTATCGACCACGTACTCGGGTTATTGGCGCTGGTGCCGGGCCATAGAGGGTAATTCCTGCAGAATTTAGAATTTTTGCACTTTTTGCTAATTGAAGTCCAACTTCAAATGCATCTTCAGATTTCTGCGCAGAAATTAAGATGCCAACTAGTTGACCGTAAGGAGGCATTTTTGCAAGCGCTCTACCTTCAGCTTCTGCTATCCAAAATTGTTCATCTTGCCCCTCAGAAATTGCTTTTATAACGGGATGCAGTGGTTGGTATGTCTGTAAATATGCGGCTCCTTTTTTATCACTTCGCCCTGCACGACCCGAGACCTGCCTTAGAAGTTGAAAGGTTCGTTCGGCTGCTCGGAGATCTGACCCTTGTAAGCCCAAATCAGGATCAACAACACCAACAACTGTGAGATCAGGAAAATTGTGCCCTTTAGCGATCAATTGGGTTCCAATAATTATATCACTATTACCCCGCGAAATTCTTTCCAATTCATCCTTCAACGATCTAGCAGATTTGTACAAGTCTGAGGATAATACAGTAATTGATGCCTCTGGAAAAGTTTTAGCGGCCTCCTCTGCTAGTCTTTCTACACCAGGCCCGATTGGAGCAAAATTGCCCATCACTTCGCAATTAGGACACATTGGGGGCATAGCCTTTGTTTCACCACACTGATGACACACCAACCGTTTTTGGAACCGGTGCTCAATCATTGCAGTATCACAAAAATCACAACCAATTCGCTCACCACACGAACGGCACAGAGTGACGGGAGCATAACCTCGACGATTCAAAAACAATAATGCTTGCTCGCTATTATTTATCGCCACATGAATTTTAGTCTTTAGGGTCGGCGAAATCCACTGATCAGATCGCAACTCCTCGTCCCGCATATCAATAATCTGAATATCCGGCAGAACAGAGGAACCGTATCTTTTCGTCAAGTTGAAGCGTTTATATTTGCCAGATTTAGCATTATTCCAGGTCTCTAAACTTGGGGTCGCAGATGCTAATATAACTTTTGCATTAGCCAAAGACGCTCTGAGCACAGCCATATCTCGCGCATTGTATAAAACGCCATCTTGCTGTTTGTAAGATGAGTCATGCTCTTCATCGACGACAATAAGCCCTAACGACTCAAATGGTAAAAAAAGTGCTGATCGAGCACCAACTACTATTTGAGCCTGACCACGACCCACCATTTTCCACACCCTGCGACGCTCAGATTGAGAGACACCAGAATGCCATTCTGCAGGATAAACTCCAAACCGAGCTTTAAGACGTTCTGTAAATTCCCCGGTTAATGCGATCTCCGGTAAAAGAACTAATGCTTGTCTGCCACTATCAATTACCTTCGCAATTGCCTCAAGGTAGACAGCAGTTTTTCCAGAACCAGTTACCCCATAAAGTAATATGGAAGAGTGAGCATTTTGATCCAAAACTTTACTTAATTCGGAAACTACCCGTGCTTGATCTTCACTGAGCGGCCTTATTGAATGGGTAGTATCTACTGCTGCATACGGCAAGTCCTTTGGCTGCATTTTAGAAACTAGGCATCCAGATGGTATCATGGCATTGATTACGGAAGATGAAACTTTAGCTAATTTAGCTAATTCTGAGATTGAAAGGCCAGTACCATCTAATTGTTCAAAGCTTTCCAAAACACGGGCTCTAGCAGAAGTCATTTTAAATGAACTTGGCACTTTTCCTTTATATATAAGTCTTTTTTGAGTCTCTTGAGCCGTAAGATCTCGCACCCGTGTAACCAATCGAAAAACCGAATATAATGGTGAAACAGTATAATCTGCAACTCTCCGAATAAAATTTTGCAATTCGGGTTGTATGGGCCGATATTCCAAAACACTATGAATTGTTTTTATTTTCTTTGGCTCAATTTTTTCAGTACTCGCACCCCATACCAACCCCATGACGATACGCTTCCCAAAAGGAACAAGAACAATAGCACCTTTACAACAGCCTGCAATCGGAGCTTTATACGTAAATAACCTATCAACTGGCTGTGTCGTCAACACTTCGACCAACATTCCATCAGCAAAAAATTCTTGATCTTGTCTCAAAGTATTCCTTAAGGGGTTTTCCCAAGCTTAAAACTGAAGTAAATAATCTTCAACACTTCGCTAGGCGTAAGGGAGAAAAACAATGAAATTTTTTGTAGACACCGCAGAAATTGACCAGATTAAGGAACTCAACGACTTAGGCATGGTCGACGGTGTAACAACGAACCCATCACTAATAAAGAAATCGGGAAGAGATATCATTGAAGTTACAAAGGAAATTTGCTCAATTGTTGAAGGCCCTGTAAGTGCTGAAGTTACTTCGACGAAAGCTGATACAATGATTGCAGAAGGTCGCAAACTTGTAACTATTGCAAAAAATATAGCTGTTAAAGTCCCTTTGACTTGGGATGGGCTACGAGCATGCAAAACCCTTAGTTCTGAAGGAAATATGGTAAATGTGACACTCTGTTTCTCGGCAAATCAAGCTTTGCTGGCAGCAAAAGTGGGCGCTACATTTATTTCACCATTTATAGGACGACTTGATGATATTAATCTTGACGGGATGCAGCTGATTGAGGATATACGTGAAATCTATGATAACTACGGTTTTGAAACTCAAATCTTAGCTGCATCAATTCGCACAGTAAACCACGCATTAGAAAGTGCTCGTATAGGCGCTGACGTTATGACAGCACCACCATCTGTTATAAAATCCATGATAAACCATCCACTTACCGACAAAGGCTTGGCAGCATTTTTAGAAGATATAAAAAATACAAAACAAAAAATTCTGTAATTTTTTTTAATACCGTGCCATTGTGTTAATAAAAATATACAGGCAATAGTATGGAAGAAACTGTTCGAGCTGAGCTCCTTGCTGATCCATCAATTATCTTAAATGACCAGGAGTTAATGGATAGCCTTTTAGCAGCAACAGACATCAAACTAGGTTCTAATGTAGTTGATCTACGTCATGTAGCAATGAACCGACTATCTGATAAACTAGGTGAGCTCGCAGGCACACATCAATCGGTAGTTGCGGCAGCATACCAAAACCTTTTAGGAACAAAGCAAATTCATAAAGCAGTGATCCAGCTTTTGGGTATGAAAAGCTTGGACGAGTTTGTTATCTCCTTAAAATCCAAATTATTAAAAACTTTAAGCGTAGATTGCATATATATTTTGCTTGAGAAACCAGATGGTTCTGTAGACTCTTTAACCCCAACCAATTACGGGCCTAATATACAAACAGTAATGCCAGGATTCGTAAAAACTTACATAACACAGGGAGGTCTAACTGAGTTATCAAAAGTAAAACTGCGCAAAGCAACCAGTGTAACAAATCAGCTATTTGAAAATGCCTCTGTAAAGATTGAGTCAGAAGCATGCATTCAGTTAAATCTTGATGAAAATCAAAGTATCGGGATGATTACTTTTGGATCAAGTGACGCTGATTTCTTTGAACCGGGACAAGGCACAGACTTATTAAAATTTTTCGCATCTGCATGTGAGAAAATGTTAGAACGATGGATCACTTAAAGCTTATAGCACCTGTCATAAAAAATAGTATTGAAAGCTGGTTAGAGATAAAAGCTGCTACAGGCAATCTAGCTAGTAATACAAGAAGCGCATATTACAGTGATTTGACAGATTTTTTTAACTTTTTAGCTGAATACCAGAACGAAACTGCTAATTTGTTTACTGTTGAAAATTTGAAAATATCAGATATCCGAGCGTGGCAAGCCAAGCTAAGAACAAGGAATTCTGGTGCAAGATCAAATGCGAGAAAATTATCAAGTTTAAAGTCATATATAAAGTGGCTCGCAAAGCATCGTAAATTTGATGCGACACATATATTATCAATGAAATCACCAAAATTTTCAAAAAAATTACCCCGCCCTTTGGAGCCGGTCGAGGCCAAAGCAGTTCTATCGCAATGCGAGAGTGCATCAACTGAACCATGGATCGTCGCACGAGATACTGCTGTGTTGATTTTGCTATATGGTTGTGGTCTGCGTATATCAGAGGCACTTAATTTACGTACAAAAGAGATACCATTGGGTAATTCAATAAGAATAAATGGAAAAGGTGGAAAAGTGCGAATGGTCCCAGTTTTAAAAATTGCACAAGATGCCGTCAATCAATATGTAGAATTGTGCCCATTTAAATTTCAACGAGATGATAAGATTTTCTTTGGTGTTAGGGGGAGGCCGTTATCACCAAAAATAATTCAAAATAAAATGAAGTTTGTTCGACATCTACTTGGCCTGCCAGCATCTGCTACTCCGCATGCACTAAGACACAGCTTTGCCACGCATCTACTATCAAATGGCGGTGACCTAAGGACTATTCAAGAACTACTTGGCCACGCCAGCCTCTCAACCACTCAAATTTATACGGCGGTAGATAGCATTCGCTTAATGGAGGTTTATTCTAAAACACATCCTCAGGCTTAGCAGTTGCGCCCACTCTAAATATAATCGTATAGAATAAAAATGAACCCGAGAATAACCGCGCTATCTGTACACTTATTAACTGCTACTGGAGCAGTATTCGCAATGCTTTCCATGCTTGCAGCGGCTAATCACCAGTGGAGTTTAATGTTTCTATGGCTGGTTGTTGCCTTTGCTGTAGACGGCATCGATGGTCCACTAGCACGACGTTTTGACGTTAAAAAGTATGCGCCAAGGTTCGATGGAGTTTTGCTGGATCTTATTATTGATTATTTAACTTATGTTTTTATTCCAGCCTTTGCATTATTTCAATCCGGACTGTTACCGGGTTGGACCGGATGGGTTACAATAATCGTAATAACATTTGCATCAGCAATGTACTTTTGTGACGGTAATATGAAAACTAAAGATAAAAGCTTCCATGGGTTCCCTGGATGTTGGAACATGGTAGCTCTTGTAATGTTTGCGATTCAGCCAAATTTTTGGATCATTTTGACAATAGTTATTGTTCTGGCAATATCTATGTTTCTTCCTCTTAAGTTCGTACACCCGGTCCGAACAAAGCGTTGGCGTTTTATATCTCTACCAATAACGCTTTTATGGATTTCATTTGCTGGCTGGTCTGCATGGGTCGATTTTTCTGCAAACCTGGTAATTTTGTGGGGGCTAACTGGTACATCATTGTATTTGATTAGTGCTGGCCTTTTTCAACAAATAAACTCAAAAAAGACATTATAACATTAGATCTTAATACCAAACACACTTGTATCTCCATCAGTAAGGTTTATTATGATAGGGTACAATTTATGGGAAATTTAAATGTCTTGGACCGATGAAAGAGTAGAAATTTTAAAAAAGTTATGGGGCGAAGGTCAATCGGCTAGTCAAATAGCAAAAGAACTAGGTGGCGTAACCCGGAATGCTGTAATTGGGAAGGTACATCGTTTGGGACTGTCAAATCGCGCTATAAGCTCGTCATCATCCAAATCAGACTCTAAAACAAAGGCCTCCGTCAAATCTATCTCAGATACAAAAAGAGGTTCCAGTAAGGCAAACGCATCAAAAGTAACTACTGCAAATTCCCCATCAGAACCAAGATCTAATATAACAAGTTTACGACGGCAGATTATACCTGCAGGTCAACCACTTCCCCCTCAACCATCCGCAAATGAGGTAAGTCCAGAAGCATTAGCCCGGGTGAGTGAAATTGAAAAAAAAGCAAAAAAAATCTCTCTTCTTGAACTTACCGAACGAACTTGCAAGTGGCCAGTTGGAGATCCAGCGACAGAGGATTTTTGGTTTTGTGGTCTCCCGTCGCAAGCAGGAAAACCGTACTGTGAAGCGCACGTAGGCGTGGCTTTCCAACCAATGGGTCAAAGGCGTGATCGTCGCAAATAAATTACTGTTCAAGTTTGAATTCCACAAAAAGAATACAAACTCTTAGCCATCAAGATCTTTTGCTGAACAAATGATAAAGATGAAAATACAGCGTCGCCCAGATCTAGCAAACCCAAAAATTCCAAGCGGTTTAAAAAATAACCAGCCCACTGTAGGGATGGTATCATTAGGTTGTCCAAAAGCATTGGTGGATAGTGAACGCATCCTAACAAGACTTCGTGCAGAAGGTTATCAAATATCAAGCGATTATGCTGGCTCTAATGCTGTAATTGTAAACACCTGTGGTTTTCTAGATAGTGCTAAAGCTGAAAGCTTAGACGCGATTGGGGAAGCTCTAGCGGAGAATGGAAAAGTAATTGTTACGGGTTGTTTGGGAGCCGAGCCCGAGTATATAAAAGAACACCATCCGAAGGTTTTAGCAGTAACTGGCCCACAGCAATATGAAAATGTAATAGATACCGTTCATCAAATTGTTCCACCTAAACCAGATCCATTTGTGGATCTACTTCCCCCTACTGGTATTAAATTAACACCGAGGCACTATAGTTATCTGAAAATATCAGAAGGCTGCAATCACAAATGTAAATTTTGTATCATCCCCAAAATGCGCGGCCGTTTGTCAAGCAGGCCAGCCCGCTATGTCATCAAAGAGGCTGAAAAACTGGTCAAAAATGGCGTTAAAGAATTATTAGTTATTTCTCAAGACACATCCGCTTATGGGCTGGATTTAAAACACACCACTCTAGGCGGCCATAGATCTCACATTTATGACTTAGCTAAAGATTTAGGATCCTTAGGAGTTTGGGTCAGACTACACTATGTTTATCCATACCCAAATGTCAGAGACTTAATCCCATTAATGGCCGATGGAAAAATTTTACCCTACCTGGACATACCGTTCCAGCATGCTCATCCTGAAACATTAAAAAGAATGGCCCGCCCAGCTGCTGCTTCACGCACATTAAACGAAATTGAACAATGGCGAAAAATATGCCCAGATGTAACTTTAAGGTCAACATTTATAGTTGGCTACCCAGGCGAAACTGAGGAAGAATTTACGTTTTTGCTTGATTGGTTGGAGGAAGCTCAACTAGATCGCGTCGGTTGCTTTCAATATGAAAATGTTGAGGGAGCCAGATCAAATCTACTGTTAGATCAAGTTCCAAGCGCGGTAAAACAGGAGAGATGGGAACGTTTCATGACAAAAGCTAATGAGATTTCATCTGAAAAATTGGAACGTAAAGTGGGCACAACGGTCAAGGTTTTAGTCGACCAAGTAGATGAGGACACGGCAATATGCAGAACTCAAGCCGATGCACCGGAGATCGATGGTAATTTATTTATCGATAAAAACTTTTCTCATTTAAAGCCCGGAGATTTACTAACTGTAAACGTGGATGAGGCCAGCGATTATGACCTATGGGGTGTAGAAATATCTTAACGGATTTTTCTCAAGGTCTGTAATACTTGTATCTTATACTCATAGCAATGTAAAATTGTCGCGCCTCATTGCTTAAGTTAATTAAGCACTATATCTCCCTTATGATAGAGTATAGTAAACCAAGCACCACAGTTCTTTTTAATGGCGACTGTGAAATTTGCAGTAAAGAGATTTGCATCTATCAAACCTACGGTGCTTCTGAAGGGCTTCCCATAGATTTCAAGGATATAAACCATACGGATCTCAATTCATTTGGATTAACAAGGGATGAAACTGCTCGCCAGCTTCATGTACTTAAAAATTCTGAATTATTTGTAGGCGTGAAAGCATTTGTAGTCTTATGGAATGAAATGCCAAAATATCGCTTTTTAGCCAAAATTTTTAGCCTACCAGGTGTCTCGAAATTTGCACAATTTTTTTACTATCACGTAATTTCACTTTATCTTTATCAGCGTGATATTAAGAGAATAAAAACCTAGCTATCTATTTGATTATAACTCCCGGGTTCATAATCCCATTTGGATCGAATACACCTTTCAGCTTTCGCATAAGATCTAATTTTACTGGGCTACTGTATTTAATTAAATCTTTTACCTTAGATCGACCTATACCATGCTCCGCACTTACAGATCCTTTGAACTCTGCGGTCAGATCGTGAACAGTACTCTCGATCACATCACGCTGTGATGAATATTGATCTTTTGTTTTTCCAGTTTCTGGAAAAATATTAAAATGCAAATTTCCATCACCTAAATGTCCAAAACAGTTTACACGAAATCGACCAATAGAAGATAATTCAACTTGAGCTCTGTCTATAAATGTTGAAATTTCTGAAAGAGGTAAAGATAGATCATGACTAGCTATAGCACCAATTCTTCGATTAGCTTCAGGTATTGTTTCTCTAAGTTTCCACAAAGCATCACTTTCTTTTTGAGATTTCGCAAGCACGCCATCGTAGACCAACTTCTGACAACAAATTTTTTCATAAAGTTTGATCATAGAGTTTTCTGCACTTCTAGCCGATCCAAATCCTAATTGGATAAGTATTGCCCAATCAGGTATTGTGCTAAACGGAAGTTGTACCTTAGGCATTGCTTCTTGAATGAAAGAAAAACCTTGGCCTGATAATAATTCAAATGCACTTAACCCCTCAGAAACAAAATCTTGAGTGATATTAAGAACAGCTAGTGCATCCTTTGGACTGTTCACGAATAGCAAGGCAGTACTTTCCGATCTTGGTAAAGGAGCCAATCTAAGGGAGGCAGCAGTTACGAAGCCCAAAGATCCCTCAGAGCCTATCAGCAAGCTTTTTAAATCATAGCCAGAGTTATCTTTCCTTAGACGGCGAAGATCTGACCAGATTTCCCCATTAGGGAAAGTTACTTCTAAACCTAAACATAAATCTCTCGCATTACCGTATCGTAAGACTCCTATACCACCTGCGTTAGTAGCTAAAATACCTCCAATTCTAGCGGAACCTTTTGATGCTAAAGATAATGGGAATAAACGGTTATTATTCTTAGCCTCATTTTGAATATCTTCCAATGTGCACCCTGCTTCACAAACAATAACATGTTCCTGCGGAAATATATCTAATATCTTTGTCAAACGCTCAGTTGATAAAATGAGAGGTGCATTAAGGTTTTCGCCAACCTGTCCGCCAACTAAGCCAGTACCACCACCATATGGAATTACAGGCACCCGAGCATCTGAGCAAATCTTTAAAATTTTTGAGGCCTCAGAAACATTTCGAGGGGCTACTACTGCGCCAAGCCTGCCGATCCATCTACCACGTGGTTCCTCCTTATACCTCTGGCTAGCAGGCCTAAAAACCTTTGGACCACAGGCAATTTCTATTTTGGATAAGAACTTTTTATCAACAGGGTTAAACATCAAAGTTAATCTACCAAATTAAAATCACATAATTTTGTTAAAGCGCTAGTATTATAAAAACCCAGTATCAGTTTTTCCTCGCCTATCATAACGTAACGATGCATACAGAACATGAGTGCGCCACCGGCCATCAATTTGAATGTAGGCTTGAGCTACTCCCTCATACTTGAAACCACATTTTTCCAGAACTTTACGCGACGGGGTATTTTCAGGCAAGCAAGCTGACTCAATTCTACTTATATCTAATGTAGCAAATGCGTAATGAACCAGAGCGGATATGGCTTCTGACATAAAACCCTTGCGAGCGTATGGAAGCCCAATCCAATAGCCCATGGTAGCAGTTTGATTTGGTCCCCTTCGTATATTGTCTAGAGTTATTGCCCCTATCAGCACCCCATCATTTCTATTAATTATGAATAAAGGAATAGCAGTGCCGTTCTGTATTGACCGCTTTGCCCAATTAACTCGATTTATAAAGGGCCTTCTAAGTAGATGGTCGTGGGACCAAGTTGGTTCCCAAGGAGTTAAAAACTCTTTTGACTCAAAGCGTAGCTGCGACCAGTTTTTATGGTCTGAGAGCTCAGGCAGCCGCAGGTCTAGTCTATCTGTCTGGATCAGCAACTGACGCTTACTAAATAGCATTTTCAGGCAGCTCGTCTCTTTTCTAACTCACTAAGATCTGGGGCCAAACCTACCGGGCCATATAATGCCATTGCAGTTTTTGTTGAAACCGCAATTTTCTCCGCATAACTTCGCATATCGTTTAAACCTATTGCATCAATTTTTTGGACAGTTTCTTCTAGACTTGGGATGCGATCCCATATTGAAACCATCCGTGCAAGTCGCTCTGCACGAGAAGATGCGCTTTCAAGGCCCATTAGCAAGCCTGCCTTCATTTGAGAACGTGCACGATCCAACTCAGACTGACTGAAGTTATCAGCAGCTCTTTTTAGTTCATCGAAGGTTAGTTCGCTCAATTCCTTTAATTTTTCCTCACTAGTACCTGCATATATTAAAGTACTGCCACCGTCACGATATGCTACTGACTGCGCGAAAATAGAATAACATAAGCCCCGTTTTTCTCGAATTTCCTGGAAAAGGCGGGAAGACATTCCTCCGCCAAGTGCTACGCTGTAAATCTGCGCTGCATAAATTTCGTCATCAACATAACTAGGCCCATCAAAAGCTAAGGCCATATGTGCTTGCTCTAATTTTTTTTCTCTTCGAAACTCGCCACCATGAAAATTGGTTGAGGTGATTGGAGATCTTGTCTTTTTTAGTTTTAGGCTACCAAAATGTTCCTTTGCTAAAGATACAATGTGTTCATGATTTACCCCACCAGCTGCTGCCAAAATCAACCTATCAGGAGAGTAATTTTCGGATACAAAATCAGATAGATCACGCTTATGAAATTTTTGAACCTTTTCTGCAGGACCTAAGATTGTTCGCCCCATTGGTTGATCCGGGTACGCCGTTTCCTGCAACCAATCAAAAATTATATCATCTGGAGTATCTAATGATTGACCAATTTCTTGCAGGATGACATTACGTTCAACTTCTATTTCTCTTTTGTCAAAAATCGAATTCTTCAAGATATCTGCTAAAATATCGATGGCTAACGGTATATTTTCGTTTAACAATCTGACATAATAAGCCGTTACTTCTCTGGAAGTATAAGCATTTATATATCCACCTACGTCTTCAATTGCTTCAGCTATATCAAGTGCAGACCTTTTAGCAGTTCCCTTAAATGCCATATGCTCTAAAAAGTGAGCAATCCCATTTTGTTCAGGGCGTTCATGGCGACCTCCAGCGTCAACCCAGACGCCAATCGAAGCTGATCGCAAACCAGGCATATGCTCCGTGACAATACGAAATCCATTTTCTAATTTTTCAGTTTGGACCGTCACATTATATCCTGTCTCTGATTAAATTTTTTAACTGAACCAAATCGTTATCAACTTTTGAAATCCGCTCCGGTCTGTCAAATAGATCACTCATTCTATTTGGAAGCTTTGGATTTACTTCTGAAGCTTTTTTAACAGCAGCTGGAAATTTTGCAGGATGTGCCGTCGCTAGTGTAACCATGGGCACTTTATTATTACGCAAGTCGTCTGCAACCTTTACCCCTATAGCTGTGTGTGGGCAAAGTAGCTGGGCTGATCTAGTCAAAATGGTCTTAATCGTATCAGAAGTTTCGACTTCAGTCGCCGTACCAGAAGAATAATGCTCCGATAAAGCGTTTAACGCATCGTTTGTAATTTCAAAACCATCATTCTGTTTCAATTGCTCCATGAGTTTTACAATTTCTGCTGTGTCTAGGCCGTAGGCGAAAAATAAAGCCCGCTCAAAATTTGAACTGATTTGTATATCCATTGATGGGCTAATTGACGCTGCAACTTGCGTCGTATGATATCCCTTTCCACTCAAGCATCTATGCAAAATGTCATTCTGGTTGGTTGCCACAACTAATCGTTCAATTGGCAAACCCATTTCTTTTGCAATATAACCGGCAAAAATATCACCAAAATTACCAGTTGGAACAGTAAAGCTCACTTTTCGAAAAGGTGCTCCTAGCGAAACTGCAGATGAAAAATAATATACAATTTGTGCAAGAACGCGCGCCCAGTTTATAGAATTAATACCTGCAAGTTGCACTTCGTTACGAAATTCATGGTCGTTAAACATATCTTTTACACGAGACTGACAGTCATCAAAGGTTCCGTCCACCGCAATCGCATGAACGTTACTTTCTTTCGCAGTTGTCATTTGCCTGCGTTGAACATCCGAAACTCGCCCATCTGGAAAGAGAATGAAAACATTCACCGCGTCCAGACCCCTAAAAGCCTCTATAGCAGCACTACCAGTATCTCCACTAGTTGCGCCAATTATTGTGACTTGTTTCTCACGACGCTTTAACGCGACCTGAAATAACTGTCCGATTAGTTGCATCGCAAAGTCTTTGAATGCAAGGGTCGGACCATGAAAGAGCTCTAATAAAAAATGATTAGCTTCCAACTCAACCAGAGGAGCGCATGAAACATGGCTGAAATTTGCGTAGGCTTTTTCAATAATTTCGATTAAAGCATCATCTTCGAATGCATCACCCACGAAGGGTTTAATTATTCTAAATGCAATGTCTTGATAACGTAAACCTTGCAGAGATAAAATGTCATCTTTGGTTAACTTTGGAATGTGAGCTGGAACATATAATCCACCGTCCAGAGCCAAGCCCGTAAGCATTGCTTCCTCGAAGCTAAGCGCAGGAGCCACTCCACGAGTTGAGATATACTTCATTTTACAGCCTTTTGCCTTGTAGTCCAAATAAATAGACAACTCATGAGAGCCCAGATTATGGCTAAAGAAAACCAGGTAATCGCATACTGTAAGTGATCATTTGGAATGTGCGTAGTGTCAATAGGCATTGGATTAATATTTTTATCTTTAAATGTTGACTCTTTTAGAATTATTAATATCGGTTCCGTTTGCAAAGCAGATGCAACACGCTCTACGTCGCGCGCAAACCAAATATTATTTTCAAGATCAGGTTCCGGAGTGAAGTTGTCTACTTCATCAGGCCAATGCAAATTTCCAACTAAAGAAATATCACTAACCAAATCTATATCATAATCAGTTTCAAGTCCTATGAATCCTAGGTCTACGAGCAACCTACGTCCATTTGTTCGAAAAACATGAATTATTCGATAACCAGCTCCATAACGCTTTTTACTCGCCAGTACCCGAATGCTTTCTTGCATAAACTGTCCAGAAATTTCTACAGATAAATATTTATGAACACTCTCAGAGGGCTCAGCCGGCAAAAGTACTGGAGATGCCGCAATTTTTTGATCTATCTTTTTTAAGACGTCTAGTTTCCAATTAAGCCTGTCAATTTGCCACTTCCCCAGATAGAGCAAACAAGCTGTTCCAGCGAAAGCAATAAACACTATGAACCAAATACGCTTCATTGGCTTGATGCTTTAAACGCGAAATACGCTAGTAACAAGTAGTGGGCATAGGTATTTCGCTGACTTTGTTTTTTGCAAAAAAGTAAATATCAACCTCCCCAAACATACACAGCCGCGAAAAGAAATAGCCACACTACATCTACAAAGTGCCAGTACCAAGCAGCTGCCTCGAAACCAAGATGACTTTCAGGCGAAAAATGACCGCGCAAAGTTCTCATCAGACAAATAAATAAGAATATAGTACCCACGATCACATGGAATCCATGAAATCCAGTCGCCATAAAAAAATTGGCACCATAGATATTACCACTGAAACCAAATGCAGCATGGCTGTACTCGTAAGCTTGAAAAACGGTAAAAATACCTCCTAATAAAATTGCTAGGATTAAGCCGTTTTTTATGTCTTTCCGATTATTTTCATGTACCAGAGCGTGATGCGCCCATGTAGCTGCAGCACCAGAGCATAGTAAAATAAGTGTGTTAATTAGAGGTAAGTGCCATGGATCGAAAGTTTCAATTCCTACAGGTGGCCAAACACCATCGACTATAGGGGACTGATCTGACATTGGATACATGGCGTGCTTGAAAAAACTCCAAAACCAAGCTGCAAAAAACATAACTTCCGACATGATAAAAAGGATAAAACCGTAACGCAGCCCAATTAAAACTACCGGGGTATGATCACCCTCTTTATTTTCAGTAACAGTATCTGCCCACCATCCAAACATGACATACAAAACGCCAACAAACCCAATTAGAAGAAGCCAGGGACCGTTTCCATGAAAAAACAAAACAGCTCCAAACAACATTACGAAAGCTGCAACTGACCCAATAAATGGCCACAGAGATGGATTTAAAATGTGATAGTCATGATTTTTTACATGTGCCATAATTGTCCCTCTTTACCGTCGCTATTTAAGTCTATGCTTGGGTAGTTACTATTAAATTTTGCTTCATCTATTGGCAGATCAATTTCGTAAAAAGTATACGACAGCGTGATGGTTTTAGCAAATTTGGCGTCTTTATCATTAACTAACTCAGGATCTACAAAAAATGTCACAGGCATTTGCACCCGTTCACCTGGCTGTAAAATCTGCTCTTGAAAGCAAAAACAGTCAATTTTGTTAAAAAACGACCCAGCTCCGTACGGAGTAACGTTATAGCTGGCGGATCCCGCGATTGGTCGACTCGTTGGATTATATGCTTCGTAAAACGCGAGTGCTGTTTCTCCAAATTTAACTTCTACCGTTCTTTCAACTGGCATGAATTCCCAGGGCATGTCACGCGCCAAAGACGCATCAAACCGTATTGTTATTGTCTTGTCTAAGATAATTTCAGACTCAACTTCTGAAACATTTGTATAGCCACCGTATCCGGTCACCCGACAAAAAAGATCATACAGAGGAACTGAGGCCCAAGCCATCGCTCCCATAAAAAATACCACACCTAAAGCATAAAGAGCGGTTTTCTGATTTGCTTTTTCATTCACTACTTGCTGCTCCTGCAATTGCGCTGGAAACATCTCCATCTGTAACTTTAACCACAGTCAAACCAAACATAAGAGCTACAAAAGTTACGAGAACAACGCCTATCCCTATGTTTTTACTCATACGACGCTTATGAAGTTCATGCTCCACTTCAAAGTTCATAAGAACCCCCATGAAAAGTTAGTGCCGAGCCCGTGGTCTACTAGAACAGAACCAAATTGTAAGAAGAGATATATTAGCGAGTAACGAAAAAAGCTTCGTTCCACTTTGAAGTTATCCCCTTCTGCATCATGGTCTCCTCTCATCCAAATATTGAATGCCATAACTACAAAGATCGAATTGAGTACTATTGAGGTTCCTAAGAACACCCACCCTCCTAATGCTGTGAATGACGTAAATAATGCAAATAGAGCTAATAAAATTGTATATAAAAAAATATGATTTCTAGTTGAGCGCCGACCATGCGTAACCGTAAGCATCGGTACACGCGCATTTTCATAGTCATCCCGCATGAAAAGCGCGAGAGCCCAAAAGTGCGGTGGAGTCCAAAGGAAGATTAACGAAAACATAAGAATGCTTTCAATAGATATCCCAGAGGTAGCAACTGCCCAACCAATCATGGGAGGAAAAGCACCAGCAGCTCCGCCAATCACAATGTTTTGAGGGGTCCATCTCTTTAACCATATTGTATAAATTGCTACATAGAAAAAGATGGTAAAAAATAAAAATACCGCCGCAAACCAATTCGCCGCTAACCCTAGCATTAAAACAGATATACCTGCTAAACCAAAGCCAAATGCTTTAGCTTCAGCACTTTTGATTTTTCCGGCAGGAATTGGACGATTTCGGGTGCGACGCATTAAACCGTCAATATCTGAGTCATACCACATATTTAGAGCACCAGAAGCACCTCCACCGAGGGCAATAAATATAATTGATACTAGAATTGTAAACGGATGCACATCGACTGGAGCAGCTATTATGCCCACCAGCGCTGTAAATACAACTAAGATCATCACTCTGGGCTTTAGCAGAGCGATATAGTCACTTATTTCAGCTTCAGCTTCAAATTCATCTTTTGCGAAAGTTGTGTCACTCATATTAATTCTTGGGTCCCAATAAACTTACGCCCAAACTTTGAGCACTTTTGACTTTACAAGCAATTAATTAGCCAATGCCAACTCTATAGCATTGCTAGAACTCTCTGCTTCAGCAAACTCTTCAATAGCACCGGAAAGCCAAGCATCATAATTTTCTTGGCTTACAACTTTAACCGTAATTGGCATGTATGCGTGGTCCTTGCCACAAAGCTCAGAACATTGACCAAAGTAAACACCTTCTTTTTCTGCTTTGAACCACAACTGCCCCAAACGTCCCGGTACTGCATCTTGCTTTACTCCAAAGGCCGGTATAGTCCAACTATGAATTACATCAGCTCCAGTAACTTGCATGACAACTACCTTACCTACTGGAACTACAACTGCTGTATCGGTCGCGAGCAAAAATTCATCCCTTGAATACCCTGCTTCGACTAGTTCTTCTTCGACTTCCGGGGTCAAAACTTTACCATCACCAATCAGATAGCTGGCGAAGTCAAATCCATGGTCCGTGTATTCATATTCCCAAAACCACTGATATCCTGTGACCTTTATATTTATGTCACCATCTGGGATTACTTGCTGTTTAAAAAGTACCGGTAGAGAAAATGCTCCAATAAAAACAAGAATAACAATCGGCACAACGGTCCAAGCAACCTCCACGGGAGTATTGTGGGTAAAGGATGCTGGCTCAGGGTTGGATTTACGATTAAACTTAAAAATTACATATCCTAGGAGAAATGTTACAAACAGACTTATTGCTGTAATTATGATTAGAAGCATACCATCCAGCCACTGCAGATCTCTTGCTATCTCTGTTACCGCGGGCTGAAAACCAGTGCCAGATTGAGTTGGCACCCCAATTAGCTCCAAGTTTTCTTGCGAGTTGGCTACACTTCCAAAGAAAAATGCTGCCGTACTGTACTTAAAAATATTTTGTCCCATAATATAACCTTAAATAGAGCTGTAAATGGCTGTTGTCTTCTACTGGTTTAAAACCATATTCTTGCTGATAGATAAAGAAGAAAACTTGCGTCAAAGAGACGCTTCCGATCATTTTCGTCAATTTTAATGAAAAACTTAGGTAAAAAAATGAAAAATGAAAAATTCCTACCGTTTGAACAGTATTTGGACCAAGACAAAACTAAAGAATTTTTGGCTGAGGTAATTAAACCAGCTGACGACGGTGAATTATTTATAGAAGAAAAACGATCTGAGTCGCTTGTTTTTGACGACCAAAGATTAAAGTCAGCCAATTTAGATGCTTCAAAAGGTTTTGGCCTGCGTGCAGTTAAAGGTGAATCAACAGCGTATGCACATTCAACTGAAATTAGTGAAAAAGCATTGATCCGAGCTTCAGACACCATAAAATTACTAAATTCAGATGGAGGTCAGCAAATTAGTCCTCCTCCCTCAGACATAACAAGCAAACTATATAACGATATTGACCCAATCATCGAGTTACCATTTTCTTCGAAGGTAGATTTATTGAGGGAAATCGACGACTATGCCAGAAATTTAGACAAAAGGGTTGTTCAAGTATCAGCCTCCGTGTCTGCTTCAGTGCAAAATATATCAATTATGCGGCCTGAATGTGATCTCAAAGTCGACACACGACCACTAACAAGACTAAACATTTCCGTTAGTGTAGAAGAAATGGGACGTCGTGAAACTGGTAGCGCAGGTGGCGGTGGGAGATATGCTCTCTCGCTTGTTACTGACCCAGATGTTTGGCATGGATTTGTAAAAGAAGCCTTGAGGATTGCAGTGCTCAATTTAAAGGCTGAACCAGCACCAGCGGGTGTCATGGATGTAGTTTTGGGCCCAGGCTGGCCAGGGATATTGTTACATGAAGCGGTTGGTCATGGCTTGGAAGGAGATTTCAATCGGAAACATACAAGTGCGTTCGCAGACCTAATGGGGAAACGAATAGCAGCCAAAGGAGTTACAGTTCTAGATGATGGTACAATTCCCAATCGAAGAGGCTCGATATCTTTTGATGATGAGGGAACTCCAAGTTCAAAAAACACCCTGATCGAAGATGGAATATTAGTTGGGTATATGCAAGATAGGCAAAATGCCCGCTTAATGGGTACATCATCAACAGGAAATGGCCGCAGGCAAAGTTATGCTTATCCCCCTATGCCGCGGATGACTAATACTTACATGCTTGATGGTACGGACGATGTAAAAAACATGCTATCTTCATTAAAAAATGGAATTTATGCTGTTGGGTTTGGTGGTGGACAAGTTGACATTACTAATGGAAAGTTTGTTTTCTCATGCACGGAAGCATACAACGTAAGGGACGGCAAAATTGGCGCCCCTGTGAAAGGAGCTACTCTTATTGGAGATGGCGCTTCGGCTTTAAAAGAAATCCGTGCGATTGGTGGTGATATGTCTTTAGATCCAGGAATGGGTACTTGTGGAAAGGCAGGGCAATGGGTTCCAGTGGGAGTCGGTCAGCCATCACTTTTAATAGGTGGTCTTACCGTTGGTGGGTCGCAAACGTAAGCCAGATATTTTAATATTTACGGGCCGAAGTAGGCAAGGAGGTATACAGTCAATTAAATTTTGTAACTCATAAATTTGTACTTTTTACGATATAATAGAAAATATTTTGGCTTATTGTACAGACAACGGATTGACAACACCCACTCAGTCAATTCATTAAGCGCCGCTATAACGTATTCTTCGAGTCGGAAGGAATTTAAATGCCCGTAGTTGTGGTGGAATCTCCAGCAAAAGCAAAAACGATCAACAAATACTTAGGAAGTAATTATAGTGTTTTTGCATCGTACGGTCATGTGAGAGATTTACCTCCTAAAGATGGATCAGTGGACCCACAAAATAACTTTAAAATGTTATGGGAAGTGTCCACTGACAGTAAAAAACACATCAAAGCAATATCAGATGCATTGAAAAAAGATAATACTCTTATCTTGGCAACTGACCCAGATCGGGAAGGCGAAGCAATTAGTTGGCATTTAGAGGAAGCGTTGCGCAAAAGACGCGCAATTAATGGAAACACACAGATCCAGCGCGTTGTCTTCAATGCCATCACTAAATCAGCTGTTTCCGAAGCCATGAAAGCTCCTAGAGAGATAGATTCACCCTTGGTAGAAGCCTACCTCGCTAGAAGAGCTTTAGATTATTTGGTTGGTTTTAATTTAAGCCCAGTGCTTTGGAGAAAATTACCTGGAGCGCGCTCCGCAGGACGGGTTCAATCGGTATGCTTAAGATTGATTGTCGAAAGGGAAATGGAAATTGAAGCCTTTAAAGCTCAAGAATATTGGAGTGTTCATGCATCTCTAAAGTCCCCGAGAGGACAAGTTTTTGATGCACGCCTTATCAATTTAGCCGGTGATAAATTGGATAAATTTGATTTACAAAATGAGCCGCAAGCGGAAATAGCTGTTGCAGCTGTACAGAGCCGCGATCTTCACATTAAGAGCGTCGAAGCAAGTGCGGCGAATAGAAACCCTTACGCACCCTTCATGACCTCAACTCTTCAGCAAGAAGCAAGCCGAAAATTTGGTATGGGGGCCAGGCAAACAATGAGTATAGCTCAACGTTTATACGAAGCAGGACATATTACATACATGCGAACTGATGGGATCGACATGGCACCAGAGGCCGTTATGGCCACTCGAGAGGAAATTAGCCGGCGATATGGAGTTAACTACGTTCCCAAAAGTCCCAGAATGTATAAAAATAAAGCAAAAAATGCCCAAGAAGCCCACGAATGTATACGCCCCACTGATGTTTCAAAAGATGCCTCAGTCGTAAAAATATCTGATGCCGATCAGAGGAAACTTTATGACCTTATATGGAAAAGAACAATTTCGTGCCAAATGGAGGCAGCAAAACTTGAACGTACTACAGTTGATATTACTAGTGAAGATCATCAAATTCTATTAAGAGCTAACGGACAAGTTGTAATTTTCGACGGATTCTTGAAAGTATACGAGGAAGGCCGTGACGATACTGAGAACAGAGAAGATGGAAAAAGTTTACCAAAACTTTTTGAAATTGAGAAACTAGAAAAATTAGAAGTGACAAAAGAGCAGCACTTCACCCAAGCTCCACCACGTTATACAGAAGCAACTTTAGTCAAAAAAATGGAAGAGTTAGGAATAGGGCGACCCTCGACTTACGCCTCTATTGTAACCACAATTCAGGACCGTGATTATGTTAGAAAAGAAAAAAATCGCCTGTCACCAGAAGACAAAGGCCGCATCGTAACAATCTTCTTATTAAATTTTTTCAAAAAATATATAGAGTATGATTTCACAGCAGGGCTTGAAGAAAAACTTGATATAATTAGCGCAGGCAAGCTTGAGTACACAAATGTATTAAAAGATTTTTGGCAGGATTTTTCTATAGCGATATCAGAAACCTCTGAACTTCGCATAACCCAAGTTTTGGATGTTTTGGATGACGCCTTATCTCCGCAGCTTTACCCTCCCAGAAGTGACGGGGCCGACCCTAGATTATGCCCAAAATGCAAAAGCGGCAAACTACATCTCAAATCTTCAAAGACTGGAGGGTTCGTAGGTTGCGGCAATTACCCTGAATGTAATTTTACTCGTCCAATTTCTGGGGATGATGGTGATAATGCTGATCGCACTCTTGGTGAAGACCAAGGAGATGTTATTCAGTTAAAATCCGGTCGTTTTGGTCGCTATATTCAGCGCGGTGAGGTTAGTGAAGAAACTCCTAAGCCTCCTAGAGCTAGCTTGCCTAAAAGTTGGAATGCATCAGAATTAGATCTTGCAAAAGCACTGCAATTACTGGAACTCCCGAGAGAGATTGGAAAGCATCCAGAGGATGGTGAAGTGGTAGAAGCAGGCATTGGAAGATATGGACCGTTTGTAAAGCATGGACGTCTCTACGCAAATCTCAAAGAAGTAGACGAAGTATTTACAATCGGAATGAACCGAGCAGTTGAAGTTTTAGCACTTAAAGCGAGCAATGGTGGGCGTGGGTCAGTAGCTACAAAACCTATAAAGGAATTGGGTGAACATCCAGAGGAAGGGGGCCCAGTAAATGTAATGGATGGGAAATATGGCCCATACGTGAAATGGGGTAAAATAAATGCAACACTTCCCAAAGATATTGAACCTGGTAGTCTAAGCCTGGATGCCGCAGTATTATTAATTTCCGAAAAAATTAAAAAAGGTCCCGCTAAAAGAAAAAGAAAAAAATCATAAAATTTTTTTCCGGCGCAAGATCATTTTGAACAAATAAAGATTTCTAAATATTCTATATTTGTATTATTTTTGGCAAAATTGTCTTATACTCTAATCCAATCGAATAGATGCAAAATAAATTGTACAACCCAATATAGCTCAATAAAAGTGCAGATACCTAATAAAATTCTAAACTGGATAAGTACCAAAAATTGGACTCTACATGAGCATCAAATTAGAATGTTCGAAAGTTTTGAGACATCAGCGCAATTATTAATTGCTCCGACTGGATCAGGTAAAACCCTCTCAGGCTTTTTGCCAACATTAGCCGACCTTTATTTAAATCCATCAGAAAAGCTACACACCCTTTATATTTCACCGCTTAAAGCATTAGCTTCCGATATAAAAAGGAATTTAGAGAGACCTATCGATGAATTGAAGCTTGATATTAGCGTAGAAGACAGAACTGGAGACACAAAGCAGTCTACAAAAAAGAAGCAGCGTGTCACACCTCCTAATATTCTGCTCACCACACCAGAAAGCTTAGCTCTGTTGATATCATACCCAGAGGCGCCAAGGATATTTTCCAACTTGAAAAGGATTATTGTCGATGAAATACATTCAATTACTGAAAGCAAAAGAGGTGATCAATTATTTCTCGCAATCTCAAATCTACGTAAATATTGCTTAGACGCTAAGATAATCGGACTATCGGCTACTGTGAGTGATCCTTCATTAATTGCAGGCTGGCTTGCTCCTGAAAGTGATTGCGAGATTATTTTATCTGACCCAGGTTTAGAGCCGAATGTTTCAATATTGAAGACTTCAGAGCCTCCACCGTGGGCCGGAAGTGGCGGCTTGTACTCAATCCCCGAAGTTATAGAGGAAATCGCGAAGCACAAGACAACCTTAATTTTTCACAATACGCGGGCTCAGGCAGAAATTTTCTTTCATAATTTATGGTTGGAAAATAATAAAAATTTACCAATCGCTATTCACCATGGAAGCCTAGATAAAGAGCAAAGAAGACAAGTAGAGGAAGCGATGGTTAGGGGAGAACTGAGGGCAGTGGTTTGCACTGGCAGTTTGGATCTTGGCATTGATTGGGGATCAGTAGATTTAGTAATTCAAATAGGCGCTCCAAGACAAGTAAAACGTTTAGTACAACGGATAGGCAGAGCGAACCATGTCCACAGTAGAGCGAGCAAAGCACTTCTCATCCCAGCCAATCGCTTAGAAGTGCTCGAGTGTTTTACGGCCCTTGATGCAATTAATGAAAATAAACTGGACAGCGAGATCCAAACTCACGTCCCCTTAGATGTAATTTGCCAGCATTTATTACTGATTGCATGTGCTGGACCATTTAAGCCAATAGATATTTTTAATGAGATTAGGAGTATTGCCAAATATAAGAATTTGAGCCGACAAGAGTTCGATCAATGTTTAGACTTTTGTATAACTGGCGGATATGCGTTAAAAAAATATGAGCAGTGGCATAGGTTAGTTCAAGCAAGCGATGGATTTGTAAAACTTAGAGATCCCCGTGTAGCAAACCGTTTGAGAATGAATGCAGGAACCATTCAGGATAGCGATACATTAAAAGTTAAGTATAAAGCTAAACAGGGTAAATCAAAAGGCTCAAGTATCGGTGAAGTAGAAGAGGCCTTTGCTGTATCTCTTACTCCTGGTGATACCTTTTTGATTGGCGGTAAAATCGTGAAATTTGAGTCTCTCAGAGAGATGATTGTGGAAGTTTCACCAAAGCCTGAAAAAAGACCTAAAATTGCAGTTTTTAGTGGGACCAAATTCGCCACATCAACATTACTATGCGATAGAATTCTAAAAACCTTGGAAGACAAACGTTGGGATAATTTACCTGACTATCTCTGCAGATGGCTTGAGCAACAAGAATCCTATTCAAAGTTACCGGAACCCAATAGCCTGCTTATTGAAACTTTTCCTAGAAATAATCTGCACTATACCTGTGTTTATGGATTTGCGGGTAGAAATGCGCAGCAGACCCTTGGACTATTATTGACTAAGCGCATGGAGGAACTGAACTTGAATCCTCTTGGTTTTGTAGCAAATGACTACACCACTTTAGTTTGGGGTCTAACAAAAGTATTGAAGCCAAAAAAATTACTTGAGGGTGAAAATATTTTGAGGGGTTTAGATCTTTGGCTATCTAATAATGCAGTCATGAAAAGAACTTTTCGATCTGTTGCAACAGTAGCTGGGTTGATTGAACGTAATTTACCTGGACTTAAAAAATCTGGCCGCCAAGCTACTTTTTCATCAGATATTTTATATGATACTCTTCTACGATATGATCCAAACCATCTTCTACTTACGGCAACTAAAAATGAGGCAATGCAGGGATTGGTTGATTTTGGCAGGATTGAAAATATGCTTGAAAAAACTAAGAACCGAATAGATCATATTGACCTCAAACGTGTATCCCCATTTTCGGCGCCACTCCTTCTAGAAGCTGGTAGAATACCAATTCACGGGAGCGCAATTGAGCTGATGCTGGACACAGAAATTAATTCGCTTATAGCTGATGCTGGATTAGACTATTAATTACCTTACCAATGGGTCACACTTTATAATAAATGCACTCTTACAATTTTAATTTTATCGGCGAAAAACTAACAGCGCTTCGCACTGGAAGTCTTTTTTGGGAGGAGATGGGAATATTATGCGTATCCGATTTACATCTAGGGAAAACTCACAGACTTAATCGAATTGGTGCTGGAGCATTGCCGCCTTATGAAAACATAGATACCTTAAAAAGACTACAGGAAGACATTCACAATACAAATCCAACTTGCGTGATTTGTCTCGGTGATAGCTTTGATGATCCGCTTGCTGAGAGAAGCCTAAGTACGAACGAAATTGCCTCACTTGAGGTTATGCAGAAGGGTAGAGACTGGATATGGATATCTGGCAATCATGATCCTTATATATCATGTAAATATGGAAATTATTTAAGTTCCTTTTCCAAATCGGCTATTACTTTTCGCCACATAGCTTTACGAGGTGAAAATGGTGAAATTTCCGGCCACTATCATCCAAAAATCTCGGTAAAGTTATCAAAGGCGACTGTGGTAAGAGCATGCTTTATAGCAGACCAAAATAAAATAATCATGCCTGCATATGGAACTTACACCGGGGGCATGAGTGTGCGATCGGACGAAATAAAAGAACTTGTTGACCCAGATGCAATTGTGATGCTCACCGGAAAGAAAATCAGGGCAATTCCTTATTCTTCTTTTTTTTGAAATAATAAAAAACGGGTAAAAGATGCTTTATTTAATTTTACTACTTTTCACCACTTCGTTCATAAGGTCATTTGAGCGTCTCTCAATAGTTTCCTCAAGTTTGTATAAAAAAGTATCTCTATCCAATCCAGGCATGATTGTTGGTAAAAACTCTATCGTCGCTTTGCCAGGTTTTTTATAAATTCCAAGACGGCCCCAAAACAGGCCAACATTGCAAGCAACAGGCATGCATGGCTGCCCTAATTCCTCATAGAGCACAGCTGCACCTACTTTATAAGAGACCTTATCTCCAGGCGTTACACGCGTCCCTTGCGGATAAATAATTAATTGACCAGGCGGAGCATTTCCATCTCGTACTGCTGCTATCATAGTTTTAATTGCTTCACTGCGCCTTCCACGCTTTACAGATATGCAACCAATGCGACGTGCATAAAACCCAATAATTGGCACGTAGTTTAAAGATGACTTCATAATAAATTTTGGTTTGGGTGTTTTAGACACAATCATTATAGCATCTAAAAAACTCTGATGTTTTGCAGCAATGAGTATTTCGCCTGAAGGTGGCTCCCCTCTAATCTCAGTTTGTAAACCAATTATCCAAGAAGCTGACCAAGTTACATAATTACAAAATAAACGCACCACTACACATGCATAATCGGTTCTGAGTAACGAAATTGGGGCTCCAAAAAAAGCTATAACCGTCATCGCAATATACATCTGAACAGCAAAAATTAGAGAACGCATCCACTGTACTAAATATAGCATTATACAAGCCTTTTAAGAGAAAATTTCACAGCATTTCGGGTTGCAAAAATAGATATTATCGCAAATAAAAATGGCACACATGCTATATATATCGTATCTTTTATTTCAAGACTTACGACATCCAATATTCCTAAATTCTCACTGAAAGTTGGTATTAAAAGTAGCACTATGCCAGCGCAAACCGTTCCTGCAAGTGATCCCAAAAAAATTCTTAGGGTAAATATACGAACGAAAGATGTGACTATGAATGCATCAAATGCACCAACTAGTCGAAGGACCCTCAGCACCTTAACATTTGCAGAAAGCGCTGCATTAGACGCCATTGTAACCATAGCAATGGATGATAGCATAATTAATATTACGGTAAACATCCCAAGCTGGCTGACTAACTTTGAAACGACTTCAATGGGACGTCTCCATTCAGCGTGATTATCTAGAATAGCCGAAGGTAATTCTGCGCTAAGACGTAACCTTAACCCCTCATAGTCAACACCAGCTTCAGTTTCGCGTATTTCGATTAAGGCTGGCATCGCAATAGCTTCCAGAGGAAAATCTACACCAAGCCAAGGCTCCAACAGTTTTTTCTTGGCGCCAATTCCAACCAACCGCGCTGACTTAACGCCACTAGTTTGCTCCAAAATAGCTAGAGCCACTTTAGTTTGTTTTTCTAAGAGATCAGTTGGTGCCGAAAGGCGTAGAGAAGAATTTTTTAGAGACTCTCCCCAGTCATTTGATAAATCAGAACATATCAGCGAGAATGCTAGAGCCACTACTGCTAAGAAACTCATTGCTCCGGCCGTAAAAGTTGTTAACCATTTAGTAAAACCTGTATTTGGGACAACCTGCAAATGATCAGGATTATTAAAAAAAGCCTTCCATAACATAAACAAAAAACGCACTATAGGTCAGCTCCTGCTTGGCTCAATTGTAGATCCGAAATTCTTATGGTCCGCGCTTTTACATACGATTTTGCTAATCTAACGAGGGAAAGATCATGCGTAGAAATGAAAATAGTTTTACCCATTTTATTAAGCTCTACCAATAGCTGTAGGAGACGCTGAGACATCTCCCAATCGACATTTCCAGTTGGCTCGTCAGCCAAAATAATATCCGGTGACATAATAACAGCCCTTGCCAGCGCTGCTCTCTGCCGCTCTCCTCCAGATAGTTCCTGCGGCTTGACCTTCGATTTTGAATATAGGCCAACCCATTTCATTAACTCCAGAACGTTCGCACGCTCCTTAATCGAGTCCAACCCTGCAAGGGACAGGGGCAGTATAATATTATCTTCAATGCTTAAATGATCTAAAAATTCACATTCCTGATGCACTATGCCTAAGCGCCTCCTCATCTTCGCTAGTTCGTAATTAGTCATATTTTTTGTTTCTTCACCAAATACACTTATACTGCCAATTTCTGGAATAAGAGAGCCTGCGCAAAGATTAATAAACGTAGTCTTTCCAGAACCAGATGGACCAGTTAAAAAATAGAAGGCACCAGGCGCCACGCTTAATGACACTTCAGAAAAAACTGAATTACCCCCATAAGAATAGCTAACTTTTGATATTTCTAGCAAAACTGCTCCAAAAGATTAGATTGCCCAAATTATTATCCAACCATATCTAACACTTTTCCCTATGCTATGGAAAACAATATATGCAATAAGTATTTTATTATTTTCATAGAACCGAGCAATAAAGCTTATGTTTATCAAGTGCCCCAACTGCAACGCCCAATACGAAGTCCCAAATGATATAATTCCCGCAACAGGAAGAGATGTTCAATGCTCAAGCTGCTCTAAAACTTGGTTTGTAACAGGGCAATCTGGCAAAAAAATAGTTAAGGATAAAGCATCAAACTATAAAAGTCAGGAAGAAGGCGAATTACCTAAATTTGAAACAACTGAAAGTTTTCTTACAGACAAAGTTACAAATGATGTTGACGCAAATGTGTTAGAAATTTTGAGAGAGGAAGCTGATCGCGAAATTCGAGCAAGGGCCATCGATGGCGGTACTGGTGAAAATACGCAAAAGCTATCGAATAAGAGAGCAGTTAAAAATAATAGTAAGGTGAACAACAAAGCATTACCCGACAATATTGAAATAGGAAGTACCTTGGAAGAAAGCCGAGCTCCCAATTATTATGAAGAGGAGCGAATTAAGCACAAAAATAAATCCGGGAAAGTTGGTTTTTTTGTGGGCATAGTAATTATTATCATTTGTTGGGGAGCTTATTCTTACTCAGACTTAATCAGTCAAACTGTTCCCAAAATATCAATTTATATGGAAATTTACAAAAATTATGTTCAGTCCATGCTAGCAGCGAGAGATGACTTACTTAAGAATTTAATAGAAAAAATCGCAGACCGAGAATGACTCATAAATATCTGGCTCTTACAGCCAATTAGGTATTTTGTCTCTACTTATAATTTCATCCAATGTTGGCCTCTCTCTGATTTCTGAATAATCACTATTATTAACTAAAACCTCAGGTACCAAAGGGCGAGTGTTATACTCACTGGCCATTGCAGCCCCATAAGCACCCGCAGAACGAAAAGCTACAAGCTCTCCAGGCTTACAGATATGCATGGTACGAGATTTAGCAAAAGTATCGCCAGTTTCACAAACTGGACCAACTACATCATAAACCGTGTTCTTTTGATTTACAGAGGGTTGCATAACGGGAACTATATCGTGGTATGCTTCATAAAGAGCCGGACGTAATAAATCATTCATTGCCGCATCCAAAATTAAGAACTCTCTGTCGTGGCCTTTTTTAATGTAGATGACCTCTGAAACAAGAAGACCAGCGTTGCCCACCAAAAGTCTTCCAGGCTCAATTTCTATTTCACAATTCAAGTGGCCCAGAACCCTCTTTATCATTTGACCATATTCTTTTGGCGTTGGAGGACTGCCATCTTTACATCCGTAAGGAATACCTAAACCACCACCCAAATCGAGGCGTTTGATTTCATGCCCGTCAGATCTAAGCATCTCAGTCAGATCAGCGAGTTTTTTATATGCTTCCTCAAAGGGTAAAAGTTGAGTAAGCTGGCTTCCGATGTGAACATCTATTCCCACCACTTGTATTCCAGGTAATGATGCAGCCTTCGCATATACCTCCCTGGCTCTCGATATTGGTATCCCAAATTTGTTCTCAGCCTTACCAGTGGCAATTTTTTCATGAGTTTTAGCATCAACGTCTGGGTTCACTCGTATTGTGATTGGGGCTACTTTTTTCATATTATGAGATATGGCCGATAATACTAGTAGCTCTTCCTCAGACTCAACATTGAACTGTCGCACCCCCTCAGTCAGTGCAAGTTTCATTTCCGCACCAGTTTTACCAACTCCCGAAAAAACTATCTGACTACCATCCACACCAGCCTCTCTCGCCCTTTTGTATTCACCACCAGACACTACATCCATTCCAGCACCAAAGTTTGCCAAGGTCCTTAAAATAGCCTGATTTGACGCTGCTTTGACCGCGTAACAGATTAAATGGTCTATCCCGCTCAGAGCACTTTCAAAGAGATCAAAATGTCTACGTAGTGTTGCAGTTGAATAGACATAAAATGGTGTGCCGACTTTTTTTGCAATCTCTTTAATTGATGCGTCTTCAGCGTGAAGAATGCCACTCTTGTATAAAAAATGATCCATTTAAATAAGCCTAATCAAGAACTTGTGAAATAAATTTAAAAACATATTGTATAGAATTCTGAAAAATGTAAATGAGGTCAGAGAATATTATAAAAAGTAATATCTTTCAGCAGACCTTAGTCAATCAACTCTAAGGATTTCGGTGTAGGAGCTCCATCTATTCCACACCCATTTACTGCTGTCGCAAAAATGATAATCAAAACAAATCTCATAAGTCTAAGATATCTCTCCAACGTTTAATCTGACTTCGCACCTGAGAGGGCGCAGTTCCGCCATACGAAGATCTTGAAGCGACCGACTGATGTACTGAAAGTACAGAGTATATATCTTCATTAATTCTGCCATCGACCTCCTGCATTTCACCCAAGTCCAGATCACATAAGTCACATCCTTTGGTCTCTGCTATTAAAACTATTTGGCCAGTTATATGATGTGCTTCTCTGAACGGCAAATTTAACTTTTGAACTAACCAGTCTGCTAGATCAGTTGCAGTTGAATATCCAAAATGTGCCGCTGCCTCCATATTCTCTTTATTTGCTTTTAGATCCTTTATCATCCCAGTCATAGCTGCTAGGGCAACTGTCAAATTATCGGCGGCATCAAAAACCTGCTCTTTATCTTCTTGCATGTCTTTTGAGTAGGCCAATGGCAATCCCTTCATTACCATCATTAGAGCTACATTAGCACCAAAAATTCGCCCCACTTTAGCTCTTATCAGTTCAGCAGCGTCAGGATTTTTCTTTTGAGGCATTATCGATGATCCAGTTGAAAATCGGTCAGAAAGCGAAATTAATTTGAATTGTGCAGAAGACCAAATCACCAGTTCTTCAGCCAACCGACTCAAATGCATTGCACAAATAGACGAACTTGATAAAAATTCTAATGCAAAATCTCTGTCACTGACAGCATCCAAAGAATTTGCTGACGGAGCTTTAAAAGCTAACGCCGATGATGTTGTTTCTCTATTAATAGGAAATGACGTCCCTGCAAGCGCAGCAGCACCCAATGGACATTCGTTCATCCTATCTCTTGCATCAATAAATCTCGATAGATCTCTACTGAACATCTCCACATAAGCCATCATATGGTGACCCCAAGTAACTGGTTGCGCCATTTGCAAATGAGTAAATCCAGGCATGACCCAATCAACCCCCGAATCCGCTTGAGCCAAAAGTGCCTCTATTAAACCCCTTAGTAGCTTTTGAGATAAATCGATTTGATCACGCACCCATAATCGAAAATCAGTTGCAACCTGATCATTTCGCGACCGAGCGGTGTGAAGCCTGCCCGCTGGTTCTCCAATTATCTCTTTTAGATGAGCCTCAACATTCATGTGAATATCCTCAAGAGCTCTGTCGAAAACAAATTCGTTTTTTTTGATTTGTGACGCAATTTGATCGAGTCCCTTAACAATAGATTTACAGTCAGATTCACTAATTATGTTTTGCTTTGAAAGCATTTTAGCATGTACTTTTGAAGCTAAAATGTCCTGCTCTGCTAATCGCTTGTCAAATTCGATCGAAGCATTAATTTCTCCCATAAGGGGATCTTGCCCAGCTGCAAATCTGCCACCCCACATGAGATTAGATTTTTTTTGCGCCATTAATTTACCTTTCGGAGAATATATGAACAAAATTCACTACGCCGTTCTTTACACTTCATTTTTATTGTTCGCAAATGCACTTTCTGCAAATGAAACAAAATTTGACGAACTTAATAATAATAAATTTGGCGATATGAAAAAAATGACGCTAGCAACTAATACTTTTAACGCGCCAAATACCGTTTTTTTTGCGGAAGACGGAACAGAATTAACATTAAATGAATTTAAAGGGCGAGTTACACTTGTAAACTTTTGGGCAACATGGTGCGCTCCTTGTCGTAAAGAAATGCCAAGCCTTGAATTCCTTTCAGACCAGCTGAGTGGTGATAATTTTCAAGTTCTGACAATCGCCACGATGCGGAGCAGTAAAGAGGCTATAGAAGACTTCTTTCATCGCAATAATATTATTGAACTCCCAAAATATCGAGATCCTAAAGGTAAGCTCGCCCGCGCGGCAGGTGTTGCCGCTCTTCCTTTAACAATATTATTTGACAGAACTGGGAATGAGATAGGTCGTTTAATTGGTGATGCAGATTGGTCGCAATTTGAAACAATTCAATTTATTAAAAAAGCTTTAGAAATCGATAAATTTAATTAAGTTGCGTTGAATAAGTACACATGCTTTGTCGTTATGATAGAACTCCAAACAACTCGCGAAATTCAGCCGATGTTTTTTCTATCTTGTTTGGCTCATCAAAGCCCACTACCTTCCCCTTTTCAAGCATCAAAACTTTGTCAACATAGTCTAACAATGCTGGTCGATGAGTGATAAATATTACTGTTTCACTTTCCAGAGTTTTCAACAGAGCTGTCATAATTTCGCGCTCATTTTCTACGTCTAAAGCGCTAGTTGCTTCGTCAAAAATATATATCGAGGCTTTTTTCAAAAGCCCGCGCGCTATTGCAACTCTTTGTTTTTGTCCACCCGATAGATTTGAACCATTAGAACCTACTATTGTCCGCAACCCTAGAGGAAAATCTGCTATAAAATTATCAACTTGTGCGCTCCTTACAGCGATATTTATTTCTTCTTTGGAAGCACTGGAAAACCCATCCCTTATATTTTCTTCGATCGTATCATCAAATAGGAAAACATCCTGACTTATAAAAGCAATATGGTTTTTAAGATCCATTGGTAAAATTGATGAAATATCCGTTGATCCAATTTTAATTCTACCGTTATCGGGGCCATAGAAACCAAGAATTAGGTCTACCAGTGTTGATTTACCTGCTCCAGATTTACCAACGATTGCTACTTTATCTCCGTGATTTAAATGAAAACTCACTTTGTCAATTGAAACATCATCATCTTCATAACCGAACGAAACATCAGAAAACGTTATGCTTCCTAAACTTTCGTCTAACGACTTATTTCCGTAGCTGACGCTTTGTGGCTTAGTATCGATCAATTTTAACATATAAAATGATTGAGTCAGAGATTTCTGTAATTCGACCCAAAGTTTTGAAATCTTAGCTGCTGGCTGATAGGCTAAAAGAAAGGCTGTTATAAAAGCTGTAAATTCCCCTGGAGTTTTCCCATGATTAATTGTCTGCCAAGCTGCATAAATTACAAATACACCCAGCACTAAACCACCTAAAAATTCCATTATTGGATGGGTTGCGGCAGTTACCTTGCTGATACCAAAGATCCGATCTTCTAAGGCATCAACGGACGAATTAAACTTATCTATCGATTTACGCTCTAAATTATAACTTTTTACTGTTCGAACTCCAGCAAGAGCCTCTGAACCTGCCGCAAAATAATGCCCAGATAGGTCAGTTTCTTCCTTGGCTACTTTTCTAATTTTCCGGGAAAGGAACGAAACTAGACCGAATATAACTGGAATTATGAGTATGGAATACAGCGTCATCAAAGCATCTTGAAGAAACATAACAACAAATAGCGCTAAAAGCGTTAATACTTCAGTCAAAAACCTTGAGCATAATACAGTAACCGCTTGGCCTGCAGCCATACCGTATAATCTTATCTGTGCCATGTGATCTGAGGCATGCTTTCCATTGAAAAAACTAATTTCTCTTCTGAGTGTCTTTTCGAAAGCTTCTTTTTGATAAGAGCTGGAAATTGATCGGTGTAGAACTGTCTGAAGAACAGCATTGCCATAGTGAAATAGGCTTTTGGAGAATGAGACGATAATAACTATAATTGCTACCTCAATCGCAGCTTCTGAATCTTTGGCAACAAAAACATCATTCACAATCAATTTAGTCGTGTAAGCAAGCGCAGCAGTAAAAAAGGATACTCCAACCATACACAGGATCGATGCAGTAATAATCTTTTTTCTTCTAGGAATTGTTTCTTTAACCAACCGCTTTGCAGTTTGTAATGCGTCATTTCCAGTCGGTGTGTGAGCCGCTTCCATGGTATTGCCTTTGAACCTTTAAAAAAGAGCGCTTTAGGCCCTACTTTTAAATTCAAGTTTACCAAAAGTCATTCGAAATCGACTAATTTAATAAACACGCCGAATTAGGCTGTTATCGAAAGTTAAATTTCAGTGCAGTCTTCGCCACGGCAATTCGAGCGTATAATAAAGCTTGAAGGTGCCTTAAACATTGGCTTTTAAAGGTTGACGGCAGAATTCCATACCGCTATGCCGTTTCACGACAATTTAACTCGCTGAAATTTCCTTTACCAGAGACAGTTCAATTGACACATTGTAATTGATTTTGCTCATGGAGTTCATATATTTTGACCGTTTCAACTGATCTCAGAAAGTATAAAGAAGCTTTAAGTCAGTTCGCAACGGGAGTTACCATTGTAACCTGTGGCTCAGACGAAGGCCCCGTAGGTATTACCGCAAATAGCTTCACAAGCGTTTCGCTGAACCCTCCATTAATTCTTTGGTCCGCTGCAAGAAATTCGAAACGGCACGACTACTTCGCTAATGCAAATCATTTTGCAATACACGTTCTGAAAAAACAGCAACTCGATTTATGTTCCAAATTTACAAAACCAAATGAAGGCTTCGAAGAATTAGGTTGGCAATATAATTTGCATGGAGTGCCCATTATAAACGAGTGTTTAGCATTATTTGAATGTTCTTTTTACGCTAGTCATGATGGAGGTGATCACACAATCTTTGTGGGGCATGTGCATAGCTTCAACGTCAGTAAAGGCGATCCTCTCATTTTCCTCCAAGGCCAGTATTCAAAATAAACTATTGATCTCAAAGATTGTTTCTAATCTTAGGTAGAGTAATCTCTTTTAAGTCTCTAAAATTTTTTTCTGACTTTATTCTTTAAATAAAATTGATACTTGCAGGACTAAAATTCAAATGTTAGCGTTCACATTAGCATTCAGATGCTAACCAATAGCCAATTTTTTTGTAATTCAATATTGCAGAGACAAAAATATTCTTGGGAGGGAATTTATGGCCTTAAATAATAAATTAACCACTACAGCGGCACTTCTTGCTGCTTCCTTCGCTTTCGGAAGTGTGGCATACGCCGACGTCTGCGATACGCCGTCAAAGCTAGGGGACATGGGAAGTTTTCCGGGTGAAGTCATTACCATTCAAGGCTCACTGCTAGGTACGGACCAGGAGATGCTTCTAAATACCGTTAGTTGCTTTGAAAAAGCCACTGGGGCAAAAATCCAATACTCTGGCTCACGAGACTTTGCAGCACTTGTTGTTGCTGACATGCGCTCAAATAATCCGCCAAATATAGCAATCTTTCCCCAACCAGGTCTTGCTGCAGATATGGCAGCAGAAGGTCACTTAGTTCCCATTGGCGATGAAGCCGCCGCGTGGATGAAAAATAACTATGGTGCGGGTTCATCATGGGTTGATCTCGGTACTTATGCAGATGCCAGCGGTAACGATCATTTTTATGGGTTTGCCTATAAAATGGATCTTAAATCTTTGGTTTGGTATTCACCTGAGCAATTCGAAGATAATGGCTATGAAATACCAGCCACTATGGAAGAACTAATTGAGCTCTCAGACCAAATGGTTGCAGATGGAAATACCCCTTGGTGCATTGGTGTGGAATCTGGCAATGCTACTGGTTGGACTGCAACTGATTGGATGGAAGACATAATGTTGCGTACGACTTCTGCAGAAAATTATGACCGTTGGGTTTCAAATGACCTAGCATTCAACAGCCCAGAAGTAATCAACGCAATGGAGCTGTATGGAAAATTCTCTCGAAACGACGATTACGTTGCTGGTGGAGCATCATCAGTTGCCACTACGTCTTTTGGTGACGCGCCAAAGGGTTTATTCACATCACCACCAAGCTGTATGATGCACCGTCAAGCATCCTTTATTACCGGTTTTTTCCCTGATAAAGGTGCAGAAGTTGCGCGCGGTGAGGCTGATGCTTTCTACTTTCCACCATTTGCTTCCGGAAATTTGGGTAACCCAGTACTCGGTGCGGGAACTCTTTACACAATGGCTAAAGACTCCCCTGCTACACGTGCGTTCTTCAAATATTTGCAAGAAGCCTCTGCTCATGAAGCTTGGATGCAGCAGGGCGTATTCCTAACTGCGCACAAGGGGGCAGACTTATCTGCTTACGCGACACCTCTTCTACGAAAGCAGGGAGAAATATTGGCAAATGCTACAACATTTCGTTTTGATGCTTCTGATTTAATGCCTGGCGCCATAGGAGCTGGAGCTTTCTGGAGTGAGATGACAGCTTTTGCAAACGGTCAAGATGCAAATACAACGGCTGATAATATTCAGTCAGCATGGGACGCTATTAAATAATAGTATCCTCAATATGACTTTTAAGAGCACAGGGTAAACCTGTGCTCTTATTCTATTGATCATAGGTAAATACGTATATGCGTTCTATCCAATCTATAATATTCAGCAATAGCCTTGCTATCGTATTAACCATTGTTTGTGTGTTACCCCTAACTGCCGTTTTTATTTTTTCATTAACTGCACCAATAGATGATGCTTTTGCGAGTTTTGGTCTCTGGCTTCATAATAAATATGGATGGTCTGTTTCGACTTTTGTAACGGAACTCAGATTTGCAAAGGTTGGTTTTGCGTTACGCTCAGTAGTTATCGCATTGTTCATATCGTTTTTATACTATTGGATTTCAAATTGGCTAAACTTTGGATTGGCTAAAATCAGATCAAGTCAATCAGTAGGCAAGAGATCTGTAGTTATTGAAACCATACAACCATGGATATTCGTTGGACCAGCTCTAGTGCTCCTGTTACTTTTTTTGCTTATTCCAGCGCTTACAACATTAAAAATTTCTTTTACCGAACCTGGTGGCGGCGCATCAGTAAACAACTATGCATTCCTTTGGGACTCTAACGCTTTGGGATACCTTCAATTTAGGCTTGCAATGAGAAATAGCTTAATGTGGCTGATCCTTGTTCCATCACTTTGCATAATTTTTGGCTTACTGATTGCTGTGCTGGCAGACTCAGTAAGTTGGGGTGTAGTCGCAAAAACATTTATCTTTGTTCCTTTAGCTATCTCGTTTGTAGGAGCAGCCGTTATCTGGAGAAATATTTTTGCAGGTGGCGGAATTGAACCTCAGCAAGCAATTAATGGAACCACACCATCTTATCAAATCGGTCTCCTTAAAGCATTACTTGGACACACTCCCGAATATAATGAACCTCTGTATAATCTCAAGTTCTGGGGAAACTTCTATCTAATGTGGATTATGGTGTGGATTAAGACCGGCTTTGCAATGGTAATTTTTTCTGCTGCTCTAAGAGGTGTACCGCAAGAAACGGTTGAAGCTGCAATTATTGATGGGGCAAACCCGCGTCAACTCTTTTTCCGTGTAAAATTACCACAAATTTTTTCAACAGTTGTCGTCGTTTGGACATACCTCGTTACAGATGTATTAAAAGTTTTTGATATTCCATATGCATTATCAGCCAACGATGATGACAAACTATTGCTCGCTACTATGATGGAGGCCGCCATGAATACATGGTCTATTGGAGGTAACAATGTTGACAATTTGTTTGCCGCTATTGCGATCATGCTCATGTTGACAGTCATTCCGCATATGATTTTTCTTGGGTGGAGAATACGACGCGAACAAAAACAACTAGGACATTAAGGATTTAATCTGTCATGTATAGTCGCTCGTTTGCTCATATTATACTTGCAATAATTTTGGTGATTTGGGTCGTACCATTTATTGCGCTCATAACCACTTCCTTTCGGTCTGAAGTGGCATCTAAGACCTCTGGGTTTTGGACTGCTTTTACCCCAACGGAGCTTGGACACCGCTTTAGCACGCATGACAAAGGTCAAAAGGTAAAAATAACGGAAATGCGCGGTAATATTTTTGACCGAATAAATAAAGATGAGGAGTGGTTCCAAATATCTGGAGAAATCAGCTCAATTATGTTCAAAGGTCGTGTTCCAGATCCAGACAAACCCGGTAAGACTAAGTTAATACGAAAGCTTGTCCCAGTGGGAGAAATTATGCTTGTTCGGGATGGTGAATTCGTTTTCGAAGCGAACGGTGACTTCACTTGGTCATTTCCGGAAGAGGTAGCCCCAAGGCCAAAAAATCTTGACGTATTTATAAGTCAAGATCCTGTCTTTGGCGCTGAGGCATATTTTGAGGTACTTCTCGATAACAAAGACGTCCCAAACGCACTCATATCTTCATTTATTGTGGTTGTTCCAGCAACCATTATTCCAATAACAGTCGCTGCATTTGCAGCTTACGCTTTTTCATGGATGCAATTTCCAGGGCGTGACTGGTTATTCATTATTGTGGTATCTTTAATGGTTGTCCCAACGCAATTAGCATTTCTTCCTATTCTGCAGGGATTAAACGGCCTGGCTTCTTGGGCGACTTCATTAAATCAATGGATGACGGACTGTGAAATTACGAACACATGCCAATTCCCGACAAAATCATTCGCTGGTTTATGGCTTACCCACACAGGCTTTGGTCTTCCTCTAGCTATATTTCTTTTACGCAATTACATAGTAGGACTACCCCGCGAATTACTTGAAAGTGCCAAAATTGATGGTGCTAATCATATGCAAATATTTGTAAAAATAGTTGTGCCTCTGTCTGTACCAGCACTTGCGTCGTTTAGTATTTTCCAGTTTCTTTGGATCTGGAACGATTTACTTGTTGCAATGTTCGTGGGACCTAGTGCAACAGACGATATAGTTTTTCCCATTCTGTTAGAAAGACAGTTAGGAACCTTTGGAGATCAGCTCCATCTGCTAAACGCGTCAGCCGTAATTTCTATGATAGTACCAGTGATTGTATTTCTAGCCATGCAAAAATATTTTATACGCGGTCTGCTAGCCGGATCAGTTAAAGGGGGCTAAAAGATGTCTTCTTTAAAATGGTGGGAAAATGCAGTCATATATCAAATATACCCAAGATCTTTTCAAGACTCGAATGATGACGGCATCGGAGATTTAAAGGGAATAACCAGCCGACTAAATTACTTGTCTGAACTTGGAGTGGACGCTATTTGGATCAGTCCGTTTTTTAAATCGCCGCAAAAAGATTTTGGTTATGATGTCTCAGACTATTATAATATTAATCCTGAATACGGAACTTTGGAAGACTTCGAATTACTCATCAATAAAGCTCATAACTTAACATTGAAAGTTATGTTAGACATTGTTCCAGCTCATTGTTCCAGCGAACATCCATGGTTTGTTGAAAGTAGATCTTCCACTACGAACCCTAAATCAGACTGGTTCCATTGGGCTGAACCACAAGAAGATGGAAGCGCGCCCACAAATTGGCTATCCTTTTTTGGAGGTCAAGCTTGGACTTGGGAACCTAGGCGTCAACAGTACTATTTGCATAATTTTCTACCAGAGCAACCAAACTTAAATTATGCTAACCCCGCAGTTCTTGAAGAATTTAACCAAATAGCCAAATTTTGGTTTGATAGGGGTGTTGACGGTTTCCGATTAGACGCGGTTCATACAATTAATGCAGACGCTTTTCCTTATAAAGACAATCCCGCGAATCCAAAATTCAAACTGGGTCCTCTTCCTCAGGATCAGCAGCCATTTTTTCGGCAACTACATGATGCGGCACAACTAAATCAACCAGCCATCCAAGACTTTTGTGCATCATATCGCAGGATCGCAGACTCCTACGAAAATGACCGCTTCTTAATGGGAGAAGTAGATGGCGATAACGACAGCGCAGTTTTTATGAGTGAGACATTTACCAAACCAGGCAGATTACATGCAACTTACAATTTTGATTTGCTCGAATGGGGCGGCTTGACTGTAAAAGAAATAAAAGAAGCTATTTTGAAATCCGCTAAAGTCTTTAACGGCACTGGGAGACTGTCGTTTGCATTTTCTAATCATGATGTCCCTCGCGTGGCGACAAGACAACTTAAGGCATTAAACGTGAACCCAAAAGATAGTGATAAAATGCAACTTTTATTATTGAAACTTCAAATCAGCCTCATCGGCTCAACATGTATTTATCAAGGTGAAGAGCTTGGTCTGGAGGATGTTAGTGATATACCCAAAGAGAAGATGCAAGATCCCTGGGGTATAGAATTTGCACCAACTTTTCTTGGTAGAGATACATGCCGAACTCCAATGGTATGGAATAAAAATCTACCAAACGGCGGATTTTCTAAAGCAAACACAACTTGGCTACCAATTTCAGACAAACATTTACAAAGAGCGGCGATCGATAGTGCATTGGATCCAAATTCAATTTACAATGATTTGGCAAAGTTTTTGAAATGGCGCAAGAAGCAGTCAGCAATGACCGAAGCAAATTATATTTTAAATATAGCAGGCGATGACACTGAGATAAGTTTTGACCGTGAAAGTGACGATCAAACTCTTCACTGTAATTTCAATTTCAAAACGTTAACAGCGTCCTTTGAGGAGATTTAAATGGCACATGTAGAATTACAGGGTGTGACTAAGACTTTCGGAAATACAGAGGTTATCCGTGACGTTGAGTTGGAAATAAACAAAGGCGAATTTGTGGTTTTCGTTGGGCCGTCTGGATGTGGCAAATCCACACTACTCAGATTGATATCCGGACTTGAAAAATTAACTAGTGGCAAAATAATAATAGCAGAAAAAGAAGTAATGGATCTTCCGCCGTCGGAAAGAGGCATTGCAATGGTCTTTCAGTCATACGCGCTATACCCACATATGAGTGTTTTCCAGAATATGGCCTTTTCCCTCGATTTACAAAAGATGCAAAAGATGGAAATTAAGCAGCGTGTTGAAGATGCAGCAAAAATTTTACAGATGGAACACCTCCTGGACAGGCGCCCCGCAGCCCTGTCTGGTGGTCAGCGCCAGCGAGTTGCAATTGGACGCGCCATCGTAAGAAACCCTGAAGTATTCTTGTTCGACGAACCTCTTTCAAATTTAGATGCTGCTCTTCGTCATGATACTCGGGTGGAAATAGCAAAATTACATCGTCAATTGGGAGCGACAACCGTGTATGTCACCCATGATCAGGTTGAAGCCATGACACTTGCTGACAAAATTGTTGTATTGAAGGATGGAGAAGTCATGCAGGTAGGCGCTCCAATGGAGTTATTCAATTATCCAGCAAACAAATTTGTAGCAGGCTTTCTAGGGTCTCCTAAGATGAATTTTTTTGAAAGCAAGCTCATATTAGTGAATAGTCCCAAAACAAGCGGAAAAGTGGAGTTTGATGGCCATACCTCAAACTACATCAGACTTGTTTCAAAAGAAAAGAGCGCTGGGGAATTAGTACATTTAGGTATAAGACCTCAGGATTTAAAAATTAAAGATAACGGCGCGATTGTCGGTAAAGTTACATTAGTCGAGCGCCTGGGTACGGAAACCGTTGTGGAACTTCTCTCAAATAGTGGAGTACCTTTTAGATTTGCCTCACCAGAGACACTGAATTTAGAAATGGGAAGCCAAGTGTGCTTCACCTATGACCTTGAAAAGGCTCATATATTTTAGTGCAATTTGTCAAATTATAACTGAAATATGTTTTTACGAAATTTAAATTTATTTTATTTAATGCACTATAACTTAAACCGCAGATATAAACCACGCAATGTCCATTCAAAACTTGCTAAATACAGTTATTGTACTTGATTGATATTGTGTTTTAATCATAAATAAGAATTGAGTGTTTTGGCAACCGATTCAATCGAGTGTTTTGGCAACCGGTTCATATGTCGTTTTGCTAGCTCATGACGTATTTTGTGTTGTTGGTAAGCCAGCAATATTGCATGGTTTTGTGGGTATGTGGGACAAATAATAATATACCCAAAAAATATTTTGACTTTATAGAAAGGTAAATTACTTCTCAACCGTAGCCAACAGAAGCTTTAATTATATTACGAGGTTTCTGATGAATGTAAGCAATCATACTATATTAAGTTCTGTTCTAAAAAAAGCTGAACAGGAAAAAGACGGGCGTAACACTAGAATTACCGATATCGCCAAGGAGCGGGGATTTCTAGATAGTAATGGAAATGTGACTCCAAAAGGTCGGAAGTTTCTTCAAGAGCG
>CACKSH010000015.1 GCA_902602765.1 Paracoccaceae bacterium
TAAATTTTATCTACAAAACAACTCTAGGGAGTTAATATGAATTGGCGTACAAAACTTTTAAATCCGGCGCCACGAGCGCGACGCGATTTCTCTTCTCTTACAATGCCAGTTTACCGAGGCTCCACTGTATTATTCGATGATCAAATGGCTGTAAGAGATGATTGGCAGCAGGCTAAAAATGGTTACTCTTATGGTCTTTATGGAACCCCCACAGCATTGGAGCTCGCCCATCGCATTGCTGATTTAGAGGGCGCACGCGAAACCTTAATAGTACCTGGTGGCCAAGCTGCCATAGCACTAATTTACCTATCCTACTGTACTGCAGGCAGTCATGCGTTGGTACCTTACTCAGCTTATGGCCCTAACAAAGCGATTGCTGAAGGTATGATGCGCGGCCTTAACGTTGAGGTTGAGGCTTATGATCCGATGGTTGGCGCAAGCATTGATGATTTGATCCGCGATAATACATGCCTTATTTGGTGTGAAAGCCCTGGATCCGTTACTATGGAAATTCAGGATGTCCCAGCCATTGTTAAAAAAGCACACGCAAAAGGCGTCGCGGTAGCTTTAGATAACACCTATACTGCTGGCGTTATGTTTGATGCCTTTGCCTATGATGTTGATGTAAGTATGCAGGCGTTAACAAAATATATTGGTGGTCATAGTGATCTACTGCTTGGAGCCGTATCCGCCCGGGATGATGCCGCTCTAACCAAGCTGGGCTCGATTTACCAGCAGCTTGGATTGGCAGTCTCACCAGACGATTGTAGTCTCGCACTACGAGGGCTTCAGACGTTAGCGGTGCGCCTTGATGTACTAGAAAGTGCAACTTTGGAAATTGCAAACTGGCTCGCGAGACAACCGCAAGTCAGTGATGTTTTCCATCCAGCGCTTCCATCCTGCCCAGGCCACAAAATTTGGAAGCGAGATTTTACTGGATCAACCAGTATATTTTCCTTCACATTTAAGGACAACATCTCAGAAGACCAAGTCGTTACTTTTATAAACACTCTCAAGGTATTCAAAATAGGAATGAGTTGGGGCGGCGTGAACAGTCTTGCCATTATTTACCCAGATTTGCAGCGACCAGATAGAGAGTTTGGTGGATGCATCGTACGCCTTAACATAGGCCTCGAGCAGCCGACGGACCTTATAGCTGATCTAAGGCAGGCATTAGAGCGTTTAACTCAATGAGAGCCATAGCGTATGTTCAATAGAAATTAGGTTTGAAAACCTCAGCTACCCAGTCTAGCAAGCTCATGCTCTATCTCTTCCCAATCATCACAGAGGACCAATTTGCAAAGTGAACTTACGTTTTCAAGCCAAACAAAGACCGAGATGAATGGCTGCTCATAAACTCGGGTAGCGTGGGTTGCGCCTGATGGGTTCCAAATGAGTGACCCAGCTGGATAATCTTTCCAGTCACGTGTACCAAACCTCCATCCAGATTTGTCAGACAGGTTTACGTAAAGCTCTGGCGCTTCGTGGTTATGGTCACGGTAAAGCGTACGGGGCCCGAGCATGAAAATGCCAAGGCTAAAATCAGGATGGTAATGCCCGCATGCGTCCGATCCGATTAGTAAAGTATGAAGATTGCATTTCGTGTACCCTTTTCCCAAATCAGCACCTTGTTGATAAAATTGAGCGTTATCTTCGCGCCAAACCAAATCATCTTTGGCCGCTTTCAGACAAATGGCGATGTCAACCAATTCGGGAGCGACAATCCCGGCGATCGCATTGCTTAGAACCTCATCATGTCGGGTACTTTGGGATGGTATATCAATAAGCCTCTCATCAGACAGGTTCATGCCTGCCAACTTGTCCAACGTAATATCGACGCCTGACAAACAACCTCTGTGAGCCTTCAGGTAGTTTACAATGGAAGAAATAAGCGCCTGAATTCGATTTTGCTTGTCTGTCACAGTTTTTAGCCCGCATCCTTAAACGATTAAGATTAACAGCTATTATTTTCTATGATCAAAGTTTACCTAGACAAAAAATATACTGTATTTAAATGTTACTTTGACTATCATATGCGCTCGTTATCCGACATTTGCTCCAAAGCATTTCCTGCAGCCTCAATCGAAGTGTCAATATCAGCCTGAGTATGCTCGGTGCAGCTCAGATTATGAAGAATTTTATTACCGGAAAAGAAAACACCTTGATCCCTCATTTTTTGCGAAAAATCCGCATACTTTGCCAAATTTACCGTCTGGCAAAAGTCCCGGTAGTTAGTAATTGCGTCAAGATCGGTAAAGACTGGGTGAAACATTGAACCAATATTTTGAACCCGCATATTCTGTCCTGTGTCAGCAGCGGCTTGGTTTAAACGCTTAGTCATTTGATCTCCAATTTCAGAGATCTTTTTATATCCAGCGAAATTACCGCGGCTCATTTCCTCAAGCATGGTTTTCGTTGCAAAGAGGCCCAAACGCGGAGCATTGTGGCTTCCATAATGTAGTACTTTACCATATTCGATGCTTTCCATGATATGATTGGGACCTGCGATTGCAGCGATCGGAAAACCTTGACCCAGAGCTTTGCCGTAAGTGACTATATCAGGCTTTAATCCGTATAGTTCAGCCACGCCACCTGGAGCCACCCGAAATCCAGTGACTGTTTCATCGAGGTAAAACAAGACTTCGAACTCTCCGCAAAGGGCCTCGACCGCTTTTAAGTAGCCTGGGTTAGGTGGTATGACTCCCATATTTGACATCACACCTTCCATAACAACACAGGCAATTTCATGTCCGTGAGCGCGCAGCACTCGTTCCAACGCCTCCACATCATTCCAAACACAGACCAAAGTATCTTCCCAGGAGCCTGGTGTTAATCCAGAACTGTCAGGAATGCGCACAGGATCATTTGGATGCCCGAGCGAAGTTACATACTGCGGATTAGAACTTACCAACAGACCATCATACCATCCATGATAATGTCCCTCAAACTTTAGGATTTTCCTCTTACCAGTGATGCCACGTGCCATTCTAACTCCGGTCATACAGGCTTCTGTACCTGTATTTGCAAATCGCACTTTATCTACGTGGGGCAGCACACTTACCATCAGTTCGGCGGTCTCCACTTCAACTTCAAGAGCTGTTGCGAAATGGGTACCGCCAGCAACTTCTCGCTGAATCACCTCCACAATTTTTGGATGAGCATGGCCCATCGGAAGACAGCCAAACGATAGTTGCCAATCAATGTACTCATTTCCATCTACATCCCAGACTCGAGCTCCCCGTCCCTCGCGAATATAAGGCGGAAACGGTTTGTAATTCATAGGCCCCCGTGACGCGGAGCTGCAACCTTCCACCAAAACGTCCATCGCGCGTCCAAATAAAACTTCAGATTGTTTGTGCTGCATATCTTATCCCATCAAGTTTTAGCTTAGCTCAGAACATGTAAAAGATCGTTTGCCTGATCTTGGGCGGTTTCCGTAGAGAGGGTCTCAATATTTTTTCCAAGAAGTTCACGCAATGCTTTTTGTGTCTCAACCGTAAATACAATAGTCCCATCTTCTGTCATCTCGTCAATACCATCCCACTTTATGGATGCTTCATTAACCGCGATTGCCTGTTCCAAAGACCATTCATCAGGAAGATCAATTTTAATACAAGAATTACCAACACGGACAGGATACCCTCCAACAAGAGTCCCAATACCTGGCAAATGAATTGATCTTTCCGTTTCCCCCGTAAGAGCATGCAGTGCAACAAGGGCCGATGAAGCAGTAACACGGTTAAAATGCAAATCATACGGAAACGGAAAAACCTCGCGAAGCACATTTTCAGCGATCTTGGTAACATCTTTACCCGCAACAGTAGTTTTGAGCAAATAAGGGGGTAACTTATCTGGTTTGCGATCATTTAGAACAAAATACTCAAACGCATGTTGTGCTACTAACTTCACTTCAACATTCTGAGGTGAACAGTTGAGTTCGCGACCAACACCAATTTGAATTTTTGCAATTGGTTCTTGAACATTTCCAATACCAAAGTCCGGACCAAATCCTGTTCGGTTCAGCATGGCGTTTATCACATCTGGGAAAGAAGCCCCAATCCAGATAGAATTAACACCAGATTCTGCAATCCGGTTTCTAAATTTCTGCATTAACGAGAGGTGAAGCGCAGTATAGCCAGCAAATGGCATATCAATCCCATCTGGCGCTAATTTCCACCACGGCAGAAGGGACGGCGCAGAAAAAATAAAATCAGGCTTTATCTCTCTAAGTTTAGTAGAAAAATTATTGCTGTGAACATCTAATTTTTCTGAAATTATGCGTGGGAAAAAACCCTCAATTCCCGCACCCAGCACTGCGTTGTTTGCTCTTTTTTGAGCCTTTTCCAGATCTCTGCTTGCAACGACAATAGTGTCGAATATGTCGCTCCTAGCGACGGCCTCTAAAAGATGTGTTGCAAGTTCGCCCATTGAGATGAAAAGCAAACATGGCTTATTCATTTTATGCACCTAAAAAAATATATAATTAATAGTCAAAGATTTATATACAGCATATCCTGCGTTGTATACTTATCTAGCAAGCGAACATTACATCAAATTCAATTTCTAAATTGCACAATTTATTTACCTGGGAAATATCAGATATAGTTAACTGGGTAATAAAAGATTGTTCAGATTCGCGACATTGGGGGATTTTGTTTTCCAAAATTATGTCAGTGAACGTGCCGCCTACGTCTACTCCAACCCGTATCATTAATATTCTCCTGTTAAATACAAACGCTTTGTTGCCTTGGCGAAATTTAGTAACTTATTATTTCAATCACCTTAAGGGGAATCCCGAATTTCAATCTGTGCGAACACATTTCAAAAAGCAATTCAAATAAGTTTCATTTTTGGAAAAGCGGTGCCAAAAGTGGTCTACTCAAAGTATGATAAGCAGTTCTGGCTGAATTGGTTTTTTCATTTGTAGCAGGTTGATTGGTCTAAGAAGTTCCAAGAAAAGGACGAAGACTTTTCAGTTTCTCATCCGAATACCCTAACTCATTGGCTATATCATCGTTATGCTCCCCAATCTGCGGCAAACCACGATGAAGTCCAGGCCGAAATCCATTATATTCAACGGGAAGTGCCGGAACCATTGCTCGCATACCATTACTTAGCAAATGAGAGATAAAATGCTAATTACAATTCTTTTTCCATTCTGCATCGAAGTTTTCCCATAAAGGTTCAATTTTGGATGTTAATATATCAATTCTCATTGCTTCCTCGAGATCTCCCGACCAACTACTGGGCATGTTAATAACTTCAGATGCCATATCTTTTAACTTGTCGTATAATTCAGTGGACATTTTATCGCGAAGAAAGTCTAAGTTTTGTTCGCAGTTCGCTAATTCACTAATCCTATTTTTCTCATCAATTGAGACTAACGCGTTGTACAAGTCTTTTAATGCATTTAAGAATTCTCTACTATTAATTGTAATCTTTTTAATATGGGACAAATTTACATTCCTTATTATAGATAGGTTAATTATTAATTAAGAGGTATTCTATTAAAACCTTGTAACCATATTTTAAGTAATATTTTCGCCCGGATATCTCCACTAGATATGAGGCATCTATGTACAAAAGCTTTGCTCTAATAATTTTAGTATTGGCTGAATGCGATAATAATTTCCCAACTATTTAAGTTACTTCGGCCGTCTTCCAGGTACAGAGCCAACCACAAATTTGCGTGATAGAATAGTTAAGCTATTCATTGCCTTCTTCATTTCTACTGCATCTTTGGCAAGGATTCGGGCTGAAAGACCATTTCCATTTGGGAGTTCTGATACCCCGGCCATAATACTCTCATTATCAGAAAAAGATGTACGGTAGGCCTCACGAAGGCTCGGAATATTGGCTGAAGGAGCTATCATGATAAAGCTACCGTGGCAAGCGAAGCTCCCCATTATTCCTATTGTGCCTGAAATAAAGTCATGACCGGTTAGGTTTATGCGATCAATTACCAATGGTTTCCCATTCCAATCCGAAAAATAGATAAGGCTTTCCATACGCTCGAAAACACTGCCAGTTCCATCATAGTCGTGGGCCATAAAGCTATCACAAAGAGCTATGGATGCTGTTGGACTTATCTTCACCCGAATTTCAGACTTAAGATAGGAGCCTGGGAAAAGGATTGCGGGATCCGGAAGATACTCTACCAAAGCGCGATCGCCTGCCCGTATAAAAACAGCCTGACTAGCCGGAGTTTGCTTGCTACGATGTACAATCGTTGAAGCTTGAGTTGTTAGTTGTGCCTGCGCACCAGGGGTGGCTTCAATAACCGTCTGCAAATGATCTTTAGAGTATAAACCTCCCGAGCAAGACTGAGTGTAAATAGTAGCCATTCCCTTAGCCTCTTCTTCATCAAGGTAGAAGGGGCGACAGATGTGAAATGGATAGGAAGAATACTGCTTTTCGATGCAGGTCTTGCCATGCGGATCCAATGAAAATGTCAAATGTAGCTTTCCGGTCGAGGGTCCGAAGGTCTTAGTATTATTACAAGTATGGGTATGATTAGACATCAGTAAACAAAACGTCTTGAATTAATTGGTCTACTAAAGCGTCGATCCCAATTTTTCGTTTACAATCTGTGAGTAAAGTAGGACGATGATTCCGCACCTCAACAGCCTCTTGTTTAATCAAATCCACATTTGCGCCAACGTATGGTCCAATGTCAATTTTGTTAACAACAAGCAAATCGCTTCGGATGATTCCTGGTCCTTTCTTTCGCGGAATGTCATCACCTGCACCTGTATCAATGACAAACATCCAGTAGTCCACCAGGTCTAGAGAGAAGGTAGAAGCAAGATTGTCACCACCGCTTTCGATGAATATTACATCAAGTTCGGGGAAACTTGCATTAAGATTATCTGCAGCTGCAATATTTAGTGATGGATCTTCACGAATAATCGTATGGGGGCAAGCTCCCGCTTCTACGGGTAAAACACGGTCTGGGGAGATTAGACCACTATTCTGTAATCTCTTTGCGTCCTCTTTGGTTACAAGGTCGTTGGTCACAACTGCCACCTCGATACCACGAGAAACCAAGTCAGGAATTAAACACTCAATCAATGCTGTCTTTCCAGATCCAACTGGCCCACCTATTCCTACACGCGCCGCAGACTTCTGTGACCCACTGGTTGTTTGAGTTCGTAGATCTTTATCGTTCATCCGGTCGCCCTCATCGGAACATATACAGTTGTGTTAATGGCAGTTTTTGGGATGGTTCACACCAAGCAAGATCACCATCGATAAATACATCGAAAGTCTGAGCGTCAACGCGGATATCTGGGCAAAGATCATTATGTAACATGTCACTCTTTTTAAGCTGCCGCGTGCCACTTGCAGGTAGTAGAGATTTAGAAATATTAAGCTTGTCGGAAAGATTATCTTCAATCGCAGAGGGATGCACGAAGCACGCTGAGATTGCTTTCTTAGCTTCGCCAAATCCTCCCCATTGTGGGCGCATCTGTATTGGCTCACAGGTCATCAGCGAAGCTGCAGAGTCCCCCATCGCACCAAAGGCAATAAAGCCTCCCTTGACTACGATCTCAGGTTTGATCCCAAAAAAACCCGGCTTCCATAAAACTACGTCGGCCATTTTTCCTTTTTCGAGTGAGCCCACATGCTGTTCAATGCCAAAACTTTTTGCTGCATTGATAGTGTATTTGGCTATGTAGCGCTTTATCCGCTCGTTATCACCTTTCTTCGTATTTTCACTTGAAAGCCGCCCACGTTGGTCTTTCATTTTAGAAGCTAGCTGCCAAGTCCGAGTTATCACCTCATTAATCCGACCCATGCCCTGACTGTCAGAACCAAGCATCGAAATTGCACCCAAATCGTGCAGGATGTCTTCAGCCGCAATCGTTTGCGCCCGAATACGGCTTTCAGCGAATGCTACATCCTCAGGGATTGACGGGCTCAGATGGTGACAAACCATAGTCATATCAAGATGCTCATCAAAAGTATTTACCGTGAATGGATTCGTTGGGTTGGTAGAAGATGGAAGACAGTTCATTTCGCCTGCTACCCTAATAACGTCTGGAGCATGACCGCCGCCAGCACCTTCGGTATGATACATGTGGATTGTCCGGTTTGCGATTGCTTCAAGAGTACTTTCGAGGAAACCGCTTTCATTAAGCGTGTCAGTATGTATCTGAACTTGAAAATCCAACTCGTCCGCCACGCTTAAACACGTATCGATTGCGGCGGGCATTGACCCCCAGTCCTCATGGATTTTCAACCCAACCGCTCCACCCTTTATTTGGTCATAGATTGAATTGGGCTTTGAGGTATTTCCTCGACCAAGAAATCCAAAATTCACAGGGAAACTCTCTGACGCCTGGATCATCTTGCCTACATTGAAAGCGCCACCACAGTCGATACCAACGGTAATCGGGCCTAATGAGCCCCCCATCAAGCTTGTGATACCCGAGGCGATAGCATGATCGCACAGCTGCGCACTGTCAAAATGTACGTGTACGTCGATGCCACCAGGAGTGGCTATTAATCCCTCAGCATCGCGAACAGTTGTTGCAACCCCACAAATTAGATCAGAATGTACCCCGTCCATTGTGCCTGGATTGCCGGCTTTACCAATCCCCACGATTTTACCGTCCTTTATCCCTATATCGCCCTTTACAATGCCTATTACTGGATCAATGACAGTAGCATTGCATAAGAGCATATCCAGCGCACCCATAGCACTATCGTAGCCTGGAGTTAAACCCAGACCGTCGCGCAGTGTTTTTCCGCCACCATGCAGGCATTCATCTCCATGGGTAATGAAATCGTGTTCTACTTCTGCAAAAAGGTTAGTATCACCTAACCTCACTGCATCTCCTTTAGTGGGGCCGTACATGTTCGCGTAATCTTTTCGTTTCATCTTACTCATTATTATGCTCCCTTGAATCCACGCGCCCGCGCGCGCTGCAATGCCTGACCCTTAATATCTTGACTACTGATCGGCCCATTTGTTAAATTATTTAAACCATAAAGCTCTTGAGTGCCGCCGAATTCAGTCAAAATTACTTCTTTGGCTTCGCCAGGTTCAAAACGTACGGCGGTGCCAGCGGGGATGTCTAGTCTCAAACCGAAAGCAGATGCTCTGTCAAAATCAAGTGCTTTATTAGTTTCGAAAAAATGGTAATGACTTCCAATCTGAACTGGACGGTCTCCAGTGTTTACTACTTTAATTGTAACAGAGCGGCGACCGGCATTAATCTCGATCTCGCCTTCTTCACAGTCAAGTTCGCCAGGACTTACTCCATCAACTTTTTTCTTGCCGGGGCGGATTGGGTCATGGACCGTAACCAGTTTGGTACCATCCGGAAAGGTACCTTCAACCTGGATCATTGAAATCAGGTCGCTTACACCTGGCAATACATCATCGGTGCTTAGTAGCGTTGATCCAAATGAGATTAAATCGGCAACGGACCGCCCCTCTCGCGCTCCCTCAAGAATTTCATCCGTTATGAAGGCAATAGCCTCAGGATGGTTCAGTTTCAGCCCCTTGGCTTTACGCTTTCGGGATAATTCGGCCGCGGTAAAAATCGTCAGCCGTTCCATTTCTGTAGGTGTTAGCAGCATATATTACTCCTTCAGTTTATCAATTCATAAACAAACGCATCTCGTCCATCTCGTGCATCATTGATGCAATTTCAATTTGTGGTGTGAAGCTATGCGCTTCTTCCGGTTCTAAGACTGGTTCTTGCAGGGCCGCAACAACGGCAGGAAGAAAAGCTGAATGAATACGCTGTGCGTCCGCATGACCTATCACCGAAAGCCGCACAGCGGCACTCAGTATCGACGTAACAAGACCATGTGCCGCCATGGACTGAGCCTGATAAGAATCAAAATTTAGCGCTCGCCAAAGTACTCCTTGTACAACAGGCACATGACCATAAAGCCTACCTTTCGAAATACCAGCGCTTAGTTCCCTGGCTGTTTTAGTGCCCAACTTACAGTGCATTTGCAGCATTGCAGCACCCATCAGTTTCGAACCTTGGCGTTGCTCAGCACTCAAGGATTGAACTTCTGTGAGCGTGTCAAGCCAAGATAGTCGATCAGGATCACTCCAGGATTGATGTGCATGCACTAAGATAACACGATCTAAACTAGCCCATCTTGCGATCAGGTGCGCGTTCAAAAACGCTTGTACATCATCTGCTTTAGTAACCATTCCACGGTTAACTAGCGTTTCAAGCCCCCAACTAAAACTGACCGATCCACTTGGGAAGGCACTATCGCTGTGTTGCAGAAGCATCAACGGTATGATCTTATTATCTTCAGTCATTCTCAGTAAGAGCTCTTATTTTACCAGTTTCAATGAGCAGTTCTAAGCGATCTAAATAGGTTTGCAGTGGGCCTTGCAAAGCTACTTTGAGCCTTTCACCTTCAAATTCAACTTTCCAATGTAAGTTCCCTATGAAATACCCAACTTCGAGCGCTGCAGCATGATTTTGTGCCTCTAGTGAAAGCCATTTCTGTTGGGACAGACGCACGACAATAGCTCCGTTGTCACTTATACTCAGCACCGCCCCATCAGAAAGCTGCTGGTCCCGATTGAGCACAATAACACACTCTGTGCCTTTGTCAGTCATGGCTCTCATGCGCCTTCTAGAGGTGTCGTCCGCCGATATAGTTAGATATTCCACCTTTCCAGAGTGACTTAGATCGTGAAGTGCTGAATCAAACGGCTCATCAGCTGCATACCCAAGTATCGAACTTAATATTTGCATGTTATTTCAACCATTTGTTACTTTTAGAGACCTTCTAAAGTTGGAAATTCTGATAACCGCAATACCGTGTTATCAGTCAACCGGCCATCTTAGCTTTTGATCTACTAGTTCCCTCTTGCCACTGTTGTACGCGTCATAACACAAAATTTACGCAAACCGCCAAACGCGAAGATGTACCGCTGACATCAAAAAACGGACAAAGATCGGAAATTTTGATGACATTTACACCACCACGTTAATCAGGAATACTAGCAATCCTTGTAACATCGGGTGACTCCAACCCTGCTGGTTCAATCGAGTTCAGGCCAGGTGCGGTTGAATCATCCATAACGTTGAAGTTAAAATCCAGATTCTGACCGTCCGTGCCCAGTCATGCTTTGTCAATAGCGTCCTTTACAGTTTCTTTAATTCCGCGGTCTAGCAGCTCATATTTTTGAAGGGAGCGTATACCCATTGCAGTAGCTAGGTCAATCCGACTTTTGAGTTAAGAGCGCTACGTAATTCCATATGGCTAATGTTCGCACTATCAAAGTTTGGTAAATCTAACAAACGCGAAACTGGCGAGAAATTAGTGTTTTAAACGACTCCTCAGTCTGAAGATGTATCAAGATGGCATTCAATCTGCACGTATTTGATTGTACTGTTTTTATGAAAATCAGATAATGCTATCGATGCTAAATTTGTGGCAGAATGGTTACTGCCAGCAAAAACTAGTTCAACACCACCTTCAAGTATTTCTCCAAATACTGATATCAAAGTTCATGAAAACGCTTATCATTACCAGTGATAAAATATTAATGCCAGTGATGAAAAATTTTCAGTAGTGATGAAAATTTACAATCTGACCGCAGAAAGCGCATAAAAATTAATCAAAAATCTGGTAAATAGTAAGAAAGTGGGACAATATACATAGCAGAATCAATGTCAAACATTGATTAGGTGAGCGCAGGGTATTTAAAACACCCCAAAATAGACTTTTATAACTTAATCCGCTTCCAGCCAATAATGTGTAGTTTGTTATGATTGATTTGGCGGCTGCAAGAAATAAAATCCGAAAGGAATAAATATGAAAAACAGAAGACAATTTTTGAAAGAATCCTCAGCTCTGGGTGCTGCTTCGTTTTTAGCTCCTTCTATATATGCTGGAACCGCTGCAGGCGCGAGCGAATTAGAAGTAGGCGTACTTTTCTCCCTGTCCGGAGGTTTGGCGATGATAGAAAAGTCACTATCAGATGCAACCCTTATGGCTATTGAGGAAATCAATGCTGCAGGTGGCGTCAATGGTATGATGATCAAGCCTATTTTGGAAGATGGTGCATCTGACCCAAAAACTTATAACGAAAAAGCTAGCAAACTGGTCATCAGGGATAGAGTGCCGACTGTTTTTGGCTCGTATACTTCTGCTAGCCGGAAAGCGGTATTACCTGTTTTTGAAAAACGGAATAATATGTACTTTTATCCAACATACTATGAGGGGTATGAGTGTAGTAAAAATGTAGTTTACACAGGAGCTGTTCCCAATCAACAGCTGTCAAACTTCATTCCATGGATATTTAAAAATCTAAACAAGAAAAAGTTTTTCATTGTTGGTTCAAACTATGTATATCCGCGAGAAATGGCAAAAGTTTGTAAGATTCTAATTGAACAAAACGGCGGTGAAACTGTTGGGGATGAGTATTTAGAGTTGGGCCACTCTGAGTGGGGTGCAATGGTATCGAAAATTAAGAATTCCGGCTGTGACGTTGTTTTGTCGAACGTTGTAGGTGGGTCTGTAATTTCATTTTACAGAGAATGGAAAAACCAAGGTATGACGCATGATCAGTTGCCAATTTGTGCCTCAGTTACGTCTGAACTTGAAGTCTCTGCGATGGGAGCAGAGTTTGCTGTAGGCAGTTATGCGTCATTTCCTTACTTTCAGGCTATTGATACAGACGCCAATAACTCGTTTGTAGAGCGGTACAGAAAGTTTGTTAATGACCCCATGGCGCCTACGCACCATGCTTTAGAATCAAGTTACTTTCAGGTGTATTTGTGGAAACAAGCCGTTGAGAAGGCGGGTGAAGCGACACCCGATGCAATACGTGAAGGTATAAAGGGACAGGTATTCGATGCTCCCAATGGGCGCGTTACGGTTGATCCTGACAATCTTCACACGTATCTAACCCCTCGTATTTGCCAATATAAAGAAGATGGCCAAGGGACTATCGTGGACGAATACTCTGAGCCTCTTCAGCCACTTCCTTATTCTGCGTACGGTGAGACGTCAGATGACATGTATTGCAAAGAGTCTGGGCTAGATACATCAAAACTTTAACCTTTTAGTGGGGCGGGCAATTGCTCGCCCCTTTATGGTGCATAGAATGGCAAATATCTTATTTATCGGCTTATCTCTATCTTCGATATTATTATTAATCGCATTAGGTTTGTCGATTACCTATGGGGCTATGGGCGTAATTAATATGGCCCACGGCGAGTTAGTAATGATCGGAGCCTACACAGCAGTTTTATCAGGTTTATATTTAAATCTAAATCTTTTCCTTGCTTTGCCACTGGCATTTTTAGTCTCTGCGGGGGTGGGATTAGCAGTAGAAAGGGTAATAATCCGGCAATTATATGGACGAATAATCGATACGTTATTGGCGACTTGGGGTGTGGCTATATTGCTGCAGCAGTTGATACGATTAGAGTTTGGCCTCAGTTTTTTTGGTATCCACGTGGATGGTTTAGGTCCGGGATTTCAAAGTTTTCCGATACCGGCCTTTTTGAGTGAAAATTTTGACATTTTGGGTTTTACTGTGCAACCTTACAGAAGCTTCATAATCGTGCTTACAATTGCTCTAACTTTTCTTACTTGGTTCTTGATGTATAGAACTTCACTGGGTACTCAGGTTCGTGCGATCATGAGAAACCCGCAAATGGCCGCAGCTTGTGGGATAGATGTCAATCGGATATCCGCATGGACATTCGCATATGGTTCAGGGTTGGCAGGAGTAGCGGGCGTACTATTGGCAGGATTTAAGGCCGTTCTTCCTAACATGGGCGAATCTGTCGTTGTGGATGGCTTTTTGGTAGTAGTCGTTGGCGGGGTAGGAAGTTTATTTGGAACGCTATTATCTGCTGCCGTGCTAGGGCAAATTAATGGTGTATTTGCGATTCTTACAAATGATATCGTTGCACGAGCAATTGTGTTTGGGGTCGTTATTTTCCTCATTCTTTTAAGACCTAATGGGTTATTTGGATTCAAATCACGGTGAAACTAATGATTGAAAATCGTTCTCTTGCTCAAAAGCTTGATTGGGCTGTCTATATTACATTTTTTGTGGTGGTCCTCTGTCTCCCATTGCTTACGGACGATGTCTTTTGGCTGAACAGAATTTCAAAATTTTTGGTCTTTGGTCTACTAGGCTTAGCCATTGCCCTGAGTTGGGGATATGCCGGTGTATTAAATCTTGGTCAGGGGCTTTTTTTTGGTCTTGGCGCTTATATGTTTGCAATGTCTTTGAAATTAAAAAGTGGTACAAGTTTGCAGCAAGGCTCTGATAAACCGGTTCCGGATTTTATGGTTTGGAATGCTGAACCTGGATCACCGACGGAGTTGTGCTGTATTGTACCCGGCTCATGGCTTTGGCTTCCATTTCAGTCTCAGACTTTTGGAATGATAATGGCCGTTGCTCTGCCTATCCTTGTGGCTTTCGTAGTTGGTTCAGCAATATTTAGACTTCGCGTTTCAGGCGTCTATGTAGCGATAATAACCTTGGCTTTGGTTTTGTTAGTTCGCCTGTTGATTATCGACGCGCAACCAATAACAAATGGGTTTAATGGGTTGACTGATCTTGGATGGTTAAATCTGTTTGGAGTCGAATTTGACCCATATATGTATGAAACCTACTACCTAGTTGCAGTCTCATGTTGTGTAATTATGCTTGCAGCGCGATGGTTGGTTAGTACGCGCGCTGGCCTTATACTACAGTCTACTAGGGATGATGCAAATAGATCCCGTTATTTGGGCTACGATGTAGCTGCTTACCAGATCTTCTTTTTCGTAGTCTCTGCCGCGATTGCTGGCTTTGCAGGGATGCTTTATGTTGTGGCAGCCGAGTTCGCTTCTCCAACTTTTTTAGACATTTCGTTTTCTATTTCAATGGTGGTTTGGGCTGCAGTTGGAGGCAGGAGTTCACTTATTGGAGCCGTGATAGGAGCAGTTTTAATAAACTCGATTGAGGCTTCAGTAAGTGAAACTGAAATTTTTAAAGAGGCATGGAAACTGATTATAGGCGTTATTTTTATCTTTGTAGTATTGCTCTTACCTCGGGGTATTGCTGGGGTAGCTCGCGATTTTGCGCGTTGGTTAGAAGATAGTTACCTTCAGTCTACATCTAAGAGAGGTTGAACATGAGTTTTGCATTAACTGTAGATGGCCTGACCGTAGATTTTAACGGCTTTAAAGCTGTTGATAATTTCACAACCACAATTGAAATGGGGGAGTTAAGGGTAATACTAGGTCCAAATGGCGCCGGAAAGACGACCTTGATGGATCTGATAAGCGGAAAAACCACCTCCACTAGTGGGGAAGTAAAGCTTTTTGGGCGAGAGATCACCAGGCTAAGCGAACATCAAATTGCGAGAGCTGGTATTGGACGGAAGTTTCAAATACCGAGTATTTTCAGAGATCTTTCGGTAATACAGAACCTCGAGGTTTCTGCCAGTGGTGAGCCGTCTGTCTTCAAAAACCTTAAATATTCTATCACACGAGAGGAGAAGCAGAAGATAGAAGAAGTAATTGAGCTAACAGATTTATCTGATGTTTTAAAATCATCAGCCGGCGACTTGTCTCATGGTCAAATGCAATGGTTGGAATTGGGCATGCTGATTACTCAAGATGCAAAGGTAATTCTGCTGGATGAGCCAACAGCCGGAATGACAAAGCAAGAAACCATGAAAACAGCCGATATTATAAAAAAATTAAAAGGAAAACATACTATACTTGTTGTGGAACACGATATGGCTTTTGTACGAGATATTGCGGAACGAATTACCGTAATGCACCTTGGCAAACTGCTAGCAGAGGGCGATATCGATACGATTGAGAAAGACGAGGCAGTAAGAGAAGCATATCTCGGATCAGGGGGTATTCATTAATGCTAGATGTTCAAAACTTGAATAGTTTCTATGGCCGTAGCAAAGCGATTCAAGATCTTTCGATTAAAGTTTTAGACGGGGCAGTTTTTGCAATTTTAGGTAGAAATGGGGTTGGAAAAACAACGCTTCTTAGAACAATTCTGGGTCTCACCGACAAATGTGAGGGCTCTATAAAACTTAATGGTACTGAAATTACTGGCAAACCTACTTTTGAAAGAGCCAGGGCGGGAGTTGCCTATGTCCCTCAGGGGAGGATGATCATTCCAGATTTTTCCATAAAGGATAATATTTTGATGGGAGGTTTTGCATCTTCTAAAGGACGAAAAATTCCTGATCTTGTGGCGGAGCTTTTTCCATATCTTATGGAAAATCTAGAGCGGCCTGGTGGTGTTTTGTCAGGAGGCCAACAGCAGCAGTTAGCTATTGCTCGTGCTCTCGCCTCTGATCCCAAGTTATTACTACTGGATGAACCAACGGAAGGCATCCAACCAAATATTGTAGAACAAATTGAAGAATGCATAACGCGTCTTAATAGGGAATTGAAATTAACCATCGTGTTGGTGGAACAAAATGTGGATTTTGCTAGAAAAGCTGCATCACATTTTGCAATGATCGAAAATGGTACGTGCAAGGTCGATGGCAAAATTAAAGCACTTACTGCGAAAATTGTCTCACAGTACATGACAATATAATGAAAATACACGGTAAAGTATCAGATACTGCCAAGAGACCTTCTGGCGGCCTTGTACGAAAACTAGAGTATAAGCACGCAGTTGATACCATTCGTTTGAAAAATGATCATCTTTCTGGTGTGCTTTTTACTTTAAAAACTATTTTTTTTAAACCTATTCGTATTTCGTTGCATAGATCGTTAAAATTAGTTGATGATGACATAATTTTAGAAAAAATAGTCTGGCTATATTTTAAAATTTGCGCAAAAGTCTTTACCAGTATTGCGCGTAACAGAATCCACTTGGGCTTTGGCTCGCGAGGGTAGTACGGGACAGGTCCCGAAAGTAAGAAGAAAGTAGCTTAAAGAGAAAGGAAAATCAATGTATCACGGAGACATAGGTAGTAGTAATGACACGGTAGGCGTGGCAGTTGTAAATTATAAAATGCCGAGATTGCATACTAAAGCGGAGGTGCTTGAGAATGCAAAAAACATCGCAAATATGTTGAAAGGGATGAAGCGTGGCTTGCCGGGGATGGACCTTGTAATCTTTCCTGAATATTCCACACAAGGTATAATGTATGATGAAGCAGAGATGTACGAAACAGCATCTGCAATACCAGGAGATGAAACGGAAATCTTTGCTGCAGCATGTCGCGAAGCTAACGTTTGGGGTGTGTTTTCATTAACCGGTGAAAGACACGAACAACATCCAAATAAGGCACCGTATAACACCTTAATATTAATGAATAATGAAGGTGAAATCGTGCAAAAATATAGGAAGATTATGCCATGGGTCCCAATTGAAGGTTGGTATCCAGGTAACTGCACATACGTTTCTGATGGCCCAAAAGGTTTGAAAATAAGTCTTATCATATGTGACGATGGTAACTATCCAGAGATTTGGCGCGATTGTGCAATGAAAGGCGCCGAATTAATTGTTCGATGTCAGGGATATATGTATCCAGCTAAGGAACAGCAAATTGTAATGGCGAAGGCTATGGCTTGGGCCAATAACAGCTATGTCGCTGTTGCGAATGCCGCAGGTTTTGATGGAGTGTATTCATACTTTGGCCATTCCGCTATTGTAGGTTTTGATGGACGTACATTAGGAGAGTGCGCAGAAGAAGAGAATGGAATTCAGTATGCACAACTTTCTGTTTCCGGAATACGTGATGCGCGAAGAAACGCACAGAGTAACAATCACTTATTTAAATTGGTGCATAGAGGATATACTGGTATGATAAATTCTGGTGACGGTGATAAAGGTCTAGCAGAATGTCCATACGAATTCTACAAAAAATGGGCTGAAGATCCCGAGGGGACACGGGAGATGGTTGAGGCTATGACGCGACCCACCGTCGGTGTTGATGAATGCCCAATTGACGGGGTTCCAAATCAAGAAGATATAAAACATAGCTAGAATGGAGGCCGAGTAGCGATTTTAGCTACTCGGCATAAATAATGGATATAGCTGAATTTTTTATCACTCAAAAACCAAATTATATTAACGTGGGTGACGAGACAGATTTATTCGAAGCAGCGTTCACAAATAAAATACCAGTAATGCTAAAGGGCCCTACTGGTTGTGGCAAAACTAGGTTTGTGGAGTATATGGCTTGGTTTCTCAAAAAACCTTTAGTTACAGTTTCATGCCATGAGGATATGACAGCCGCAGATTTAGTGGGCAGGTATTTGCTAAATAATGATGGTACTTTTTGGCAGGATGGGCCCCTCACAATCGCTGCACGAAATGGTGCTATTTGCTATCTAGACGAGGTGGTTGAGGCGAGGCAGGATACTACAGTTGTAATACATTCGATTACTGACGATCGAAGGGTTCTGCCTATTGAAAAAAAAGGTGAACTGTTAAAAGCTGATGAGGATTTTCACCTCGTTATATCTTATAACCCTGGCTATCAGAGTGTCGTCAAAGATCTCAAAGAGTCTACCAAGCAGAGATTTTGTGCACTTGATTTTGAATATCCAGCCAATGAAGTGGAAACCAACATAGTTTGCTCTGAGGCAGATGTTGAACTCGACATTGCATCTTCACTCGTGAAGATAGCCGATAAATCAAGGAATCTGAAAGGTGCAGGTTTGAACGAAGGAGTTTCAACCAGGATGCTTATCCACGCGGCTAAATTGAGTAAAAATGGTCTAAGCCTACTTTCTGCGTGCGAGGTAGCGTTGGTAAATGCGATAACCGATGATCAGGAAGTACGGAAAGCTCTCAGAACCACTATATCCGCCTGTATTTAATTTTGGTCAACTATCAAAATAGAACAGGATCTGGAGACCTTAGTGGAAATTGAGATGTCACTACAGCATAAAAATCGTATCAAATACGCTGGATATGGTCGTAATGTTTTTAAGGCGTATGAGGACGCAGCTGATAAAATTACAATTCAAATTGGTTCAGCGTTTCTTCAAGAGTTTACTGATACAGTCTCATACTTATGTATAAAAGGTGGCAAAGCTGATGCGGTATTATTTTGCAAGTGCGCTGTAGAACTACGCTTTAAGAATTTAACTGAAAACATGTTTTTTGAGTGGCAGAGAAAGATTAGCGATGTTGCGAAAATTTCTCCAAGGGTGTGCAAAGTATTGCTCGAAAATAACTCTACAACCACAGGCAGTTTAGATTTAGCTGGTTGGCTGGATTGGGTTGCAACAGGTCTTAGATATGGTGCGAACAGTACCGACAATATGGCAGACTATTTTTCGTTATCAAACCAGGTCAGTTTAAGCTTTTTTAATGAACATTCTGGCACACTAATGTTTACTAACATAAAGGAGCAGCTTAAATTAGAATTAAAATCATTATTCGATATTTCGCCTGAGTTAATTTCAAATACAGTAAAATTCCAAAGCGCAGCAAAACAGAGATCTTCTTTCACAGATCGTTTTTTTCTTTTACCTCCAACTTATCTTGGATCTAGTAAACGCGCGCTTAAGACTTATCAGGCAGCTGTTTTTCATATGGGGGCACATCTGCGTTATGGGAAAAAATCTTTTGAAGTTGGTCAGTTGAAGCCAATGCAGGTTGCCATTGTATCAATAATCGAAGATGCAAGAGTTGAGATGCTTGCTGGCCTGGAGCTACCCGGGCTTAATAGGTTATGGACTGAATTTCATGATGCACCCTCTTCTGGAATAAATACGGCACAAAGAATGTTTGAAAGATTGTCTAGAGCGTTGATTGATCCCAATTTCCATACAGATGACGGCTGGGCCGAGAAGGGTAAAAGGATGTTTTATCAGGCGCGGGATAGTTGGGATGATCCTCGGATTAGTCGTGTAATTGGAAACATCTTGGGTAACGAGCTTGGTCAACTTCGCGTTCAATTTAACGCTAAGGATTATGTTCCAAACCCCGTTTATAGGGATGACAATAATGGACTTTGGGCCTTTCCTGAGGCACCGTCAGAAGATATGCAAGCACACGATTTAAACGTTGATTTAGTTGAGGCACGCAGGCCAATCAGAGGCAATCTAAAAAATTCTAATAAGCAAGAAGAAACCTCAGAAAATGAGAACGAAAATTATGGTATTGCGAAACCATCAATCGTAGATGAAAATTCGGGACGTTTAATTGTAAAATTACCAGAATTTGATTACTTAGCGAACAAACTACGAAAAGACTGGGTCAGCATTCTTGAGTACAGAAATATACTTGGCTCTTCAAAATACTTAGATTATATCGAAAGCGAGTATTCTGAAGTAATACAAAAGTCCGAACGATTATTCAGATCATTATCTTTGGGTTCTAGTAGAAAGCTAAAGAAACAGGCTGAGGGCGAAAACCTAGATCTGGACGCATCAGTCGACGCATTGATTTCGATCAGGACTAAAACAGCTCCAGAACAAAATATTTTTGAAAATAGATCTAAGCCATCGCGTAGTCTAGCCATCCATCTTTTACTTGATACTTCGGAGTCAACTCGCGCATTAGTTCCAAATTCTTCAAAATCGATACTAGAATTGGAGAGGGAGGCAGCTGCTATCTTGTTGAAATCATTTAAAAAGACTCGCGATCCATTTGCTATAACAGGTTTTTCATCAAATGGACGGCATGATGTGAGGATTCAAACCGTTAAACAGTTTGATGAAGAATTTGGTATAAGCAATGAAATGAGCCTAGCTGGGTTAGCGTCTGGATATTCAACTCGAATGGGTGCGGCACTCAGATATTGTGGGAATTCTTTCAAAAAAATACTTACAGACAGGAAATTAATCCTTTTAGTAACAGATGGTGAACCTTCGGACATTGATGTGAATGACGCAAAGTACCTAACATGTGATACTAAACGAGCGGTGAGTGAGTTAAAAAACGTGCAAGTGGACGTTTTCTGCGTCGCTCTAGGGAAACAAGCAGGTAACCACGCAGAGCAAATCTTTGGAAAATCAGGATGCGTATCGATAAATAATTTATCAAGTCTGCCAGCAAAACTCACAAATTTATATGTTAAATTGACATCATAGAAAGAATATATTTTTTGTGACCCAGTAACGAGCAAAGAGGTTTTGAAAAAGTGAACAATAAATTGATTTCAGCTGCTGAGGCAGTTAAGAAAATTAAAAGTTCAGATACAATAACAATCGCGGGATTTGTTGGAACTGGCGTTCCTGACGAACTCCTAAATGCGCTGAAGGATCGGTTTCTCATTGAACAAACTCCCACTAATCTTACACTACTTTTTTCTGCTGGACCAGGAGACGGTGATGTAAGAGGGATAAATCTTTTAGCATTCCCAGAGCTGCTGAAGAGAGTAGTCGGAGGCCATTTTGGCTTGATACCGAAGATCTCTGAATTGGCACTTAATGATGAGATTGAAGCATATAATATTCCTCAGGGCATAATTAGCCATCTTTATCGCGATATTGCTTCTGGGAAACCAGGCGTATTCACTAAAGTTGGCTTAGGAACTTTTGCTGATCCACGTATTGAAGGAGGAAAGGTAAATAAATCATCGAAAGAAAATTTAATTGAACTGGTAAACATCAAGGAAGAAGAGTATCTTTTTGTACCAACTTTTCCTATAAATATTGGATTATTGCGAGGGAGTGTAGCTGATAAAAATGGGTCCATATCAATGCGCAATGAGGCCTTGATAATTGATAATTTGGCACAAGCCATGGCAGTAAAGAATTCAGGCGGTATTGTAATATTTCAAGTTGGACAAGTTATTCAAGAGCTTTTACCGAGTCGCCAAGTTGATATACCTTCAGGTCTGGTGGATTTTTTAGTAGTTGGTAAAGCAGATAATCACATGCAAACATATGCGTGCCAGTATTCGAATTACTTAGATGGATCCAAACGCAAAATTGACTGGGACAATTCACAGCATGCGCTTGACCAGAAAAAAATAATTGCCAGACGGGCTTTTTTGGAATTAACAGGCTCAAAACAAGTAGTGAATCTTGGTATTGGCACACCAGAAGTTATTGCTGAAGTAGCAAAAGAAGAAGGTCAAATTGACAGATTAATTTTAACTACGGAAGCCGGAGTGCATGGTGGTCTGCCTTCTGGCGGCCTTAGTTTTGGAACCGCTGTCAACACAGATGCTGTTATAAGTCAGAACCAGCAGTTTGACTTTTATGATGGTGGTGGAATACATACTGCTTTTCTGGGAATGGCACAAATTGACAGAATGGGTAACGTAAACGTTTCGAGATTTTCTGGTAGACTTGCGGGAGCGGGAGGCTTCGTAAACATTAGCAGCTCTTCTAAAAATATTGTTTTTTGCGGAACTTTTACTTCGGGTGGATTACTTCTGCAGGTGGAAGATGAAAAGCTAAATATTTTAAATGAAGGTAAAATAATAAAATTTAAAAATAAAGTTGATCAGATAACCTTCAGTGGTGAACGTGCCGAGACAAGTGGGCAATCAGTAAAATATGTAACTGAGAGGGCAGTATTCGAACTTAAAGAGGGTAAAATTCACCTATCTGAGATAGCGCCCGGTATTGATTTAGAAAAACAAATTTTGGCATTTATGGACTTTGAGCCTTTCATTGACAAAGTTTCAATTATGGATTCGAGGGTTTTCTCATCGACCTTTATGATGCCTGCTGATTAGTGGTTGGTTGATTAGTAACATCGTACAGTTGCAACTAAAGCAGCATCGGCAGGCATTATTTACTGGGCGATCAAGGGTTGTTAGGATTTGCAACAGCAAGACTTGAACCCACTGCAAATAGTTCTTTACCAAGTGATTGCTAATAAACGAGATAGATAGCATTACATGCTTGGGCTGAGGTTTTTGTCGACGGTTTGGGTTGCCTAGGTTTTGATACAGCGAATAAATTTTTGCCAGATTACAGATATATCTGAATAGTAATTAGTCGAGACTACTCTGATGCTGCCCCGATAAAAGGTGTGACACTTGGCGTTCAACATGAACGCTTATCCGTATCCATTTTGAGTTTGGAGCAATAAAGGTATGATTTACTGGTGGCACAGGTTTTATTGCAGGTCGGATAATTAAGTAGTTAGTGGCATTAGCAACTCAAGCAGTCTAGGTTTTAAACCCACCCCTTTGATCACAAAGTTATCAGTAAACTGTTTCCCCCATGTTTCCCCACAGAAGTTTGCATCCTACCCTCTCACACCTAAGTCATTTAAAGTATTGGCGCACCGGGGAGGTGGTTCTACTCCTTACCCCTGCACTGCATCTGAGCTAACACCCTGTTTTTATTACATACAGCATACACTAGTTCATCTCAATACTGCGTATCTTGGTCAGTAATATGGTCAGTAATTCCTTATCGTTACTAGTATAGGGGTGGCACTGGGGTGTGGCATCCTTAATGTAACAATGACCTACCGCTTAACCGTGTGTAATACATTCCCCCATACGGGACCCAAGCCAAATAACGGATATACGTAGTTGTCCTGTTACACAGATAAGGTTTAACCAAAGCAGCAATAGCCAAGCAGTTAAACATAGGCAGGATGTCAGTGTATCACAGCTTGCAGGGTTAGTTAGAATAATAAACAAGAGCTTTTTACATAGCAGCAGTCGCTATTTTAGACTTTACAAATCATTGATGGGATATAAAATTTAAGAAGAACAGAGGAGAAGTATAATGTGCGCAATTACAGGTTTTACAATATTAGGTCTGTTGGGTTGGGGTGTATATACTGCTTGTAAAGCAGTTTGGCAAAACCGTTCAACGATAGCTCGTTATGCGTACAGCTTTTATAACCTGCCTGAAACCACTTACCAAGCAGTTAAGGTTAAAGTAGACCGTACCTGATATAAGGTTTCATGAGCTAGCCGTATTTAAGATAATTACTAGCACTTCCTTGGTTGGCAGAGAACAACGGATAGTATTGCTATTAGTTTTTTCATTTATTCACTCATTGTACCTGTGTGCTAAAGTTTCTTACAACTCATATAACCTTTATCCTCATAACCTACTCCAACTTGGCATAAGTAGATACCTTGAGGAACAGCCTGTAGTTTCATCCTGTTAGAGGAACCCTTATCAATCCTTACTTGATACAAAGCATTTCCAACTATTTCGTTTCCTCTAAAATCTTTCATAGCTGTTGAGTGTATGATTTCACCATGTTGCATGATAAGTCTTGATAGGCGTTCATGATTTTCTGGATCACCACCATGAAAACCTGCATTGGCTGACACTGGAAGCAATAACGCCAGAACTAATATCTTAATGACCTTAAACATTACCAATAAACCTCTACATCTTTAAGGCTCTCTTTGTTTACTGCACTTCCTGTCTGCGCCAAAGAACTTTTCCCGACATAGACTAGACGCATTTGGTTGTTCCCTTGAAAGCCACACTTGGTACATCTTGCTCTACGCAGTACTTCATCACTGGTTATGTCCTCACCATACTCTTTTAGCAAAGCAGTGACTGGAACCATTGCATTATGACGGCACTGGTCGCTCTTACATTCAATGTAGAAGTGGTGAGACTTATTTCGTTTTAACTGGATCATGCATGAAGGGTAATAGGATTTGGGAAGGTAGACAATTACGATCTACACCCATCTGTTTCAAAATATACTGGTGGTTCTTAAAATAAGTAAGCTATATAAACACTTCGCTCAGTTTTGTATGGTAGGCGCCATAGAAAATTAAACCTGCCGCTGCACTTCCAAAAAAACCAATTGCACCTAAAATACTATCAGTCAGAAATGGCCCAATAGGTATCGGTAGGATCACAATTAGTATCGTAGTTATGACAAAAAGACGCTTACCACTCCGTCTAAGCCGGTATAGTAAGACTAAGCTGACTAAATGAGCTATTGCAGTAATTAAGAATATAGCAACCCAGATGAGTATTCCTGTATCATCATCAACAATTGGCCACATGTAGGCATCTAGTTGTTCTTCAATAGCCACCAAACCTTCTTCAAGCATCGAAAACTCGGTTACAAAAATATGTACAAATGCGAGTCCTACCCATGCAAGAATTAACTTTTTAAATGTTGCTACTTCCATGTGCATTAATCCCATTATTCGTTTTTTGCCAAAGTAAATGAACAAGAACCAATAATGCAATTTAAAAATAAAAAACCCGAAAAGACAGGGAGGACACTTGCGGGTTTAGTACGACTTAGGAAATCTATTAGGGAGGTTTGATTTGCCACTCATAAAGTGCTGTCTTTCCAAATAATTTCATCAGCTATTAAGAAAAAGCCGTTATGCAAGTCACTCTACAGTCAATGTCCTCCCCAAAAGGCATTAACTGGAGTGGCCTTACTCCCCAGAAGTACAAAGGTCTTTTAACACAGTCGTAGATGATGGGTCGACAGTGTGGCTCTGACTAATAAGCAAAGAGAACAACAAACAGTATGGCTAATAGTTTTTTATTTTCCCTTAACCACCACTCATCCAGCCCAGGGGAGTTTTTAGGATCAATCTTTACTGTTTTTTTTGATGACATCATTTTTAGGGTGTAGTCACGCAGGACCCTTTGCAAGTGACGGATATACGTAGTTGAACTCTTACACAGATAGGGCATACGTTTAACTTACCACACCTATTGGCATAACTGTTTCATATGCTACATGACATAAACAATGAATTTTCCATAAGTGTTTAAAGGTTTCCCATGTCTCAAAAAGAAATAGATCGCAAGGTTGCAATTATCTTAGCTACTGACGTGGTAAACTACAGCAAACATATGGAAAAGAATGAAGCAGAAACGGTTAAAAACCTGCGAGCTTGTGAGAGTATTTTAAAGAAACTTATTGAGCAACATCAGGGTAGACTATTTAATACTGGAGGCGACTCATTTTTTGTCGAGTTCTCAAGTGCTGTAGAAGCAGTTGAGTGTGCAGTAACATTTCAAAAGCAGATCGGAGAGAGAAACAAAGGTGAAAAGGTAACAGTCCCTTTACAATTTCGAATTGGCGTTAACATGGGAGATGTAATAAAAGAAAAAAGTAATCTTTTAGGCGATGGAGTAAATATAGCAGCAAGGCTTGAAGCTTTGGCTCAAACTAATGGGGTTACTCTTTCAAAAAATATCTATGACCTAGTTAAAACAAAGACGTCCTATAGCTATAATGATCTGGGAATACAGAAAATAAAAAAGAATGAATTTCATGCATATGATATTCTTCTTGAACCTTCTCAAAAACGCAAACTCAAAAGCCAAAAACCCAAGAGTTTAACTGTAGCGGCAGCCGCTGTCTTATCAATTTGTGCAATAATAGGGGTTTTCTTTGTAAATCAAACTGATCAATCAAAACCTACGGCACAGATTTCTTCGTTAAATACTATACTAGTTTATCCTTTTAAAAATAACTCCAGCACAGATGAAAAAGATAACCTCAGTGAGGCATTAACTGAAAGTATGATTGGAAGCCTCTCCAAATTTAAAGGTATTAAAATACTTTCCAGCAGTACGAGTTTTTACGCTAAAGAAAATAATTTAGACAGCACTGAAATTTCTGATGAGTTAGGAGTAAATTATATTGTCAGAGGATCCATCCAAACTTTTGGCAACGAGTCAAGAATTAATCTTGAATTAAATGATGCAAAAAAAGACACGGTAGTCTGGTCCAATAATATAGACTTTGAAATTTCAGATATCTTTAAAGCTCAAGACAAAATGGGCAGCGAAATACTAAATTATTTGCAGGTCGACCTTGTCACAGGTCATCGAACTTATGCGGAGACATTGGGAACAATTGAAAACCTAACAATGTCACTCAATGCTAGAGATGAATGGCGAAAATTTACCTTAGAGGGCAACGAGAAACACACCCAACTGATTGATGAATTAGCTGAAAGAATTGGAGACAACAACCCATATATACAAATGAGTAGGGGTTGGAGCATCTATCAAAAACTCCGTGCAGGTTGGTCTAAGAACAGAGACAGCGATATTGCTAAATTAGATGAACTTCTAGACAAAGTTTTAGCGTCTGATCTCAGAGACAGAGTACTTCACTTTAAAGCGATGGTAGAACTTACTTTCTTATCTAAAGATTGTGAAATTGCAAAGGAATTTGCAAGACAAGCAGTCGAGTTGGCAAGTAGTTCAGACGCATATACTGGGGCCGGTTTTGTATACTTTATGTGTAAAGAATATGATCTTGCTATAGACAGTTATCAAAATGGTCTAATCTTGACTCCCAATGATAATGGTTGGTTTATTACGAGATACTTAGTGCCATCGATGTATAGGGCTGGATACTACGATCAGATAAAAGAGGTGCTAACACCAATTATTGATGCTACTGATATGCCCGCAAATTTGTTGGGCTATTATGCATTTCTGAAAGTAAACGAGGAAGAGAATGACACTGCAAAACAATATTTAGATAAAGCCAAGAGTAAAGGGCTTTCTAAAAAATATCTGACAAGATTCGAAATGGACGAACCCACCTTTAAGGATTTTGCTTCTGCGTTAAATACCGTTGGTGATATCCCATGATAACTTCAGAATTAATAAAATATAAATTAAAAGTTTTTTGAAACAGGTGACCTTACCCTTGAGGCTAACTTTAGTTGTGGTTCAATGAAAAAAAGGGCTTAGCTTTTATGGCTAGCCCTCAAAAGGTAAAGATAAGAATTGGGAGACGTTAACTAACCTTGGTTAACCCGCACTAATTATGTCATGACACATAGTATATACGCACCGACATCTAGTTTGGATCACAGTTTAACTGTTGCCATCGCAGCCGTGTATTCACCTAAGGTTTTATCTATAATTTCATCACGGGTTGTATCAGGTTCCTCTGTAATATTTTGAGGGTCGTTACTCTCTAGCACTTCTGCAATAAGATACTGCTTATGGCTAGGCAGTCTTCGGTACATCTCTCTAGTCTGCTTCAGATAAGAGTTAGGCTGTTTGTGGCGCACCGGGGAGGATTCGAACCCCCGACCCCTTGATTCGTAGTCAAGTACTCTATCCAGCTGAGCTACCGGTGCGTCCGGCTCGTGGTTAAGGTGAATTCATGACCTTTGCAATAGATAAATATTGAAAAGTTTTTTTATCATATCCGATAAAACAAAAGATGAACTTTAAAATAAGAAGTGAAGGCCACTAGCTCTTTTAGCTAAATTTATTTGAAAAATCTCTGAATAACGCCAACGTAATTTTTTAAAAGCTTATTACTAAAAACCTTTGGAGCATAGTATTCACTTATAACTCGCTTATTAACTTCTCCCAGTGTGGGATACGGAGCCACCATTGCATTAATATTTGAAATTTTAATACTTTTTGCAATTACGAACGCCCAAAAAGATATTAGCTCACCAGCATTTTTCGAAGTAATTGAGCAACCTATTACTTTTCTTCCAAGTAATATAACTTCGACAAATCCCTCTGCTTTACTATCCGTTATAGCCCGATCATTAGTTTTTAAATTCACAAATGAGCGCTCAACTTTTTTTCCAAAGCGCTTGACGGCATCCTCAAAATTCATTCCTACAGACGCTATTTCTGGATCAGTGTATGTAACTTGCGGTATATGATCAGTCCGCAATTTGGATGGAAGCCCCAATAATATTTTTTTAAGAACGATACCTGCATGGTAGCTGGCCGTATGAGTAAATCGTGATCCCTCTACTATGTCTCCTATTGCATAAACCGACCTATTGGTGGTTCGGAGTTTTCTATCAACGATTACTCCGAATTCACTGTACTCAACCCCTGCTCTTTCTAAGGCCAACTGCTCAATATTTGGCACGCGCCCAGCAGCAATTAACAAGTCGCTTACTAATAATACTTCCCCCGAGCTTAGATAAAGTTTGATATCAGCCTTGTCTTTTTCAACCCGATTAACAAACGTGTTCTCAAGAATATTTACGCCATCATCTATTAAACTTTTCTCAACAGGCTCAACAAATCTGCGCTCATGACCAATCATAATTCTGTGCATCTCAATTAGTGTTGTTTTAACACCTAACCTAGCATGAGCCTGCGCCATCTCTAAGCCGATCGGGCCACCGCCTATTATAGCAAGATGACTCGGCGCTTTTCTTAGATTAAACAAAGTTTCATTTGTTAAATAAGACACTTCATCAAGACCATTTATATTTGGAATTTTTGCCCTGGAACCAGTGGCCAGCACCATGCGGCGTGCAGTAATTTCGTATTCACCTGCAATTATCGTCTTGCGGTCTTTAAATTTAGCATATTGTCTTATGACTTTTACTCCCATTTGCTCGAAACGTTCTTGGCTATCATGTGGAGCAATTGCTGCTATTTTTTTCGTAACGTAGGCCATTACGTCGGCATAATTAGAACCGACTATTTTTGCCTTAATACCAAACTTATCAGAATGATTGACTTGATGAGCAGTATTTGCTGCAGCTAAAAGAGCTTTGGAAGGCACACAGCCATAATTTAGACAATCACCACCCATCCGGTCACCCTCAACCAATACGACATTTGCCCCCAATTGTGCTGCACCAGAAGCAAGAACTAGTCCTCCCGACCCTGCCCCGATAACAAGCAGGTCTACCTTAATATTTTTCATTTTTTTGTTCCGTCATCGTTCTCGGTAAAAAGCCAAAATGCCTAAAAATTATTGGTATGAGAAGTAGTGCTGTTATACCCAGTAGAGGACCTAAGATAGCAGGGGTAAATAGGAGTTCAATGTTAGGATAGTCGTTTCTATCGAATACCTCACCAACCCCTACCCCGATCCACGTAAAAACTAAGCCACCGGGAATGATGCCAATAACTGTGGTCCAAATAAAATTAAAAAGTCTGACACTAACAAGTGCAGGCAAGATATTCGCTAGAAAGAATGGAACCAGTGGGACTAGCCTCAGTATTAACATGATTGAAACTTGATTTTGAATAAGGCCATTTTTTATTTTAACGGCAAAGTTGTTATCAAAATCATTGGTTTGATTATATTTAAAACTCTTCAGACCGTATCGGACTAATATGAACAATACTGTTGCACCAGTACTTGCAGCAGTAACATTTATTAATAGCCCTAAGTTGAGACCAAATAAAAACCCACCCGAGACAGAGGCAACTGCTGCTCCAGGTAACGAAAAAACTACTAATAAAAAGTAAAATAACCAGAAAACAATTATAGATAGAATAAAATTCTCATCCCGAAAGTCTGAAATATCTGATCTATTTTCTTTAAGAGCCTCAAAACTTATCAATTCACTAAAAAAAGAAAGACCGAAAGCAGCAATAATTAAAAGTAATATTACAACTGTTTTTCTTAAATCTAACTTATTCATTGAACATTCACACCTTAAACGAGGCTAAATTTTTGGCTATCAAAATTACATGAGTAATTAAAGTGATAGTAACTCAAAGTCTTTACCTGGCAAAAAATAAGTCATCGGCAGTAAAAATAATTTTGCAGTATTAGAACGGTTTGACTTCTTGGGAATAGAAGCTTAAAACACTGACCTCAAGAGAGTTTGTTCTTGCGATTCTTGCGCAAAGATAAAAATACGGAGAATGATCGATGAAACGTACATACCAGCCATCGAACTTGGTTAGAAAGCGCCGACATGGTTTCCGTTCACGAATGGCAACAAAAGCCGGCAGAAAAATTTTAAATGCTCGAAGAGCGAGAGGGCGAAAGTCCTTAAGCGCCTAGGATTACTTTTAGTCCTGAGACGCACTTTTGGTGCAAACTCATGGAAAATCTATCATCAGAAGATCGCAACTCTAAGCATGCCTTGGAAACTCTGTCAAAAAGAGTAGATTTTATTGCCGCGTCCAAAGCGGAAAAATTTATTGGAAAATCTATAATTGTTCAGGCTCGACCTAACTCACTTGAAACTATAAGAGTAGGTTATACTGCAAGCAAAAAAGTTGGTAATGCAGTCATGCGCAACCGTGCTAAGCGACGCATGCGCGCAGCTGCAGCAGAAACCGTGGCTCAATATGGGACTTCTAGCACAGACTACGTTTTAATTGGACGAGCTGAGAGTACCTGTAATACAAAATTTAAAGACCTAAAATTTGAATTAATCCATGCTTTCAATAAGCTAAGTGTAAGGCAAAAATGAATCCTATTTCGTTCCTCATTTCACTTCCAATTAGAGCTTACAGGGCTATTTTTTCACCTTGGGTAGGACATAACTGCCGATATCAACCAACGTGCAGCGCATACGCTTTAGAAGCCTTGGAAAAAAGAGGTGCAATCGTCGGAGTTTATTTAATTGTAAGGCGCCTACTTAAATGCCATCCGTGGGGTGGACAAGGCTATGATCCAGTACCTGAAAAAAATAAATAATCTCAATTATATTCGCATCACTTGTTATGGACATTAATCTAATTTAAAGCCTTGATATGCTAGACAATCTAAATGATATCCATCCTTTGTTTTACGGTGCACCATCAAGCACTGAATTCAAAAAACTAAGACGCAGGATCATTCGAAACGTAAGCCAAGCTATTAGTGATTATGGCATGGTGGAGCGGGACGCACGCTGGTTAGTTTGTTTATCCGGCGGAAAGGACAGCTATACGCTTTTAGCGGCTCTCTACGAACTAAAATGGAGAGGTTTATTACCAGTTGAGATTTTAGCATGTAATTTAGATCAGGGGCAGCCTAACTTCCCACAAACCATTCTTCCAGAGTTCTTAGAAAAAATGGAGGTACCACACAGGATTGAATATCAAGATACCTACTCTGTGGTAGTCGATAAAATCCCAGAAGGTCGTACATTCTGCTCATTATGCTCACGATTACGGCGCGGACATTTATACCGTATAGCGCGCGAGGAAGGATGTTCAGCAGTCGTATTAGGTCACCACAGAGATGACATACTTGAAACGTTTTTTATGAACCTTTTCCATGGCGGTAGGCTTGCTACAATGCCTCCAAAACTTGTAAATGAAGAAAAAGATTTATTTGTCTACCGCCCCCTTGCTTATGTGGCAGAAGCTGATTGTGAAAAATTTTCAAAGCAAATGGATTATCCAATAATTCCGTGTGATTTATGCGGATCTCAAGATGGACTTCAGAGACAACAGGTGAAAAGGATTTTAGATGGTTGGGAAAAAAATAGCCCTGGGCGACGTCAAGTAATGTTTCGATCTCTGATGAATACGAAACCGTCTCATTTATTAGATAAGAATTTATTCGACTTTTTAGACCTTCAGAGAGAACTGTAGAAGGAGAATAAAGCTCTGACTAATCAAGATAATTAAAAATTGAGTAAAATAATCTCTATTTTTCTACTAAAAGTAACTTGGTATCTATAAATTCGCTGAAACAGTCTTGACCTTTTTGATCTTAGTCTGTTGAACGTGGGTAAACTAAAAAGATTTGGTGGCTTTTTTATGGACGATCAGAATAAAAATCTAATCCTGGCATCTGTGCTTAGTTTTGTAGTTATTATAGCTTGGTTTATTTTATTTCCCCCACCAGAGCCAATCCAGACCAAAGAACAAAATATCGAACAAACACAGGTCCAAGGTTTGCCTGCTCAAAATATTCAAGAAACTGTCACCTTACCGTCCAACCTTAGTGATAACAAAGATGTACCAAGCATCGAGATTGAGACAGACCGAGTTATAGGGTCGATCTCACTCGAGGGCGGAAGAATAGATAATCTATCATTAAAAGATTACCGAGTTGCATTAGACGAAAACTCTGAGATTGTAACCCTTCTCAAACCGAGTACTGTCCCACATGGATTTTATGCTGCATACGGTTGGGCAGCTTTAGCCGGATTAGATCCTAAATCAGTTCCAAATCCAGATACCATTTGGTCTGTTTCAGGTAACCCAAAATTGACGCATCAAGATCCGGTAACGATATATTGGGACAACCAAAATGGTCTTCTATTCAGCAGAACAATATCAATTGATAAAAATTATCTCTTTACAATCGACCAAACGGTTACGAATGAAAGCGGTGCAGAAGTACAGTTAAGACCCTACGGGCTGCTTAGACGTCATGGAGAACCAACTGGCCTCAAAAATTTCTTCATACTTCATGAGGGTTTAGTCAGAATGTCTGATGGAACCTTGGCAGAGGACAGTTATGATGACCTGAGAGATTATGGTTACAGTGACAGAGAAGCTGCATACGCTGACAGAATTGAAGTTGAAAATTCAGGATGGATTGGTTTTACAGATCATTTCTGGATGGCAACGCTTATTCCTGAGCAGAACAACAGGTTTCGCTCTACCGCAAAATACTATGATAAGTCTGATATTTTTCAGGCAGAAACAGTTTTTAGTCCACAAACTGTTCGCATTGGTCAATCAGCAAATGTTACTTCGCACCTCTTTGCTGGAGCAAAAGAATGGGAAGCAATTAGAAATTACGAAAAAACGGGCGTCGAAGGCTTTTTGGATAGCATCGATTGGGGCTGGTTCTTTTTCTTAACAAAGCCGATCTTCGCAGCTTTGCATTACTTAAATAAATTTATTGGTAATACGGGCTGGGCAATAATTGGACTAACTTTGCTAATAAAAACTTTATTGCTACCTTTGGCATATAAATCATACGTTTCAATGGCAAAGATGAAAGAGCTCCAGCCAGAAATGGAAAAAATAAAGGAGCGAACAGGCGGCGATCGACAAAAATTACAAGCTGAAATGATGGGTCTTTACAAAAAGGAAAAGGTTAACCCGGCGGCTGGTTGCTTACCAATTTTACTACAGATACCAATTTTCTTCGCGCTATACAAAGTTATCTTTGTCACTCTAGAACTTAGGCATGCTCCATGGATTGGATGGATAAAAGATCTTAGTGCTCCCGACCCATCTACCATATTAAACCTTTTTGGTCTGCTTCCATGGGGAAACCCATTCCAACCAGAAAGCATTCTGTTTATTTTTTCATTGGGCGTTTTGCCAATCTTACTCGGCATTTCCATGTGGCTTCAGCAAAAACTAAATCCCGCGCCGACCGATGCAACTCAGGCTATGATTTTCGCATGGATGCCGTGGGTATTTATGTTCATGCTCGGCACTTTCGCTTCCGGACTAATTATATATTGGATTGCGAACAATGTGATAACTTTTGCGCAACAGTATATGATTATGCGATCTCAGGGTTATAAGCCTGATGTATTCGGCAACATAAGGGAAAGCTTCAAGCGAAAAAAAACTTAAATGGCTTACTTATCAGAAATATGGCGCTATCCCATAAAATCACATGGGCGAGAGAGTGTTTCGGAGGTTAAAGTAACAGCTGGCGCGGCGCTTCCACATGATAGACTTTGGGCCGTCACTCATGAGGACAGCACTGCAGATGGCAGTGAGTGGGTAGCATGCCACAATTTCTCAAGAGGGGCTAAGGCTCCTAGTTTAATGGCCATTGCAACACATTTCGATGAGAAAAAAAATACTTTAACAATGTCACATCCAAATAAAGAAGAGATAACTTTTTGCCCGGATACTGAAGGTGAGAAGTTAGTTCAATGGACCAAAGATCTGATACCCGGTGATAGAAGTGGATCTGCAAAGCTTATAAGAGCAAGGTCAGCTGCTATGACGGACACGGATTATCCTTCAATAACTATTTGCAGTTCAACATCGCATCAGGCTTTAGCTTCAGAAATGGGCTTGGATTTATCAAAAAATCGATGGAGGGGAAATCTTTGGATCGATGATCTAGATCCGTGGACAGAAATGGATTGGATAGGCAAAATTGTTCAAATTGGCAACGTGCAATTTGATATAGTGGAACCTGTACAAAGATGCATGGCGACAACCGCTAACCCTGAAACTGGAATACGGGACGCGGACACCTTAGGTGCATTACAAGCTCACGGTCACCAAAATTTCAGTGTTTACGCAGTTGCTAGAAATAATGGAAATTTGAGTCTGGGCGATAAACTAACGGTAATTGATTAATGCTAGAGTTTAAGGAAAGTCCTGATCCAGATGATTTTGCGAGAGAAAAAGGACGGAAGCTATTTGCAGGAAACGTAGATTTTTTAAAGGGCGTTGTCGATATGACCGGTCTTCCGCCAGCAGATAGACTGGAAGTTTGCTTTGCTGGGAGATCTAACGTAGGAAAATCTTCATTGATAAATGCAATTACCGGGAGAAAGTCCATCGCAAGGGCATCAAACACTCCTGGAAGAACCCAAGAAATTAATTTTTTCAAAACTGGAGATCATCACTATCTTGTTGACTTGCCAGGCTATGGTTTTGCCAACGCTCCAATTGATGTTGTAAAAAAGTGGCAGGAGCTATTGAAACAATATCTATCTGGTCGATCATCACTTCGTAGAGCGTTTGTACTTATTGATATTCGTCATGGAATTAAAGAAGTCGATGAGGAAATTATGAATTTATTGGACATTTCTGCAGTCACATTTCAATGTATATTAACAAAGTCTGACAAAGTAAATTTAGAGCAAAAAAAACACGTGCTTAATCAGGTACGAAAGAAACTGCAAGCACATCCTGCTGCCTTTCCAGAGCTAGTAGTTACTTCTGCAGAAAATAAGACAGGTCTAGAAGGGCTACGGAGTATAATTGCAACATTAGACTAGTATGTTGAAATATAATCTTTCACTAAAAGGCAACAATGAGATAGTAGAAATCACTCCACACTTTTGGATTATTTATGAAGAAGCAAAATATGAATAGAGATTGGATAGCAACGGCAGAAACATTGTCACAAGCGCTCCCTTACTTGCAAAGGTATTCTGGCGCTATCATTGTGATTAAATTGGGTGGTCACGCTATGGTAAGCGATGAAGCCCTCGAAACTTTCGCAAGAGACGTCGTGCTCATGCGCCAGGTGGGTATAAACCCCGTTATCGTTCATGGTGGCGGACCAATGATTAATTCTATGTTGGATAAATTGAACATTGAATCCAAATTCATTAATGGAAAGCGCGTAACAGACACAGAAACTATGAATATAGTTGAAATGGTTTTGTCTGGAAACGTGAACAAAAACATTGTTCAAGCTATTAATAATCAAGATGGGCGTGCTGTGGGTATATCAGGAAAAGATGCAAAACTTATTACCTGCTCTCAAGACAAACCAGAATTGGGACTCGTAGGCTCTCCAAAGGATGTTAATCCTGAAGTAATTTTTAATTTATTTGAAAATGATATGATACCCGTAATCGCGCCTCTTGGAGCAGGAGTTGACGGACAGACTTTGAATATAAATGGCGACACTGTTTCCGGTGCTATTGCCGCGGCTCTAAAGGCGGACAGATTACTACTTCTAACAGACGTGAGCGGCGTTCAGGATAAAGATGGATCAATTATAACAGAACTGGACTCGAGCCAAATAAAGAGTTGGATAAATGAAGGTATTATATCTGGTGGTATGATTCCTAAAACAGAGACCGCGCTTATGGCTCTTGAAGGCGGTGTTCGAGGCGTCGTGATCTTGGATGGGCGAGTACCAAATGCATGTCTATTGGAGTTATTCACCGAACATGGAGCTGGCTCGCTTATAAGAGCCTAAGAATTCTTACTTACATGAATTAAATAAAAATCCTATATGGGTTGAAAATTTAGGTCTTTAAAGTAAATCTCAGGGTATGGATAATGACATATTAATTAGGCTTTTCATTTTCTTTTTTGCTTTTGCAACTTTGGCTTTACTTGAGCAACTTAGACCGCGCAGATCACAAGAAGCAAATAAGGGGCCAAGATGGAGAACGAATTGGTCCTTCATAATTGTTGATAGCTTTTTTTTGAGATTACTGGCTGTCGCAATTCCACTGCTAGCAATAGGAGCAGCTATAGATGCAAAGACAAATTCAATTGGGATTTTTAATTTATTTGATTGGCCTATCAGCATTGAATTTATTTTATCAATATTAATTCTAGATTTTGCGATTTGGGTGCAACATGTAGTAACGCACAAAATTCCATTTCTATGGAGGGTGCACCAAGTCCACCATTCAGATCCTGAATTTGATGTTTCTACAGCTATTAGATTTCATCCTATTGAAATTATACTATCTATGCTGTTTAAAGTTGGTCTTGTTTACCTACTTGGACCATCCGTACTTGCTGTTTTAGTATTTGAGATATTACTTAATGCCAGTTCAATGTTTAATCATGCCAATATAAAAATCTCATCAAAATTTGAAAAAATCTTAAGGTTATTCATAGTAACACCAGACATGCATCGAATACACCACTCCTCAGATAGGAGTGAGCACGATACAAACTACGGTTTCGCATTATCCATTTGGGACAAATTATTTGGCACCTATAAAGTAGAGCCCAATCTCAGTCACGAGGAGATGGAAGTAGGTTTGACATGGCAAAACGATAAACCCACAAACTTTTGGTGGAGCATATGGCTACCTTTCAGAAACAAGTAACCTACGCGTCTATTAATAAGAAATTAAAAAGAAATGGCCTCATTTTGCGAGGAGGATTTACGCAAGAATGTCAAACAATATTACTCATTGGACCTAATGAACCTTCCTTTTGGGAATATTTTAGAAACTCCTCTGAGTATAAAGACTCTCTTCCAGACCCAATGGATAGATGGTCAAAACGCGTTATTGGCGAAATAGCGTCCGATTTTAATTCAAACGCTGTATATCCTTCAGACGGGCCACCCTATGCACCTTTTTACACTTGGGCAGTCTTGAGTAAAAATGCATTCGTTTCACCATTGAAAATGCTTGTACATGAGGACGTCGGTTTAATGATTTCATATCGAGGGGCGTTGATATTGGAGCAGTCAATTGAGTTGCCGGTGACAAGTGAGAAATCGCCATGCGAAGCATGCGATGAACCGTGCTTAAGTGCTTGCCCAGCGGATGCATTGAACCAAGCTTCATATGATACCGATGCTTGTAAGTCTTATTTAGGTGCTAGCACTGGACAAGATACGTGCTTTAAACGAGGATGCCTCGTTAGAATAAGTTGCCCTTTATCACCAAAAAATGGTAGATATGAAGATCAAACAAAGTTTCATATGAAAGCGTTTTTAAAACTATGAAGCGTCTGATACTAATGCGTCATGCTGAAGCTGGATGGCATATAAATATTGATGACCATGAACGGCCACTGAGTACTTCGGGCATTCAAGATGCAAGAAAAGTTGGTTTATGGTTAAAAGAAAAAAAATATATACCTGATGAAGTTATCTTGTCTACTTCTACAAGAACCAGAGAAACTTTTAAGGGCTTACTGTTAGAGTGCGTACCAACCTTAGAAAAGTCGTTATACTTAGCCGACGCCAACCATATGAAGTCAATGCTTCAAAAGCTTCTTTCGAATACGGTAATTTTATTGGGCCACAATCCAGGAATAAGTGAATTGGCATATGAGTTAATACAAAATGATGAGAAGTACACACACCTTATAGATTTCCCAGCTGCTTCTACTTTGGTTATAGATTTCAACGTAGGCCATTGGAGCAAAATAAAATCAGACAGTGCGAAATTCGTCGATTTTATTACGCCTCAGCAATTATAAGCTAGTTCAACATAAAAAGTACTGTAATAAAACCTTGAACTTAGTGACCTAGAATCTGACTTAAAAATAGTTTTGTACGATCTGACTGAGGATTATTAAAAAATTGCTCAGGCTCATTTTGCTCTACGATCTGTCCATCATCCATAAAAATAACTCGGTTAGCAACCTGACGGGCAAATCCCATCTCGTGAGTAACACAAATCATTGTCATACCGTCTTCTGCCAGCTCAATCATCGTATCAAGCACTTCTTTAATCATCTCAGGATCAAGCGCAGACGTAGGCTCATCAAAAAGCATAATTCTGGGTCGCATACAAAGTGATCGTGCAATCGCAACGCGCTGCTGTTGTCCACCGGACAACTGCCCCGGATACTTTTCAGCTTGCTCCGGAATCTTCACTTTTTCTAAAAAGTGCATCGCTGTTTCCTCAGCTTCTTTTTTCGGAATCTTTCTTACCCAAATAGGCGCTAAAGTACAGTTTTCTAAAATACTTAAATGGGGAAATAGATTAAAATGTTGGAAGCACATTCCTACTTCAGATCTAATTCTATCAATATTTTTTATATCGGATGTAAGTTCGGTACCATCCACAATGATTTGACCAGTCTGGTGCTCCTCAAGGGCATTGATACATCGAATAAGGGTTGATTTTCCAGAACCAGAGGGACCGCACACAACAATACGTTCACCTCTATTCACGGTTAGATCAATATCACGCAAAACATGAAAAGAACCAAACCACTTATTCATGCTCTGAATTTTAATTGCAACTTCATCAGAAACTTCAAGTTTTAACTTTTCAGCCATGTAGCTATCCTTTTTCTACCGTTTACCAGTTTCAAGTTGCCGTTCCAACCATTGAGAATATTTCGATACACTAAAACATACAACAAAAAAGATTGCAGCGGCCGCTCCGAATAGTTCCCAGTACACACCGTTCCAGTCCGTCGACGACAAAATTGGTCCCCTAATCATTCCAACCAAGTCAAACATAGATATAATTGACACCAGAGTAGTATCTTTAAGCATTCCAACTGAAACATTCACAATACCTGGTATCGAAATCTTTAATGCTTGAGGAAGTATTATAAACCGCATCGATTGGGTGTAATCGAGGCCAATACTATCTGCGGCCTCGTATTGCCCTTTAGAAAGTGCCGCCAGACCACCCCTAACAACCTCAGCAATATATGCAGCATTGAAAAAGGTCATCATAATCAATACCCGCAATATAAGATCTATAGAGGTGTCGGGCGGAAAGAAAAATGCTAGGATAACATTTGCAACAAATAAAAGAGTTATAAGCGGTACACCTCTTATGAACTCAATGAAAACTACACAAATCCATTTAATTATAGGCATACCTGACTGGCGGCCCAAAGCCAGCGCAATTCCAAGTGGAATAGATAGACAAACTGCGATTGTACCCAATAAGAGATTGAGCATAAAACCGCCCATATCTCGTGAGGCAACAACTTTCAATGACAGAAACGATGCGTTCAAGTCAACAATATAACCACCAATAATCCACCAAACATTAGCAGCGATGAGGCTAATCAAAACTGCTATTGCAAATGATCGACTAGAGAACCTTCGATAACAAATAACAGCGATTGCACATCCTAAAAATGCAGATACTGAAGTTAATATTGATCCTCCCCATATCAACCAAAATGCCAGAAATGGATATACTGCGGTAAATATTAAAAGCTGACGCGGGAGCCTCCTAAACAAAATTGGAGCCAAAGCAACAATGAGTAATACGGTAGCTATATTTGGTCTCCAGTATTCTGATGACGGGTATTTAAACCCATAAATGAGCTGTGGGAACCTTTCCTTTAAGACAGCAAAACATGCCCCACTCTTACCATCTAATAAGTCGTAGCATTCTCGAACGGTCTTAGCATCCCAAACTCCATTCAAAAACCAAGGAGTGACTGCAATAGTAATCGAGTATATCACCCATAGTGAAATGAACGTCATAATTGTGTTAAAAGCAGATGAAAATAAATTTTCCCGAACCCATTTAAGTAGGCCCCTGTCAGCTGCGGGAGGAATACGTTCTGAAATCATTTCCTTACGAACAAACGAATTATTTTCAGACATAACTAGCGCTCCTTTAACATAATACTGCGATTATAAACGTTCATAATCGCAGATATGCTGAGACTTATGGCTAAATAGAATAACATTAACAGAAGTACGGCCTCGATCGCACGGCCAGTCTGGTTCAGTGTTATGCCACCCAGTGTACCCGTTATATCCATATAGCCAACAGCTAATGCCAAAGAACTATTTTTAGTAATATTTAGATAAAAGGAAATTAGCGGTGGAACGATAACCCGAAGTGCCTGAGGCAAAATAACTAAGTTCATTATAAAATTAGGTCGCATGCCAAGCGCACCTGCTGCTTCACTTTGGCCCTTATCTACGGATTGAATACCTGCTCTAACAACCTCCGCTATAAAAGCACCCGTGTAGATTGAGAGCGCAAACCAAAGTGAAATTAAAGATCCTCTTGCGTGTATTCCACCTTTAAAATTAAATCCCTTTAGTTCTGGGTATTCTAGGCCAATAGGGCTTCCTAGCGCAAAGTAGATTATGAGTGTCGGAATAAAAAATATTCCAACGCTGCTCCAGCGGGTCTCTAATAGCGTGCCTTCTGAATAAAGTTTTTGTCGGGCATAGTACCGAAATGCAAAAATCCCTATTATTGATAGTATAAAAGTGACGATAACAATAAAAGATCCATCATTAAATACAGGCTTAGGTATATAAAATCCTCTACCGGTGAACGCGAAAGCATCCCATAACATAGTTGCTTCTGGGTTCTCTCCTCGGAAAGCTTTTGGCTGAGGCAAAAAAGCTAAAAAAACAGAATGAATAATTAATATCCAAATAAGAACGGGTACATTTCTAAAGATTTCAACATAAATCATCATCAGTTTTGCAACGATCCAGTTGTTTGATAACCTTAGAATACCAGCAGTAACACCGAAAAAAGTTGCAGCAATACAACCCAAAAATGCTACCAAAAG
>CACKSH010000016.1 GCA_902602765.1 Paracoccaceae bacterium
TCGAGGCTGGAGATGGAACAATTGTTGGAAAGATTGCTGATATGTGGGTGGATGAACCAGAACAGTTGGTGAGATATCTTGAAATAGAATTATCCCCAAATTATGGAGATGGTACTCGTTTGGTGCCAATGACATTGGCTAGAGTTCGTTCTGACCGTGTTACAGTAAAGTCTATTTTTGGATCACATTTTGGAGATGTTCCAAAACATAAGTCACCTAATCAAGTAACTTTGTTAGAGGAAGAGAAAATTTCGGCTTATTACGCTGGAGGTACTCTCTATGCATCCTCTGAGCGACTGGAGCCACAAATATAGGGAAATTAATGGGAGGGCCAAAATGTCAGAAGACGATTTTGCAGTAGAACCGATAGAGGGATTGCCAGAACTTTTACCAAAAGGAGAAGTGATACTTTGGCAGGGAAGACCGAATTGGTTGCAACTTACAATAGAGTCGTTGAATCTGTGGTGGATCATTGGGTATTTTGGCCTTTTAGCAACGTGGAGGCTCGTTACAGTCATTGATTATATGCCACTAGGGACTGCGATTTCTGTAATTATACCATTTTTATTTATAGCGGCTGTTGCTGGGCTCTTGCTGTGTATTGTTGGCTATGTTCAGGCAAAAGCAACTTTGTACACAATAACTAACAAAAGAGTAGTAATGAGAATTGGAGCAGCTTTAACTATTACATTAAATTTACCTTTTACAAAAATTGATAATGCTTCAGTGGCAAAAAAGCGTGGGGGTTTTGGTAATATAGCGTTTGAGACCTCGGGCAGCACAAAGTTTTCTTATTTTGTCCTATGGCCTCACGCTCGATCCTGGCATTTTGGAAAGCCGCAACCTACCCTCAGATGCATCCCTGAGATTGAAAAGGTTTCCTCAATTCTAGGGGACGCTGCAAAATCAAGAATAATTGAGAAGGAAAACCATTCCCAACCCAATGCTCCTGGGGCGGGTGTGGTTGTGAACTAAATACAGAAATGAATAATATCGCTATGCAAAACCGACTGTCAGAAAAAATTCCTAAAGCAATGCTTAGAGTGACGTTTGCTTTGGTAGTTTTCATTCTCATTGCGGTAAGTTTTGCAAGAGTTAGTGGTTTGTCGCTTATGGGGACACCACCCCAGTCAGAAGTCCAAGCGAAAGCCTCTTTATATTTTTTTAGTGAAGAAAATGGTTCAGTTAGGGTTTTGAGCTCTGATGGGGTTCTGCTCGCAAATTTGAGTGGTGAAGAGGGTGGATTTGTATCTGGTGTAGCCCGAGCCGTTGATCAAGAGCGCAGAAAACAAGGCGTTCAGTTAAATACGCCTGTAGAAGTTATCTGGAGAGAAAATGGACGAATATCTGTCTATGATCCATCGACCGCTTGGCAAGCGGATCTGATGGGATTTGGCGCTGACAATTCACGCGCTTTTGCCATGCTTTTAGCCAAAGCAAAGAAAGGGGAATAAAGTGGGAATATTTACTAGAGAACAAGAGAAAGTACCATGTACTGTGGAAATCAGTCATAAATTTGAGAGCCTACACGCGCATGTACGTTTTAACAATGGAGCTGTCGTTCACCCAGGCGATGAAGTGCTTGTTGAGGGTCCAGAAATAATGGCACCTTTTGGTGAAGTTGTTCAAGAAGAGCGGAATGCGATAATTTTAAGGGCAAGCACTATTGAACGCTTGTGGACGAGAGCTACTGGTGACTTTGAAGTAATGGAGCTATGCGAATTTTCTTTTTCTGAGGAGGCGACGCTATGAATAAGCACAGTGCAGACGCTACAACCGCAGAGGAAGCTTTAGCCATTCAAGAGACTTTAGATAGTGGTATGGCCACTGAAGTGGCAATGAAAAATACGTTGCTGACGCCACGGTTTTATACCACAGATTTTGACGAACTTGATGCAATTGACGTAAGCCATATCAGATCTGAGTGGGACCCATTAATAGAAAGAATGCTCAGCGATCCAAACAAGGGCCATTTCAAGAAAAATGATGATTGGGACCAGGTAGACTGGGATAATATGGAGCCGCAGTTAAAAAAAGAATTCATAGATTTTCTAATCAGTTCTTGCACGGCTGAGTTCTCCGGTTGTGTTCTATACAAGGAAATGAAACGACGTGGATCTAATAAAGAAATCACGCAATTATTCCAACTCATGGCTAGGGATGAAGCTCGGCATGCTGGCTTTATTAATGATGCTCTAAGAGAGGCTGGAGTAGCAGTTAATCTTGGGTTCTTAACTCAGAAAAAGAAATATACGTATTTTAGACCGAAGTTCATTTATTATGCGACCTACTTGTCTGAGAAGATTGGTTATGCTCGCTATATTACAATATTTAGGCATCTTCAGGAAAACCCTCAGCATCGGTTTCATCCAATCTTTAAGTGGTTCGAAGAGTGGTGTAATGATGAATTTGCTCATGGAGAAGCATTTGCTCTTCTAATGAAGGCCGATCCAAAGCTTACTAAAGGCATAAATGTTTGGTGGATAAAGTTTTTTCTTACCGCGGTCTATGCGACAATGTATATTAGAGATCATCAGAGGCCAGCATTCCATGCGGCATTGGGAGTGGATCCTGACTGGTATGCTCATGAAGTTTTTACAAAAACTTCCAAGCTCACTAAACAGATTTTTCCGATAACGCTGGATATTGAAAATCCACGCTGGAAAAGGGGTCTTGCAAGTATTCAAAAGGCAAATGAAGATCTTGCAGATGCCAAGTCCAAGGGTAAGAAGTTTGCCCAATTAACTTCCAGTATACGAGCTGGTATGGCCTTCATAATGTTATTTACTGTCCCCAGTAAGAAGCACTCTGTTCCGTCTGTCACAAGTTTGGAGCCAGCATACTAATGTCCAATCCTATTGTAATAGCATGCCTGGTAGCAGTATTTAGTTGGTGGTTTTTTACCGGCGTTATACTGCTCCTTGTCCGCTATTCAGACAGTGCAAGTTATCGGATCAGACAGCTTTACGCACTTTTTTCAGTACCCTTTATTTTAGTTGGTTTTTTATTAGTATATTTTTCAGCACAATTCTCGTCGGTGTCAGCAGTCTATTTATCATATCTTGGTGCGATGCTTGTATGGGGTTGGATTGAATATGTTTTCTTAATTGGCATAATTACTGGGCCAAACATATCAAATTGTCCCCAAAATGTATCCAATGGAGAAAGATTTATCAGAGCTTGGGGTACATTGGCCTATCATGAAATAGCTCTCCTTTCTGCTTTTGGTATTATAGTTTATTTGGGTTGGTCTGGTGAAAATTTATTTGGTGTTTGGACTTTCGTAATTTTATATTTCGCTCGAATATGTGCTAAATTAAATTTGTTTTTTGGTGTGCCTAGGGTAAATGTCGAATTTGTACCGGCAACCCTTGCTCACTTAACAAGTCATTTTAAAATATCAGCTTTAAACTGGTTTTTCCCATTTTCAGTTACAATTCTAACCTTTGCATTGGCTTGTTGGATCGAACGCTTATTATCAGTTGATCTGCTCAATCAAGTCATAGGTTTTACCTTGCTGTCATCTCTAACAGCGATGGCACTTTTAGAACATTGGGTAATGGTTTTACCCATTCCAGATGCCAAACTTTGGCGGTGGATGCTACCTCAAGAAAAACAAAAAGAAGAACACTTTCGTCGAAAGGATTACCATGGATTATGATGCAATTTTTGCCGCCCAACTCGATAAGTTAAAAGAGGAAGGGAATTACAGAATTTTCGCAGAACTTGAGCGTCAGTCTGGAGCATTTCCGAAGGCAAAGAGTTATGATGATAATGCACCAAACGAAGTGACTGTCTGGTGCTCAAATGATTATCTTGGAATGGGACAAAACCCCATTGTGCAGAATGCGATGAAGGATGTAATTGACTCTTGTGGTTGTGGTGCCGGTGGAACCAGAAATATTTCTGGTACCAACCACCATCACTTACTGCTCGAAAAGGAGTTGGCGGATCTCCATCAGAAAGAGGCTGCGCTTTTATTTACTTCCGGTTATGTGTCCAACTGGGCAGCGTTGAGTACTTTGGGGGCTCGCTTACCAAAGGCTGTTATTCTGTCTGATGCAGCGAACCATGCGAGTATGATCGAAGGTATACGGCATTCAAGAGCTGAAAAAGTAATTTGGAGGCACAATGATCCAGATGACTTAGACCGGAAGCTTTCTGTCATTGATCGAGATCGGCCCAAGATTGTTGCATTTGAATCTGTTTATTCAATGGATGGAGACATTTGCCCAATGGAGGAGATTGTAGAGGTTGCTGAAAAGCATGGCGCAATGACCTACCTCGATGAAGTACATGCAGTTGGACTCTACGGGCCCAGGGGCGGAGGAGTATCTGAACAACTAGGACTGTCCAATAGGATAACGCTAATTGAGGGTACCTTGGGAAAAGCTTTCGGTGTTTTGGGTGGTTATATTACCGGATCTGAGCATTTATGTGATTTTATTCGTTCATTTGCGAGCGGGTTTATTTTTACTACCGCTCTTCCTCCAGCGGTAGCAGCTGGGGCACGAGCTTCTGTAGCTCACTTAAAAATTTCTGGAGAGGAAAGGTCGCGTCAGCGAGAGCAGGTTGCAAAATTAAGAGCAGGCTTAGATAGAGCGGGCATTCCACATATGGAAAACTCATCGCATATAATTCCTGTGATGATCAAGGACCCTATAAAATGCCGTCAGATATCTGACATACTGATGCATGAATACGGTATTTATGTGCAGCCCATAAACTATCCAACGGTCCCAAAAGGAACCGAAAGATTAAGGTTTACGCCCTCACCCCTTCATTCCGATATCGATATAGACAATCTGTTGTGCGCGTTAAGTACACTTTGGAAACAATGTGCTGTATCAAGAGCCGTTGCTTGATAATTGTACCGTTGACTTTATGCAATGAATGCTAATTTTCCGCTATGGAATGGTGGAGAGTTAATTGAAGAAAATTTTGAATATTTTCAGTGTATTGTTGTTGTTCACATTTAGCCCAGTCGCTGCTGGTGATATCACAAAAGGCGAGAAAAAATTCAAAAAGTGTAAATCTTGCCACATGATAGTTGATGATAGTGGAACGACGATTGTCAAGGGTGGTAGGAATGGTCCCAATCTCTACGATATTTCAGGAAGAGTGGCCGCTAGCATAGATGGGTTCAAATATGGAGAGAGCCTGGCAACTTTAGGAAAATCAGGTTTCGTTTGGTCAGAGTCAGAGTTCATTGCTTATGTAGCGGACCCTAAAAAGTATCTAGTTGATAAACTGGATGATAAAAAAGCTAGATCCAAAATGTCATATAAATTAAAGAATGACGCTGATACACTTAACATTTGGGCTTATTTGGAGTCCTTGTCTGAATAATTTCATAAGTTTTTATTTAAAAAATTTTACTTAGTTTTGCTCCTGAGTATGGATGACACTACGCTGGGATCCTCCTCATGCATTAGATGTCCCAGATCCTTGTATTCTGTAAGTATCGAGTTGCGCATTACTTTTTTCCAACTTTCAGAAATGTGTGACGGAACAGTTTTATCTTTCCCTCCAACTAAGAAATGAATAGGCGCAGTGTCCTGAGGTAGCTCATCGAGAAAATTACCAAGATCCCAATCTGCCATAAGTTGTAAAGTGCCATCTACATGCTCAGGACTACTAAAGAGGTATTGATAACAACGTATTTGCTCTTCTGGAATTATGGAGCCTGTACTATAAAGTAACTTTCTAACTAATTCTTCTTTATTAGCAAGCAGGTTTAACAATCTTGCTGAAATAGTCGTAGAGGCAGCAATTTTTGCAAAATAAGGAAACGCTATGCCGGCCAGCCCTGAAAATTGCCCAAATGCAGCATTAATAGCTATAGTATTTGTCTTGGTTCCCATTTTTTTAGCTAGTTCATACGCAATCGCTGCGCCGGCGGAATGCCCTAATATTAAATCGGGATAGAAATCTATTTCATTGAGTAGAGAATTCATCTGGTCAACAATAATGTTCAGTTGTTTTTTTTGTCTTTTGAGTGCCCTGGTGAAGCCGTGTCCTGGCAAATCCAAGGATAATATTTCAAACTCTAGTTTAAGAGTTTCAGTCAATGGAAACCAGCTATGTGAAGAAGCTCCGGTGCCATGAATAAGCAATAGTCGTGTGCTGCCAGCTCCAAATTTCTGAATGTGCCAAGCATAATTATCTACGCCAATGAATTTGGACTTTTCTCTGTTTGGCCACCAGTTTGGTATAAGTTCTATCACGCTTTTTCCAAAGACATTTTGAGAGATTCTGAAAGATCTCTCGCATTGGCTCTTGGTAGATTTATATATTGTGCATTCATCAAATTTGCCAAATCAGAAAGGTTTGGATTTGATTTTCGACCTACATCAATAAAAACTGCTGAAATTTTATTTTCACATCCTACTTTGGCTATTTTTTGAGCATCGTCCATCGCTGGATTGCGTCCTGGGTTTCCGGCTAGATCTATGTTTGCTTTCCCGTCAGTTAGTACAGCCATTACAGGTGTTTTGCCACTTTGGCGCGAGCGCTCCGCTAATTTTAGAGCCTTTTCCAAACCTGATGCTAAGGGAGTGCCGCCCCCCGCAGCGAAAGAAGACAAATTCTTTTTTGCCTGAACTAAGGAACGAGTTGGTTCTAGAAGAATCTGTGCAAATTGGCCTCTAAACCCAATTAAAGCAACGAAGTCTCTTTTTGAATATGCATTAGCAAGCATTAGCTCTACGGCACCTTTGGCTTCTGCCAATCGAGCCACAGCTGCTGAACCAGATGCATCTACTACGAAAATAATTACGCGTTCTGAGCGATTGTGGAATTGCTGGATTTGTAAATCCCCTGGAAGTATAACCAACCCTTTTCGGCCTGGCTGCTGCATTTTTCTCATTTTTTGCCAGGGAGCTGCATTTCGTAATGTAGACAAGATTTCTATTCTTTCTCGGCCGTTTGGCCTGCCATTGGTAGATGGTTTTGGACGACCGCGGACTTTAGCTTTTATTTTGTGGCCAAACCCAGTTTTACTACTGTTAGTTACTCTTTTATTTTGCATTTTTAAGTGGTTAATCAAATCGCTGGGTAGTTTTGCTTTTACCGCTTCAATAATCATATCTTGCAAAAGTTGCGTTTGATCATCATGAGTTAACTCCTCACCTTCATCCTTCTCAGATGTTTCGATTTTGTCAGTCGTATCATCGGTTTGGTCTGGCTCATCGCTTTGCATAATTATTGCTCGGTGAGCTAAGACCATAACACTTGCGAGTTCTAAGTCGCGATTAGAGACGAAGTCACGGCCGTCAAGGAATGACAAAAATTGCGTGGCCTTTTGAGCCATGATAACGGGTCGAATGCTATATATACCTAGCTTTATTGCAGAAAGTACAAGCGCTTTGCGTTGGTTATCGGTTATTGCCGCCAGACGAATATTTCTATCAAATGTTGAAGGATCTGACGGTTCAAAGTCACAATGCCTCACGTTAATCAAATCAACTTGGAAAGCCAGCCTATCTGAAATCTTTTGTAAAACATTAGGATCCTCCCGTCGAGAATCATCAAAAATCAAGATGGGACCAATTTGTTTTTCATCCATCTGCTTGCACATTACGGCTTGATTTTCTAAGGGTAATTTTTCACCCATGACTTGAATAAACCAACCCGGTTTTTCTAATAAACCAGACTGGGTCACAAGTTTACCGGCGGACATCGTGGAAATCGCATCTATCCCACCTGTAAGATCTTTCAGCGTATAAAAAGGTTGGAGGATTGTTACAGGTATTTTTTCAGATATGAAGAGGCCCCTAAGATGAGACATATGTGCCTCACTGGCATTCTTAAAAACTATTCCTCCGAAGGCTTGCGGAGCTGCTGAGCATAAATTTAGTGCTATTTCAGTGAGTTTAGAAATGTCCATATAATCTTCTGGCATTTTTACCCTATTATTTTTTCAACTGATCTTTCTACCCTTGTTCCTGATCCAGCGTCATCAAGTGGATCTCGTCGTAATCTATGACTTAAAGCCATAGGGGCAATTTTTTTTACTTGCGCAATATCCACACTTTTTTTACCGGTTAGTGCCGCTAGTGCTCTTGCGGTTCTAACTAGGGTAAGTTCTCCTCTTAGACCGTCACTGCCCAAATCGATGCAGATCTTTGCACAACATTCAAGAATATTAGTGTCAACAGAAACGGAATATAGATTTTTTTTTGCTCTCTGAATTTTAGTCCTTAATTTTTTGTTCTCTTTGTCCCAAGATCTCGCGTATTCATCAGAATTGTTATCGTAATCATCTCTTCTTTTTATAACTTCAATACGCTCATCAACGGTACCTGGTGTTAACACCTCAACAGATAATCCAAATCGATCAAGAAGCTGAGGTCTCAGTTCTCCTTCTTCTGGATTTCCTGATCCGATTAAAATAAACTGCGAAGTGTGTCGGACAGATAAACCTTCTCGTTCTACAACATTTTCACCCGATTGAGCGACGTCTAATAGTAAATCTACAAGATGGTCTTCTAACAGGTTTACTTCATCAATATAGAGATATCCTCGATTTGCTTTCGCTAGTAGGCCTGTTTGAAACCTCTTTTTACCTTCGATTAAAGCGTATTCTATATCCAAAGCACCGGTTATGCGGTCGGAGCTAATACCTAGTGGCAAGTCGACTACAGGAGTATTTATCCTGTGAGTTTTTTTTGACGCTGTATCTACCCAATCTGGGACGTCTATGTGGTGCTCTGAGTTCACTGGGCAGCCAGTTACTACTTTAATAGGTGGTAAAAGATCAGCAAAAGCTCTTATGGCCGTCGACTTTCCGGTTCCTCTATCTCCAAACACTAGAACACCACCAATTTTTGGATCAATGGCTGTTAGAACTAACGCTAACTTCATATTATCTTGGCCAACTATTGCCGAAAATGGAAAGGGAGTATTCATCTTTATATTTCCTGATTATTTAATTCGCCAAGAGCCGGCCAATATCCTTCAACTTTTTTAACTCGAAATCGAGCGTATAATTCCTCTTTGAACCAATTTCCACTTCTGACTTTGTCGATTGCTTCACGATGAGGTCCACTTAAATGAGCAAATTTTTTCATCGAGTTCAAATTAGGCCAGATCGAAAAAGTTAATTGTTGGCGCAATGGAACCTCACCCAATCCAACTTTAAACATTACATCAGTGTTATTTCCTATTCTTTGACTAATCGAAGGGGACTGCTGCCAAAACTTTATAAGTTTTGTCCAACGAACGGTAGCCCTAGTTAAGATCGCAATTGGACCTTTTATTTCCGTAGAAGTCACAGAAAATGGTTCGTTATCAGACCATTTGCCGCGAGAGGAGACAGCCTCCATATATATTGTTGCATGCTCAACTGATTGTGATTTATACCGCAAAAATATTTTAGAATTATTTGTAAATTCCAATGCTTCCTCTGAGGTATCCCACACGCACAATATAGCGTAGACCCCTAAATTAGGAATTGGCGTGAATCCTTGGTCTGTACCGGAACCTAATAGCTTCCAGAAACGTAAATTATTCAACTTTTTGAGTTTTTGCCTAGCGAGTCCCATCATGGCAAAGGCCCAAAGTTGGCGCATTACCCCGTCGAAACGATAAAGGCTTATAGTTACCGTCTGTATAATATGCCTCCGATTAACAAAACATAGCAGGGGTTGCCAGTAGTGAACCACAAAAGACATCTATTGTAAAATAAAATGGACAGATGTATTGTCAATTTAATATGACACGTTTAGAGCCAAATCTTAAAATACCTGTGATGTCACCCGCCAAACCCTCCGCTGTAGTAATAGGAGCTGGATTGGGAGGTTTGTCGGCTGCGATGCGACTGGGTTCAAAGGGTTACTCTGTAACAGTAGTTGATCGATTGGACCGAGTGGGTGGCAGAGGTTCATCGGTTTCAAGAAATGGTTTTAGATTTGACCTAGGGCCAACAATACTGACAGTTCCTCAAGTTTTTGAAAAGCTTTGGCAAGACTGTGGAAGGGACTTTGCAGCAGATGTTGATTTAGTGCCCTTGGATCCTTTTTACGAAATAAGATGGCAAGATGGAACCCGTTTTCAAGTTCGAAGTAGTGAAAAAGATATGCTTGCAGAAGTTGCTAAAAACTTTCCAAAAGATTTAAAGGGTTACAGCAAATTTCTTAAAGATTGTGAAAAACGGTATGTTTTTGGTTTTGAGGGCTTAGGTAGAAAGCCTATGAATAAGCTTTGGGATTTATTAAAAGAACTCCCTGGATTTATACGATTGAGAGCTGATCGATCTGTATATGCGCATGTGTCCACTAGAGTAAAAGATCCTAAATTCAGGATGGCTTTGTCCTTTCATCCGCTTTTTATTGGTGGAGACCCAAGGAATGTAACTTCAATGTATATTTTGGTCAGTCATCTGGAAAAGGCTTTTGGTGTTCATTACGTCAAAGGTGGAGTTCAAGCTTTGGCCGATGCAATGGCTAGTGTGGTCAGGGAGCAGGGTGGTCAGGTCCTATTAAATTCAAACGTTGAGACTATAACTCAAAATAATCATAGGGCTACTGGCGTCATATTAGAAAATGGGTTGCAACTCAATGCTGAAATTGTTGTTTCAAATGCAGATCCAAGCTGGACCTACAGTAAACTTCTTCGGGAGCATAAAAAAAGGCGGTGGTCGGAAAAAAGGTTAAATAAGTCACGGTGGTCAATGGGGCTTTTCGTTTGGTATTTCGGCACTAGGAATACCAAAGAAAAATGGCAGGATGTTGGGCATCATACAATTATGAATGGTCCTCGTTATCGTGGGTTGTTGAGTGACATTTTTGATAAATGTTTTTTGGCGGAAGATATGTCAATTTATCTTCATCGTCCATCGGTCACAGACCCAAGCGTAGCACCGAAAGGTGATGACTGTTTTTATGCACTGTCACCTGTTCCAAATCTTAAAACGACATCTCCAATAGATTGGCTCCGAGAAATAGATAGCTATAAAAATAACATGCGAAGTGTTCTAGAAAAAACAATCCCTGGTTTTTCTGATCACATTGTTGCAGAGCATATATTAACTCCAAAAGATTTTGAGGACCGTTATTTAAGCCCCTTCGGCTCTGGGTTTTCCCTTGAGCCTAGGATTTTTCAATCCGCATGGTTCAGACCTCACAATATTAGCGAAGAAATTGAAAACCTTTATCTTGTTGGTGCAGGAACCCATCCAGGTGCAGGTATTCCAAGCGTTGTAACATCATCAGAAGTTTTAGCGCAGCTGGTTGCTGATCCAGTCTTGAAGGGTAGTTAATATGTCAATTGGCTTAGAAGATGATTTAGACTATTGCGAGCGAGCCATTAAAAATGGTTCGCTCAGCTTCCATGCAGCTTCAAAACTTTTGCCGCGTAATGTTCGTAATTCTTGTTTAGCGCTTTATGCTTTTTGCAGATTGGCTGATGATGAAGTAGATTTAAAGGAGGATAAATCTGCCTCAGTTTATGACCTCGTTGAAAGGTTAGACCAGGTTTACTCTGGTAAGCCAAGAAATCTCCCAATGGACCGTGCTTTCACTAGAATGGTTGAGGAAACCCAGATGCCGAAAGCCCTGCCAGAAGCGCTTATAGAGGGCTTAGTTTGGGATGCAATGGAGCGGCGATATAAAACTTTTGAAGAATTAGTTGCTTACTCAGCAAGGGTTGCTTCAGCAGTTGGAGTAATGATGTGTGTAATTATGCGTCAACGTGATTCCAACGTGCTTGCACGTGCATGCGACTTGGGAGTGGCGATGCAGCTTACTAATATTGCTCGCGATATAGGAGAGGATGCTCGGGAGGGACGGTTATATATTCCATTGAATTGGATGAACGAAGTTGGGGTCAATCCTAAACTATTTTTGGAGGCTCCTGCTCCAACGCCGGAAATACGTGGGCTGGCACATCGTTTATTATCAAAAGCAGAAATTTTATATCAAAGATCGGAATCAGGGATAGTATGCTTACCCAGAACTGTACGGCCTGCTATGTTTTCTGCACGTCATATTTACGCTGCCATTGGCCAAGAAATTCGAAAAAATGGCTTCGATAGTATTAGTCAGCGTGCTAAAACAACGCGTACAAAAAAGTTAGGGTTGCTTCTATTATCGTGTGCACAATCAAGTGCTAGTTTGTTTTTACCAGGCCCTGCTACTCTTTATGCTCCCCCGTTGGAACAAACAAAATTTCTTGTTACTGCCGCGGAATTAAGGAAACCGGAAGACTCTGATTGGAGTGATCGTTTTATTTCTGTATTGGAGCAGTTACGGCAAAGAGATCTCGAACAATATGGCACGTAGCAACTACGATTTTCTGAATTTTAAAATGCTATGTTCTGGTTAGATTTTTTTATTTTTTTATTCGCATGTATGGCTGCAGGCCTAACAGGTTCACTTTTCCCACCAGGACAATGGTACTCTGAATTAAATAAACCAATATGGACTCCACCCAACTGGGTTTTCCCTGTCGCTTGGCCAATTCTTTACCTATGCATGTCTTACAGTGGCGCAACTCTAGCAAGTATTGATAGTGCGGGGTCTGCGTTGGCATTATGGGCGCTGCAAATAGCCCTAAATACCTTATGGACTCCAGTATTTTTTGGATTAGAAAACATAAAAGTTGGCTTAATTGTTATTTTTCTCTTATTGCTGACTGTTGCAATTTGTACATATGTTTTCTGGATGCAATCATTTTTATCTGGACTGCTGTTCCTACCATATTTGGCTTGGGTAACCTTTGCAGCTGCGTTAAATATGGCTGTATTTAGGCTAAATTAAACAATTATTTAAATGTCCAACGCTTCCTTCGAGGAACACGTACGGCGAGCATTGCTAAAATCATAGGATTGCGGAATCGATGAAGATCTAGAGCTTCAAAGACGCCTGTAGTTTTTTGTCCGTCAAGCGTTGTTTCAACTGCAGCCCGGCTATAAAATGGTGCATCTAACATATTTTTAATCTGCCTTGGTTCAGAAGATTTATCACATCGAGTGCTGCGTTTAATAGACCAAAGGCTGCGTTTAAATTTTTTGATTGGAGGAGTGTCTACAATCGAAGATCCCTTTCCATCTAAATCGAAATTAAACGCGTAGCTTTCCTTCTTCCCATCTTTGAGCTCAAGATCGTAGAAGCACTTTGTCCCGCCAGAAATAGGAAATCGACCCCATGTCCAGTAATTAAAATCTTGCTCAAGTGCTCGAGTACCAAAATTTGCATCAAAATAGCCGTGCCCTGACCATTTCCAGCCCGACATGTTTAGGTCTACGTCAATTTCTGCAGTTGGGGCGAACGGCCTCCAAATATGGGTGCCAGAAGAAGTTAAAGGTAACTCTACATCGGTGACTGACTTTGGCTTAACAATAATTGTACCTTTAATACGAGATATAAAAGGTAAGCTACTGACTTCATTTATAGATATTACTAAACTTTTCTCCACCTCGTCCCAAATCATAGAAGAAGGGCCAACTGTAAGGCTGTATTTAGATTGCTGTAAAGCAGAAATCCCTCGGTCCGTCATTGTAAATCGACCACCAGGGCCGTAAGTTGCAACATTTATACAGACGTTATTTTGAGGAACTTTTCTTCCTGACCATTTATACCAAGGGGAAAAAACTGAGCCAATAAAAGCAATAATTGAGATTGCTTTTCCACTTACCGGGTCGATGCCGTCAATGTACCACCAGGCATATCCATTTGAGGGAACGTCGATATTGAAGTTTGGCCCTTTGTCATCTCCTCGACCGCCAGCTGAGCGCAAAGAGTTGCCATTGGAACTCCTGCTCCGGGATGTACCCCGCCCCCCACTAGAAAAAGGTTTTGCAGGGGCGTTACGCATTTGGGGCGCTTCAACGTCGCTAGTAGGCTGTGAGGGCTCCGACCGTAGAGTGACCCGTCCGATGCTGGAAAAAGTTCCTCGAAGTCGTGAGGTGTTGATAGGTTCGCCCTTTTTAGCTTTGACTGAAAGTTCAGGCCAAACATTTCCAGCCGTTTGAAGGTTAATTCTTTGCATTGTTCATAATCCTCTGGAGTGTCTTTTCGCCTCGAAACAGGCGGAGCATTTAAAATTATTTCAAACCGTTCAGTCTTTGGGTATGGTGCATTTTTGCCTCGATCTTGAGCGCAAATATAAATGGATGGATCAATTGGCATTCTGCCTTTTTTTATGTCATTAAACTCTGAATTAGGTTCATCTGAAAAAAAGACATTGTGGTGAACTAGATCTGGGCCAGAAACTTTAGCATCGAAGCCCCAAACATATGCTGATAGACTTCGTGCTCCAGTAGCTTCTTTCGCTGCAGCTTTTTTCACGCTCTGCCCAAGTTCTCCCAATGCTAATGCTCGTGGATCTCCATTAAAAATAAATTTATTAGCCTCATGTTTTTTCCCGAAAGTGTCAGTAATAGAAACTACTCTATCACCTTTTGTATTAAATTCTTTTATGTCTGTCCTGTAATTAAAAGACGCGCCACGAGTTTTGGCTAGCTGCTCTATCACCCGTGCAAGTTTTCTCATTCCACCCTTAATTGACCAAACTCCTTTTGCCTCTGCTTGCCAAACAAGTGAAAGAAGGGCTGGGGATTCCAATGGTGAACCTCCAACATAGGTTGCATATCGCCCAAATAATTGTCTTAAGCGTCTATCTTGAAATCTATAATTAAGTAAACTACTTAGCGTGCGAAGTGGATGCATTTTTGACAGAATTTTTGGATTAGAGAGAACTGCACGATTCATGTCTAATATTGATGGTCTTGGGTTTTGCATCACAGGTAGGTCAAAACATGAGAATAAATCCCTCGTGTCACAAAAGTATTTTTCAAATTCTATGGCGGAGCTGGATCCGCTAAAATCCATTATAGCATCTCTTGATGTCTCGAAGTCGTCATAGAGGTCCAAAGACGTTCCGTCAGGCCACCAGTGCCTAGCGATAATTTTTTGCCTTACCAAGTCAACATGTTCAAAAATATCTTCACCAACTGATTTAAATAATTTTTGAAAAATTGGCAAAAGGGTAAGAACTGTAGGCCCTATATCGATCTCACCTGTAGAGCCTGTAATTGTTCTAAGTTTGCCGCCAGCACTGTTGGCTCTTTCGATTACTTCTACATCATAGCCCAAGTGCGATAGGCGTAGTGATGATGCGAGGCCACCAATACCAGCCCCTACTATTATGACTTTGTCCTTATTCGCTACTGGTACCTGATGAAGGGTCATAATTGAATTGTTGACTCGAATAGATAATATGTCCAGTATAATTTACACATATGTAAATAATAATTGTCACAATCGGAGTATTGCTTTGCTGGATAAGAGAATTGAGGCCGCTATTAGGCGTGTTGTTGGGGTTCGCGGCGAAAAATTGTCGGTGCCACAGACTCTTGATGAGGCAATTCAGTATTCTGTATTTCCTGGCGGTGCGAGAATTCGGCCAACAATACTGCTATCAGTGGCGGTGGCGTGTGGTGATGATATTCCCTCCTTAGCGGATGCTGCCGCAGCAGCGCTGGAGATGATTCACTGCGCCAGTTTGGTTCATGATGATCTGCCATGTTTTGATAATGCAGAGACGAGGCGTGGGAAGCCGTCTGCGCATAATAAATTTGGACAGTCTACAGCTGTACTGGTAGGCGATAGTTTAATAGCCGATGCGTTTGGTGTTATCGCAAAGGCCTCAGAAAAGGATCCGGTACGAGCGACGAAGCTAATTTCGTTACTTTCTAAGTATACTGGATTTCCAAACGGTATTTGTGCTGGGCAAGCCTGGGAAAACGAAAAAAATGTTGACTTGTCTGCTTATCATCAAACGAAAACAGGTGCATTGTTTATAGCTGCAACGCAGATGGGAGCGGCTAGTGCAGGTCATGATCCTGAGCCATGGTTTGAGTTAGGGGCTCGCATTGGAGAGGCATTTCAAGTTGCTGATGATTTGTTAGATGTTCTTTGTTCGGAAGACGAAACTGGTAAGCCTGCTGGCCAGGATTTTATAAATCAAAGGCCAAATGCCGTTAGTGCTTATGGTATTGATGGCGCAAAGCAGAAACTCAGAGATATACTGGGCGGGGCCATCTCATCTATTCCGTCCTGTCCAGGTGAGGCAAAACTTGCAGAGATGGTAAAGTTACAATCAAACCGCCTATTGCCGAAGGAAAATATGAAGCCGGTGGCGTGAAACTATGGTAGTTGATAGTCCAGAAAGTAGTTTCATCAAAGGTCCTAAGTCACATTTTTGGATGAGGGCTAAAAATAATTTATTTAAAAATCAGAAATTTCATAGGATTATCGGAAAGATACCAATTCTTTCGGGCGTCGCAAAGCGTGAAGGTGAAGATATCTTTGCGCTGATGTCTGGCTTTGTCGCGACACAGGTTCTTTTTGTTTGGATTCAAACAGGAGCGCTGCAGAAAATAGATAGAAAACCACATACCTCTGCTATGTTATCTTCATTTTGGGGTTTTGATCTAGAGCGCACCAAAATTTTATGCCGCGCGGGTGAGGCCATTGGGCTTGTTAAAGAAAACAAAGGTACCTATCGCCTAACGCGCAAGGGGGCAGTAATTATCGGCTTGCCGGGTGTGGCGGATCTCATTGAACATCATAAGATTCTTTACAGAGATCTGCTGAACCCATTGGATTTTTTTAGAGGTGTTGAGGAAACGCATCTCTCAAAGTTTTGGCCCTATGTTTTTAGCGGCGGTATGGACCTAAGTCCTAGTGACGTGGAGCAATACAGTAATTTAATGAGCGAATCTCAATACATGGTCGCAGCTGACACGCTTAATTCAGTCAATATACCACCAAAGTGCCGTTTCTTAGACGTGGGTGGTGGAAAAGGCACCTTTATAAGTGAGTTAAGTAAAATATATCCGAAGGTAGATGTAGCAGTTTTTGATCTGCCAGGCTCGCATTCCAAGAATGCACAGCACACTTGTATTACTGGGTCTTTCAAGGAAGATGAGCTGCCTGAAGGATATGATATAATATCTCTAGTACGTATACTTTATGACCATCGTGACAATACAATTGAGAGCTTACTTGCTAAAGTCCATCGTGCGCTAGGTCCAGGTGGTCGTTTGATAGTTTCTGAGCCAATGCTTGGCCCTGATAGACCTTCAATATGGGGTGATGTGTATTTTGCTATTTATACACTGGCCATGTGCACAGGGAAAACACGATCTCCCAACCAAGTGTCTGACTTAATTAAAGCTGCAGGATTTGTGGATATTAAAATTCATAAATCCAGACGTCCTTTTATTACGACAGTAATAGAGGCTCGCAAAAGTAAAATCACAAAAAATGTCAAAAAAAATTGACACTCCCGATTGTCAGGTTAAACTGACACTTATTACGACTTTTTACTGTAGCGATAAAGCAAGTGTCAGGGATAAGGGATAAGGATGGAAACATCAGCAGTTTTATTGGAGGGTGCTAAGCAACTTTCAATCCAGTCCGTTGGCTTAAAAGATCCTACGGACGGGGATGTCGTTGTTCAGGTAAGTCACTCTGGAATTTCAACTGGTACTGAAAGCTTGTTATGGTCTGGCACCATGCCGCCTTTTCCTGGTATGGGATATCCTCTTGTGCCCGGTTATGAAGCAGTTGGTGAGGTTGTTCATGCAGAAAAAGGGGCAACAGTCACCCCCGGTGATCATGTATTTGTACCCGGATCGAATGGATTTAAAGAAGCCTTTGGTCTCTTTGGTGGATCAGCAAGATTACTTGTAACTCATTGTGATAGAACAATTAAAATTGATTCAGGTTTGGGTGAGCAGGGTGCTCTTTTTGCTCTGGCAGCAACTGCCCGTCATGCGATTGCCGGAATGGAAGTTAGATTGCCAGATCTTATTATCGGTCACGGGGTCCTAGGGCGGATGTTAGCTCGTCTTACGCTTGCTGCTGGTGGGGAGCCTCCTACAGTCTGGGAAATAGATGAAGCACGTAGACATGGAGCCACGGGTTATGAAGTTATCCATCCCGATATGGATAAAAGCAATAATTATCGAGCTGTGTTCGATGCGTCTGGTCGTTCTGATATTTTAGATCAGTGGATTCAAAAATGCCAAAAAGGTGCTGAAATAGTGCTTGCAGGATTTTACAGCGAGAGAATCAACTTTGCCTTTCCTCCAGCCTTTATGAAGGAAATTAAGATAAGAATAGCAGCTGAGTGGTCTCAGTCGGACCTTATTGCAGTCCGCGCACTGGTAGAGAGTGGGGCGCTTTCTTTGGATGGATTGATTACACATAGGTCATCAGCTGAAAATGCAGACTTAGCCTATAGAACGGCATTTGAAACAGCCGATTGCAGTAAAATGATGCTAGATTGGAGCAATATGAAATGAAAGATGATGTGCCAAATCTAAAGGATTATTCGCAAAGACTCAGGGATGAGGCGAATATGGAGCTTGCGGATATACAATCTGAGGGTAAGGCCACTGAACCCACAAAACACACACAGATTATAGCTATTTACGGAAAAGGCGGTATTGGGAAGTCTTTCACGTTAGCAAATCTTTCGCACATGATGGCGGAAATGGGTAAAAGGGTTTTGCTAATAGGATGTGATCCCAAATCCGACACCACAAGCTTATTGTTTGGCGGTAAGGCTTGTCCTACGATCATAGAGACCTCAACAAAGAAGAAGTTGGCCGGCGAGGAAGTTAAAATCGGTGATGTCTGTTTCAAGCGCGGTGGAGTATTTGCCATGGAGCTTGGTGGTCCTGAGGTTGGTCGAGGCTGTGGTGGTCGAGGTATAATTCACGGTTTTGAGTTGCTTGAAAAATTAGGATTTCATGACTGGGACTTTGACTATGTTCTGTTGGACTTTCTCGGGGATGTCGTTTGTGGTGGTTTTGGCCTACCGATTGCGCGAGATATGGCGCAGAAGGTTATATTAGTCGCTTCCAACGATCTGCAGTCCCTATATGTTTCCAATAATGTATGCTCTGCTGTTGAATATTTTCGAAAATTAGGCGGTAATGTTGGCGTTGCCGGATTGGTTATAAACAAAGACGATGGAAGCGGGGAGGCAGCTGCTTTCGCGCGAGAAGCTAAAATTCCGATTTTAGCTGCAATACCTCAGGACGATGACTTGAGAAAAAAATCTGCCAATTATCAAATTGTTGGGACAAAGCAAGGTCAGTGGGGAGATTTGTTTACTCAGCTAGCTGAGGCAGTTGGGGAAGCTCCTCCTGTTCGGCCAACGCCATTAGATCAAGATGGGCTTCTTAATCTTTTTGATAGCAAAGACACTGGAGGTGATTTTGTACTAGTGCCGGCAACGGATACTGATATGCGTGGGCAACATGCAAAGCCGAAAAAGTCTTTAGAGGTTGTTTACGACGAGGCATGAGATGAGTAAGGAAATAAAATACGATACTGCCTCAGATACAGAAGTAATTCGAGGGCATCCCGAAGAGAAGCTGGGCGAGGAAATTCAAGCTTCCGAGGGCTCAGTTGAGGCTCAGCTGGGGTGTCACTCGGGTTCTACCATGAAAACAGCTGCAGAAAATAGTCAAAACTCTGAGATTTTAGAAAAATATGCAGCTGATTATCCGATGGGCCCACATGATAAGCCTCAATCAATGTGTCCTGCTTTTGGCTCATTGAGAGTTGGTCTGAGAATGAGACGAGTGGCGACTGTCTTATCAGGATCGGCCTGTTGTGTTTATGGGCTTACGTTTGTCAGTCATTTCTACGGTGCAAGGCGTTCGGTTGGATACGTTCCTTTCAATTCGGAAACATTAGTAACTGGAAAACTTTTTGAAGACATAAGAGATGCTGTTCACGAGCTGGCAGATCCAGACCATTACGATGCTGTTGTTGTTACAAATCTTTGCGTACCTACTGCGAGTGGGGTTCCTCTAAGGCTCCTTCCAAATGAAATCAACGGTGTTCGCATTATTGGCATTGATGTCCCAGGTTTTGGTGTTCCAACTCATGCTGAGGCCAAGGATATCTTGGCCGGTGCAATGCTTAATTTTGCGCGACAAGAAGTTGAAGCAGGTCCGGTTCAGGCACCTAAAGGTGGCAAGAATGATAGACCTAGTTTAGCTATACTTGGCGAAATGTTTCCGGCTGACCCAATGGTAATTGGAGCAATGCTTGACCCCATGGGCCTATCTGCTGGTCCAGTTTTACCAGCCCGTGAGTGGAGAGAATTATACGCCGCTCTGGGGTGTGATGCAGTTGCTGCGATTCACCCATTTTATACTGCAACCTTAAGAGAATTTGATGCGGCAGGGCGTCCGGCGTTCGGAAGTGCCCCAGTAGGATACGATGGAACGGCAAATTGGCTCGCCAATGTTGGAAAAATATTTTCTGTACCTCAGAAACAAGTAGCCCAAGCTCAAAATATGTTTTTACCAGCGATAAAAGAGGCCCTGGAGAAGACCCCTATTAAGGGACGCATTACGCTGTCGGGTTATGAAGGCAGTGAGCTATTGGTTGCAAGACTGTTAATAGAAAGTGGTGCCGAGGTGCCATACGTTGGGACTGCTTGTCCAAAAACGGAAATGTCTAAGGTAGACGCCGCTTGGCTTAGTCAAAGGGGTGTTGCAGTAAAGTTTAGAGCTTCGCTTGAAGATGATTTATCGGCAGTTGATGCATTTGAACCAGACCTCGCCATAGGCACAACGCCGGTGGTGCAGCATGCAAAAGAGCAGGGACGCCCTGGCCTATATTTTACTAATCTAGTCTCCGCCCGTCCTCTTATGGGTGTTGCCGGTGCGGGAAGCTTGGCTGAAGTAATTAATACTGCCATTAGCAATCGTGATCGCATGGCAAATTTGAAGGGTTTCTTTGAAGGTGTAGGTACCGATGATACATCTGGCGTATGGGAAGCTTCACCTAATCTACGCCCAGATTTCCGTGCGCAACATCAGAAGAAATTAGATAAAGCAGCCAAAGCTGCCAAAGCACAGGAGATGATCTGATGTTGATCCAGGATCATGATCGTGCTGGAGGGTATTGGGGTGCTGTTTATGCTTTCTGTGCTGTTAAGGGGCTCCAGGTCGTTATAGATGGACCCGTTGGGTGTGAGAATTTGCCCGTTACTTCCGTTTTGCATTACACCGATGCTTTGCCTCCACATGAATTGCCGATTGTAGTTACTGGCTTGGGCGAGGAAGAGTTGGGCCGTGATGGAACAGAAGGTGCCATGAGAAGGGCTTGGGAAGCGTTAGATCCAGCACTTCCGGCGGTTGTTGTCACTGGCTCAATTTCTGAAATGATTGGTGGTGGCGTAACACCGCAAGGCACTAATATTCAGAGATTTTTGCCAAGAACTATAGATGAAGACCAATGGGAGTCAGCGGATCGAGCTATGACTTGGATATTCACTGAATTTGGAATGACCAAAGGCAGAATGCCTCCCGAAAAGAAACGCGAGGAGGGTGCCAAGCCCAGGGTAAACATTCTTGGACCGATGTATGGAACTTTTAACATGCCAAGTGACCTGCAGGAAATTCGTCGTTTAGTTACGGGGATTGGTGCCGAAGTAAATATGGTTATGCCCTTGGGTGCGCACTTAGCAGAAATGCGAAGTCTTGTTAATGCTGATGTCAATATTTGCATGTATAGAGAATTTGGTCGTGGTTTGTGCGAAGTTTTAGGTAAGCCATATCTTCAAGCGCCAATTGGTGTTGAAAGCACCACAAAATTTCTAAGGTCCTTGGGAGAGCTACTTAATTTAGACCCAGAGCCTTTTATTGAGAAAGAAAAGCACTCAACTATTAAGCCAGTTTGGGATTTATGGCGCTCTGTAACTCAAGACTTTTTTGGAACTGCAAGTTTTGGGGTTGTGGCTAATGAAACTTATGCTCGAGGATTAAGAAATTATCTTGAAACTGATTTAGGGTTCCCCTGCGCATTCTCTGTTGCGCGGGTTCGTGGGAAAAAGACAAATAATCAAGAAGTTCGCTCTCTGATTGAGCAAAAACGGCCTCTTATAATTTTTGGTTCTATTAACGAAAAAATGTATTTGGCTGAACTCAGGAGTGGTCATGGACCTCAACCGGCTTTCATTCCTGCTTCATTTCCAGGGGCGGCCATAAGGCGAGCAACTGGAACTCCGATGATGGGTTATGCGGGCGCTACCTATGTACTTCAAGAAGTATGCAATGGTCTGTTTGATGCTTTGTTCCACATACTTCCCTTGGCAAGTGATATGGATGCCGCTGAGGCCACTCCCACCAATTTACGTAAAGACCTTCAATGGGATGCTCAAGCGCAAGCAGAATTAGATAGAATAGTATCAACTCATCCAATTTTAACTAGAATATCGGCAGCTAAGCGGCTCAGAGATGCAGTCGAAATAGCAACCGTTAATGCCGGTCACGACCGAGTGACAAAGGAAACTGTGATAGCTCTTGATGGCTCAGGTGCTATAGAAAATAAAGGAACTTAAGATAATGACAGATGTTTCTCAACCTACTAGGAAATTTAGAGCAAAGCCACGTCGCTCTTTCGAATTCATACTTTATTTTAGTATAATTTTTTTACTCGCAATCCCATTTTCGACTGTAATTTGGATTGCGGAGGTGTTTCGAAGAAAATCTATATTTGTAGATGGCCCTATCTCTCGCTCAAGAGCTGAGGCTGATCGGATCACGCCCGTTATTTTCTCGGCCTAATGTTACAGGTTGAGGATCAATATCTGCTCTGCCGTATCGGTGGAACAGGACCCCGAAAGAGGCAAATGCTTCTAGAGGGACCCGGCCGCAGGGGTGCTGTGGCGTCAGCAAATTATTTCCGGAGGAAATGTCATGGCTGATAAAAATGGCTTGTCTTTTACAGGTCTAACCGACGAACAGGCGCAGGAGTTGCATTCTGTTTATTTGAGTGGGATGTGGTTATTCGTAACCGCTTGCATCATAGCTCATATAGCAACTTACATCTACCGCCCCTGGTTCGCATTTTAGGGAGGGATTGATTTATGGCTAAATTCTATAAAATCTGGCTCGTTTTCGATCCACGCCGTGTGTTTGTAGCACAAGGTGTTTTCCTATTCTTGCTAGCAGCAATGATTCATCTTGTTCTGCTAAGCACGGAGCATTTCAACTGGTTTGAATCGGCAGCTGCAGCAGCTGGTGGTTAAACCATTGTTTTGTTCGAGGTGAACAAAAAATAAAGCCGCGGGCATTTGGCATGTCCATTTGCCCGTGGTGACCAAACAATAACTATCGCTTCTCGGTTTTGAGAAGCGTTTCGAAGAAAGTAGAGATACGAGATGGAATTGCTAAGCTTCAAAATGAAGTATCGAGTTCTTTTAGGAAACTCGACGAGCGCCAATCTCGCATGCCAGATTTGGCCTATTGTCCCATAGGTCAAATTCGGGGTTTCCACACCCCGGTTCCCTTCCTGTTGGCTACAGGAAACTGGCGTCGCACTTGCCCAATACAGGTGCGACGCCTTTTAAAATAGCAAAAGGATACTGAAATGTCTTTTCCATTTGAACTGCCGATTTTGGATAATGTTTCCGGTCCGGAAGACCTTCGAAAACTGAGTGATTCTGATTTAGATCAGGTTGCTAAAGAACTCAGAAATGAAGTTATCGAGGTCGTTTCTCAAACCGGTGGGCATTTAGGTTCATCTCTTGGGGTTGTGGAATTAACGGTTGCTTTACATGCTATATTTAAAACACCGCGTGACAAGTTAATCTGGGATGTTGGCCATCAGTGCTATCCACATAAAATTATTACTGGACGCAGAAAACGTATGATGGGCTTAAGACAGAAAGATGGCGTCAGTGGTTTTACTAAAAGGAGTGAGAGTGAATACGATCCTTTCGGGGCAGCACATAGTTCTACTTCCATTTCTGCCGCTTTGGGTTTCACAATGGGCCGTGAACTTGGTCAAAACGTGGGTGACTGTGTAGCTGTCATAGGCGATGGGTCAATTTCTGCTGGCATGGCTTATGAAGCAATGAATAACGCTGGAGCTGAAAATAAAAGATTATTTGTAATTTTAAATGATAACGAAATGTCGATTGCTCCGCCAGTTGGCGCAATGTCTAGTTACCTGTCAGGACTGTACGGTAACTCGGCTTTCCATAAATTAAAAACATTAGCGGAAGAAGTTGAGGTTCATTTGCCATGGGCGATGCGCGACGGAGCGCGAAGAGCCAGACAAATTGTAACTGGCCTGCATGGACAGGCAACTTTGTTTGAGGAATTAGGTTTTGATTATTTGGGGCCAATCGACGGTCATGATATGCCCCAATTACTATCTGTTCTTAGAGCTGCTAAAGCCCGAGCAACCGGACCAGTGCTTATTCATGTTTGCACAAAAAAGGGCTGTGGCTATGCTCCTGCTGAAAACTCTAGTGATAAATATCATGGAGTATCAAAATTTGACATCGCGACTGGACTTCAATCCAAGACACCTGCTAATGCTCCAAGCTATACTGGAATATTTGGGCAAGCCTTAACGATTGAGGCGGAGGTAGACCCGAGGGTCGTAGCTGTCACTGCGGCAATGCCATCGGGTACTGGTGTTAATACTATGGCCAAAGTTTTTCCTACGCGCGTTTTTGACGTTGGCATTGCAGAACAGCATGGTGTAACTTTTGCTGCTGGTATGGCCGCAAGTGGGCTGAAGCCATTTTGCGCCATTTACTCAACATTCTTACAAAGGGGCTACGATCAGATAGTCCATGATGTGGCATTACAAAATTTACCTGTGCGCTTTGCCATTGATAGAGCAGGGCTGGTAGGAGCAGATGGAGCGACACATGCAGGAGCATTCGACGTTGCTTATCTTTCAAACTTACCGAACTTTGTGGTTATGGCTGCCTCAGACGAAGCCGAATTAATGCACATGGTTCGAACGGCTGCCGAATATGACGAAGGACCAATTTCTTTTAGATATCCTAGAGGAAATGGGCTAGGTGTCGAGTTGCCCAAGCGTGGCGAAGTTCTCGAAATAGGAAAGGGTCGAATTCTCGAACAAGGTTCAGATATCGCAATTCTCTCTTTTGGAGCGCACTTGTCAGTTGTTCAAGAGGCCGCTGCAGCATTAAAATATCAAGGAATTTCAGTCACGATTGCTGACGCCCGTTTTGCAAAACCGCTAGATACAAAATTAATTAATGACTTGGTAGATAATCATTCCGCTATTTTGACAATTGAGCAAGGATCAGTTGGGGGTTTTGGTAGTCTGGTTCTTCACCACTTGATGCAGTTAGGTCAGTTGTGTAAGGGAGTGAATATTGACTGTATGTTCTTACCAGATCGTTTCATTGATCAAGCAAGCCCTGCTGAAATGTACCGTGATGCCGGCATGAGTGAAGGGGATATAATAGCCCGTAGTATAGAATTACTATCAAAAAGTTTGAGTAAGTCTGATCAGCAGATAGATAAGATTAATATTCAAAGTTTCTAGAGCTTGATAGAATTGCTATTTTATCTCCAAAATTTATTTTTGAAATTCACAAAAACGCAAAAGCCTAAACGCAATAGTTCATGGCTATGAAGTTCTCAAAAAATCAAAAGTACGTTTGTGAATTTTTAGGATCATTTTTTCTTGTTTTAACAGTTGTCGGTTCTGGAATTATGGCTGACCATCTTTCCCAAGATGATGGCGTCACATTATTAGGAAATGCAATTCCAACTGGATTAACGTTGGTTGTAATAATTTCAATTTTTGGACCAATTTCTGGAGCCCACTTTAACCCAATAGTGTCTCTTGTATTTTGGTTCAAGAAAGTAATTTCGTTAAATGATTTCATCGCATATGTTATTTTGCAAATAAGTGGAGGAGTTTTTGGATGTATTGTTGCTAATATTACTTTCGAATTGCCTGCTGTAACGATTTCTACTCTAGACCGGCATGATCTTTCTCAATTTTTATCTGAAATATTAGCAACCTTTGGGTTAGTTTTAGTAATCTTTCTTGGAAGAGAATTTGCGAGGCTAAATTTACCAGTTTTGGTCGGTTCATATATAGCTTCGGCATATTGGTTTACGTCCTCAACAAGCTTTGCAAACCCAGCTGTGACTATTGCCAGACAGTTCTCTGATACTTTTACAGGGATTTCCCCCTTAGGAGTGCCCGTTTTCATCACGGCTCAGATATTGGGAGCAATTATAGGATATTATTTTGTTCAATGGCTTACTAACACTGTTGATTGAAAAAATAACTGGTTATTTCTTGATATGTCAGAACTCTGCAGTAAGTCAGGGTCAAATAATTACTGGTTAGCTATTACTATGATATCTGTATCCTATTTATAATTTCAGCAAAAATTAATAAATGCATTTCTTTTTATAATTTAATTAATGATACTTATGTTATATCGTTTAATTGATGAAACTTTGTTTTTTTTTGGAATTTTATGCAGTACAAAATTTTAGATACAGCTGAACGCGAGGCAGGTGTTGAGTTTTATAAGGCATACTTTTACGGCACTGGTGAGCGTTCGTTACTTTTAAATCATTTAGAGAGTTGGCCCACACATGCCAATTGGCTTGTTGCAGAGCTCTTATTTTTTATTAAAAACCATAATCAGGATAGTCGTTGGCCGAACGGTGGGATTGGGTATGATATTAGAGATGATCAAATATGGATGTACTTCACAACAGGTATCGATGAAAATAATACTTATTATGATGAATACACAGAGGAAAACTATCCTGATAGAGTCATAGACATTGCTAAATTTATGAATATAGATCCATTTTTAATTGAGCTCATCGTAAATTATAAAATGCAGCAAGTGTAATTTTTTGGAAAAGCGTCTAACTCTATTTAATAAGTTGGATCTAGTTGACCTTAATTATAATCTCACAAGATGGCTAACTTAATACCAGTAAATAATAGTAAAGCTGGGCTTATTATGGTTCTGGCTATGCTCATTATTGGCTTTATCGATAACTACATCGCAATAATTGCTGAGACAGCAAGTTTGTGGCAGTTTCAGATAATGAGAGCAGGGCTGGCTGTGCCTATACTGTTAATTATTTCTGTCTTTGGGTTGGGTGTGTTAAGGCCAATAAGATGGTGGGCAGTCTATTTTCGTAGTTTTTTAACCGCTTTATCTATGCTTTTTTACTTTGGCAGCCTAGCATTTGTTCCATTTGCAGACGCGTTGGCTGGTCTATTTACAGCCCCAATTTTTGTACTTTTAATTAGTGCCTTTTTTTTACGGCAGTCTATTGGACCAATAAGAATAATTGCGGTTATTTTTGGTTTTTTAGGAATTTTACTTGTGTTGGGTAATACTGCGGAAAATTTCAACTATATTCAATTATTACCTGCTGTTGGAGGTTTCTTTTATGCTTGCGGATCAGTAGCGACGAGGCAGCTATGTATGGGAGAAACAGCACTTTCTATGCTTGCCGCTCTCCTAATTATTCAAGCACTTATTAGTTTTATGGCTATTATTGGTCTGTTACTATTTGGATTTGATGCTCCTTTAGGTGCTGATGGCTTTATTTTACGAACCTGGAGTTGGGAAATGTCTTCTTTCATTTGGTGGGTAGTTTTACAAGCTGTGGGGGCAACCATTGGTGTGGGCTTAATATTCAAAGCTTATCAGATAGGTGATGCTTCTTATGTTTCTATTTATGAATATTCTGTATTTATTTTTGGTCCTGCGTTTGCATGGCTGCTAATGGATCAGCCAATAGCCGCATCACAAGCATTAGGAATACTCTGTATCACTTTTGCCGGGATCCTGATTGCTTATCGTTCAGGTTCGACATGACTGTAAAAAATGGTGTATAATTGAAAATAAAAACCCTTATAATTAAAGGTTTCTTAAGGTAGCAAAAATATGACAAAGAAACGTCGAAGTCGCTTATGGTATGGCAACAAAGATCGTGATGGTTTCATACATCGGTCTTGGATGAAAAATCAAGGATTTCCCGACCATGCTTTTGATGGAAGAGCTATAATTGGTATCTGCAATACCTGGTCTGAGTTGACTCCTTGTAACTCAAGCTTACGAGATCTTGCCGAGGGAGTTAAGCGGGGTGTTTGGGAGGCCGGTGGTTTTCCAGTTGAATTTCCTGTCATGTCCTTAGGCGAGACCCAAATGAAACCTACAGCAATGCTATTTCGTAATTTATTAGCTATGGATGTTGAGGAAAGCATACGCGCTTATGGCATTGATGGTGTCGTACTTTTGGGCGGTTGCGATAAGACAACACCAGGACAACTAATGGGAGCAGCATCCGTTGATCTTCCAACGATCGTTGTAAGTTCTGGACCGATGCTGAACGGTAAGTGGCAGGGAAAAGATATAGGCTCTGGTACCGACGTGTGGAAATTTTCGGAAGCTGTGCGCGCTGGAGATATGCCACTCTCTGAATTTATGGCTGCGGAAAGTGGTATGAGCAGATCCAAGGGTGTTTGTATGACTATGGGGACCGCCTCAACAATGTCCAGCTTAGTGGAGGCTATGGGGCTTAGTCTTCCGACTAATGGCGCTCTTCCAGCAGTTGACGCTCGGCGCATGGCATTAGCTCACCTCACTGGCAAGCGTATCGTCGAAATGGTTGATGAGGAATTGAAGCCATCGGAAATTTTGACAAGAGAAGCTTTTATTAATGCTATAGTTACCAATGCAGCGGTAGGCGGCTCATCCAATGCGGTCGTTCATTTATTGGCAATAGCTGGTCGCGTCGGGGTTGAGCTGGACTTAGATGATATTGATTTAGGCAAACAGGTGCCTTTGTTGGTAAATTGTATGCCGTCAGGCTCATACTTGATGGAAGATTTTTGTTATGCGGGAGGAGTTCCTGCGGTCTTGGCAGAAATTTCTCACCTTCTTAAGCCGGTGAAAACTGTTCTTGGCTCTGGTCTTGAAGAATATTATAAGGATGCAGAATGTTGGAATAGAGATGTAATCTTTCCCTTCAAACACCCCATTAAAAAAGATGCAGGTCTAACAGTTTTGAGAGGTTCGCTGGCGCCCAAGGGTGCAATTATAAAACCCTCTGCCGCAACGTCTGAATTACTTGAGCATCGTGGACCTGCATATGTTTTTGAAAGTGTTGAGGATATGAAAGCCAATATAAATAATGAGGATCTACCAGTTACTAAGGATACTATATTAGTTTTAAAAGGTTGTGGTCCAAAAGGATATCCAGGAATGGCAGAAGTCGGCAATATGCCAATCCCAGCTAAACTTGTAAAACAAGGCTTGCGGGACATGGTAAGAATATCAGACGCTCGAATGTCGGGCACGGCTTTTGGCACCGTTGTACTCCATGTTGCGCCAGAGGCCGCGGCTGGTGGTGTGTTGGCTTTGGTAAAGACAGGAGACGAGATCGTTTTGTCTGCAAAAGAAGGTAAACTTGATCTATTGGTTGAAGAAGAAGAGCTAAGTGCAAGGCGAGCTTACATGTCAACACCACTTCCTGACTATCAGCGCGGTTACATAAAGCTTTATATTGATCATGTCTTGGGAGCTGAACGGGGAGCAGACCTAGATTTTTTAGTAGGCAATGATACTCGCATACCACAGCGGGAGAGCCACTGATTATGCTTACTAAATTTTCAGACTTAGAAAATAAAAGTGTTTTAATTACTGGTGGCGGATCTGGTATTGGTGCAGAGATAACTAAGGCTTTCATCCAACAGGGGGCTAAAGTTTCTTTTGTCCAACGGACAGATGCAGAGCATTTTTGTGATAAAGTTGAAGCTGAATTTCATTCGCGTCCGTACTTCATTAAGTGCGATGTAACCGATTTGTGTGAGTTAAAAAAAGCCGTTGAGTCCGCTATAAGTATTTCTGGTGATATAGATATTTTAGTAAATAACGCTGCAAATGACCATCGACACGAAACACTAAATGTAACAGAGGAGTATTGGGACAATTCACAGGCCATAAACCTCAAGTCATATTTTTTTGCTTCCCAATTCGTCTTAGCAGCAATGCGGGATAGGGGTGGAGGATCGATCATAAATTTTTCATCTATAAGCTACATGATGGGAAATTCAGGCTACCCAGCATATACCACTGCTAACGCTGGCATAATGGGAATGACACGCTCATTAGCAAGGGAATTTGGTCCAGATAATATTCGGGTAAATGCTATTGCACCAGGCTGGGTTTTAACAAAAAAACAGTTAGATAAGTGGGCAACACCAGAAGGTTTGAGAGCACATTTAGATCGCCAATGCATAAAAAGTCATCTCAAAGAAGAAGATATAGCAGGGGGTGCCCTATTCCTTGCATCTGCGTCTAGTAGTATGATTACTGGCCAGCTTATCGCTATTGACGGTGGTGTCGTTATGACTGGATGAAAATTTTGAACGACTTGTGTTGGATAGCGGTTGATTGGGGCTCTAGCAATTTAAGAATATGGGCTTTGAACAAAAAAAATGAGATTCTTGATAGTTTTTCCTCAAACGATGGGATGCTTGGTCTTGAGAATGATGACTTCGAACCTTTGCTCTCTGACAAAATATCAAACTGGGTCTCCGGTGACATTAATATCCCAATTTTATGCTGTGGAATGGTTGGTGCTAAACAGGGTTGGATGGAGGCTCCCTATGCGACTGTTCCATACAGTCTTATGCAAGAAACCGATAGCGTAAAAGTTATTTGTAATGACAATAGGCTTGATGTTCGAATTTTAGGTGGTTTGAAGCAAAATAATCCAGCAGATGTCATGAGAGGAGAGGAGACTCAGATCAGGGGTTTTTTGTCAATTTTTTCAAATTTCGACGGGATAATTTGTTTACCTGGCACTCATACAAAATGGGTCCACGTTAGTGCTGGAGAAGTGATAAGCTTTCGTACTTTTATGTCAGGCGAACTATTTGCTTTAATGTCTGAATACTCAGTATTAAAACACTCTGTGAATTCTGATGGCTGGAATTATCAAGAGTTTAAAAGTGCGGTTTCTGAAAGCATTTCAAACCCGCAAAAATTATTTTCAGATTTTTTTAAACTGCGCGCTGACGATCTTTTAAATAAGGTGGAAAAATCAGTACTTAGATCAAAATTATCTGGTTATATAATAGGCACGGAATTAGCCGGTGCAAAACCGTATTGGCTTGGGCAAAATATTGTTATTTTGGCAAAAGATGATTTGTCAAAAGTGTATAAAGCAGCGTTGGAAGGGCAAGGATTATTTGCTCAAGAGGTGGATGCAACGAAGTGTACAATTGATGGTTTGACCAAGGCATTTTCTTTAATCAATGGGAGATTTTGATGGATAGGGAATTAATTGCAATTCTGAGAGGTGTTACACCACTTGAGGTGATCGCTATTGCTGAAGAATTGATATTATCCGGGATTACCAAAATTGAGGTTCCACTTAACTCGCCAAACGCATATGAAAGTATAGAACGTTTAGTGAACCGCTTTTCCAGTGAGGCTGTAATTGGAGCTGGTACTGTGCTAAAAAAAAATGAAGTGTCTAGTGTTTGTAACGCTGGTGGGAAGATGATTTTTTCACCCAATGTTAACGCTGATGTTATTATAGAAACAAAGAAACTAAAAATGAGATCTTATCCTGGCGTTTTTACAGCTTCAGAATGTTTCGAGGCGATACAGAATGGGTCTGACGGGTTAAAATTATTTCCAGCTTTTTTACTGGGCGTTGATGGCTTTAAAGCCTTGAAAGCAGTTCTCCCGCCAGGTTTACCAACTTATGCCGTTGGAGGCGTCGACCCTATCAATTTCGCTGATTGGCTGGCTTTTGGTGTAAGGGGCTTTGGTATCGGAAGTTATCTCTACAAAGTAGGTGACAACGTCTCTGACGTTGGCAAAAAAGCAAAGATAATTGTTTCAGCATATGATGATGCCTCCTATGAACGAACCTAAAGTATTTAATCATATAATTAACATGCTGGGAGAAGGGCCTTTATGGCACCCTGAGCTTCAAACGTTGTTCTGGTTTGATATCCTGAACAACACTATGCACATGTCAGATGGCTTGAGTCATAGGTCGTGGACATTTGAATGCTTTGTTTCGGCAGCTGGGTGGGTATCCAGTGAAAAGTTAGTAATAGCATCAGCAACTGATCTAAGGCTTTTCGATATTTCAACGGGTGCCAGTGAACAGATCTGTCAGCTTGAAAATAATAATTTTTCAACAAGATCAAACGATGGACGGGCTGATCCCTATGGCGGCTTTTGGATCGGGACTATGGGACTTGGCGCAGAACCTCAGGCAGGCTCAATTTATCGTTTTTTTGAAGGAGAAATAGTTCAGTTATTTCCAAACATTACCATATCAAATTCAATTTGTTTTTCTCCGGATAAAAAATTTGGATATTTTTGTGACACACCAGAAAGACAGATAATGCGATTTTCATTAGACCAAAATGGATGGCCCAGTTCGGATCCAGAAGTTTTTATCGACTTGCAGGAAACTAATTTAAATCCAGATGGCGCTATTGTAGATCTCTCTGGTTATCTTTGGTCCGCACAGTGGGGAGCATCGAGGGTCGCTCGTTATGATAGAGATGGCAGTTTTGTAAGTGAGGTTAAATTCAGTGCAAAACAAATAAGCTGTCCGGCACTCGGGGGTAAAAATATGAGTACTTTGTTTGCTACATCAGCTTCTGTAGATTTAGAGGATGCCAAACCAATTGATGGAAAAACTTTCTCAATTGAAGTTGATTGCGTGGGGCAGAAAGAGCACAGGGTCAGAATATGAAACCTATCATGCGTGAGCTAGGAACCTGCTATTATCCAGAGCATTGGCCTGACGATATATGGAAAGATGATGCTCAAAAAATGGCTGATTTAGGACTAAAGTGGGTTCGTATTGGGGAGTTTGCTTGGTCAAGATTAGAGCCTCAAGAAACAGAGTTCTGTTTCGAATGGCTTGATCGGGCAGTACACATATTAGGTAAAGCTGGTTTGTCGGTAGTATTAGGAACTCCAACTGCAGCGCCGCCTACTTGGGTTCTGAAGAAATACCCAGATATGTTAGCCGTAGACTCTGAGGGGCGCCCCAGAGAATTTGGGTCACGAAGACATTACTGTTTTTCACACGAAGGCTATAGAGAGCAGTGTTCTATCATTGTAAGGAAGTTGGCAGAACGTTACGGATCTAACCCTTATATTGAAGCGTGGCAAACTGACAACGAATATGGATGTCATGACACGGCAATTTCATATTCATCTTCTGCACTTAAGTCTTTTCAACATTGGCTGGCGAAAGTTTATGGCAATGACGTTAATAAACTAAATGAGGATTGGGGTAATGTTTTTTGGTCAATGGAGTACCAAAATTATGATGAGATACGTTTGCCAAATTTCACTGTTACTGAACCAAACCCTTCACACGCACTGGCTTTTCGGAGATTTACAAGTTCGCAAGTGTCTACTTTCAATAGAATTCAAACCGAAATTATTAGAGAATATTCGTCTGCACCAATTATCCACAATTTCATGGGTCGTATTACTGATTTCGATCACTTTGAAGTTGGAGAAGATTTAGATATTGCAAGCTGGGATAGTTATCCTCTTGGGTTTTTGCTTGATAGAGCCGGAGCAACAGAGGAGGAAAAATTTAAATTCCTCCGTCAGGGTGATCCTGACTTTCAAGCTTTTCATCATGATTTGTATAGGTCGGTGGGCAACGGGCGATGGTGGGTTATGGAGCAACAGCCCGGTCCTGTTAATTGGGCTCCATATAATCCGGAACCTTTGCCGGGAATGATAAGGTTATGGACATGGGAAGCGTTTGCTCATGGAGCTGAGACCGTTTCATACTTTAGGTGGCGACAAGTTCCCTTTGCTCAGGAGCAAATGCATTCCGGGCTCTTACAACCGGACAGTGCTCCCGCACCTGGTTATTTTGAGGCTAAGCAGATAAAAGAAGAGCTAGACGCATCCCCAATAATTTCTACCGGTTCGTCTGACGTGGCAATTTACTTTGACTATGATGCTCATGCTGCATGGCAGGTACAACCCATGGGGGAGAATCTTAATTACTTTGAACTAGTTATGGATCATTATAGAGCCATTAGGCGTTTAGGTTTAAATGTTGATTTTGTGCATAAAAAAACAAAAGACTTTTCTAAGTATAAGATAATATCTGTCGTTGGAGCGATTCATATTTCTTCGGAGTTAATTTCACGTATTTCTTCAGATAAAGCATTACTCATTTTTGGCCCTCGTACTGGAGCAAGAGAAGGAAATATGAAAATACCTAAAAAGCTGCCTCCAAATATCGATCTTGTAAAATCTCGCATTGTAAGAGTTGAAACTCTACCTCCAAATGAATCGCTCGATATTGATCCATTTGGTAATGCAAATAGATATATTGAGACGCTAAAGCTCGACAGCAATGCTAGTCCTTATCTGAAGTTAAAAAGCGGCAAAGTAATTGCAACTAGCGAGGGGTCTGGTGCAATTTATTTGGGAGCAATGGTTGATCAAGATGGCTTGATTGCGTTTTATCAAAAACTATTCGAAGAGATTGGACTCGATTTCATTTTGATGCCAGATGGCGTGCGTAGAAGGTGTACTGAAAATGAAGAATTTTGGTTCAATTACAATAATAAAGTTATCCAAACAAAAATTGGTGATATGCAACCTGCAGATATTATACGATTGCAACTTGTTTAGTTAAGTTTTCAAAAAGATTTATATGCTGTGACACAACTATTTACCCATCAAATATCCCTAAACCAGCCCTGGAATTCGCCATATTAAAGCGATCGGCTGGTTCATAATATATAAAATTAAATTGATATGGCTGGTATCGAAATTTAAAACTTTTTCTTAATTAAGCTAGACTGAGCTCATCTGCCATTTGGCGCCCGTCTCGGCCTTCGACCAATTCAAAATTCACTAATTGCTCCTCGGCTAACCCTTTTAGACCAGCCTTCTGGACCGCAGATATGTGAACAAATACATCGTTTCCACCGTCACTTGGCTCAATAAAACCAAAGCCTTTTGTTGTATTAAACCACTTTACTTTTCCTTGTGGCATATTCTAACCCTCATAAAATTCGTTTACTCTGTACTAGAGAAGGAATTAGATATAGCTACTTACAGCCAATCCTTTAACCATCGCTATAGCAAGGACGTTAGTGCTAAATTTGCATTTAGCCAGTAAATTTTTATTATAAGGTACTAAGATGCTGATATATGGTTTAAAAAACTGTGATAAGTGCAGAGCTGCTAGGAAGGTTTTGCCGAATGCCAACTTCATCGATATTAGGGATTACCCCTTTTCCAGGATTGAAGTTGCTAGTCTTATTGATAACTATGGCCAAGATATAATAAATAAAAAATCCACCACGTGGCGCTCACTGTCTGAGATTGATAAACAACTTCCTACCGCAGATTTGCTTGAAGCTTATCCCGCGTTGTTTAAACGTCCAATAATTAAATATCGCAACGATAAGTATTATTTTGGCTGGACAGGTGATATAATTAAAAAATTACAGTCTTTTTAAAATTAGCTTCTTAGTAGTACATACAGAGTAGCAGTCTAACATTTAATATCTGGAGCCACACCCTCTTTTTGCAGGTCGATAATAACCTGATCAAGTCCAACTGTTTTTGTGTGCTTTTCGCCTAACTTTCGAATAGTTACAGTTCTTTCATCAACTTCTCTATTTCCCACCGCTAAAATGATTGGGACTTTGGCTAAAGAATGCTCCCGAACCTTGTAACTTATCTTTTCATTTCGAATATCGCTTTCCGCCTTGATACCCACAACTTTTAATGCATCTACAATCTCATTACAGTATTCATTTGCATCGGTTACAATGGAAGCGACAACGACCTGCCTTGGCGCTAGCCAAAAGGGTAATTTTCCGGCGAAATTTTCAATCAATATGCCTATAAACCTCTCGAGGGAACCAAATAAGGCACGATGCAACATAATAGGTGCCGACTTTTCACCAGACGCGTTCACAAAAGTTGAGCCGAACCTTTCCGGTAGGTTATAGTCTACTTGAAGTGTTCCACATTGCCAGTCGCGACCAATTGCATCGCGTAAGACATACTCCAGTTTTGGTCCATAAAATGCCCCTTCACCCTCAAAGATGGTATAATCCATTCTGGCGCGGTCTAAGGCCGTCTTTAGTGCAGCCTCTGACAAGTCCCAGCTTTCGTCGCTTCCAATACGGTTTTCAGGCCGCGTAGATAGTTTAATGTGCACATCCTGAAAACCAAAGTCTTTATAAATTGACAAAATCAACTCGTTTACCTTCAAGCACTCATCAGTAAGCTGCTCAGGAGTACAGTAAATATGCGCGTCGTCTTGAGTAAAACTGCGTACACGCAGCAATCCATGCAATGCCCCTGAAGGCTCGTAGCGGTGCACCTTGCCAAATTCAGAAATCTTCATCGGTAAGTCACGATAACTGCGAAGATTTTCGTTGTAGATCATCATATGACCTGGGCAGTTCATCGGTTTAAGCGCATAATCGCGATCATCATGAGTTTGTGCGAGAAACATATTTTCCATGTAGTTAAACCAATGCCCTGAGGTTTCCCACAAGGCTCGATCCATGATGTCTGGCGTGTTGACCTCGACATATCCTGCCTTTTCCTGACGACGGCGCATATAGTTTATTAAAGTCTGAAATAGATGCCAGCCGCTTGGATGCCAGAAAACAGACCCTGGTGCTACTTCTTCAAAATGAAATAGATTCATTTCGCGTCCTAGTTTTCTGTGATCGCGCTTTGCTGCTTCCTCCAGAAAGTTTAGATGCGCACGCAAGTCCTCTTTGTTTTTAAACGCAACGCCGTAAATCCGCTGAAGCATGGGGCGCTCACTGTCACCGCGCCAATATGCGCCCGCTACGGACATTAGTTTCCATGAGTCACCAGGTACCTGGCCAGTATTTTGAAGATGTGGACCACGACACAAATCTTGCCAATCTCCATGCCAGTACATTCGCAGTGGCTCATCCCCGGGAATGGCTTCGATTAGTTCTACCTTGTAGGGCTCATTGCTCTTTTTGTAATGAGCAAGTGCCGCTGATCGATCCCACACTTCTGTCCGCACTGGGTCGCGCGAATTGATGATATCTTTCATTTTTTTTTCGATTGTACCAAGGTCTTCCGGTGTGAAAGGGTCGCGCCTGTCAAAATCGTAATACCATCCGTTTTCGATGACAGGACCAATGGTAACTTTGGCATCTGGCCAAATTTCTTGAACCGCCCGAGCCATAATGTGTGCAAGGTCATGGCGGATCAACTCAATCGCACGATATTCATCTTTTATCGTGTTGATTGAAATTTGACAGTCTCTTTCAATTGCCCATTGAAGGTCCCAATGGTTTCCATCGACATCTGCACTTATTGCTTTTTTAGACAAAGAAGTTGAGATAGTTTGAGCTACTTCCGAAGCTGTAATGCCAGAATTAAATTGACGCTTGTTGCCATCAGGAAACTTTAAAACTATTTTTTTCATATAATTCTCGTCTTTTTGGCGCCTACGAAACACCCGATTGCGTGTATGCTTAGTAATGCCGTGTAGATATGAAGAGGTCAAGAAAGCTTTATATTTTTTTATTTCAAACTTGAAATAGGTCGTAACATTATGTGACAGTTCGCAATGAGTAAGAGTAGGATATGACAATAGAATACCTCACAAAAAATAAAAAAAATATTGCATATTCTGCTAATTCTGGCGGTGCATTTACACTGGTATTTTTGGGAGGGTTCATGTCTGATATGATGGGATCCAAGGCTACCCATTTGGAAGATTGGGCTAAAAAAAATCACTATGGTTTTTTAAGATTTGATTATTCTGGTCATGGTCAAAGTTCCGGTGTCTTTGAAAATTGTAACATCAGTGATTGGGTAGAAGACACCTATGAAATAATTACTGAAAAAACAACGGGCCCAATTATTTTAATAGGATCGTCTATGGGCGGTTGGATATCATTTTTAATATATCAAAAATTACGTGACCGAATAAGTGGCATTGTGACTATTGCAGCGGCACCAGACTTTACAGAAGATTACTTCTGGGCAAATTTAAGTGATAAACAAAAATCTGAGCTCTTGAGTTTGGGAAAGGTATTTTTGCCATCGGATTATGAGGAACCATATCCAATAACTCTTGCACTAATCGAAAATGGAAGAAAACATCTTATTCTAACAAGGCCACTAAAGGTTCTATGTCCTATAAGAATGTTACAGGGAACAGATGACAAAGCAGTTGAGACTCAAACAGCAATAAAATTACTGAACCACATTGATTGTGACAATATGCACCTTAAACTTGTTGCCCAAGCTGATCATTCATTTTCATCTCCAACCTGTTTGCAAATTTTAGAGCAATCTATCAAGGAAGTTATACTGGAAGTGAAGATATCGTGATCATATTATTTATATTTTTGGCGATAGGTTCTTTTTTACTTGTCTACTATCTAATATTTTTGAAGCAAAAAATACCAGTTGAAGCGTCTAAAGACTTTCATTTCTTTGATGAGAATTTAGATGACTATCTCTCTAGGTCAGAAGAAAGTATTCCAAACTTAAAAGCAGATTTAAATAAAAGAATTTTTTGGTTTTCAAACCCTGGTGAAAAGTCTGACGTGGGTATTGTTTATATTCATGGATACTCAGCGAGCCCTCAGGAAGTTAGGCCAGTTCCTGAAAAAGTTGCAAAGAAATTGCAGGCTAATTTACACTTTGCTCGTTTGACGGGTCACGGGTGCGACAGTAAAGAAATGTCTAAAGCACAAATTCAAGACTGGCTCAATGACGCAGCCGAAGCTATAGCTATTGGCCACGCAATAGGCGAAAAAACTTTAGTAATCAGTACTTCTACTGGTGGAACTCTTGTTTCAGCATTGGCATTATCAAAGAGATATTTTACTGATAGAGATAAGCTGGTTCTAATTTCACCAAATTTTGGGCTCAACAAAAGAATGGCTGGAATCTTGACCTGGCCATTTTCTCAAATTTGGATGCCACCTATATTTGGCAGTGAGAGAACGTTTAAACCTAGAGGGGATCTTCATAGTTATTTTTGGACAACCCGATACTCTACACAGTCGGTTATCAAAATGGCAAAAATGACAAATGCAATTGCTAAGCTAGACTTTTCTAAGGCTAAATCGTGTGCCCTATTTATGTATTCAAAAAGAGATAAAGTTGTTAAACCTTGGCTGGTAGAAAGGGTATTCAATGCTTGGGGTGGTAGAAAATCAAAACTAATAGTTGAAGTTGGAGAGCATGATGACCCTAACTCTCATGTTATATGCGGTGACATAATGTCACCGTCAATGAATGATTACTTCGTCGATAAGATCGTAGATTGGGCCACAGATATAAATCAAGGACTTTAATGCGCAAAGTGCAGTAAAATTAGACACAACTTGTTGCCGTCGTTTCTTATCCTGATATCTGTTCGGTTAATTCAAGTTGCAATAATTTTTCTATTTCACTTGTTATTGTGCCAGACATTGGTCTGGTTAAAGAACCAAAGGTCTGAACTACTTCCCCGGAAGGTCCAATTAAAATTTTATTGAAATTCCATTTTGGTGAAAAACCGGTCGTCTCTTTGACCCAACGAAAAAACGGGTGTGCATTTTTTCCCCTTACAGAAGTTATATCGGTCATTGGTAAGGTAAGATTATAGTTAACGGTACAGAACTCTTTCACTGCTTCTAAGCTTGATAATTCTTGGTTAAAATCATTCGATGGGACAGCCAATACTGTCAGCCCGTCACTGTTGTAAGTATCAGAAAGTTTTTGCAGCGTTTCCAACTGACCAGTGAAACCACACCGACTAGCGGTGTTTACCACTAACAGCGGCTTTCCTTTGAAGTCTTCTAAGTTGATAACGCCGCCGTCAGCGCTTTTGAATACAAATTGGCTTGCATGAGGCATTGTTGCCGCTCCGATAAATAGTGATGTAACAATTGCAAAGATTTTCATGATTCCCTCTCGAAACCGTGAGATAGTTCAATCCAATCTAATTACAAGAGAAAAAACTGTAGCATTTTGCAATCATTATTTTGCAATAACTACTTAATGCTTTCTAATTCGTTAATCATTGATGATATGACTGATAAACCCTTAGTCCAAAATTTAGGATCTGAAGCGTCCAAGCCAAATGGGGCTAATAAATCTGAGTGATGTTTAGATCCACCTGCTTCAAGCATGTCGAAATATTTTGACGCAAATCCACTAGGTTTGTCCTCATATTCCGCATAGAGGGCGTTAACCAGGCCATCCCCAAAAGCATAAGCATAAACATAAAATGGAGAATGAACAAAATGTGGTATATACGCCCAAAATGTATCATAGCCTGGCATAAATTTAAATGCTGGTCCAAGACTTTCGGCCTGTATTGACATCCATAAAGCATTTATATCATCCGGGGTTAATTCTCCTGTTTTACGAGCGTCATGCAGCTTGCATTCAAAATCATAAAAAGCAATCTGCCTCACGACAGTATTTATCATATCCTCTACTTTGTTTGCTAATAAAACCTTTCGGGACTGTGGGTCAGGAGAGGCGTTTAGCATCTTACGAAAAGTTAGCATTTCACCAAAAACAGATGCTGTTTCAGCTAGAGTGAGGGGTGTTGAAGAAAGCATTTCCCCTTGTTTGGCTGCA
>CACKSH010000017.1 GCA_902602765.1 Paracoccaceae bacterium
ATTCGTTATACATATAACAAACGCATTTGGAGCGTGAGCTTTAATTCCCTCACCTACTGATTTCATGACCTTAAGATTAATCCCTAGTAAATCATCTCGGCTCATACCAGGTTTTCGCGCGACTCCAGCGGTTACGATGCATACATCAGCACCGGTTATATCTTCATAGGATTGGGTGCCTTTCAACGTTGCGTCAAAACCTTCTGTTGGTCCGGATTCTGCGATATCTAACGCTTTGCCGTTTGGGATGCCCTCCGCAATATCAAACAAAATTACATCACCTAGTTCCTTGATTGATGCAAGGTGCGCCAATGTACCACCAATTTGTCCTGCCCCTATCAGAGCGATTTTAGATCTAGCCATAGAAAACTCCGCTTTCGCTAATAAAAAGTCAAAGGAAGGCGTAGACTTTTTCATTAATTTTCGCAAGGCCACTTCAAAAGGTTTAAATTAATTTCGAGACAAAATTGCCAAGTTTATCTTTACAAATCTATTTAGGAATTTTACCCGTTCTGGATCATAAATTCAAATAAACCAGAAGATCACAAATCTTTATCGTACCCTTGAGCTGTTACCATTTTTAGATAATAAATTGGTTTGGTCTAAATACCGTATTAAAAGTTAAATTTTAATTAAGGCAAAAAGAGAGAGAGCTTATGACACTTTTAATAATGGGAAATATTCTGTGGATTATTGCACATTCGTTCAAGCGGATATTACCAAATTTCCGTAATGCTTTAGGAAGTGCAGGAAAAGGTGCAGTAGCTTTATCACTGATTTTAGCACTTGTGTTAATCGTTACAGGGTACAGATCGGCTGAGTACATTTCAGTTTGGACCCCTCCATACTTTTTAGTACACATTAATAATGTTTTGATGATTTTAGCTATATTTGTATTTGCCTTGGGGCATACCAAAGGTCGCCTAAGAGGTCGTTTACGCCACCCAATGCTGACGTCTGTGAAAATTTGGGCTTTGGCACATCTACTGGTGAATGGCGATTTGGCGTCTTTAATTTTATTTGGATTTATGCTTGGTTGGGCTGTCTTGGCTGTGATTTTAATAAATCGTTCGGAATCATGGTCAGCACCAGATCCAGTGGCCACGAAACGGGATTTTGTCTTAGTATTTATGGTTGTTTCTATTTTTCTTTTACTTTCTGGTTTGCATTGGATCTTTGGTGTTTGGCCTTTTCCTCGAGGTTTTTAATGACAATGTTGTACATTTTGCTCACTGGTGAGGATAGTTCTGGCTTTTTTAACAAGGTAAGTTTGGCACTGTAGAAAGGTTGGAAACTCTATGGAGATCCCCAGTATAATCACCACAGCCAAGTTGTAAAATGCGTTGTGTTCAAGCAGTGGTAAAAAATATTAGCCAGGAATATGATACAGATATTAAATTGGGAGATTAATAAATTATACATTTATGCTCTGGCAGTTACATAAAATTTGAATTACTTGTTGTTTTTCGAGTTTATGAGCATAAGTAATTTTCAAAACAGATGGATGATTTTAATATGTCGACTTCAAAGAGTGATCAACGACCACTTTCTCCTCATTTATCAGTGTATAAGTGGCAGCTGCATGCTATCACTTCGATACTCACTAGAATAACTGGAAATGCGCTTATAGTTGGAGTTATTTTATTTGTTTGGTGGTTACTTGCAGCGGCAACTTCAGAGTCTAATTACCAAATAGTAAATGGGATAATTTCAAGTTGGCTAGGTAAGTTAATTTTAATTGGATCCCTCTGGGCCCTTTGGTATCATAGCTTGGCTGGAATTCGTCATCTGATCTGGGATCATGCAGTATGGCTTGATATAAATAAATCGAGACTTTTGGGTTGGGCCGTAGTGTTTGGTTCGTTTGCATTAACTTTTTTGACTATTTTATTTGTGTGAAGTTGGCGCAGATTAGTCGAGTTTAGGAGTTATATTTGATGGCATTTAACATTATTAAAACAGGCACCTCACACCACAAGGCAATGAAATTTAGCTCGATGGTTTTGGTTTTGATGACACCTGTTTTCCTGCTAACAATCGCACCTTTAATGGGTAAGCAGCATGACGTTGTTTTATCAAAGCTTGAACAGCCACTTTATGCGCTTATCGTCGCAGTTACGTTTACAGTCGGGCTTTTACATTTTAAAAGTGGTGTTCAAGTGTTAATCGAAGATTATGTGCATGGTAAAATGACGAAAGTATGGATAAATCTTTCTATTGCTTTATCATACACGTTAATAGGATTAACGCTTTTTGCGTTGTTTAAGATAATGATATAGGGACTTTTCATTGGAAGCATATTCTCACGAAACTCATGAGTACGATGTTGTTGTAGTGGGTGCGGGTGGCTCTGGCTTGCGAGCAACTCTTGGTATGGCTGAGCAAGGGTTGAAAACAGCGTGTATTACAAAGGTTTTCCCCACAAGGTCTCACACTGTTGCGGCTCAAGGCGGCATAGCAGCCTCGCTCGGGAACATGGGCCCCGATCACTGGCAGTGGCACATGTATGATACTGTCAAAGGGTCAGATTGGCTCGGCGATACTGATGCGATGGAGTATTTGGCGCGCGAAGCTCCCAAAGCAGTTTATGAGCTTGAACACTATGGCGTTCCTTTCAGTAGAACCGAAAAGGGCGAAATATACCAGCGTCCTTTTGGAGGGCATACTACCGAGTTTGGTGAGGGTCCACCTGTACAAAGAACCTGCGCAGCGGCAGATCGAACTGGTCACGCTATCCTTCATACATTGTACGGCCAGTCACTTAAACAGAATGCAGAATTTTATATTGAGTACTTTGCGATTGATCTCATAATGTCAGAAGACGGACAATGCCAGGGCGTTGTATGTTGGAAATTAGATGACGGCTCTTTTCACGTTTTTAACGCTAAGCTGGTAGTTTTAGCGACTGGTGGATATGGTCGCGCATATTTTAGTGCGACGTCAGCTCATACATGTACTGGTGATGGCGGTGGAATGGTTGCTCGTGCTGGTCTTCCCCTTCAAGATATGGAGTTTGTGCAATTCCACCCAACTGGAATTTACGGATCGGGCTGTCTAATAACAGAAGGAGCTCGAGGTGAAGGTGGTTATTTAACAAATTCAGAGGGCGAGCGTTTTATGGAGCGATATGCTCCACATTATAAGGATTTGGCTCCCCGAGATTACGTTAGTCGTTGTATGACTATGGAGATCCGAGAAGGTAGAGGTGCAGGTAAATCAGGTGATCATATACATCTCAATTTAAGTCACTTACCAGAGGATGCACTTTCAGAAAGGTTGCCAGGTATTTCTGAGTCTGCAAAAATTTTTGCTGGAGTAGACGTCACTAAAGAGCCCATACCAGTCCTTCCAACTGTACATTACAATATGGGAGGTGTTCCTACTAATTATTGGGGTGAGGTATTATCACCTACAAAAGAGAACCCTAATAAAATTGTGCCCGGGTTAATGGCTGTTGGCGAAGCAGGGTGCGCGTCCGTGCATGGAGCGAATAGACTGGGATCAAATTCATTGATTGACCTTGTGGTGTTCGGCAGAGCTTCCGCTATAAAAGCTGGCAAAGTTGTCGATACTAATGCCCATAACCCTGATTTGAATAAACTCTCTGTTGATCAGGCTTTTGACCGTTTTGATGGTCTTAGATATGCCAAAGGAGCTATTCCAACCGCCGACTTGCGCTTACAAATGCAAAAAACTATGCAGGAAGACGCCGCAGTATTTAGAACTGCTGAAACACTATCAAATGGTGTGAAAAAAATGAATAACATTGCCGAAGGCGTAAATGATCTGTCGGTAGTCGATAGAAGCCTTGTTTGGAATAGTGACCTGATGGAGACACTTGAACTTACAAATCTAATGCCAAATGCTCTAAGCACAATTTACGGAGCAGAAGCTCGCAAAGAAAGTAGAGGAGCCCACGCTCATGAAGGTTTTACAAGCCGTGATGACGAAAATTGGCGAGTGCACACTATCGCTCGATTTTCGGAGAACGCTAAATCTGTCAAGCTTAGCTACAGGCCCGTTATAACAGAACCTCTCTCCACTGAAAATCAGGGTGGCATAAGTTTGTCAAAAATTGCACCAAAAGAGCGGACTTTCTAGGAATAATGTCATGGTACAGTTAACACTACCCAAAAATAGTAGGATTATGAAAGGGAAGACTTGGCCGAAACCAGAGGGTGCTAATAACTTACGCGTATTCAAAATATACCGTTGGTCTCCTGATGATACACAAAATCCAAGCTTAGACACATACTTCTTAGATGTTGATAACTGTGGCCCGATGATTTTGGATGCTTTAATAAAAATTAAGACTGATATTGATCCAACTTTGACGTTCCGTCGATCATGTCGAGAGGGGATTTGTGGGTCATGCGCTATGAGTATAGATGGTATCAACACGCTGGCATGTATTCACGGTATTGATGATGTAAAAGGTGACATAAACATTTATCCGCTACCGCACATGCCAGTTATTAAGGATCTAATACCTGATCTAACGCATTTTTACGCACAGCATGCGTCAATAATGCCGTGGTTAGAAACTAAAACCGATAGGCCAAGTAATGAGTGGAAGCAATCCATTGAAGATAGAAAAAAATTAGATGGATTATACGAGTGCGTAATGTGTGCATCTTGCTCGACTTCATGTCCCTCGTATTGGTGGAACAGTGATAAGTATTTGGGTCCTGCGGCGCTCCTTCATGCCTATCGTTGGATTATCGATAGCAGAGATGAGGCGACTGGCGAACGCTTAAGTGAATTAGAGGATCCGTTCAAACTTTATCGGTGTCATACTATAATGAACTGTACAAATACGTGTCCGAAGGGATTAAATCCGGCAAAAGCCATTGCAGAAGTTAAAAAAATGATGGTTGAAAAAAGCGCCTAAAAATTTTTTATCCAGACTTTATATATTTAATCAGCGGGAAATGCAGCTGCAAGTGCTACGTGTATCATTTGAGCAAAGGTGCTTTCTCGTTCATCGGATGGTAAAGCCTCCCCAGTCTGTAGGTGATCGGAGACTGTTAAAATTGCGAGAGCTTTCCTTTTGAAACGCGCGGCTAAAGTGTAGAGTTCAGCTGCCTCCATTTCAACAGCCATAACACCGTGTCTGACCATTTGTTCATTAAGATCTGGTCTTTCGTCATAAAATGTATCGGAAGAATAAATATTTCCTACATGTGTTGTGAAACCTTTTCTTTTTGCAAATGCGTATGCGCGCTGAAGCAGATAAAAATCTGCGCATGGGGAAAAACTCGCTTCTTTCATTATAGTTGATGAGGGTGTTGTTACGTAAGTTGTAGTTTGTGCTAGTATGATATCGCGAATGTTTATATTTGGCTGCATTCCACCGCAAGAACCAACTCTAATCAAAGTCTTAACATCATAATCGCGTATAAGTTCGTTAGCATATATTGAAAGGGACGGCATGCCCATGCCGCTACCCTGAATCGTTACCTGATTTCCTTTAAATGTCCCAGTGAAACCAAGCATTCCTCGAACCTTATTTACTAGACGTGGAGATGTTAAAAAGTTTTCTGCTGCCCATTTTGCTCGCATTGGATCCCCAGGTAAAAGAACTGTGTCAGCGATTTCATCATTTTTGGCTCCAATGTGAATAGTCATTAATTACCTTTCGTAAATTATAAATGGGGTTAATGACGCAACTTGATCGTACAATTTCCTTGCCGATTGATTAAAGTCTTGTGTCATCCAATAGACTGAGGGAGTTCCATTTGTATCAGCTGCCTTATATACTGCTTGAATTAAAGCCTTTGCAATACCTTGTTGTCGCATTTCTTTGAGCGTGAATAAGTCCTGCAAATAACACACATCTGTAGTTTCCCAGTTATCGGCATGGAAAATGTAATGTACGAGGCCATGCAGAGTTTCTCCACTATGGGCAACCAAACAATTTTGATTTGTATTCTTGCTGTCGATTAACCGAGAAAATGTTCTGGAATATGTTTTGACGGGTAGTTCTGTCTCATAAAACCTAAGGTATTCTCCCCATATGTACTGCCACTGCTCTTTGTCGCGCTGTTCTAATGGTCGAATATTAAATTCTTTTATCACTAATCCACCCGTTTTTTTGTCGTATTGTTTAGGAACATAGAAAACACCTAAACTTTATACGACGAGCTCTGTAATATTAAAGTTATTCTGCCGCCACTTTATGTGGATCTGCTAACTCCACTATATCAGTCATTATAGAGTTGAGCTCGAAGTCTTTTGGAGTGTAGACTTTAGCTACACCCATTGCTTTGAGGGCAGTGGCGTCTTCGTCTGGTATTATGCCTCCTACTACTAACGGAATATGGCTCAAATTGGCTTTTGATAGCCTGTCCAACGTTTCCTTCACCAAAGGTATATGGCTTCCAGAAAGAATAGATAGGCCAATTACGTGTGGGCTTGTTTCTAATACTGCACTGACTAATTGTTCGGGCGTCAAACGAATGCCCTGATACTCTATTTCCATACCACAGTCTCGAGCACGAAAAGCAATTTGTTCAGCTCCATTGGAGTGTCCATCAAGGCCAGGTTTCCCCATCAAAAATTTTAATCTTCGTCCCAGTTTATCAGATACAAGATCTACAGATGAGCGTATTTCATCTAAACCTTCAGTTTTATTTGATTTTGCCTTCGAAAGGCCAGTGGGACCACGGTATTCGCCATACACGGATCTCATAATTTTAGCCCATTCGCCAGTTGTAACGCCTGCTTTTGCCGCGTTTACTGACGCTGGCACAATATTATCCCCATTATTTGCCGCATCATTTAAATCATTAAGCGCTGTTTTCACGGCTTCAGAGTCTCTTTCATTACGCCAGGTATTTAGTCTATCAATCTGCTCATTTTCGACGGCAGGATCCACTATCATAATACCTTTATCACCAGTTGTTAGAGGAGATTCTTCACTTGTAGTAAATTTGTTTACTCCGACGACTACTGTTTCATTTGTTTCAATTTTGTTGAGACGATCTGCATTCGAGTCCACTAGTCGGGATTTCATGTACTCAATTGCTTGAACGGCACCTCCCATACTATCGAGATTTGCCAATTCGTGACGCGCTCCATCTTTTAAAATATTAACTTTTTTTTCGACTGCTGGATTATTATCAAAAAGATCTTCATACTCGAGTAAATCCGTTTCATATGCCATAATTTGTTGCATACGCATTGACCACTGTTGATCCCATGGCCTAGGTAAACCTAATGCTTCGTTCCAAGCGGGTAGTTGAACAGCCCTGGCTCTCGCCTTCTTGGACAGGGTTACAGCGAGCATCTCAATTAAAATTCGATAAACATTATTTTCTGGCTGTTGCTCCGTTAAACCTAATGAATTTACCTGCACCCCATATCTGAAGCGACTATATTTTGGGTCAGATACACCGTATCTTTTCGTACAAATTTCATCCCATAGATCTACAAAAGCTCGCATTTTACACATTTCAGTTACAAATCTAATGCCAGCATTTACAAAAAATGAAATCCTTCCTACGAGCTTTGGAAACTCGTCTTCGGAAACTCGTGGACGTAATTCATCCAATACCGCAGTCGCAGTTGCTAAAGCAAAAGCCAATTCTTGCTCGGGAGTGGCCCCGGCTTCTTGTAAATGATACGAGCAAACATTCATTGGATTCCACTTTGGAATTTCTGAATAACAGTATTCTGCGACATCACCTATTAGCTTTAAAGAGGCTTGAGGTGGGCAAATGTATGTTCCCCTACTTAGGTATTCCTTGATTATGTCATTCTGCACTGTGCCTTGTAAGCTTTTGATATCGGCCCCTTGTTCTTCTGCGACCGCGATGTATAAGGCCAACAGCCATGGGGCTGTGGCGTTAATCGTCATAGAAGTATTCATTTGATCCAAAGGAATTTGGTCAAATAATGTTCTCATATCCCCCAAATGGCATATTGGCACACCAACTTTCCCAACCTCGCCACGGGCAAGTAGGTGATCACTGTCATAGCCTGTTTGGGTAGGAAGGTCGAAAGCAACAGACAGTCCGGTTTGCCCCTTAGCCAGATTTGATCGATATAATTGGTTAGACGCAGCGGCAGTCGAATGTCCTGCGTAAGTTCTAATAAGCCACGGGCGATCTCTACTAATTTGTGACATTTAAAACTCCTTGAGTATTTTTACGAAATAATCTTAGATTTAAAGGGTAGATAATGAAATATTATGTCGGAGTCAATTCGCTGCGTTGCGGCGAGTAGTATGAAAAGCTTATCCGCTAAATATTTTAGCTGACCTAATAAACCATTTTTTTTTAACATAAAATAAATTCAACAACTATATGGTCCTAATTTATTTTAAAGCAATAAAATTACAAATTAGATACAAAAAAAGTTGAAATCTTGCGTGTAGAAATATAATGAATGCCAAAGATATGATTCTGCATTGCGGCAATCATAAAAAATTTAATGTGGAGATAATTATGGCCCTAGATGCTGACGTTGCATTTCCATCCTATGATGCACCAGAAAAAGACTTATACGAATTAGGTGAGATGCCTCCATTTGGGTATGTCCCAAAGCAAATGTATGCCTGGGCAATTCGCCGTGAAAGACACGGTGAGCCCGAAAAAGCGTTCCAAGTTGAGGTAGTTGATACACCATTGCCATCAGGTAACGAAGTGTTGGTACTAGTTATGGCTGCGGGCGTAAATTATAATGGAGTCTGGGCAGGTTTAGGTGTGCCTATATCACCCTTCGATGGACACAATGCAGATTATCATATCGCTGGTTCAGACGCCTCAGGCATTGTTTGGGCAGTCGGTGATAAGGTACGGAATTGGAAAGTTGGTGACGAAGTTGTAATTCACTGTAACCAAGATGATGGAGACGATGAAGAATGCAATGGTGGGGACCCCATGTATTCTACTAGTCAACGGATTTGGGGATATGAGACTCCAGACGGGTCCTTTGCTCAATTTACCAGCGTACAAGCTCAGCAGCTTTTACCGCGGCCTAGACATTTAAGTTGGGAAGAAAGTGCTTGCTATACCTTAACACTTGCTACCGCTTACAGGATGCTATTTGGCCACGATCCTCATGAATTAAAGCCTGGACAAAATGTGTTGGTTTGGGGTGCATCCGGTGGACTTGGGTCATATGCCATTCAATTGGTAAAGGCGGCGGGTGGTAATGCTGTTGGTGTAATATCAGATGAGAGTAAGAGGGACTTTGTTCTTGGCTTAGGCGCTAAAGGTGTAATCAATCGAAATGACTTCAAATGTTGGGGTCAACTCCCGACGGTTAACACGTCGGAATATGCTGAATGGTTCAAAGAAGTTCGTAAGTTCGGCAAGGCCATATGGGATTTTACTGGCAAGGGTAATAATGTAGACATAGTTTTTGAACATCCTGGTGAAGCGACGATCCCTGTTTCGACATTTGTTTGTAAAAAAGGTGGAATGGTAGTGATTTGTGCGGGTACAACTGGGTATAACTGTACGTTTGACGTTCGGTATTTGTGGATGCACCAAAAGCGTATACAAGGCAGTCACTTTGCTCACCTAAAACAAGCGGCTTCTGCAAATAGACTAATGGTTGAGAAGCGCCTCGATCCATGCATGTCAGAAGTCTTGCCTTGGGATCAAATTCCTCAGGCTCACACTAAAATGATGAAAAATGAACACAAACCAGGAAATATGGCAGTTTTGGTACAAAGCCCTCGAGTTGGTTTATCGACATTTGAAGAAGTGCTTAAATAAGGCTCACAAGTCGGGTTATCCCGACTTGAAACCAATTTTTCGACTTCACTATATCTAAATAGTGAGAACTTTTTATATCGAGGCTAATTTTGTTTTTTTCAAATCTTTAACTGCTATGCCTTAATCATTCATACATGGTAAATAGAATGAACCAGGGTTCTATCCCGTTATCGTTGGATCAAGAGCAAGCGCTAAATAACGTTGCGGTTATTTTGGAGAGAGCTGGTATCAATCTAGGATCTGGTGAACTTTCAAGTCAAAATTCTAAATATAAATCAGTTTATGCGCTTATTGGGAGAGCAGGTTCAGGAAAAACTGCTTTATTAAGTCGTATAACTGAAAAAATGAGTGCAATTGGTGTCGAAATTATATCAGGCGACTTTGAAGTTCGAAGAAATAAAAATAATCGTTCTCTTTCTATTTTAGCTCCTACAAATAAAGCTGCTAATATTTTAAGAATGAGGGGTGTACCAGCAACTACTATCCACAGAATACTATATACGCCTGTATATGATCCAGATTATGAGAGACTAGTAGAATGGCTTATCGGTGAGCAAGATGAAAAGCCCATTTTAGATGGGTTATCAGAAAATTCATTAAAACGGGCATGGGATTTTTACAGATCCAATAAGTCTATACCAGGAGCTCTTGCAGCTGCTGGCCTAAAAGGTTCAGACTTTATCAGTGGCTGGAAGAGGAGAGAGGAACCTCTGGATGTTGGATTTATTGATGAGTCGTCAATGCTCGATGATGACCAGCTAAATGATTTAAAAGAAATCTTTTCAACTTTAATATTATTTGGAGACCCAGCTCAGCTCGCACCAATTAGTCAATCAGGGCGGATGGTTTTTGATAGACTAGATTCTGAGTGTAAGTCTATTCTATCACAAATCCACAGGCAAAGTTCGGACAACCCGATTTTGAAATTATCAAATTTTCTATCGGACCCTGAAATAAACTTTTCAGACTTTGAGATGCTAATACGTAAAATAGCAAATGAAGATGAAAGAATTGTTTGGGCCCAACGAGTAAATGTGGATTTGATGTCTCGCAGTCCAGTTTTAGTTTGGAGGAATGCTACACGTATAAGGTTAATTAATGCCTTTCGCTCTGTCTATAATGCTCCAAATGATAGACTAATAGAGGGGGAACCCCTTATCTGTGATGGTTTAGAATTGCCGCTTAAACATAGAAAAAAGAGGATTGATCTTGAAGCTAGGGGGCTGACCAAAGGAGCAAATGTTATTTATCTAGGACCTGGTAAAAAGGCAGGTTTTTCACGACTTTTCGTAGTGGGATCAGAATCTCCTATTCTTTCAGCAGCATCGATAGTAAAAATTGAACTGCCAAACGAAGATGAGCCCTTTATTCCCTTTGCTGCGAAAATGGGGGCTATTTTTTTACATGGGTCGGCGGTGACAATTCATAAAGCTCAAGGTTCTCAATGGGAACATGTTCAGGTCTTTGGAGCCGATATATACGCTGCAGCGCAGACTAACAGGGTCGAGGCTGGTTTGCCCCTTTGGAAAAGGCTAGCGTATGTCGCAATAACGCGTGCCCAAGCAAAACTATATTGGGTTACCCGCAGTCGATTATCGAAACCGAGTGGTCCTCTTGATATTTCAGATCTAAAGTAATTCTATACGCGCAATGTTTTGTCATATAAGTCAATTTCATTGATTAATTTTTGCTATCTAGCCAAAAAGTTGTGGGACCGTCATTCACTAATTTGACTTGCATGCTTGCGCCAAATATACCCTGTTGAGTTAAAATTTTTTTTAAAAGTTTGTTTACATCAACTTTTTGTCGCCTTTCATTGCACACAGAAAAATTAAAAGGCCCTTATTGCAGCTTCCCTGAAGTTTGCCCTCGAAAGATACCTCTGCTGATAAGACTCTTTGTAATAGTAGTCGCATTATTTATTTCATCTTCGGTTTCCAGAAACATTGCGTCTTCCTAAAATTTTATCCACCTTGTTAGAGGTTTTTGTTCCAAAACTCCGTTTTTGTTTTTTTTCCGTTTGAGAGCTGTCCAGTCGGATTTTGAGTAAGTTTTTTATCCTACTTAATCGCACTTCCTGTACTTCACCCTTTTTTAATGTGCCTAGTTCAAAATCTCCAAAGCTTATTCTCAGTAAACGACTCACAGATAGTCCTAGAAAACCTAATGCTTTGCGAATTTCGCGATTTTTACCCTCACGAAGTCCAATACTTAGCCAAGCATTTGCTCCTGTTTGACGATCAAAAGATACTTCCATTGGCTTAAAGTGTGTGCCTTCTACAAATATTCCCTGCCGTAATGGTTCAAGCATACTGTCCTTTAACCGACCTTTTACTCGCACCCGGTATCGTCGTAACCAACCAGTTGAGGGTAATTCAAGACACCGTTTTAGTTCTCCATCGTTCGTAAGCAGTAGTAGTCCTTCGGAGTTTAAGTCCAGTCGGCCTATGGATAAGACTCGGGGCATTTCTTTTGGCAGTTTATCAAAAATAGTTGGCCGATTTTTCTCGTCCTTTGAGGTGGAAATAAGGCCAACGGGCTTATGATATATCCATAAACGTGTCTCTTCTGGTTGTGACAACAATTTACCATCAACTTCTATAGCGTCGTTTTTAGATAGATTAAGAGCTGGACTATTGATAGTATTTCCATTCACCTTAACCCTACCATCTAAAATTAATCTTTCGGACTCTCTTCTGCTTGCTAGTCCAGCTCTCGCAATTATTTTTGCGATGCGGTCGCCTTTGTTTACTTGGTCTTTCATTAGCAATTATGTATGTTATTAATGACAATTTAGGAAGGGAAAATTGTGCTCCTTGGCAACTAGTGGCTTTATAAATTTTATGAAAATGGCTATAGAACAAGCCATAATAGCGCGCTCTGCAGGAGAAATTCCAGTCGGTGCTGTATTGCTGGATCCGGCTGGTCAAGTATTAGCCAAGTCGGGGAATAGAACTCGAGAACTTAAAGACCCCTCAGCGCATGCTGAAGTATTAGTTATCCGAGAGGCTTGTCAGGTTTTAGGAAATGAAAGATTAACTGGTTGTGACTTATATGTTACCTTAGAACCTTGTGCCATGTGTGCCTCCCTAATTTCAGCTTCGCGAATTCGCCGGCTATACTATGGCGCAAGTGACAAAAAATCAGGTGGTGTTGAGGACGGTGCATGTATCTTTTCACATAGGCAAACACATCACAGACCTGAAATATATCCAGGTATCTGTGAAGAGGAAGTGGTTGAACTTATGACCAGTTTTTTTGGGAGGTTAAGACAATAAAATATTTAAAAAGTATGATTACAAACAATTCAATTTACGACACTTTTCCTCTGTCTGAAAACTATTTAAGAGCTGTGCTGCATCGTTTGCATGTACCCGGGTGCTTATAATTTCCTACATCTGGTAAAATTTTCCAACATCGCTCACACTTCGTTCCAACTGATTTCTTAAAATTAACAGCAGCACCATCAATTTCATTCGAAATATATACATTTTCAGGAGGTTCTGCGTCAGTAAGATTTAAGCCTGACGTTATACAAATGTCTTGAAATGGTACAGATTCTAAAATCGCAAGCGCGTCCTGGTCTTTGATATGGACAGTTGGAGCTGCCTCCAAACTGGATCCGATTACCTTATCTTCCCTCTGTAATTCTAGAGCAGATGTGACTAGTCGTCTGTAGCTCCTTACAGTTGACCATTTTTTTGCAAGTTTATCATCTCGCCACTTAGACGGTGTATTTGGTATATCTACAAGATGAACTGAACTATCTTTGTCAGGATAGCGTTCAAGCCAGACCTCTTCCATTGTAAATACTAAAATTGGTGCTAACCAAGTTGTAAGACGATGAAAAAGTAAATTTAGTACCGTTCTAGCTGATTTTCGCTCGATTGTGTCTCCATCACAATAAAGTACATCTTTTCGTATATCAAAATAAAAGGATGATAAATCCACCGTTGCAAAGGTAAAAATTGATTGAAAAACACCCTGAAAATCATATGAATTATATCCTTCTTGTACTTTCTCATCTAACTCAGAAAGCCTATGCAGCACCCAACGCTCTAATTCCGGCATCTCTTTTGTGGCTATTTCATCTGATGCATTATAATCACTTAGTGATCCCAGCATGAAACGCATTGTGTTTCTCAATCTTCGATAGCTATCAGCTACACCTTTCAAAATTTCAGGTCCAATTCGTAAATCCGCGGTATAGTCTGATTGAGCGACCCACAAACGTAAAATATCAGCACCATACTGCTTTATAACTTGTTCAGGAGCTATAGTGTTTCCTAAGGACTTTGACATTTTCATGCCTTTTTCGTCTAACGTAAATCCATGCGTTAAAACACCATGGTAAGGAGCTCGTCCGTTTGTGCCACATGATTGAAGCATCGAGGAATGGAACCAACCTCTATGTTGATCTGTTCCCTCTAAATATAAATCAGCAAAACCGTCATCAGATCCATCTTTGCGGTCTCTCAACACAAATGCATGTGTTGAACCGCTATCGAACCAAACATCTAAGATATCAAAAACTTGGATAAAATTATCTGGATTTTCTAATCCTTCTAAAAATCTTTCTTTTGCATTTTCCTTATACCAAGCGTCCGCACCTTCTACTTCGAAGGCTTCTGCGATCCGTTTGTTTACTTGCTCATTACGCAGTAAAAAATCACTGTCGGTCGGTTGGGCTCCTTTTTTGGTAAAACAAGTAAGCGGTACTCCCCAAGCGCGTTGCCGAGACAAAACCCAGTCTGGTCGTACCTCTATCATTGAATAAAGTCGATTACGTCCACTTCTTGGTGTCCACTGAACGAGTTTATCAATCGACTCCAAAGCTCTTTGCCTAATTGTATTACCATATTTATTGAAGGTATCTTCCACCTTTTTATCGATAGCTGCAAACCACTGTGGGGTATTTCTGAAAATTATTGGTGCTTTTGAGCGCCAAGAATGGGGATAGCTGTGGGTCAAACGACCTCGTGCGATAATATTCCCAGACTCAACAAGTTTATTTATAACCTCAGCGTTTGCCTTCCCTTCCTTACCTTTCCGGTCAAAAACTGTGAGACCTGCAAAGAAGGGTACATGTCCTAAAAACTCACTTTCTTCACCCACATTATGGGTCATTCTGTCAAGCCAGTTGCGCTTTAAGAAGCACTCATAATCGTCTGCTCCATGACTTGGCGCTGTGTGTACAAATCCAGTCCCAGCATCGTCTGTAACATGATCGCCATCTATCAAAGGTACATCATAATTCCAAAATGGATCTAATTCTGAGAGTGGGTGTTGGCACACACAATCTTGCAAGTCGGAACTCGAAACATCTTTAACTCTGGTGTATTTTAGCACTCTTGATTTTTCTAATGTTTCGGCTGCTAAGTTATCGCTTATTATATAGTATTCACCTTTTGCTGTCCAACTTTCCTCTAAAGTTTCATCAACATGATATAGGCCATATGAAATTTTAGGATTAAAAGCGATTGCTCGATTTGAGGGAATAGTCCACGGCGTAGTTGTCCAAATAACTATTCGAGCGTTTCGTATTTCTTCTGATGCATTATTAATTTTGAAGGCAACCCAAATGGTATGAGACTTGTGGTCATGATACTCAATCTCAGCTTCAGCCAACGCTGTCTTTTCAACAGGTGACCACATAACAGGCTTTGACCCTTGATAAAGCGTCCCATTCATTAAAAATTTCATAAACTCTTCTGCGATTACTCTTTCAGCGTGGAAGTCCATCGTTAGGTATGGGTTTTCCCACTTTCCCATAACTCCTAATCTTTTGAATTCGTCCCTCTGGGTCTCAACCCACCCGGCGGCAAATTTTCGGCATTCCTGCCTAAAATCTATTACATTGACATCGTCTTTATTTTTTCCTTTGGATCGATATTGTTCTTCAATTTTCCATTCAATTGGCAAACCATGACAGTCCCACCCAGGAATATATCTTGCGTCTTTGCCCATCATTTGCTGGCTTCGAACAACCATGTCTTTCAGGATTTTATTAAGTGCATGACCAATATGCAAATGACCGTTCGCATATGGAGGTCCATCATGCAATATAAATGAAGCTCTACCCTTCTTTTGTCGAAGAGTATCATAAACCTTAATATCCTCCCACTTTGTGAGCCAGTCTGGTTCTCGCTTCGGTAACCCAGCTCGCATTGGGAATTCTGTTTTTGGCAAATTTAATGTATCTTTGTAGTCTGGTGTTTCAGCACACATTACTAATTTTCTCTAATTTATCGGTATTTTGTGAATTGATTTAATTTGTCGATAGCTTGCCCGGGCCACTTCTAATCAATAAGCGCCGGGCAAATAATTAGGATGAATGACGTCCTGGTTCTACACATGGCGTAGGTATAGCGAAATCAAACTTGCGCGTCCAGAGCAAAGCTATTTTGAACGATATATCAAATCGATTTGATATATTTTTCAACTGCTGGCCTAACGCTCGAAGATCCGCGTTCAATCTCTAAAATCAATATATCGCTCAGTTTTTCGAGATTTATCCGTCTGAGTAAATGCTTCACTGGTCCAATTGATGCAGGCCTCATGGACAGACTGGGAAAACCAATAGCGCAAAGGCAAATAGCTTCTAAGGGGCGCCCTGCATCTTCCCCGCAAAAGGAGACAGGTGTTTGTGTTTTTGTGCAGCGGTCGATAACAAATTTAAGATATAGAAGAAAACTGGTGCTAAGCGTGTCATATTTTCGTCTAACCAGTTCATTTTCCCTGTCCGCAGCAAAAAAGAACTGTTTAAGATCATTGCCTCCAACAGATAAGAAATCTACCGCACTGAAAAAGTTTTCTGATGCATAAGCCAGGGAAGGCGTTTCAAGCATTGCCCCTATTTTTATCTCATTTGGTGTCTTATGTCCCAAACGTTTTTCTCCACTCAAAACTTTATCAACCAATGCTCGTGCTTCATAAAACTCACTATCTTGAGAGATTAAAGGAAACATTATCGACAAATTGCGGCCATCTGCAGCACGTATTAATGCCTCAATTTGCATTCTCATAATGCTCGGTCTATCTAAAGCAATTCTAATTGCCCTCCACCCTAACGCTGGGTTGGCTTCCTTTATATTAGGCATATAAGATAAAACTTTATCTGAACCTATATCCAGCGTCCTAAAAATAACTTCTTTACCTTTTGCCGCCTCTAATACTCTTGAATAAAGCTTTTTTAACTCGGATCGTTTGGGCATCTGGTTTCTAATTAAGAATTGTAATTCAGTGCGAAATAATCCTACCCCGCTAGCACCTGAGCTGATAAGACTTGGCAACTCAGCCATCAGGCCAGCATTCATGCGCAAGTCAATTATTTTATCATCAGTTGTTTTTGCGGGTTCATTTCTAAGAGCTTTATAGCGCTCTTGGTTTTTAGCCTCCATAGCAATTTTCTCAGAAAATGCACTAACAACAGTATCGTCAGGACGCAAATGTACGATCCCCTGTGTGCCATCTACTAAAATAGGGTCTCCATTCAAAGCTTCAGTAGTTATATTTTCAGCATTTATCACCAAGGGTATACTCAGGGCGCGTGCTACTATGGCGGCATGGCTGCCTACCGAGCCTTCTTCCAGCACAATTGCTTTAAGTGTCCTTCCGTAATCCAAGAGCTCTGCTGGACCAATATTGCGGGCGATTAAAATAGGATCGCTAGGAATTTTGGCTCCAGTATCTGTACCTTGCCCCGTCAATATCCGCAGTAATCTATTAGATAAATCATCTAAATCATGAAGCCGCTCTCTCATGTAACTATCTGCCACCTGGCTCATACGAGCTCTTGCAGAAGATTGTTCTTTCTCAACTGATGCTTCAGCGGATAAACCTTGGTCGATATCAGCTTCCATACGACGAAGCCAACCGCGTGAGTTTGCGAACATTCGGAAAGCTTTAAGAATTTCAGTTTGTTCTTTATCACCATCCGCAATTTTATCGACGATTTTATCCACACCTTGTCTCAGAAGATTTACTGCGTTTTGAAGCCTGTTTTTTTCTTCTTTCGGATCATCTGAGACTAAATTTGTTACAACTACTCGCGGTTCATGCAGCCACACACTCCCTTTGGCTGCGCCCTCTTGGCCATTTGAACCACGAAATAAAACTGATTGCTGATGCAACGCAGTAAGTCCTGTTTCATCACCCACAAAAGCACCAAGCTCAGCCATCTCTGCTAGCACCATCGCTACAACCTCAAGCGCGTAGATTTCTTCACTGCTAAATTTTCGTGACTCTTTGGACTGGGTTACAAGAACACCAAGGGTTTCCCCTAATCTTTGTATAGGCACACCAGCGAAAGAAGAAAAAATTTCTTCTCCTGTTTCCGGCATGAACCTAAAGCCTTTTGAAGATGGGGCATCTTCAGTGTTAATCACTTTTTTTGACCTTGCAACTCTACCGACAAGCCCCTCACCAATTCTGAGCCTAGTTTGGTGAACAGCTTCAGTATTCAGGCCTTCGGTTGCACAAAGCTCAAGAGTTTCGTTATCCCTAAACAAATAAATTGAGCAAACTTCTGTACCCATGGAGTCTGCAATTAGATGAGTAATTTTGTTTAATCTCGCTTGGCCTTTCTGTTCTTCGGCCATTGTATCGCGCAAGCGACGCAATAGTTGCTGGCTATCTGTCTGGGTACGTTCAGGCACGCTTGATCTCTCTTTTCCTCAGGAAGAAATCTGATCTAGTTCAAAGGCGTCATGCAATGATTGCACTGCAAGTTCCAAATATTTTCTGTCTACTAAAACAGATATCTTGATTTCAGAGGTTGCAATTACTTTGATATTTATTCCTTCATCTGAAAGAGTTTGAAACATTTTTGCTGCAACACCTGATTGGGATCGCATTCCAATTCCAACCGCAGAAATTTTTGCAACATTTTTATCAGCTAATAAATCTTGGAAATTTATAAGCCCTTCTTTCTCTGCCTTATTTAGTGATTTTTCAGCTTTGCTAACCTGATCTATGGGACATGAGAATGTCATATCAGTCCTTCCAGCTTCAGCGATATTCTGAATAATCATGTCTACATTTATTCCAGAATCGGAAAGAAGACCAAATATAGCAGCGGCAATTCCAGGTCTATCGGCTATTGATACTAACGTCATCTTAGCTTCGTCGCGGGAATAAGCTATCCCTGAGACTACATTTGATTCCATAATTTCCTCCTCATCACAGACAAGTGTTCCTACTTTTTCGCTAGGTTCTTCGAAGCTAGATAAAACTCTCAATTTTACTTTAAACCGCATAGCCATTTCTACAGAGCGTGTTTGCAACACTTTCGCTCCCAGAGAGGCAAGTTCAAGCATTTCTTCGTACGAAATTTTATCGAGCTTTTTGGCTTTGTCGCATATGCGTGGGTCTGTGGTGTATACTCCGTCAACGTCAGTGTATATGTCACATCTTTCTGCGTCGAACGCTGCTGCAAATGCCACTGCGGTAGTATCGGATCCCCCTCTGCCCAATGTGGCAATTCGGTTTTCATTGCTAATCCCTTGAAACCCTGCAACGACTGCAACCTTCATTCCTTGTTCAAATTTTTCGTTAATCGTTTCGGACGAAATACTCTCGATCCTAGCTGATGAATGAGAGGAACTAGTATAAACAGGGATCTGCCAGCCTTGCCAGCTTCTTGCCGGAATATCCATCTCTTGAAGTGTAAGTGCCATAAGTCCTGCCGTAACGTTTTCACCAGATGAAACAACAGCATCATACTCCCGTGCATCATAAAATTGGGAAGTATCATTCACCCATTTAACTAATTCATTCGTTTTACCAGCCATTGCTGAAACGATAACAAGAACATTTTTACCGTGAGCTACCTCTAGTGCAACACGTTTAGCCGCTCGCTTTATGCGATCAACATTCGCAACGGAAGTACCGCCAAATTTCATTACCAGTAAAGCCATGCTATTCCTATTTACTCCGTCGCTCGGGGTGTAAATGTTAATTACGGAACATACAAGTCACATGATATGGTATCAATGATCTCGAAATGAGGCTGTATAATATACAAAATAAATGATTAATTTGCTTTTTTAGCTGGAAGAAATGGCAGTGGCATAACGGGTATACCATCGTCTATAAGTTTTTTGGCATCATCGGCTTTCGCCTCGCCATAGATTGACCGTTCGGGAGTTTCCCCAAGGTACATTGATCTGGCTTCATTAGCAAAGTTGTTTCCAACATACTCTGAGTTTGCTTCTATTTTCTTTTTCAATTCCAAAATATCATTTTTGAGTTTTGATTTTTTTTCTAATTTTGGATGTTTATTATCTTTTTTCCTGGAAGTGCTTACACTAGGGGCCATGATCGCTTTGGTTATTTTGGTGGAGCCACACTCTGAGCAAACCACCATAGATTTTTTAACCAACATATCAAAGGCTTCAGCTGATTTAAACCAACTGTCAAAGGTGTGGTTTTGGTCACATTTTAAAGTGTAGTTTATCATAATAATCCAAGTTAATTATTACATGTATCTACGTTAGTTTACTCTAAATTCAAGTAGTTTAAATTTTAAAAGTCTATATATGGGAACCAATCCGTTCGGAGAATCTGGCCTTCTACCATATTATGATTAGGAAATGGGGGAGATGTTGGGCCAGGCCTTTCTGTGTATCGGGTATCGTCACCGAGTAGCCTTAAAGAAAATGCTCGTCTTCGCTGGTCCGCTGTTGCCCCTCGAGCGCCATGTAAAATATTAAAATTAAATGCAACCGCGTCGCCAGGGTTCATATCAAATTCTCTGATGTCCATTTGTTCTTTTTCAGGGTCTGGTACAGGCAAATAGTCATTAGCGTTTGGGTAGAAATTTTCATTAGATAACCACCTAGTTGGAAGGACTGGCTTTGACCATTTGTGCGAGCGTGCGACCATCCTCAAGGTAGCTTTTTTAACAGGGTCAAGAGGCACCCAAAAACTTAAAGTTTTCATTCCCTTAATGAAATAGTAAGGTCCATCGGTATGCCAGGGAGTTGATTTTAAAGTTCCTGCTTCCTTCACTAGCACATGATCGTGAAACATTTGGACAGTTTTTGATTGCATAAGTTGTGCTGCTGTTTCCGCAACATTTTTATCGAATACCACATTTCGAAATTCGTCAATGCGCTGCCAATTACAATAATCGTCAAAAAAGCGTCCTGCTTCTCCCTCTTTTAAATTTTCTGCCGCAAATGGGCCAGGTTCAACGATATTCTTTTGAACGCCAACTCTTAGACTTGCAACATGTGGTTTGAATAGTCCGGGTATAAACGCAATACCGTCATCTTGAAAAGATTCTATAGTTGCTTTGTTGACCATTTCATTACTTAATTTGTTTACTGCTAATAAACGATCTTTTTAGGGAGTTTTTGTCAATGGCTTTGTATGAAAATTAAAGTTAACTTATTATTATCTTGATCGGACTTTTGTATGAAGGCATCTGTTTTACATCAATTCTGTACTCCACCGGTCTTTGAGGAGGTAGATGATCCAGTATGTGGTCCAAACTCGGTAGTAATAGAATTAAAAGCATGTGGGGTGTGTAGATCGGACCATCATGCTTGGTCTGGTAATGACTCCGATGTCAAATTACCTCATATTATGGGGCATGAATTAGCCGGAATTATAGTTGAAACTGGATCAAACATTAAGAAGTTTTCCATAGGTGATCCTGTAACTGTACCATTTATTCTTGGTTGTGGTTTATGCTCTGATTGTCAGACAGGCAATTCAACGATATGCGATAGGCAGGAAACAATTGGCTTTACTATCCGTGGCGGTTTTGCGCAATTTGTTGAAATTTGTTTTGCTGATTTCAATCTAGTAAGGCTCCCAAGTTCACTTGGTTTTGAGACAGCAGCAGCAATGGGATGCCGAGTTACGACCGCGTATAGAGCTTTAACAGACCGAGCCTCTTTATTGCCAGGTGAGTGGTTGGCAATCTATGGGTGTGGCGGTGTTGGAACGTCTGCAATTATGATTGCAAAAGCTTTGGGTGCCAAAGTTATTGGTATCGACATTAATAGCTTAGCACTGCAAAAAGCAAAGGAAGTAGGAGCTGATATAGTTTTAGATCCAACAAAATTTAATAATATATGGCAAGAGGTAAGAGAATTGACAAAAGGTGGTGTTGACGTGTCTTTAGATGCGCTTGGCATAGAGGTTACATTTCAAAATAGCCTTCGTTCACTAAGAAAACTTGGTAGGCACATTCAGATAGGAATGCCCACTTCAAGTAATACCATTGTTTCACTCCCTCTATTAGAATTATTATACTCTAGGCAATTGAAAATTATTGGAACGCGGGGTATGGCGGCTTCTGGATTTAGCTCATTAATGACAATGATAAACAATGGCTCTATTAATATCGATAGTCTAATTACCAGAAAGTTAAAACTAAGTCAGGTACCTGAGGCAATGCTGCAATTTGGGCAAAAATCGGAAACTGGAATTACAATAATAAATAACTTTTCAATTTAGATAATTGTGTTTTTTTGTGAAGCTAATACTACTTGCTAAAAAAATAGTATCAAAAACTTTTAATATTTATGCCGCTTTTTTCCAGTGCATCCTTGATCGCCCTAGCTATCTTTACAGCTTCTGGCGTATCGCCATGAAGGCAAATAGTATCAATTTTAGTTTTTATTTCTTTTCCGGTTTTGGTAATTATCGCACCTCTTGAAACCATATTAGCTACGCGTGCTCCGGCGGTAATTGGATCACTGATGATTGCACCCGGAAATGATCGATCAACCAATGTTGCATCATCATTGTAACTTCGATCTGCAAAAATCTCTCCAACCCACTTGGCTTTAAGCTTTTCCACTGCCTCTTGCTGTTTTGTTTTAACTAAAGCCATGATTGGTACTTCGCTTGCCACCGAAATCACTGCTTCAAAGCATGCTTTAGCTAGTTCGTAATTTTCCGAGCACATATTCGATAGTGCTCCATGTAATTTAACATGTGTAATTGTGGTGCCTTCTGCCTTCGCCATAGCTTTAATTGCTCCAATTTGATATCGAATTTGATTTTGGATAGTATCAATTGGAATATTCAAGCGCCTCCGGCCAAACCCAACCAAATCATCGAAACCAGGGTGCGCTCCAATTCCTACACCCCTTTTCTTTGCTAGTTTTATAGTTTTTGCCATTACATCGGGATCTCCAGCATGAAAGCCACAAGCAATATTTGCGGAAGAAATCAAATCCAATAAAGCTTCATCATTGCCCTTCACCCAAGACCCGAAGCTTTCGCCCATATCTGCATTTAAATCTATATGCATAACAATCCCCTTAAACTAACTTTTTGCCCATACAGCTCCATCAATTAAATTGAAATTAAGTAAATCCGCCATCTTTTGGGGATCACGAATTGGCTCTAAACATCTCTCTTTGATAATTTCTAAGCATTTACGATCTTTTGAGGCAATCCTATTTGCTTCATCGCGTGATATAAACTTAAATTTAACGGTTCTACCAGTTTTCAGCTGGGCAATAGCTGGTAGGTCAGGAGGTATAATACACCCTATTCTTGGATAGCCGCCCATCGTCTGACAGTCTGGCAAGAGAACAAATGGCTGTCCGGAACCTGTCATTTGGATATCGCCCGGAATTATCATATCTGACATAATCTTCAATTGGTTAGAAGTAGAAAAGCCTGACCCGGTATGAGCTAGTTTCATTCCACCTCTATTAGCCTGATTATCAATTGAGAATTCTGTGTCTACAAATTTTTTTATTGTTTTGGGAGTAAATAGATGGGTCTGAAAAGACTCAACCAACCTAAAGTTAGTTAACTCAAATCTATCCACTGGTTCAATTGTTTGGCATTTAAGAGCTTCTAGGTTTTTTTCTAACGGTTCCAAGATGTCTTTGGGGCGAGTGTACTTTCCGATTCCGGCAGATGGCTGAGCTGAACTAGAATTAAATATTTTTGGTGCTTTAAATCCACCCCTTAAATGCAAATAACTATATCTACCATTCTGAGGTGCTCCCAATTCTAATATGCTGCCATAGTGTAAAAAATGACTGGAATTCCAAGCTAAAGGCTTCTGATCTAAACTCGCTGGCATAATAGCACCTGTGAGAGCTACCATGCAGTCCTGTAAAACTCTAAATTTTCCTCCGTTTCCAATAAGCTCGAGTGCTGTGCTATTTGGGTTTTGGTCAAGCAAGGCTGCGCCTTCAAAAAGTGCATAGTAGTCCGCTGCGCCGGACCTGGATATACCCTGAGATCGGAAGCCGTTTCTTCCCATATCCTGAAAGGAAGAAAATCCTGAGGTTGAAATCACTTCCAACATATCAATTCCTAATTTCCAAAATTTCTACGCCACCAAGCCCATCAGCGTTATTGTTGTTTATTTGAGACAATTCACCAGATTTAATTTCAACAAAAGTTATCTCGTCACCTGGCCTAAGTAAAATTGGCTGCTGTCTATTAGAATTGAAGCATTCAAATGCGGTTTGTCCAATATGGTGCCATCCCGTTGGGGTACTATTTGAAAAAATAATTAACTGCCTAATTGCACAAACCAGCGCACTTTTGGGCACACTTTTCGAGACTTCTGATAACCGAGGTAAGTCCCATTTCTTGGATAATAAACCTGCATAAGGTTGCCCAGGAGAAAATCCGATAGTCATAACGCGGGTTCGCGTAGTAGTAAATTCAAGGATTGCTTGAGATCGGCTAATTCCAGCAAGCTTAATAACCTTTTCAAATTGTGGTGCTAGTTCCGTTCCAAACACGCAGGGTATTTTGAAAAGCTTACGGTCGGTAGGCAGCTTTGAAGTATACCAATTTTTTTCTCTCAGCATCTCATTAAAAAAATTAAGAATTGAGTCTAATGGCTCTATTTTTGTATCGATCCTAAAATATGCAGCAGTCAGTGAGTTTGCGCTTTCAAGTACAGAAGATTGGTTTTTTTGTTCTACTTCATGTCGAAAAGCCAACGCGGCTGAATTAGCATTCTCACGAATTTCATCGGAAAATTGCACTAAAATTCCATCGATTCCAACAAAATTCATTTTCGGAAAATTATTTGTCATATTTCTTTCAGCTTTATGCACTTCACTTTTACCAACTTCTCATAGAAAAAAGCAACTTTGGCGAAAGTGTGAAATTGAATTATTTTCGATTGTAAATATCGCTTACAGCTACTTGCAGTAAACCCCAATGAACGTTAAATGATCCTAGCCTGAATAATGGAGAAGGTTTATGTCAATTGATAGAGCGACAGCGGCAAGGGTGGCAAAGCTCGCACGAATTAAAGTTGATGAGAGTTCGTTGGATATTTTAGCGGACGAATTTAACCAGATTTTGGGATTTATTGAACAGCTTAATGAAGTGGACGTGGAAGGAGTTGAACCAATGACTTCTGTCTCCCCCCAAAAATTAAAACGTCGTATGGATAAGGTTAGTGACGGAGATCAACAAGAGCGAGTGCTTTCTAACGCTCCAGATGCCAGAGAAGGTTTCTTTGCAGTTCCCAAGGTGGTAGAGTAATGGACGGATATAATACCTGGACAATAGCAGAGGCAAGAGACAACCTCAAAGCTAGAGAAATTACTTCTGAAGAGATTACGCTATCGTGCATTTCTGCGATTGATGGCGCTGACGCCCTTGGTGCGTTTGTTCATAAAACGCCAGATGAGGCAGTTGTCCAAGCAAGATCAGCCGACTTACTTTTAAAACAAGGAGATGCGCCATCTCTTTGTGGGATACCTCTTGGAATAAAAGATCTTTTTGCATGTGAGGGGGTTCCAACTCAAGCTGCTAGTAAAATTCTAAACGGCTTCAAACCCGAATATGAGAGTACAGTAACTAAAAATTTGAAGAATGCTGGTGCGGTAACTCTGGGTAAAGTTAACATGGATGAGTTTGCTATGGGCAGTTCGAACGAGACATCTGTTTATGGCAATGCTGTAAATCCCTGGAAGTTCTTAGACAAAGCGCTTACCCCAGGGGGGTCTTCAGGTGGTTCAGCTTCAGCTGTGGCTGCTGATCTATGTTTAGCGGCGATAGGCACAGACACTGGTGGGTCTATTCGTCAACCTGCTGCTTTTACTGGAATTGTTGGCATAAAGCCCACCTACGGTAGATGTTCTAGATGGGGTATAGTTGCCTTTGCCAGTTCACTTGATCAAGCTGGTCCGATGTGTAAGTCCGTGCGTGACGCAGCAATAATGCTAGAAGCAATGTGCGGCTTTGATCAGAAAGATAGTACTAGTTCTGAAAATCCTGTACCCAACTTTGAGGCTATGCTTACTGGTAATATTAAAAATAAAATAATTGGAATACCTCGTGAATATAGACTAGATGGAATGTCACCCCAAATTGAAAGTTTATGGAAAGATGGGGCAGATATGTTGCGTAGCGCTGGTGCCGAGGTGGTAGATATTTCATTACCGCACACCAAATACGCGCTTCCTGCTTATTATGTGATTGCGCCAGCAGAAGCTTCTTCAAACTTAGCAAGATATGACGGGGTAAGGTTCGGTCGCAGGGCTAATTTAAATGCAGGTGAAAGCATCACCGAAATGTACGAAAGATCAAGATCTGAGGGATTTGGAAACGAAGTTCAAAGGAGAGTAATGATAGGTACTTATGTTTTATCAGCAGGATTCTATGACGCGTACTATAATCGAGCAAGAAAAGTTAGATCTCTTATAAAAAAAGATTTTGAGGATGTTTTTGCCGCTGGTATCGATGCAATTTTAACTCCTACAACACCATCAGCGGCTTTTGAGCTTGGAAAATTGGAAACTGCTGATCCAGTCGAAATGTATTTAAATGATGTTTTTACTGTAACCGTTAATTTAGCCGGTTTGCCGGGTATATCTGTGCCGGCAGGGTTAAATAGCGAGGGGCTTCCACTAGGATTACAGCTCATTGGACGTCCATGGGAGGAGGGAGATCTGATGAATATCGCCCATACCTTAGAAAGTGCTACTGGATTCGTTGAGAAACCTGTAAAATGGTGGTAAATAAAATTGGTATCAAACTTACTTCCGTTAAATAGAGCATGGCACTATATAGTGTTACACTTTGTTCTTGTTTCTGCATGCGTGCCAAACAACGATTTTGGTACTCAGATACCACCAGTTAATGTCGACACAATTGTTGAAGAAGTAGCAGTGGTAAGCAAGCCGACACTAGATAACCCTGGTTTGTCTGATGAAAATGATTTTGAAGCGGTAGCAGAGCGCCAAACTATTGAAAGTGATGCAGAACGTTTAAAGCAAAACCAGGAAGTTTATACTTTAGTCAAACCCACTAACATTCCCAGACGACCTGGAACAAATATACCTAATGTCGTTGAGTATGCACTCATAACTAATAATCCAGTTGGGACCACTATTTATGAGCGCCGCTTTAAGTCCCAGGCTCGTTTTGAGCGTAATTGTAATAGATATGTGTCGGATAGTTCCGCACAGGAAGCTTTTTTGGGAGCTGGAGGCCCCGAAAAAGACCAATTTGGAATTGACCCTGATGGTGATGGTTTTGCATGTAGATGGGATCCTGGCCCATTTCGTAGGGCGGTAGGAAAGTAGTCAATAAATATTGACGAAATCATGACTAGCAATTAAACGAAGCGAGTATGCGGGAGACTGAGTGGTCGCGGAGTAATTTAACTTCGAGGAAAGTCCGGACTCCACAAAGCGACGGTGCCGGGTAACGCCCGGGCGGGGTAACCCGACGGAAAGCGCCACAGAAAAAAAACCGCCTAAGTCAATTGCTTAGGTAAGGGTGAAAAGGTGGGGTAAGAGCCCACCGGGTTGATGGTAACATGAACCGCATGGCAAGCCCCACCGGGAGCAATGCCGAATAGGAGCCACGTGCGTTAAATTAGCGTTATGCGCTTATTTTCGCGGATTTGCTTTGAACTAGTGGTTCGGGTAGGCAGCTAGAGGTTCGTTGGTAACATCGAACTTAGATGAATGGCCATTCATAAAGGTTTATCCTTTGGGACAGAATCCGGCTTACAGGTCTCCCGCATACTGCTTTAATAAAGAAAATAATCTATAATATTGGCGCATTGGCGTTGACACAGACGAAATGTTCATTACAAGACTATTTCGATTAGAGGTGTGGTCCTTGCGTTATCAGGAGAAATTGTATGGCTAAGCCAACTACCGTTAAAATACGATTAAATTCATCAGCGGATACTGGTCATTTTTATGTGACCAAAAAGAACGCGCGTACAATGACTGAAAAAATGGTTGTACGAAAATATGACCCGGTAGCACGAAAGCACGTAGAGTACAAAGAAGGTAAGATTAAATAAAAAAAACCGCGCCAATGACGCGGTTTTATAAAAATCTGTTTAATTTTATTCTTGATTTCCCATAAACAATAACAAGAATTGAAACATATTTAAGAAGTCAAGATAAAGACTTAAAGCACCATGAATAGCCGATTTGTCTAACCATTGTTGATCACCGTGGTGAGCATGCTGCAGATATTGAATTTTGATATTCTGCGTATCGTATGCAGTGAGACCTGCAAACACAAGTAAGCCAATTATTGAAATGGCAAACATTAGAGCTGGTGAGCCCAAGAAGATGTTGATAATTGACGCAATGATTATTCCAATTACGCCCATTATTAAAAATGCACCCCATCCAGATATGTCTTTTTTCGTTGTATATCCCCATAAAGATAGGCCTGCGAAGGCTATTGAGGTAACCAAAAATGTCTGAACAATCGAGATCGAAGTATATACGATAAAAATCGAGCTCAAGGAGATACCGATTAGAGATGCAAAGACGAAAAAAAGTAACTGTGCCGCAGCAGCAGATGATTTTCGCATCACATGTCCAAAACCAAAAAATAATATTCCTAGTGGCGCAAGCATTACTATCCATCTCAAAGGAGAGAGATAAAGTGCTGAACCCAGTGCTGTTAACAATGTCCCGTTTGCCATTTGTGCTGTTGCATAAGTAGGATCTGTCGTTGTCGCTAACCCAGAAATGGCCCATGCTGCCAATGCAGTAATAAGCATCCCTAATGACATAGTGCCATAAACTTTATTCATGTGGGCGCGAAGTCCGCTGTCTATTACTTCACTTCTAGCCCCAGCTGTTGATCTTATAGTTTTATAATCTGCCATTTGTGCCTCCAATAAACACATTTAATCTGTACTTAATATTGGCTGATTTGTTTACTTTTTCAAGCTTCGCAGAGGAAAAAAAATATTTTTTTTTAATCTTATATTGTTACAACCACTTTACCGGTGGATTTTCGATTTTTAATCAATTCAAGAGCAGCTTTTGTTTCGGAGAATGAATATAAGTGGGAAATATGTGGCACCAGTTTATCTTGTGTGAACATTTCCATTAAGTCAGCCAAGCTTTTTGAAATAACTTTTGGGTTAAATTTCACATAAGCGCCCCAATTTAGCCCTATCACTGAAAGGTTTTTCACCAACAGGTGATTTGCTGCGATAAAAGGAATATCTCCGCTTGCAAAACCAATAGTTAGTATTTTACCTTCTGGCTTACAAGCTCTCATTGCTTCTTTAAATAGATCTCCTCCAACAGGATCATAAACCACATCAGCACCCCCGATGGATTTTACCACTTCTCTAAGATTTTCTTTGCTTGTATCTATTAGAATATCGGCGCCAAACTTTTCTGCTATTTTTAACTTTTCTCGTCCGCGCGCTGCCGCTATTACATATGCGCCGAAATACTTCCCTAATTCAACCGCTGTGAGGCCGACTCCTCCAGCAGCTCCCAGAACTAGCAGCGTGTTATTCTTATTTAAATTTGCACAATGTTTTAGAGCAACATGGCTTGTTCCATATGCTATTTGAAAACCGGCTGCAATTTCACTAGGCATTTTTTCAGGAATTCTCACCAATCTTTCTACTGGAAAATATCCATACTCCGCTAAGCCTCCCTGGCCTGAAAATACTGTCACGCGAGTTCCAATTTCTGGCGATTTTGTATTTGGGCCGATAGAAGTTATTTTACCGGATAATTCCAACCCCATAGTAAATGGCAGACAGGGAGTATCTTGATATTGGTTTTTTTGCATTAATAAGTCTGCAAAATTGAGACCACACGCTTCAATTTTTACTTCGACTTGCCCATGCTGTGGTTGCTGGCGAGGTATCTCGCAAAACATCGCAGGCTTTTCAAAATCTACTACTCTGAAAGCTTTCATTTTTTACTTCCTATTTTGAGAACACTAATACCGTGACTAACTTGAAGTCAAATTTTGGTTCATGAAGATTTCAAGCCAACTTGTTTTTAGTTTTTTATTAGGTTAGCTGTTCTTCTGGTAAAGGGTGCGTCAATGACTAATTTTCCAATTCTATCTAAGAAAGAGAAAAAGGAATTGATAGACTTAGCTAATGAAGCTGCAGATCGTGCGCGGGAAGCCATTCTCCCATATTTTCGCCAAAACATCGCTGTCAGTAATAAAGACGAACATACCTTTGATCCTGTGACTGAAGCTGACAAAGCTGCGGAAAACGCTATTAGAAAAGTTATTTCATTGTCTCGCCCCCATGATGGTATTTGGGGAGAAGAAACTGGAGAACTTGCGAGCAGTACAGGTTTCAGATGGGTAATAGACCCCATTGATGGAACGCGAAGCTTTATTTCAGGTACTCCAACCTGGGGAGTACTAATTTCACTCGAACAAATAGGCACCGGTCCGATATTAGGTATAATCGATCAGCCATATATTAAAGAACGATTTATTGGTGGCTTAGGTACTTCTGAAGTGCGAGGACCCTTAGGTGTTCGTTCTCTGAAGGCCTCTGAGACACAAGCACTGTCTGAAAGTAAACTTTTCACCACATTTCCGGAAATTGGTACTGAAAAAGAGAAACTTGGTTTCGATGCAGTTGCTCGTGAGGTTAAACTAGTTAGATACGGCCTAGATTGTTATGCATATGCTTTAGTGGCCGCGGGGCAGATAGACTTAGTTATTGAAGCTTCTTTAAATGCCTATGATATCCAGGCTCCAATAAGTGTAATTCAGGCGGCTGGTGGAATTGTGACTTCGTGGTCTGGAAAATCTGCACATCATGGTGGTCAGGTTTTAGCAGCTGCTAACCAAAAATTACATCAGCAAGCATTACATATTTTAAATCCATATTGCGATGATTAAAAAAGATCTTGTAGTCATAAAAAATGCAGATCTTGTTGTTTCAATGGACGAAGGTCGTCGAATACTCGCTGACCATGATATTGTGATTTCTCAGGGTGAGATACAGAAAGTTGAAAAAAATACTCAATTAAACGGCGGAGCAGAAATTATTGATGCGGCTGGTTGTGTGGTTACTCCTGGGCTTGTTAATACCCATCATCATCTCTTCCAATCTTTGACCAAGGCAGTGCCAGGTGGTCAGAATGCTCTGTTATTTGGATGGTTGCAAACTCTATATCCAATTTGGTCGCGTTTCGGACCAGAAGAAATTAGGGTATCCACTATCCTTGGCCTGTCAGAACTTGCCCTAAGTGGTTGCACTATGAGTTCGGACCATCTTTATTTGTTCCCAAATGGCGTTACTTTGGATGATACAATTCATGCTGCTTACGAAGTAGGCCTAAGGTTTTATCCTACAAGAGGTTCTATGAGCATAGGCGAGAGTTTAGGGGGATTACCACCGGATAATCTAGTAGAAAAAGAGAACGATATTATTAAAGACTGTATACGCGTAGTTGATAAATTTAACGATATTAATCCTTCCTCTATGATAAGAGTTGGCCTTGCACCATGCTCGCCGTTTTCGGTAACGCGAGAGTTAATGAGAGACACGGCAATTCTTGCGAGAGATAAGGGAGTTACCCTCCATACCCACCTAGCCGAAAATGCCGAGGATATTGCTTATTCACTGGAAAAATTTGGGTGTAGGCCTGGACAATATGCAGAAGATCTGGGTTGGACGGGAAAGGACGTCTGGCACGCCCACTGCGTTAAACTGGATACGCAAGAAATTAATCTTTTTGCAAGAAGTCATACGGGCGTTTCGCATTGTCCTTGCTCTAACTGCCGTTTAGGTTCGGGAATAGCGCCCATTCGTGAGATGTTAAGCAACGGCGTTAATGTAGGTTTAGGCGTTGATGGATCCGCTAGTAATGACAGTGGTAGCCTAGTAAGTGAGGCCCGTCAGGCTCTGCTGCTTCAGCGGGTTAGCAACGGAGCAGATGCTATGTCAGCAATGGACGCACTAGAACTTGCGACACGAGGTGGTGCCGACATACTCGGTAGACCGGAATGTGGCCGTATCCAAGCTGGAGCTAGAGGCGACCTAGCCATTTGGGATATTTCTGGGATTGACACCGCAGGTAGCTGGGATCCGGCAGCTATGCTACTAGCTGGTCCTAGAAAAGTTAAGCACTTAATTGTTGAAGGACGAATAATAGTCTCTGACGGAAATTTAATAACAATTAACATGGAAGAAGTGCTTAAAGAGGCAAAAAGGCTTGTTCAAAATCTCCAATGTTGATGAGTAGGAATTTTTTTGACTCGAAACCAGTCATAATGGTAAATTTACATTTTAATGGAATGAACCAAATTGCCGGCTATGAAAGTTGCTGCAATTGCACGGTCGTCACCCATCATTAAGGTTGGGAAAATTACCTCCCAGATGGTATTGCCTGACTTTGCTCTTTGAGTGATAATATCTGTAGAATTCAAATCTAAAGCTATTACATCTGCAAAATAACCTGGTTTTAGATTACCAATTTCCTTATCTAGATGCAAAGTTTTGGCAGATCCAACTGTTGCGAGCCAGAGTAGTTGAGCGGGATGTAGAGCATTGTTGCGCAATTGTGCAATCTCATAGCAAGATGCCATGGTGCGGAGCATAGAAAAGCTTGAGCCACCACCTGTATCGGTTGCTAGTCCAATATTTAATCTTTGTTCCTGCAAATATTCCATATTAAAAAGGCCTGAACCTATAAAAGTGTTTGAGGTGGGACAATGAACAAGCCCTGCACCAACATCCTTTAGCCTCTCTATCTCTCTATTCTTTAGGTGTATTGCATGACCATAAATAGCTTTTTCGCCAAGTAATCCGAATTGCTCATAAGTATCCAAATAGTCTTTGGTATTTGGAAATAATGATTGTACCCACTCAATCTCATCAACTTGTTCGCTAAGGTGGGTCTGCATAAGGCAGTCAGGATGTTCTGCCCATAATTCTCCTAGCATAGATAGTTGTTCAGGAGAGGAAGTTGGTGAAAAGCGAGGAGTGATTGCATAACGAAGTCTTCCTGTCCTATGCCACTTATGGATTAGTTTTTTGGATTCATCATAAGCTCTTTTCGGAGTGTCCAACAATGCTTTGGGCGCATTGCGGTCCATTGCATTTTTCCCGGCAATCAAGCACATATTTCTTTTTTGGGCTGCTAAAAATATTGCATCCACACTTTCAGGGTGAATTGTGCAAAAAGTCGATACTGAAGTTGTTCCATTTGAAACTAAAAAATCTAAGTAAATGTCTGCTATTTGTTCTGCATATTTAGAATTTCCGTACTTCTCTTCCTCCGGAAAAGTATATGTATTTAACCAGTCAATTAAACGTTTTCCCCAACTTGCTATTATGGGAGTTTGGGGATAGTGAGCATGCGCATCGATAAAGCCAGACATAAGCAAGTTATTTTGAAAATCATAGACTTCAGCACCTTGAGTTTCCGCAACTAGCTCATTAGGGCTTCCTATTTTTTCTATCTTGTTAACATTAATTAAAATCGCGGTATTTTCAGAAATACTGACGCTATCTTTTAATCCATGATGAAAGGGGTTTTTATTGAAACTTAAAACTGTTCCAATCAGAATTTTTTTTTTATTTGCCGTGTTTTTACTCAAAAGTTGGGCTCCGGTAAGGGTGAACGCTAAAATGATATTATTTAACAGGAATAATGCTATTTGCATTGTTTTTGCAATAAACTTCCTATTATGCAGATAGAAAATAATGTTTGGAGGTTTCAGATGCTTAACGAGGAAGAGACAAATGCCAGCGATTTAAGTTCGAAAGATGCCTCTTACGTTCTTGATAAGCATAAAATGGCAGTTGTGCTGTCTGCTCTAGCCAGCGGAAATCGTGTAAATCTTACGGAAGTACTTGAGCCGTTACATCCAGCTGATATTGCGGACTTAATTGAACAGCTAAGTACAACAGACCGGGCACGATTCATAAGATTGTACGATAAAGAATTTCATGGTGAAATCTTAGCAGAAATCGATGAACACATCCGCGAAGAAGTTATTTCAGAGTTGAACCCAGATGTTCTTGCAGAGGCTGTACGGGACCTTGAAAGTGATGACGTTGTTGATCTGGTTGAGGATTTAGAAGAAGAGCAGAAAGAAACCATTCTAGGTGCGCTGGATGAGGGTGATCGAGTAGCTGTTAAAAGCTTGTTGAGTTACCCCGAACACTCGGCTGGTCGGCTAATGCAGAGAGAAGTTGTTATAGCTCCAGAGCATTGGTCTGTAGGCAAGGCGATAAATTTTTTGAGAAGTAATGCTAATTTGCCAGAACAGTTTTATCACATTGTTTTGGTAGATCCTCGCTTACATCCTGTGGGTAATGTTTCCCTTGGAAAATTAATGTCATCTAAAAGATCGGTCTTGTTGGAGGAAATTATTGAAGATGCATTCCAAGTTATACCGGCTGATCAAAACGAAGCAGATGTAGCCTATGCTTTTAACCAATATCATTTGATTTCGGCACCAGTAGTCGACCGAGATAATAGGGTTGTTGGTGTTATAACTATAGATGATGCAATGGTTGTTTTAGATGAAGAGCTCGAAGAAGATATTATGTTATTGGCCGGTGTCGGAGATAGTAGCGTGAGTGACACTATCACTGAGACTGTAAAAGGCCGATTGCCATGGCTTACGGTCAATTTAGTAACCGCTATAATTGCTTCCATTGTTATTGCGCAGTTTGAGGCAACCATTGCTCAGTTTGTGGCACTGGCAATATTAATGCCAATAATTGCCTCAATGGGGGGAAATGCTGGAACTCAAAGTTTAACTGTAGCAGTGCGGGCGATAGCAACAAAAGATATCTCCAGCACAAATATCGGTCGTGTTATTCGTCGTGAAGTTGGAGTTGGAATTCTTACTGGTTTAATCTTTGCTGTTGCGATGGGCTTAATCGGGATTTTTTGGTTCGGCACCGCCATGCTGGGTGTTGTAATTGCTATGTCCATGTTAATAAATCTTGTCGTTGCAAATCTTGCAGGGACAACAATACCAGTTATTCTGGAAAAATTGGGAATCGATCCTGCTTTGGCATCAGGAGCGTTCGTCACAACCGTAACAGATGTAGTAGGTTTCTTTGCCTTTTTAAGCATTGCTGGGATTTTATTATTATGATGGATACCCAAGCTTTAAAAAATGATGTTCGCAAAAAAATATTTGAGAAACGCAAATTAGCTCACAACGCAAGAGATACCAGTGATACACTTCTTTTGTCTTCTTTTTTAGGAGATTTTCGTGGCCACTCTATGGCAGGTTATATGCCAATAAGGACTGAAATTGACCCGCTTCCTGCTATGACTGAGATGTCATTTTATGGTAAAGTCGGTGTTCCAGTTATTCAGGGAATGAATAAGCCACTATTAATTGCTGAGTGGACGCCAAGCACCGAGATGAGAGAAGGGCAATTCGGTGCACAAGTTCCCGTGTCAAAGAACTTCTTTGATCCAGAATTATTAATTGTGCCGTTGGTAGCATTTGACCGGCAAGGTGGAAGGTTAGGGTATGGCGGCGGATTTTATGATAGAACGCTAGAAAAACTTAAAATGAAGAAACCTGTACTCGCCGTTGGATTTGCATACAGCTGCCAAGAGATTGAGCAAGTCCCATTGGAAATGACAGATCAAGGTTTAGATTTTGTTATTACAGAGAAGGCGGTGTTAGATCTAAGGTCTCAGCCTTGATTAGGCTTTCCAATGAGCAAAGTAAATGGTAGGCGCTCGGTAAGTTGGTCTTTTAAAGATTGGAATCTTTAATGAGAATTATGTTTTTTGGCGATGTAATGGGTCGGGCAGGGCGTTCTGCAATCATCAACGAACTACAGAATCTACGCTCAAAGCATGATGCTGATTTTGTAATTATAAATGCTGAGAATGCATCCAGCGGTCTGGGGTTAAGTGCACAACATGCAATGGATATCCTCAGCGCAGGCGCAGATTGTATAACCTTAGGTGATCATGCATTTGATCAAAAAGATATGATGCAGTTTATTGAGAAAGAACCCAGGATTATTAGGCCTCTTAACTATGCCAAATCTGCACCAGGTAAAGGCGCTAATATTTTTAGCGATAATAGAGGCAGAAAAATTTTAGTGTCACAAATTCTTGGTCAAGTATTTATGAAAAGAGCGTTTGATGATCCATTTTCATGCTTAGATTCAATTTTGAAAAAGCATACCCTAGGTGGTGCAATACAAGCAAGTTTTGTTGATATTCATTGTGAAGCAACTTCTGAAAAGATGGGCGTGGGACATTTTTGTGATGGAAGAGTGAGCGCCGTGATTGGTACGCATACCCACATCCCCACTGCTGACGCAATGTTATTACCTAAAGGTACTGCATACCAAACGGATGCTGGTATGTGTGGTGATTATGACAGCGTGATTGGAATGGAAAAGAGTGAACCTTTACGTCGGTTTGTTACTGGGATGGCAAAAGGAAGGTTCTTGCCTGCCACTGGCTCTGCTACTTTGTGCGGCGTGCTTGTAGAGACGGACGATATATCCGGAAAATCTGTATCTATAAAACCGTTTAAACTCGGCGGAAAAATAGCAACAACTTAGAATGAACGTTTCGTTAATTCCTTATATAGTTTTAATTTTGATGGGGGCTGCTTGGGGCTTAAGTATTCCACTCACAAAGATCACTGTTTCTACAGGTTATGGTCAATTTGGGTTAATATTCTGGCAATTTTTTATTGCTGTCATCGTGCTCGGATTTATATTATTACTGCGACGTAAAAGACCTATTTTTGAGCGAAAAACAATTTTTCTTTTTATAGTTTTAGCTCTTTTGGGAACAATTTTCCCTAACTCAGCATCTTATGTGGCAACCTACTATTTGCCGGCAAGTTTTATTGCAATATTGATTGCGACTGTACCAATGTTTTCTTTTCCAATGGCTATGTTAATGGGGCTTGAGAAAAAAGATTTCAGACGAATTTCTGGATTATTCATTGGTTTACTAGGGATTGTTATATTAACAACACCTGAGGCGAGCTTCCCAGATCGTCATCTACTTATTTTTATACCACTGGCGCTTTTAGCCCCGTTTTTTTATGCAATTGAGGGAAATTATGTCGACAAATATGGTACTGCTGGCCAAGATCCCATCCAAACATTCACTGGAGCATCTATTCTAGGGACTTTTATGATCCTACCAGTAACTATTTCCACAGGACAATGGATAGACCCTTTCCAGCCTTGGCCTATAGAAAATTATACCCATGTAGCCTCATCTTGTTGTCATGCATTTGCCTATTGTACTTATGTTTGGTTGGTCTCTCGTGCTGGAGCTGTTTTTACCGCACAAGTTGCATATTTCGTCACCGCATGGGGCGTGGCCTGGTCTATTTTAATTCTGGGAGAGGAGACATCTCGGTACCTATGGCTCTCAGTAGCTTTCATGTTATTTGGAATGTTTTTGGTATTGCCAAAAAATAATCGTGTTAAAACAACGAGCAACGTTGGGGCTCATTAATGGCAATGCATTGAATTTGTTCTTGCCCTAGCATCAAGCAGTTATTAAATAAAAGACGTTTTGCTATGGAGGAATAAATGGCGGGTCACTCGAAGTGGGCGAATATCCAACACCGTAAGGGGCGCCAAGATGCTGCTCGGTCAAAATTATTTTCCAAGCTTAGCAGAGAAATCACAGTAGCGGCTAAAATGGGTGATCCGGATCCGGAAAAAAATCCACGTCTGCGGTTGGCTGTGAAGGAAGCAAAATCCAACTCTGTTCCGAAGGACGTCATCGAAAGAGCTATTAAAAAATCAATGGCTGGTGAAGGCGATGAATATGAAGAAATTCGTTATGAAGGATACGGGCCAAATGGAGTAGCTGTAATTGTTGAAGCGATGACCGATAATAGAAATCGCACGGCTTCGAATGTACGCTCCATATTTTCTAAACACGGTGGGAACCTTGGTGAAACGGGTTCGGTTGGTTTTATGTTTGAGAGAAAGGGAGAGATTTTATATCGCCCTGAAGCTGGAGATGCTGAAACCATAATGATGGCTGCCATTGAAGCTGGAGCAGAAGACGTTGAGAGCATAAGTGAGGGCCATATTATATGGTGCGCTGATTTAGATTTGAATGATGTAGCTTCATCTTTGGAGACAGAATTAGGTGAGAGTGAGGCTACTAAACTTATTTGGAAGCCGACAACTACTACTGAACTTGATCTAGGTTCTATGCAAAAACTGATGAAACTAGTGGACTCACTGGAGGATGACGATGATGTGCAAAGGGTGACAACGAACTTTGAGGCATCTGATGAGGTAATGTTGGCTCTGCAAGAAATGTAATTTTAATCAGCATTGCATAAGCAAGGCTTCATAATAAGGTAATTAATTTTTTGGAAAATTTTTTGTCTGGGTTTCTCCTGGGCTTATCGCTTATACTCGCTATAGGTCCGCAGAATGCTTTTATCCTCAAAGCTGGTCTGATAAAGCAGTTTGTTCCACTATTATGCTTGGTATGCGCTACTTCTGATGCCGTTTTGATACTT
>CACKSH010000018.1 GCA_902602765.1 Paracoccaceae bacterium
GAAATTTTACTCACCAAGCTAAGTTAAGTTGCAAAAGTTATTAAATTTAGCTTTATTGTGATAAGAGCTTGTTAACAAACAATTAGAGGCTAAAGCGACATGGGCTGGATGGAAATCGAAGCAGGATTAGATAAAACTGAGGCAAATTTTGTTCCGTTAACTCCTTTATCTCACTTGCAAAGAGCAGCAAAAGTTTTCCCGACACGCATGGCAGTTGTTTACAACAATCATAGAGTAAATTATGGGGAATATTATTCTCGTTGCAGTCAACTCGCTTCCGCACTAGTTGCAGTTGGTGTAAAACCTGGCAGCGTTGTGGCAACTATTTTACCAAATGTCCCTGCTCAAGCTGAGGCTCATTTTGGTGTTCCCGCGTGTGGCGCTGTATTAAATACAATAAATACTCGTTTAGACGTAGATACAGTTTCATATATTTTTGGTCATGGAGAAGCAAAAGTTGTTTTAGTAGACTCACAATTTTTAGCACTTGCAGAAAGTGCATGCGCTCAAGTGGGAGATAAGGCTCCTTTGATTATAGAAGTTTCCGACCCTAGCGCAGGATTTGAGAGTAGTGGTAAATACACGACCTATGAGAAATTCTTATCATCAGGAGATAACAAATTTAAATGGTTGATGCCCGAGGATGAATGGGAAAGCCTCGCACTAAATTATACCTCAGGGACGACCGGAAGACCAAAAGGAGTGGTCTATCATCATCGAGGCGCGTATCTGATGACCATGGGAACAGTAGTTTCATGGAGAATGCAAATATTTCCCGTCTTTTTGACAATAGTCCCACTTTTTCATTGTAACGGTTGGAACCATACTTGGCTCATGCCTATGGTTGGGGGTAAGCTGGTATGCTGCAGAGAAATCTCTGCAGAAGCGATTTACAACGCTATTTCGGATGAGAAGGTAGCATTTTTTGGTGGAGCGCCGATTGTCCTTAATTTAATTGTGAACTCTGATCAAAAGGAGAGAAAGCCTTTTGAACATAGAGTTGAGGTTTTCACAGCAGGCGCTCCACCGGCACCTGCTACTTTGGACAAAATGGAAAAACTAGGTTTCAATGTAACCCAAGTCTACGGTTTAACTGAAACATATGGACATGTAACTGAGTGTTTATGGCAAGATAACGACTGGGATAGTGTTACAGACGAGGAGAGAGCAACTATTAAAGCTCGGCAAGGCGTTGCTATGCCTATGATGGAAGATATCACGGTTATGGACGATAAAATGCAACAAATTGCGATGGATAGCACTACGCAGGGTGAAATAATGATCCGAGGTAATTCGGTTATGAAAGGGTACTACAAGAATGAGGAGGCGACTAAGTCAGCTTTTGAAGGCGGATACTTTCACTCTGGAGACATAGCAATCCAACATCCCGACAGCTATATCCAAATAGCAGACCGAGCAAAAGATATAATAATTTCGGGTGGTGAAAATATTAGTTCTGTTGAGGTTGAGGGCGTGCTGATGGCACATGAGAGCGTATCACTTTGCGCAGTTGTTGCGATGCCCGACGAGAAGTGGGGCGAGGTACCATGTGCTTTTGTAGAGTTACTACCCAATGCTGTCACAAATGCAGAGGAATTAATTGATTTTTCACGCACAAAAATAGCAGGATTTAAATGCCCCAAGAGAATTATATTTCGCGAGTTACCGAAAACATCAACTGGTAAAATACAAAAATTTGAACTCCGAAAAGTCGCAAAGGATTTACCGTAGCGATTAATCTAAAAAATTGCATCAACCCAATTCTAGTAAGTAGATAAAGATGACTGCCTTAACCCAGTATCAAAGATTGGAAGCAACGGGTATTTGGCGCAAGAGTGCTGAAGCTCAGAGGCTTGATGTAATAATATCAATTGGTGATTCATCATTAGTTATAACTGATATAAACGAAAAACCTCTTGCGCATTGGTCGCTTGCCGCGCTTGCAGTGATTCAATCTAAGGACGGAATTAAGCTATATCATCCCGATGGGGACCCAAGTGAAACTCTTGAGTTAGGCAGTAACGAAAATGAAATGGCCGAAGCTATTGAAAAATTAATGAAAGCCGTGGATCGCAGGCGACCTAAGCCAGGCCGGTTGCGTATCTTTAGCTTAACCTCAATTTTGATTATAATTTTAGGATTAAGCATTTTTTGGCTCCCCGCAGCACTTCGTGACTATACCCAAAAAATAATTCCAGAAGTCCGAGAACACGAAATGGGTAAAGCTGTTTTTAACGAATTCGTCTCATTTGTTGGCGCACCATGCACAAGGGAGCTAGGAAGAATAGCGTTAGATAAATTTATCTCAAACTTAGGCCTAATAGAATACACGTTTTTTGTAGTTCCAAGTGAAACAATTGAGGCGATACACCTGCCCGGAAAAATTATAGTTATTTCAAAAGCGCTTGTAGAAGACTTTGACGATCCTGATGTTTTAGCAGGTTATGTGCTAGCGCAGATACAAAGAGAAGCAAAAAGTAATGCTTTGGACGAGCTAATGAAGCAAATGAATAATATTGAAATAATTCAGTTTCTATTTGGCAGAAGCCCAGATTTCAGTACTCTGAGAGGATTTTCAAAAGATTGGATAATGAAAAAACAAATAAGTGTAGACCCTGAAAATCTTATAAAAGAATTCAACAAAAGAGCAATTTCTGCCCTGCCTTACTCATATGCAATAGATGTTACAGGCCATAGCACACAATTTATGATAAATAGCGAACAAACATCAGGAAATGTTAAAAAACCAAGTTTAGACGATAGTGCATGGCTTGCTCTACAGACTATTTGTGGTGGCTAGCCAGATACACTTTCCGTAGTAATTCGTGTTACTTTGTCCCAAACATTCGGTCCCCAGCATCACCCAGACCCGGAACAATATACCCTTTCTCATTTAACTTTTCATCAAGTGCGGCTGTTACAATCGGAACGTCAGGATGAGCCTGCCGCATCGTTTCAACCCCCTCTGGTGCAGCTAGCAAACATAAAAACCTTATATCCTTAGCCCCCGCCTCTTTAAGACGCTGAATAGCTGCTGCAGATGAATTTCCAGTCGCAAGCATTGGATCTACCGCAATTACTACTCGATCCTCAAGACTGTCTGGAACCTTAAAATAATACTCCACTGGCTGCAGTGTTTCCTCATCTCTGTAAAGACCAACAAAGCCAACTCGTGCAGATGGTATCAACTCTAACACGCCATCAAGCAGACCATTTCCCGCTCTCAGAATTGATACCAGAGCTAGCTTTTTTCCTGCCATAACAGGTGCATCCATCGCAACGAGCGGTGTCTCGATTTGTTTTAGGCGAGTTGGTAACTCACGAGTTACCTCATAGGCCAAAAACTGACTTATTTCGCGCAGTAATTGACGAAATAATGCAGTTGGAGTTTCTTTCTCTCGCATTAAAGTAAGCTTATGTTGGACTAATGGATGATCAACTATAATTAGGTTTTGGTCCATGCGGAATTTATCCTCTCAATTAATATTTGTTTTTGCTCCTCACTACAAAAAGCAGCATGGATTGCATTTTGATTTATAAGTCTAAATACATCCTCGTCCCACTCAAAAATATCTTTTAGATTTTTGTATTCAGTCGTCATAGTTGTATTAAAAAACGGAGGATCATCAGTAGAAACGGTAACTGAAAGCCCACTTTTCAAAAGCGAATTAACTGGATGAATCGACAGGTTTTCAAATATACCTAGTGATACATTGGATCCAGGACAGACCTCCAATGTTATTTTTTTCTCGATCGCTTCTATGACTAAGTTAGTATCGTTTATTATCTGAACGCCATGACCTAAGCGAGTAACACAAAGATCATGAATTGCCTGTCTCACACTTTCTGCTCCTCCCCATTCACCAGCATGCGTCGTTAACCCTAGTCCTGCTTCCTCTGCAACAGTGAAAGCATATTTAAAATCAGCTTGGCTACCTACAAGTTCATCACCACCCATTCCAAAACCTACAACAAAATTAGAGGCCGTTTCTGCTGCGCAAATTGCAGCCTTTTTTGCAACAGCGGGACCATTGTGACGAATACAAGTAACTACCCCTCGCATATCTATACCTAGATCTCTTCGTGCAATCTTTGCAGCCTCCTCTATGGCTGCTAAATATTCCTTCCATGCCGTTATATCTCCCCCACCACAAAAATCTGGAGAAATAAAAACTTCTGTATAAATGATACCATTTTCTGCAGATTTTTCTAACACTGATAACGTAAGGCGATGAAAATCTTCTGGTTCTTTTAATACCTGACAGGCAGCTTCATAAGTTGCTAAAAATTCGCTAAAATTTGAAAATTTATAATCACCTTTGGGAGTAAATATATTAGATAGATCAATCTTCTTTTCAAATGCCAGTTGACGAATGAAACTTGGCGGTGCCGCACCCTCGTGATGCAAATGAAGTTCAACTTTGGGCAATTTTCTTATATTCATAAGATACTCTTTCCAGGACCGAGCACGGGTAAGCCCATAAAATGAGCAACTGTGGCCGCTACGTCAACAAAATTCACTTTTTTATTTGTTTTTGGAGACGCTCCTATAATGAGAATAGGCACATTTTCCCTGGTATGCTCAGAACCGCTCCACGTAGGATCATTTCCATGGTCTGCAGTCAGAATAAACAAATCATCTTTCCTTAATTTTCCAATTATTTTTGATATTTCTCTATCAAACCATTCTAGTGCTCTTGCATAACCGGAAATATCACGCCTATGTCCATATAGCGTATCAAATTCTACAAAATTGCCAAAAATGAAACTATTGTCAGATCCAGTTTCAATTTCCGATGCTAACTCTTGCATTAAGTTAGCGTCGTTACCCTTAATTAGACGATTAAATCCACGCATTGAAAAAATGTCACCCACTTTACCCAACGCTAGTGTCTCAACACCACTTTCTTGCATCCATTCGCTTAATACTTTTTTTGGAGGCGCCATAGCAAAGTCACGGCGGTTAACCGTCCTTACCCAGCCAGATTTTTTGTTGCCAGTAAATGGGCGAGCAATTACACGGCCAACGTTCATTCCATGTAGATATGGTGCTAATAACTGACACAAATTGTATAATCGAGATAACCCGAAATGATTTTCATGAGCCGCTATTTGAAAAACGCTATCCGTAGAAGTGTAACAAATTGGCTTACCTGATTGACAGTGTTCCTCACCGAGCTCAGTTAATATTTTGGTTCCAGAAGCGTGACAGTTACCTAAAATACCATCAAGCTTCCCAAGCTTACAGATGAGATTTACTAGTTCGCTATCAAACGCCTCGTCAATATCTGGGAAATAGTGCCAATCACGGTCAAGCGTAAGACCCGCCAACTCCCAGTGGCCTGTAATAGTATCCTTTCCCACCGATACGGGCCCCGCCACACCAAAAGCAGCACCTTCCTCTAAACTTGGAATGTTCGGAGCTGACTCACCACTTGATAAAGTGATGGAATTTCCTAGACCTAGAGATTGTAAAGTTGGAAGATTTAATGGGCCAATTCGACTTTCATTTGCAATGCCTGCATTACACGCTTTTGCAATATTTAAAAGTGTATTAGCGCCTTTATCACTGGTAGAGCCGTTGAAATATTTGTGCGAATCAATAGCGCCGCCAACTCCAACCGAATCCATCACAATAAGTATTGCTCTAGGCACTATGTAATTCTCTTCAAAACTAATTCTGTTTCTTTTGGGGCACTTTCGCTTAACTTAAATGCCGCTAAAACCTGTCTTTCTGCCTCCTCAGCATGATCAATACGGGCAGCGTGAATTTTAAGAATTGGCGAACCCTTGGACAATTTGGTTCCTATGCTAGCGATTTCGCTAAAACCAACAGCATGATCAATTTGGTCTGTTTCAACAAGTCTTCCGCCACCAAGCTTAACGACGATATTTCCCAAGCTTTGCCCGTCCCATTGCGCCAAATAACCTGCTTGCGGGGCAAAAACCTCAATAACCGCTGTAGCCTCAGGTAGATACCTATTAAAATCTTGTCCAAAATTTATTGGACCCCCCATTAGGGAAATCATTTCACTAAATTTTTTTAAAGCAGCGCCACTATTTAAATTTCTTTCTAATTCGTTAGTGGCTTGGCTTATGTTGTTATATATTTTTTGAGCTTTGAGAATCTCCGAACCAAGCGACACGGTAATAGAGCGTAGTCGACCTACCGTCTCACCAGATAGAACTCGCATTGCCTCAACTATTTCAAGGGCGTTTCCCATTGCAGGAGCCAAGGGCTGGTTCATATCTGTAATTAATGCAGTTGTTGCGCAGCCAGCTTCATTTGCAGTTTCCACCAATGCTTTGGCAAGTTCAGTAGCTTGATTTAGATCTGCCATGAACGCTCCAGATCCACATTTTATATCTAGGACTAAACCATCTAAGCCTGAAGCAAGCTTCTTTGATAATATAGAGGCTGTTATAAGATCCAAACTATCAACCGTGGATGTAACGTCTCTCACTGCATAAAGTCGTCTATCAGCTGGCGCAATATTTTCATTCGCCCCTGCAATTATACATCCACAACTTTCGATAATTTCCACCAACCTCTTTTCAGAGTGCATAACTTTCACACCCGGGATCGACTCAAGCTTGTCTAAAGTACCACCCGTATGCCCCAATCCCCTTCCTGAAATCATTGGAACACAAACTCCAATTGATGCAAGAAGTGGTGCTAAAATAAGTGACACACAATCTCCAATTCCTCCAGTTGAATGCTTGTCTAGAACCGGCGACCCAACTGCCCAGGAGAGAATTTTACCACTATCCCGCATTGCTAAAGTCCAATCCGTTCTAGCTTGCTGACTACCCAAACCATTTAATGCTACAGCCATAGAAAACGCCCCAGCTTGAGCATCCGTTACCTTGCCATTTGAAAGTCCTTTAGCAAACCAAACCATTTCATCGCGGGATAGTGGACTCTTATTCCTAACCTTTGCAAGTATTGCCTGAGCGTTAAAATTCTTCATTTGTTAGTGAAAAAATTTTTGCTGAATGAGCCTGGCAAGAGATCGCTTACAACAATAGTTTTTTCTTTTCCAGCGATTGTAGCCATCGTTACTGGAACATCTGGTTTGGAAAATTCTGCCAATTTTTGGCGGCAACCACCACATGGAGGGACAGGCTCTTTGCAATCAGCTATAACAAAAACCTCCACGATCTCTCTTTGACCAGCGGCACACATTGCCGCAATAGCGGCTGCTTCCGCACATGTTCCTTCAGGATATGCTGCATTTTCTACATTTACTCCCGAAAACACCGATCCATCAATAGTTTTAATTGCGACACCAACCTTGAATTTTGAATACGGGGCATATGCATTTGCCCAAACACTTTTTGCGATATCTTTCAACATAAAATTATCCCTTTAAAGCAGTATGTATAACCTTTATCGACTTTGAAAGATTTGACAAGAATGCTGCACCCAAATAGTGGATAGCAAATGGCCTAAAATATAGTTTAATATTAAACTATATTTTATTCAAATTATGGATTACTCTGGAGATGTGACTTTTAGTCGAGTATATAGTTGATAACATTTAATATTTTTTATTATGGATTGAGTATAGTTTAAGCGTCTTATTAAGAATAATTATGTAGCAATTTGAATAGACACATTGTGTTTTTTACAAAAGCTTAATATTTTAAGATATGAAAATGCTAAGAAAGCGTTTATAAAAATGAATACAAATGTTGAGGTTAAAGACGCTGCATCTGTAATATTAATTCGTAATACAAAAACAAAGCCTTCAGTTCTCATGGGGCAAAGGGGCAAGAATGCTGCCTTTATGCCCAAAAAATTTGTATTCCCGGGTGGAGCCGTCGAAGAAACTGACTTTCAAATAAACGCGTTCAAACCATTAAACGCTATTTGTAAAGCTAGAATGGCTTATGGGTGTAATGAAGCCTTAGTTCATGCACTTACCAATGCAGCTATCCGCGAACTCTTTGAAGAAACAGGGATCATGTTAGGTACCAAAGAGAAATGGACTGGAATGATACCTTACGAATGGAAGCCATTCGTAGACCTCGGGCTTGTTCCAGATGGATCTAACTTCCAATTTGTATTTCGAGCAATTACCCCACCTGGCCGGCCAAGACGCTTTGACGCTCGCTTTTTCTATCTCGATGCAGATTTTCTTTCTGCAGCAGTTGACTTAGACGATTTTTCAAGAGCTTCAGATGAACTTTCTCACTTACAGTGGATACCAATTCAAGATGTCCGAAGATTTGATTTGCCTTTTATTACAGAGGTCGTATTTGCTGAGGTGATTTCAAATTTAAATGACGATATGATCCCCACAAGGGTACCTTTTTTTCAAAATAGTGACGGTCTGAGTGAATTTTGTTACATTACTTAAATTAGCCTAATGCAATTACCCCGATTAAGCTTAACATGACTGTAAAAATTCCAACCAACTCTCTACCCGTTATCTTTTCTTTAAATAAAACGATACTCGCCAAAATTGAAAACAGGAGTTCTATTTGCCCAACAGCTTTTACTAAGGCGGCATTTACCAAGGAAAAGGCCCAGAACCAACAAAATGAACCTCCTAATGAAGTAAGCCCAACCCAAATGGCAACACTACGTACTTTCCAAACCGCTTTAAGCTCGCCGCGATTAAAAAGTAGCAGCCATCCACCCATAACAATTACTTGAAAAACTAATACAAATGTTAATGTAAAAATCGCTCTATTTATAGAACTCTCATCTAATACGTTTAGAGTAGACGCCCGATAGTATACCCCTGAAATTGCGAATAAAAAGCCTGAAAGAAGACCAAGAAAAACGGAGCGGTTGAGTACACCTTCTTCTAAAAAGCTTCTTTTCAAAGGTTGCTTTGATAAAAGGACTAAACCCACAAATCCAATACAAATTGCATAAAGAGCATTAATCGATACTTTCTCGCCCAATACGACCAATGAAATTACAGCAATTTGCAACGTTTCAGTTTTCTTAAAAGCTATACCAACTGCAAAGTTTCGCTGCTTGAAAAGTGCTATAACACATATTGTCGCTAATATTTGAGCAATTCCTCCAATCGCAGAAAAAATAAAAAAATTATCAGTTACAATTGGATACCCGAAATAACCAAACCATAATGGTGCTAGAAGCATCAGAATTGGAGCCGAATAAATAAACCTAGAAAAGGTTGCCCCGTCGACGCCAAGCTGGGTATCGCTTAAAAATTTTTGAAGAATGAACCTCAGTGTTTGAAAAATAGCGGCGCCAATTGATAAATAGACCCATATTTCCATTTGCTATAATTCCCGACTTTTCAACCTTGAAGGTTCCGGATACTCAATAAGGCATTGGATTGAATTTATGGGTTTCATTTACTAAATCGATGCACTCTTGGCTCAAGTCAATATTACCAGCCTCTAAAATAATTGGAAGCTGATCAACTGACGTTGCTCCAAAAATAGAAGAACACATAAATGGTCTCGTTTTGCACCACGCCAAAGCAAGATGTATGGGATTTAAACCAAACTCTTTGGCTATCTTCAGGTATGATCTAACTGCCATTTCCGATCTAGGATTATCTCTTCCTCCCAAATCTTGATTTATTAATTTCCGCGAGTTTTCTGGTAGATTTCCATCTAAATATTTACCTGTTAACAGACCAGCCGCTAGTGGAGAAAAAGCCATTAAACCAACCCCCTCATTAACACTTAATTCCGCTAAATCAGTATCGTATAGTCTACATAATAAGGAATATTCATTTTGAATAGTTGCTACTCTTGGCAATTTATGTTCCTCGGATAATTTTAACCAATTAGCGGTCCCCCAAGCACTTTCATTCGATAAGCCAAAATATCTTATATTGCCCTTTTCTACTTCCTTTTGAAGAATAACCAAACATTCATACATATTCTCTAAGGTGCTTTTTTTATCTTGTCTGGATGGATCATATTTCCAATTCTGACGAAACATATATGAACCCCGATTGGGCCAATGAAATTGATACAAATCAATATAGTCAGTTTTGAGCCTTTTAAGACTACCTTCAACCGCACTCTGAATAGTATCTTTTGTTATCGGCGCACCATTTCGTACATGGGATAGACCCTTCCCAGAATGCTTAGTAGCTAATATAAAATCCGACCGACGGTTTTTATTTGCAGATATCCACCTACCAATTATTTCCTCTGAGCGCCCAATGGTTTCAGCAGAAATTGGATTTACTGGGTACATTTCAGCAGTGTCTATGAAGTTTATATTATTTGATAAGCACAAATCAATTTGTCGATGAGCATCCGCTTCAGGTGTTTGTGTGCCATAAGTCATTGTACCTAAACATAATTCAGAAACTTTTAGCCCAGTTTGTCCTAGCTCAAACATTTTCATACTGATTTCTCCCAGTAAATATTTAACTTAAGTCCTAGACAAAATATTACTAAACACAAGAAACTATTTGAGAACAAAACAAGAACATGATATTTTTGCTTATGAACCTGAGTCTTTTGATAAATGGCAACACTATAAGCCAGCCTAAAATTCCAATTTATGAAAATATAGGGCTGGAACATGGGCGCGTACATGAATGTTATGGGCCAGATAAATTGTTTTTTCCATTCTTCTTAGCTCAAAGGTGCAAAGGCCCAATATTATGGATACGTCCTTCATATTTTAAGCATATGGTTAATCCAAACGGAATCTCAAAATGGGTTAACCCACATCGGTTTATATTTGTTAATTCCCCATCTTTTAAGAATACACTATGGTGCATAGAAGAGAGTCTCAGGATCGGAATACCGCCACTAATCATAGCAGAGCTAGAACAAATCCCAACTCTCACCCAAATTAGGCGTATGCACTTGGCAGCTAAAAGTTGTAAATCATCGAAGGTTACTCCATTGCCATTGATACTAACACCAAAAGATGGAGGCGCGTTAGGCGTTGAAACGCGTTGGCATATTAGGCCCAATAATACAAACGCACCATATCAATGGAAACTAGATTTAACACGTGCAAGACTAGTGCCAGAAAAAAAATTTTTTCTAACAGGAATTAGAAACAAACTTGAAATATCATTACCTACATGAAATGAGCTATTCAATGAGGCGTGAAGTCGGCATAATAAATAGTACTGTGTTTACAATCAGAGCTGATGCAATCTGACTTTTACTAAACTGAATTGGTTAAGTATCTTCCAAATCTCATCGACATAAGCTACATGATTATAAAACAACAGGCCCACTATGCAGCGTCACCTCATCACTTCGGCAATACCATACATAAATGGCGTAAAACACCTTGGTAATCTTATAGGTAGTCAACTACCAGCTGATTTATATGCCAGATATCAGCGTGGCCGCGGTAATGAAGTATTATTTCTTTGTGCAACGGATGAACATGGAACTCCTGCCGAGTTAGCAGCAACGAAAGCAGGCCAAAATATATCAGATTACTGTAAGGAAATGCACGAAGTACAAGCTAAATTGGCAGAGGGCTTTTGCCTATCTTTCGATCATTTTGGAAGATCTTCAAGTCAAGAGAACCACAAATTAACTCAGCACTTCGCAGGTCAACTCGAAGCGGCAGGCTTAATAGATGAAGTTAGAGAGACCCAAATTTATTCTCATGTTGACAAGCGGTTTTTACCTGATCGCTATATCGAGGGAACCTGTCCTGAGTGTGGCTTCGAGGATGCCCGAGGCGATCAATGTGATAATTGCACAAAGCAATTGGATCCGACAGATTTAATAAACCCGCGATCTTCGATTTCAGGGACCAGCGAACTGGAACGGCGAGAGACTAAACATTTATATCTTTGTCAGTCCAATATGAAGAAAAAATTGGAAGATTGGATTGATAGCAAGACAGACTGGCCCATTCTAACAACATCTATTGCCAAGAAATGGTTAAATGACGGAGATGGGTTACAAGACCGTGGGATTACACGAGACCTTGACTGGGGCATACCTGTTAAAAAAGGTGATAACGCCTGGCCTGGGATGGAAGAAAAGGTTTTTTATGTTTGGTTTGATGCTCCAATAGAATACATTGCTTGTGCCCAAGAGTGGGTAAATTCTGGAAAAGGCGAGCAATGGGAAAGCTGGTGGCGAACTGATCAAGGAGCAGATGACGTAACTTATACCCAATTCATGGGAAAGGATAATGTTCCTTTTCACACCCTTTCTTTCCCTGCTACAATCTTAGGTTCAGGGGAACCATGGAAGCTAGTAGACTACATAAAATCCTTCAATTATCTAAATTATGATGGCGGTCAATTTTCTACTTCGAGAGGTCGAGGCGTGTTCATGGATGATGCTCTTGACATTCTTCCGGCAGATTATTGGCGTTGGTGGCTTTTAAGTCATGCACCTGAGAGTTCTGACGCTGAATTTACCTGGGATAATTTTCAGGGCAGCGTTAACAAAGATCTAGCAGACGTTTTGGGAAACTTTGTAAGCCGAGTTACAAAATTTTGTAGGTCCAAATTTGGTGAAGAAATACCATCAGGCGGTGACTATGGAACAGCCGAACATAGCCTTTTTGAAAATTTAACAGCTCAAATCCGAGCCTATGAAAAATATATGGAGTCCATAGAAATCCGTAAGGCGGCATCTGAGCTGCGCTCTATTTGGGCCTTGGGAAATGAATACCTTCAATCATCAGCACCATGGTCAGTATATAAAGAAGATGAAAAGAAAGCAGCTGCACAAATTCGATTAGCACTCAACTTAATTCGAATTTATGCTATTTTATCGAGGCCATTCATTCCAAACACAGCAGAAAAGCTTATGACTGCGATGCAATGTGATGACTGGAGCTGGCCAGAAAATTTAGAAGAAGCATTAAACAAATTGATGGCTGGTTCTGAATTCATTGTACCAGAGGTATTATTTCAAAAAATAAGTGATGAAGAATGTGAAAATTGGCAGTCCCAATTTTCAGGAACTCGCTCAAAGGGGGATTAAATTATCATACTTTCTGCAGGCTATTGGACAAACTCCCTTATTTGGATCTGTTATCTCAAGATCTTCATAATAGCATTCTTTGCCGCAGTAATACCACAAGCTGAAGCTTTCGAGTATTCCACCCTTTCAGGCGTAATTTCTCATATCAGAGATGGAGACACAATTGAGGTTGGCGATATTCCTGTTCGTATTGCGGCTTTAGATTGCCCTGAGAATGATACAGAAGAGGGCAAGGCTGCCTCCAGGTTCGCATCACAATTTGAGAATTCAAAAGTTATCTGTGATTTAACAGGAGCAATGAGCTATAAAAGATTAGTAGGGTATTGTCGTATAGGGAAAGTTGATTTTGCAACGACTATGACTAAGAATACTAAGTGCAAATTTTGGTCAAAATATGACGTTTGGCAGAGGTACACTGAATAAAATTCTCGAAAAAGCAATGTTTTATATTAAGTGTGACAAAAATTTAAAGTAATTTTCATCATAATAAAAATAATTATGACATCACTGATAAAACGACTTGAGCAGAAAATACCAAATCACTGATTACAAATAATCGTTAATAAAATTTTCAATTTTTTAGCTTAGTCGTCCATAAAATGTCTTACGTGCACTTTCTGATAATGCAATTCTTGGCTCAGAATTATAAGCCAGAACCACCAGTATTCTTTTTGTGTCACCGATAGTCGGGGTAACCCTATGAATTGAATTTCGACCTCTAAACAAGACTAAAGTTCCAGGTTCCATAGTCAAAATTCTAGGAGCAATCGACCCAGTGAGTAATTTGTCCACACCCTCAAAATTCATCTCATTTTTATCCGCATTTCGAAAGTCTTTTAAATATTGAAATTCACCTCCACCAATGGGGCTCTGTAATAAAAGAGTTATTGCAAACTCCGAATTGTCAAAATGCCAATTCAGTTCCTGGCCTTGACCGGCATAGTGGACATTTATTGAGGACAATGGATCGTCGTAGGGAAATAAAGATGTTTCACCTACTACTGCTGCAATGAAGCTTTTGAATGTATTTGAGCTATAGAGTGTTTTAAGCTTTGAAGTCGATTTTATTTGGTCAGTACAAATACAACCTTTTGATGAGACCAGTTGTTTATTAATAACGTGATCTAAAGCAAACTTACTATCAATTTTTGTTAAGTAAACATTGTGTGTGGAATTCGTATAGTAAGCCTGTGAGGCGGCATCCTCAGCCTCTACAACAAGTTCTTTCAAGGTATTGGCGTTCAAAAAGTTTGATAGTGTCAAAACACCATTTTGGTCTAAATCTATTTTACATTTTTGGGCGAAATCGATATCTGATAAATTATATACTTTTCGATTAATGATCTCACTTAAGTCCATTATATTTTCCATATTGTTTTCTTCCATGTAAAAAACAAAAATATTCCTGAATGCAGATATAGGATTACAAATCTCTTGCAATCAATATTCTAATATTAAAAATTTATAAGTGCACGCAAGTTCTAAAAACCGAATTGGAAAATGGCGTATAAATAAAATATCTTTTATCTTGACAAATTTACTCAGAATTATTTATTTGATATCCTAACTTGCATGGATTAATCACATGAAAAAATTTGCCCATATCACAATTTTCTTAATCTCATTATTGTTTGGTTCATATTTATCGGCGTCTGAAGTGAATGTTTATTCATATCGGCAGCCCTTCTTGATTGAACCATTGACAAATGCTTTTACCGATAAAACGGGTGTAAAAGTAAACATAGTTTACCTAAGAAAAGGCATGATAGAGCGCATGAAAGCAGAGGGAAAGCGAAGCCCTGCTGATATTGTGCTAACCGTTGATATTTCTAGATTATCAGCATTAGTTGACGCTGGACTTACACAACAAGTGACTAGTGAAGTGCTATCTACAAATGTTCCAAATAAATACAGGGACCCAGCCGGCCACTGGTTTGGGCTAACAACTCGCGCTAGAATTATCTATGCTAGTAATGATCGTGTGAAAAATGGAGATATCCTTAAATATGAGGAATTAGCAGATCCAAAGTGGAAGGGTAAAATTTGTATCCGTTCGGGTTTAAATGCCTATAATTTGGCACTAACCTCCGCGATAATTCATCATCATGGACAAGAATATGCGTTAGACTGGCTTAGAGGGTTAAAGCAAAATCTTGCACGAAAACCACAGGGAAATGACAGAGCGCAGGTCAAAGCGATATGGGCGGGAGAATGTGATCTTTCGATAGGAAATACATACTACATGGGGAAAATGCTTAAAGACCCAGAGCAAGCTGATTGGGCAAATAGCGTCAGTATAGTATTTCCAACGTTTGAAGGTGGTGGAACACATGTAAATGTTTCTGGCATAGGAATGGCAAAATTTTCTCCAAACAAGGAAAATGCATTAAAGCTTATGGAGTTTCTCAGCTCTGGCGAAGCACAGGAAATTTATGCGACTGCTAATTTTGAATATCCAATAGCACCAGGAACCCAAGTAGATGATTTGGTTAAAAGCTGGGGAAACTTTGATGCAGATAAAGTTAACTTAATGACATTAGCAAAGCTAAGGAAACAGGCTTTAAAGCTTACTGAAATAGTTGACTTTGACGGTTGAAAATAATTTAATTTACGGTTGGAATAGCTCGTTGACTCAGGCTAGCAATAGTACGCCTAAAAAAAATGCTAATTCTGTCAGAAAGGCGGTAGCGCCTAAAATGTCTCCCGTTATACCACCCAAATAAAATTTTGCCCTGAAACCACACCATACAGATACGATTAAACCCAGAAGAATGCCAAAGGCTAATTGCTCAAAAGAAAAAATAAATAGGCATGGTAAAAACCATAGTAGTAGGCAAACTATTTGACGAATATTACTTCCAAGAAAAGAGACCGTTGCTGACCCAGCAAATTCAGACACTAAAAACAATCGACGATTAATCATTATGAAGCCCTTACCAACGGCCAGACCCGAGCCCATTATTACAAAAAGCCAAAGTCCAGTTTCGACTAAACTTGAAATTAAGAGTATTCGAACAATGATTGCCAAGCTCAAAGCAGAAACGCCATACGTCCCTAGCCTACTATCGTGAATAATATTACTGATTTTCTCTCCATCACCGCCTGCGCCAAACCCGTCTGCCATATCTGCCAAACCGTCTTCGTGATAAGCACCACTAAGATAGATGCAAAATGCGCTTGCTAGGGTGCAACTTAAGAGGATAGGTAAACCCACGATGATCAAGATTTGACCGAGACCACCTGACAATAGACCTACCAACCACCCGGCAAGGGGGAAAGCCCAGCTGGCGCGTTTTAAATCTGGTGGGTCATCAGAAAAATATGCCCAGTTTATTTTAACGCGTGTGAACTGCATTAAAACTGCCATGAAATCAACAATATGGCTTTGGCGATAGATGCGTTTCATAACAAGGCTTTCAAATTCATTATATTACAATATGACTACACTAACGGATAACGCGTCTATTCAAATAGTTAATAACAATTCCATCATTTAAGAAAATAAGCTCGCTGAGAGATAGGTTATCAAATTGAAAACTTAATGCTGACTTCCCAATAAGTTTTGAAAGTACAGCACGAATTGTACCTGCGTGTGCAATAACTATACTTGGGCCTTCAGAGTCCGTTTTTTCTAGAATTTCATCAATAGCAACATTTACACGCTTGCTCATTTCATTAAAACTTTCCCCTTTGACTGGCCTATATTCAGCCAATTCTTCTAGAGAGAGTGATCCTATATTTGGTATTTTTTCGAAGGGAACACCCTCCCAGCTTCCAAAATCTTGCTCTCTTAAGGCATCAAACTGTAATGACCTTACCCTTGGGAATAAATAGTTAGCGGTTTTCACACATCTAGCCGCACTACTTACGAACAATTTAAATTCCGCTGGTAATATCTCTCTAATATTTTCTACTTCTGCAACTGTAAGGTTCCTACATTGTATATCCCTCGAGCCATAGAACAGACCATCAGAGACAACTGGCGCATGCCGTATAAAAATTAATTTTTTACCTAAATTTGTTTGCAACTTACTTTACTATTAAACTTCTAAATTAATTATGCTTATCATTACTCCATGACTATTTCATTTTTTATAGGTGGCGCAAGATCTGGTAAATCCAAAATGGCAGAAATGCATACATTAAAGCTTGGCAAACGAGCAACTTATATTGCGACTTGCGAAGTATTTGATGAAGAAATGGCTGTAAGAGTTAAAGAACATCAGGAACGGCGTGGAGAAAACTGGTCAACACTTGTGACACCCTTGAACTTAGCTAGAGAAATTAAAAATATTGACCCAACAAATCCAATTTTAATAGATTGCTTAACACTTTGGCTTTCTAATCATCTTTTGAAGAAAAATGACTTAGAAAAAAAGATTGATGAACTTGCTGATGTATTGGAAAATTCAAAGTCAGACATTGTATTAGTAAGTAGTGAGGTCGGAACAGGAATTGTTCCTGATAATGCTTTGGCAAGAAAATTTAGAGATAATGCGGGTTTAATGAATCAAAAAATAGCTTCTGTCTCAGACCAGGTATATTGGGTAGTAGCTGGAATTCCGACCCAGATCAAATAACTTAAAATTAGGAAAAATAAATTAAGGTCTAGTGTAGAGTTCGACCATCAAGTGGATAGTCGGTTAGATGGCATTTTGATGTAATATCTCTAAGCGCCAGTCCAAAATCCTCCGCTAAAGCTGCCAGAATGTGAGCTTTTTCAGGTTGAACGATGGTCATTGCTATCATAAGTGCATCTTCACGAGCACCCTCTGATGCGTATCCAATAAAGTTTGCAAAACATGACTCATCTGCGCCAAAGCATTTGCAGTCCAAACCGTGCCTCATCAGTGGCCGCCGCCCGTTTTCAACACACAACTTACAAAGAGTCTCAAAGCTGTCCGTTAATTCTTTCCCTCTGGCCTGACCAAAAACTATCTCAAAATCTCTTGCAATCGCAGTCTGTGCTTCCAAACTTTGGCACCATAGACGCAAATACGTGATCGCAGTAGATTCTATGGGATCCAGCTCTGATAAAAACCCAACTGGAGCCCCACCCCGAGATATCTGTGAGGGCCTCATTTTGTCAGAATCAGCTTTACAGCTTTTGTAATTCTCAGTGTGTACTGCTTACCAGCCAGAGTTATGGTAGCAACTTTCCCACCTTTAGTCAGTTCTAACGCATCGTGGGCCGGTACTTCTTCGGTTACAATATCAATATTCTTAATTTCATCTACCATTTCTAAAGCCATGACATACCCCAATCTCTGTCTTCAACTCGGTCAATTAGCCACTCTAATTGCCATATCTCTGATCCGCCTAAGGCACTGAAAACATTCAAAACCTCTTGCAAATCAGTGGCTGTATCTTCTTCACTTCTTTCATGAAAATCCATATCAATCGTGTCCCTTTTTAATGGTGGAGAGTAGCTTGCAAGGATTCGAGCTGGCTGTAAAAAATCTTGATTGATTTAATCAGGAATGTCAATCCTGATTATTTTTATCAGATTTATTGACAAAGTTAAAATAAAGCTGATAAAAATAGTCAGGTTTAATGTTTTCATCAAGATAGGAGAAATCGATGATTATGAAAAGGCTCAAAGCCACCACAGCAATTGTAGCCATTGCGCTGTCCGGCACTATGGCACTGTCTGATGGGTATGGCCCATTCCCAGTAACACTTCAGGGTTATAGTGGAGATAAAACTAATACCGTTTCTTACTCAGGACAAATTGCAAGGCATGTATTAGAGCAAAGCCTAAAAAAATTAGCCGGCAAGGGAAATGGCGGTGGAAACGCTGTTGATTTGGAAGCACAGATGCTTTCATATTTCAATGGTTCGGATGAAGACCTTCCAATAATTGCGCCTAAATCAAAAGATGGATTTAAAATTAAACAAACATCTTTGCACCAAATCTCAAAAGGTAAAAATATCTCTGGTAAGTTTTATGATGGCGCTATGCCAGCATGGCCTGGCAACATGTCTGGAAAAGACGCGGCATATAATATGATTGCCATGGCAGCTAAATCTAATAAGGGTTTTGATGCAGATACTGGATATGACTGGGCTCAATTGATCTCAAAATATACTATGGGAGCAATGGCCTATAATCAGGCTGTAGATAATTACCTTGATGAGAAACTCAGTGCAGAGAAAAAACCTAATAATAAGCCGTACAAAGATGGAGTTCATTACACTGGAAAAGAACATTCTTGGGATGAGGCATTTGGATATTGGGGCGCAGCAGCTCACCAGCATGGTTTTAATCCAAATAAAGTTTATGAAATTGCGAAAATGAAAAATCAGGGTGCCGCCGATAAAAACGGAGACGGAATGGTTGACCTTAAATCGGAATATGTATTTGGACCGTGCTACTATGCGGCTGCATTTGATAGATCAGGCACAAAATCTACAAACTACACCAATACACTGTTTGATGCTTTCTTGGATGGTCGTAAATTGATCACTGCTGCGGCGGGAGATGCATTATCAGATAGTGAGCGTTCTCAGTTAAAGGGTTATGCTGCCACAATCGAAGAAAATTGGGAAAAAGTACTTGCGGAAGCGGTATTTAAATATGCCGGTTCGGTATACAAAGACATTAATAAAATGAAAGATCTAAGTGGCGATGATTTGAATAAAGCTTATCGAGCTTATGCAAAACATTGGGGAGAGCTAAAAGGTTTCGCCATGGCTATGCAGTCTGGTAAAAGTAATCTTGGAGCAACTGCTACAAAAATGAACGAACTAATGGGTTTCGGACCTGTTACGCTAAATAATTCTTACGTAACTGGCATGGACTCCAACGGTAATTTCGTAATGGATCGCAAGAGATCGTGGTCTGATTATCAGCTGCATATGCTTAAGATACAGCAAATGATGGTCGATCAGTTTAGCGTTAAAGCCCGTGTAAATGACGGCCTTAACGATCTGCAAGCGCTAACAGATAAATTAGACTCTGCAAGTAGTGCAGAAACTGATTAATATCTAAATATTGAACTAGTAAGGGCATTATTGTGCCCTTACTACAGCCAAGTGGTAGCCATCAATGGACGATATTAACCTTATTGATTTCTTTCTATCCGACTTTATTAATCCAAAAAAAAGAGTTTTTTCGGGATATTTAATATTGTCGATAGTGCTGGCCGCTCTCTGGCTTTTATTTATAAAACAACAGAGCTTTAGAGGTGCTTTAAAAAAGATTTTTGATAAAAAAATACTGTGGTCAGGATCTGCAAAAGCTGATTATAAACTCTTTTTAGTAAACAGAATATTTACTTTCTTCATATCACCCTTACTGATTTCACAAGTTGCTATTTCTACGGCAATATATTTGTTTTTACATAGCGTAGATATTTTTAATCAGAATTTATTCGCAAACACTCCAACTAGCGTTATAATTACGTTGTTTACAATTACTCTATTCGTGGTTGACGATTTCACAAAGTACATCGTCCATCGTTGGATGCACAAAATACCACTTTTGTGGGCTATACATAAAGTGCACCACTCAGCAAAAACAATGACACCAATTACAGTTTACCGAGTTCACCCTTTAGAAGGGGTGTTATTTTCGTTAAGAAGTGTTTTTGCTCAGGGCCTGGTGATTCCAAGCTTTTTGTTTTTTTTCGGCAATGCTGTAGATCTTTACACAATCGTCGGAGTTAACATACTGGTATTTTTTTTCCACGCAACCGGATCAAATTTACGACACAGTCATATAGATATAGCCTATTGGAAATGGCTTGAGCATATTTTGATTTCACCATCACAGCATCAAGTACACCACTCCATTGCAGACGCGCATTATGATAAAAATTTTGGGGCTGCATTAGCAATATGGGATTGGGTTTTTGGATCATTACACCTATCAGAAAATAAGGGTGATGTAGTATTTGGTTTGGATACGTACGAAAGTGGGAAAGAGGGGAAAATAAAGGATCTTTATCTGGATCCAATCTACGAAATCGCAAGAATTATCAAAATATTCGCTGTTAGAATAGTATCGCAGGCACTCAATAGGCTTTTACTAATTAAAAATCTCTTTTTAGCCCAAATAAAGAAAAATAGATCTTAAAAAACAAAAAACTTTTAAAGAGTAATATTTTATCTGATTTAAAAAGATGGGGACAGTTGCATTCAATAAAATTGATGCTAATTGATCATTCGAAGTAGTATTATTTTTTATCTTTAGGGACCCTCATGAGAAAACTTGATGACTTCGGATTTGGCACTCAAATCCGTAAATCCCCTTTTTTTGACGCAACATTAGAATGGGGTGCTACGGGTTTTTCTGTGTATAACCACATGTATATACCAAGAGACTTTGGAGATCCTGAACAGAATTTCTGGAACCTAGTTAATGAAGCGATACTTTGCGATGTATCTGTTGAGCGACAGGTAGAAATTTCCGGGCCTGACGCCGCAAAATTTGTACAACTTTTGACACCAAGAGATCTATCCAAAATGAAAGTTGGTCAGTGCAAATACATACTGATAACAAATCAAGACGGTGGACTTCTCAACGATCCAGTACTTTTGAAATTAGCGGATAATCGTTTTTGGATTTCTTTAGCAGATAGTGATATTTTGTTGTGGGCACAGGGTGTCGCAGTAAATACTGAATTTGACGTTGATATTTTTGAACCAGACGCGTCACCATTGCAACTGCAGGGGCCAAAATCTCGAGATATTATGATTAAGTTATTTGATGAAAGCATCTTAGATCTTAAATACTATTGGCATCGAGAATATAAGTGGAACGGTATTTCCCTAGTTGTTTCTCGCACCGGCTGGTCTAGCGAACTTGGATACGAGATATTTCTCACAGATAAAACAATGGGTCGTGAACTCTGGAACCATATAATGTTAATAGGGGAACCTATGGGGCTTAAACCGGGTCACACATCATCAATCCGACGGATCGAAGGTGCTATGTTGTCGTATCATGCAGACGCAGATATTACCACAAATCCTTTCGAATTAGGTCTCGATCGGCTTGTAAATCTAAATGTATCCCATGACTTTATTGGGAAAAAAGCACTTGCTAGAATCAAAACGGAAGGTGTGAAACAAAACCAGGTTGGCCTGGTGCTTAAATGTGATCCTCTAAAGGGCCCTAATAATAAATTTTGGACTATTAAAAATGGAGAGCAAAAAGTAGGAAAAGTAACATCAGCAATTTACTCACCAAGGCTCAAAAAAAATATAGCACTGGCAATGGTTTCTTCAAACGCCATTGAGAAGGGGGTAACATTGCAGGTTGAAACATCAATTGGATCATTTCCTGCACAAGTCGTTGAGTTACCGTTTTATGATCCAAACAAAAGTATTACCAAAAGTTGAGATGCTTTTTTAACCATTAATCGACGCCATCCGCTTATGATCTATATGTTTACTTTGCAAATTTCAAACACTTGATCTAAACTTTCAGCTAGCACTGTTGATAGATTATTTATCTCTGTTTCATTAATAATATAAGGAGGCGCTAATAGTACATGATCTCCTATTTTTCCATCGACGGTACCAGACATAGGGTAGCACAATAACCCTTTATCCTTCGCGACAGACTTAATTTTTCTTGCGATACCATAGGATGATGGAAAAGGCTCTTTTGACTCTCTATCTTGAACAATTTCTAAACCATAAAATAATCCTCTACCACGAATATCCCCAACATGGGCATGTTGGGCAAACTTGGCACGCAGAGTATCCTTGAGAAGATCGCCACTATTATTGACATTTTTTAAGATGTTATCATTCAATAAAACGTCTAAAACAGCATTGGCTGCTGCTGCTGCCATAGGGTGTCCCAGATAAGTATGGCCATGCTGAAAAAAACCAGAGCCATTTTTTATGGCTGCATATATTTTATCAGTACAAATAGTTGCTCCTATTGGTTGATATCCTGCGCCGAGACCTTTTGCTACACAAACAATATCAGGCGCAATACCCTCTTGCTCATAGGCAAAAAGAGTTCCTGTGCGCCCCATACCACACATAACTTCGTCTAGGATTAGAAGAACCCCATTACGATTACAAATTTCTCTGATAGTTTTAAAATAACCATCTACGGCAGGGACCGCTCCAAGTGTTGCCCCCACGACCGGTTCTGCAACAAATGCCATTACATTCTGAGAACCAAGTTGCTCAATAGTTACTTCTAATTCATTAGCTACCCGTTGACCAAATTCAAATTCTGTCTCAGTGTCATACTTCTCTCGGTAAGCATAACAAGGTGCTATATGATGAGTATCGATCAATATAGGCTCAAACTTTGAGCGTCTCCATTCATTTCCACCCACCGCTAATGCTCCAAGCGTATTTCCGTGATAGCTTTGTCGCCGTGCAATTACTTCTTTTTTACTTGGCTGGCCGATCTCGATAAAATATTGTCTGGCTAACTTTAAAGCTGCTTCAATCGCCTCTGAGCCACCTGAAACCAAATAGACTTGGCTCAAATCACCAGCGGCGTTATTAATAAGTGTAGTCGCCAATCTCTCTGCAGGTTCAGAGGTAAAAAAGGAAGTATGTGCATACGCTAAAACATCTAGCTGTTTATGAAGCGCGCTGATAATTTTCGGGTGCGAGTGACCTAAGCAAGAGACGGCAGCACCACCGGAGGCATCCAAATATTTCTTTCCAGCTTGATCAAAAATAAAGCACCCTTCGCCTCCTGAGGCTGTTGGCAATTCATCATGAGTATGTCTGGGAAAGATATGACTAACCAAAATTCGTTCCTAAAATTGCTTTGCTTTATCCTTCTTTTAATAAATCTTTTAAGTGAATAAAATAAAATCACTCAAATAAAATTTTTAGCTAAATATTATTCTGGCCACGGTAAGGAATATGTCTTTACATTGGTAAAAAAACGCATTGCTTCAATTACACCTTCTTTCACTGCATTCCCGCTGTCTTTTATTCCACCAAAAGGTGACATTTCTATTCTATAACCGGGCTGTTCCCAAATATTACATGTACCCACATCCAAGTTATTAATATATGTAATTGCTCTATTTAAATCATTCGTACACACCCCAGAGGATAACCCAAATTGTGTGCTATTTGATATTTTTATTACCTCATCATCTGAATCGGGAACTCTTACTATAGGTATTATCGGACCAAAGGTTTCTTCCATAACCAATTCACTATCATGCGGCACCCTATCTACAACTATGGGGGGCAAAAGAGCACCACTCCTACCTGGATGATATAATATCTCCGCTCCTTCTTTTTCAGCCTGCAAGACCCTATTTTCGAATAACTCAGCAGCTTCATCGTGTATAACGCACCCTAACTCAGTTTTAGGATCTTGAGGATCTCCATATTTAATTTTCTTAGCTTTTTCGAGAACGATCGGCACAAGTGCATCAGCGATACTTTCTTGAACTAAAATGCGTTTTATTGCGGTACACCTCTGGCCAGAGTTTCCCGTAGCTCCCGCTACAGCAATGGTAGCTGCCTTCTCCAAATCACTTCCTGAAAGATCATTACAAACAATCAATGGATCATTCCCGCCAAGCTCAAGAGCCTGCCGCTTGTATCCCGCTTTTGATGCTATCAACTTACCGACTGGCACACCTCCAGTGAAAGTAATTATATCGATATGTTCATTAAGCATCATTTCTTCGCCAATATCTCCCGGAAGCCCAGTAACAATCTGGAACATCTCTGGCGGCAACCCTGCCTCATATAAAATATCAGCTAAAGTTATGGCCGTAAGAGGTGTGAGTTCGGTTGGCTTACATACCATGCAGTTATTTGTTGCAATCGATGGAGCTATTTTGTGACTGACCATGTTTAGCGGATGGTTAAAGGGCGTTATTGCACTAATCGAGCGAACAGGTTCTCGCTTAGTAAATATTTTACGCTCTTTTCCATTATGCGTTAAATCACAAGAAAAGATTTGCCCATCATCATTCATCGCTTGAGCTGCAGCAAATTGATAAACATCTTGTGCACGTTTCGTCTCATAAATTGCGTGCTGATGACAAATGCCTAATTCTAAAGTTAGCCATTTAGCCAAATAATCCTGCTTTTCTGCTATTATTTCACCAGTTCTTTGAAGAATTTTACTACGCTCATATCTACTAAGTGAGGGTTTGTAATCTGCCGCTATTTTAAACGCTTTTGCCGCATGCTCTGCAGTACCAGCAGGTACCGTACCAACAACTTCGTTTGTATAAGGGTATTTGACTTCAATAACTTTCTCCGTAACGACTTTTTCTCCACCGATACGCATTCCCTCATGACGTATATCGTTTTTTAACATTTACTATATTCCTCTATGACGCTGCTGCTTGTGTTGCGTAGTAAAACGCATCGAAATTTCTTAATTCCGGGGCATTTGGAAGTTCCATAACCTTATTTACAATAAATGGGACATCCTGCTCTGTTAAACCTCCATGAGATCGAAGTGGTTCTTTTAATGCTGCAAGATCATGTCGGTCTTCACTTGTACCTATGGTAAGGTTTTCAGTTGAAATCATAACTATGTCGCCAATCCGATCACCTGGCAAATCGTAAGTTTCAATTGCTTCATTTTTATCAATAACCTTGAGAATTTCTGGACAAGCAGCTATTTTATTTATTACGCCATTAACATCACAATTATCTGATAAATATGCAGTTGCGAAAGAACCCAATGCGCCGTGATGTACCACGTAGGGATCAGTTATTGGTAAAATGACTCTCGCTTTTCCTAGACCCAGCCACTCATCCATTTTATCTTGCATATAGATAACAGCTGGCTCTTTATTGTCATCATGTTTAGGCTTCATTCCGTGATCCGCTGTAACGACAATTGCAACATCAAATTTTTGCAGTTCACCTAAATAACGATCAAACATTGCGTAAAAGTCTTTAGCTCCCTGCTCTTGCGGAGAAAATTTATGCTGCACATAATCCGTTGTAGAAAGGTACATAATATCGGGCTTCATTTCGGTCAGTAACTTTATGCCAGCCGCAAAGACAAACTCAGATAACTCTGCAGAATAAACCTCTGGGACAGCCATACCCAGCCATTCGTTTGCATTTTCCACACCATTATTTGCGACAGATGTTTCATCCGCCCGCTCAGCTGAAAATGCTATTGCCCGACCATCGTCAAATTTGAGACCAGCACTTAACAAGGCGCGCAGCTTGTCTTTCGCCGTGACCATCGCCACACGCGCACCCGCCTCATAAAACCTAGAGAAAACAGTCGGTGCTCTGAGAAAGCGCACATCATTCATCATCACCTCTTCCCCAGTATCGGGATCAAAGAGATAGTTACCACAAATCCCATGTACAGCAGGAGGGCGACCGGTAGCAATCGACAAATTGTTGGGGTTCGTAAAGCTTGGAATAACAGAATGCGCAATTCGATCAGTGCCAGTTTCACGCATCATCTGTAAATTTGGCATTAATCCTTCAGCTATCGCCACATCTAAATATTCAGGTTCACAACCGTCCAGGCAGATTGCAATAGCACATCTTTTTGGCATCGGATAAGTTCTTTCATTAGCGATTACATGGGGTACTAGTGTCATTAAATTTCCCTTTTGATATATAAGATTAAGCCTGAAGTCGCTTTCTTTCGTCCAAAGCCTTAATAGGAGGCGAGGCATCGGATACTCCCATCTCTTGAAGGCTTTGTTTTGCTGCCTTAACAACTTTAAGCATAATTTGATCGTCCATTTGTCCAATACAACCAATTCTGAAACTGTCGACAACAGTTAATTTTCCAGGATAGATGATGAAGCCCTTTGATTTCATCAAATCATAAAACTGCGTAAAATCAAAATGCGGGTCTGCAGGACAAAAAAATGTGACAATTATTGGCGATAACCAGCGCTCACCCAAAAGAGCCTCAAATCCAATGGACCTCATCCCAGATACCAAAGTATTCTTATTTTTATTATACCTAGCACCGCGTCCGGTTACCCCACCTTCTTTGCGATGCGCCTCAAGCGCTACTAAAAATGCAGCCAGAACATGGGTTGGTGGAGTATAACGCCACTGGCCAGTTTTATTCATGTGAGACCACTGGTCATGAAGATCTAAGCAAAGCGAATGACTATTTCCTTTTGCCGCCTCCAAAGCCGACTTTCGAGCTAGAATAAACCCAAAACCGGGTACACCCTCGATACATTTGTTTGCAGAAGAAACTACGGCCTCATATTTTATTTTATTGGGTTCAAGTGGTATAGCCCCAAATGCCGACATACTATCGACGAGTAACTTTCGACCTGCTTTATACGTAGCATCGGATATTTCTTCTATTGGATTTAGGATACCCGAACTTGTTTCACAATGGACTGCAACAACATGAGTAATATCTTCATCAGCTTTAAGGATTTTAGAAACTTCCTCTCCACGAGGCGGCAGATAGTCGCCTTTATCCAAAACAATATGTTCACGTTTGAGATAAGTTAAAGTTTTTGCTGCCCGCTGGCCGTATGCACCATTCGATAAAACTAAAACCTTACCATCCTTTGGCACAAACGAACCTAACATTGCTTCAACAGAAAAAGATCCGCTTCCTTGCATTGGAACACAATCAAAATTTTCGTGACCGCTCCCTAGCATTTCTATGAGCTTATCTCTCATTTGTTGGGTCATTCGTCGAAAATCACCATCCCAACTACCCCAGTCTTTTAGCATAGCTGCCTTAGCATCATAAGAAGTTGTCAGTGGCCCGGGGGTTAGCAAAAAAGGTTCCCCCAATCGCGGCGCTTCGATACTCGGCACTTTCAAAGACATAAAAATCTCCATTTTTTTCTATACTGACTATTACTTTTAAGTCATATATATGTAAAATTGTAAAAAATTATATTAATATAGGTAAAACTTATGACAAAACTATGGATAAAACTTGAGATATAGCCAATTACGAGCATTTCATTTCGTCGCTATTTACAGCAGTTTTTCAATTGCAGCTGAAAAATTAAAAATCAGTCAACCAGCTGTATCTGAGCAAGTAAAAAAATTAGAGCAGAACTATGATACTCTTTTACTGCGTCGGCATAATAAAAAAATTTCACTCACCGATACCGGGGAAAAACTTGTTATTTTAACAAAACAGCTATTCGACGTAGAGCAACAAATTGAAGATTATATTTCAGAAACCGGACAAGATCTAAAAGGTAGTATTAGGATAATTGCTGACTCTGCGTCACATGTCCTCAACATCTTAGCAGCTTTTCGAAAAAGATATCCAAACGTAAAGGTTATCCTAAGGTCTGGGAATTCTGAAGAGGTTGAGAAGGCACTTAGATCGTTTAACGCAGAAATTGGAATAATGCCAAACTTAAGCAATAAATTTGATATTGGCATAAAGTTTATCGGAAGTAGTAACATTATAGCATTCGGCCAGCCCGATTATCTAAAACCTCATAAGCCAATACTCAAAATGATAGATGTTAAACGGCTACCAATTATTTTTAGAGAAAAAGGGTCCACTACTCGACAAATTGTTGAGGAGGAGGCTAAAAAGCAAGGTGTTCAGCTTCGACCTATAATAGAAGTAGAGGGTCGTGAGGCAATGCGAGAACTGGTGGCATCAGGTGCTGGAATAGGCTTTATATCCGAGGCAGAGTTCATCAATGATAGTCGGGTAGTTAAAGCTAACTTGTACGGTAGCAATTTAATAATGAACGAGACTGTTGCTTTTCTTAAGCAGCGTAGCAACGTTCGTGTAATAAAGAATTTTTTATCATTGATAAATAGTCATATTTCAATGAATATTTCGTAAAGTCTCAGACATTTTTCTGACTAAGCTTGGCATCCGCTTCCGCGCCACCCCAGAGAAACCAAGAACCAGTGCTGACCTCTTGATAGGCTTAAGGCAGTATACTGATAGTGGCAAACTTTCTATTCCATCATCCAATAAAGCTTTGTAGACAAATTCATCATCTAAACCACTTTTCAAGTCAGCGATTATGTGCATTCCGGCATCACTACTCTTAAAACTTAAGATGTCAGAACAATCTTGGTTTAAACACTCAATAAGAGTATCCCGTCTTTCTCTGTATAGGCGTCGCATCTTTCTGATATGCTCCGCAAAGCGCCCATCATTTATATATTGGGCAAGCGCAGCCTCTGTAATAGGTGAAGCATTTTGACCCAATAAATTCATCGCTTTTGTAAATGTTTCAATTAACCATTCAGGGACTACTACATACCCCAACCTAACGGCCGAACATAAAGCTTTTGAGAAGGTTCCAACGTAAAATACCCGACGCTCTTCATCCAATGCGCTTAGGGCCGGCAATGGTCGTCCTCGATATCTAAATTCACTATCGTAGTCATCTTCAATTATCCAAGAATTTTTGCTACTTGCAAATTTCAACAAGGCTAGCCTGCGTGCCAAACTCATTGTTATACCTAATGGATGTTGATGGGAGGGAGTTGCAAAAATTAATTTTGGAAGTTCAAAATTATTTTTGGCGTAGTCTAAATTAAGACCCTCAGAGTCAATTGGTACGGGCATAACGCTTGCACCCATTGCTTTCATCACATCTCGCCCAGCAATATGACCTGGATTTTCATACCAAACAGTATCTCCAGCTTTTAAGAGTGCAAATGAAATTAGAACAAAAGCTTGCTGAGCACCGGAGGTTATTACTATTTGTTCAGCATCTACTCTGAGACCTCTAGCATCAGCGAGATGCTGAGCTATAGATTTTCTTAGATCCTTTGACCCATTTAAGCTCCCATAGCCTAAATTATAGCGATCACTTTGAGACATCGCATTATATATATATTTATTCCAACTTTTTATTGGGAACTTATCAAGCGCAGGCAATCCAGGTCTGAACGGCGCAGTTTCACCATATCTAATAGTAGCTCGAGATAAGTTAATAGGATCAACCCGATCAGGCAGCTTTCCTTCAACATCGGCGGGTTTGATCATAACCGCCTTTAATTTTTTATAGTTAAAAAGTTCTAGATCTTCACTTACATAGGTTCCAGATCCAGGTTTAGATTTTAAATACCCTTCTGCCAGTAATTGTTCATAAACTGATTTTACTGTTATTCGAGAAATACCCAAATCCTCTGCTAACTCTCGTGAGGATGGTAACTTTTGTTTGGGCTTTAACATACCATCAAGTATTGAGCTTCTAAGGAAGTTTTCTAACTGTTTATATAAGGGAACCTTTAAATTTCTATCGATTTCTAGGGTTGATAAAAGTGCTCCACTTGCTGACTTAGGCATAAATAATCTCTAATTGGGTATAAATTAGGTGAAAATTGGGTATATATATTAATCCCACTTTATTGTATGCCTTCTCATATGGAAACCCATTTCTGAGGATTTGAGAAGTTTCTGAAGTTTTTGAGGCAAATCGGATTTGTGTTATGTTTGAAAATTTTAGCCTATTTAAGCGAACTAGTGAGTTAGAAAGTAAAATAGATCAGTTTTTTGAAAAACTGGCGGAAGCTTCAGTAATTTACCGACTGGCAGTACGGGGTTACCTGCGTGAAGGGGCTTCGGAAGAATTTAAAGAGCGTTTGGACACAGTTGGAGAATTAGAAACACAAGCGGATAGTTTGCGTCGTGATATAGAGCAAAAACTATATAAAAACATTCTTATTCCAGACTCTCGAGGAGATGTACTTGGATTGATTGAAACTGCTGATGATGTTCTAACATTATTCCAAAGTTCACTTTGGGCTTTTTACATCGAAAAGCCTGTAATTCATGATCAGTTTGCCAATGGTTTTAAGCGTTTAACAAATATGGTAATTAAAGCCGTTGACGAGTTAGCGCTTAGTTGTCAAGCCTTTTTCAGAAATCCCCATGCTGTACCAGCTCACAATGCAAAAGTCACACTTTACGAGAAAGAAGCAGATAAAGTCAGTAGTGATTTAAAAGTGCAAATTTTCGAGTCAAAGATTAAGTTAGTAGAAAAATTACATCTCAGAGATTTCGTAAATGGCATAGACGGAATTGCAGATCATGCTGAAGATGTGGCGGATAGGCTCTCTATTTACGCAATTAAACGATTGACGTAATTGTGATTGACCCAATTATTTTATTGTTTTTGTCCAGCGGCCTATTCTTAGGATGGGCCCTTGGAGCTAACGATGCAGCCAATGTTTTTGGGACTGCAGTTGGAACACGAATGGTCAGCTGGCGTAACGCTGCAATAATCTGTTCAATTTTTGTAATACTTGGCGCTGTTATTTCTGGCGCCGGCACATCCCAGACATTAGGTAAATTGGGAGCTATTACAGCCCTACCAGGTGCTTTTATGACTGCACTCTCTGCTGGGTTTTCGGTTTTTGTAATGACCAAATCGGGTCTTCCAGTATCAACCTCTCAAGCCATTGTTGGCGCTATTATTGGTTGGAATTTTTTTTCTAACCAGGCAACTGACACATCAACATTAGCAAAAATTTTGAGCACTTGGATCATTTGCCCGCTGTTAGCTGCAGTTATAGCGATAGTGATTTTGAAGGTATCAAAGTACTTTGGAAGAAAAATGAAATTAAGTTTAATTCGCTTAGATGCTTATAAAAGATTTGCACTCATTTTTGCTGGCGCTTTAGGTGCCTATTCATTAGGCGCCAATAATATAGCAAACGTCATAGGTGTTTTCATTCCCGTACAGCCTTTAGCCGAATTAAAAATTGGATCATTCAGTTTCTCATCAACCCAACAATTATTTTTACTTGGAGGCTTAGCCATTGCACTGGGCGTATGTACGTATTCCAAAAAGGTTATGCTAACTGTAGGAAGCGATTTAGGTCAACTTTCATCGACATCTGCTCTAGTTGCTGTAATTTCACATTCTATTGTTTTATTCCTTTTCGCCTCGCAAGGGCTTGAGGCTTTGCTCTCAAGGTACGGACTTCCAACAATACCACTGGTACCAGTTTCAAGCTCACAAGCGGTCGTAGGTGCAATCTTTGGCATATCTATCTTGCAGGGTATTACCGCTGTTAAATGGAATGTTTTAGGAAAAATAATAGCAGGCTGGATAGTTACACCAATTTTTGCAGGTATAGTGTGTTTTTTAGGTTTGTTTTTTTTACAAAATGTTTTCAGTCTCAGTGTAATCTAACAAAAACTTTTGTTACAGATAAATTGGGCTTAATAAATTTTCTAAAATGGGTCTATATACTACACCCATTAACGCTAGATATATCTTAAATAGATACCAGCTTTGGCACTATTTTCGTCCAAAGCATAACTTTAGTGAATGAAAAGTGTAGGTTGCATTTATGGTAATGATAGAAAACTACGCATATCCTAACGGATTAAAATTATTATCAAGTTGGCAGTCGGGCGATCCAAAAGGTCGAGAGACCATGAAGGAAATTTTTGATGCTGCGCTTATAGGCGAGTTTGACGAAAATTTTTCACTTCTGGCACAAAATGATGAAATACATTCTACGGCATCCGTTCATATGCTTGCCCTATCAGTTCTACATGACCTTTATGGGGTGCAATCAAAAGAATACTACTGCACTGATCCATATAGGTATGTTCGTGCAAATCTTACAGTTGGTAGGTTACTAGGGGTTACAAAGCTTTATATGACCTGGGCTCTTTATGCTTTCACGTGTGAGGCAGTAGGCCAAAAAATGATGTATCCAGACAAGTTTCCACCTGGGTCTGATCCAGATGAACCTCTCATAAATAAAGAAAATTGCTTTTTATTAAATACCCCTGATTTTGATAGTGGAATTCCAAAAATTGTGGATGATATTTTGAGAGTTACGGAAGAGTTGACCGGTATGGATCCCTTGTTACAAATCTCTGCACCTTATAGTTTGGCAGCAGATATCTATGGTCAAGAACCGCTACTCGCCGACGTTGTAAACGATCCAGAACATGTAAACAAATTGTTAGACCATTTAGCTGATCGAGTTCTTATACCTTGGATAGAGCACCATTTGACTATATTTCCCAATGGTTGGGTAGAATTGTCTGATGCCTCTGGTTCTCCATTTTTTATTGGCCCTGAAAATTGCAAGACCATGTCAATTAGATCGATACAGCGCATGGATAATGGAGACTTGTGGGATGATAAAGTATTTGATTGTAATTACCGAGGCGATCACGTTGCTAATGTCCCAAAAAAAAACCAGAGGATCACGGCGTAAATCCAGCGGCTCTAGTAATATTTCAAAAGTTGACCTTGAGGAATTGACTGAGATTAAATTTAGTGTTTGCCGAAAGTTTATGATGCGTCTTGAGGCTGATAAGGTCGACGTAAGTTTCTATAAAAACCAATCCTTAATGAGAAACATTCCTCTGACAACAGGCATAGGATCAGCTGAAGTTGATAGAAACAGCATAGAGGACATTGAATTAGCAAAAACACTGCTAAGTTCTGCTGCTGCATCATATGTGGCTGCAATTCGCGAAGTTTGTGAAGGAATAGAGCTTCCAAAAAATAACTTTGTAAATGAACCTTGGCCAAGCCACTTATATTTTGAAGATGTAAATGGTGAGACACAGTTTGAATTAGTTGAACTTATATTGAAGGAAGTTTACCGGCAGCCAAAATTTAAGAAAAAATTATCTTGGCACTCTTAAAAATCTCAAGGTTTAATAAAAAATTGATCAGCAGCACGATTTTTTCCTAATGTCGCTCGGCAAACAGTGGTGAAAGTATCTATCAACTTCGTGGGTATAGCCCTATTTGTCATTGCAATACCATACTGGGCGGATGGTACATCTTCGATTAAGGGTAGATAAACCAGCTCATTACCATTGTAAGCACGCTCAAAGAGCGGCCTCATTATAAATATTCCATACCCCTCCCCAGCTGCAACTAAACTTCGGGCAAGTTCGTAAGATTTAGTTTGATACCGCACTTTTGGCCGAAGATTATACTTTGAAAAGAAAGATAAAAAGAATTGCTGAGTAATTGGCAAGCTGAGTGAGACCATATCCCTATCCACTAACTCCGTTAGAGAGATAGCCTGTTTTGAAGCAAGAGGGTCATTTTTAGACAGTAAAACATAGGGCTGCGCCTCTATCAGCGTCTCAAATTCAATCGAAGGACTGGGCGACATATTATAGGCAAGTGCCAAATCAATACTGCCCTGTGACAACATAGTATTCAACTCACCTAGATCCGCTTCATGTACTTCCAGAGTAATGTCCAAATCTCGATCTTTTAGTGCACTCAAAATTAATGGAATAATAAAAGCAGCGGTGGGAGTAAAACAGCCAAGTTGGATCGTCCCATTCAATGTATTACTTAAGTTTCTTATATTATCTTCAAATTCTTCTGCTTCCTCCATAAGAACTTTTGCTCTCGCTATAAATCGCTTTCCATCAGGAGTGAGAATTAATTTATTTGGCCGGGCTCGAAGAAATATTTTTAAACCATAATTCTGTTCAACTTTTTGAATTGCAGCGCTGAGCGCAGGTTGGGATATTGCAATGCGATTAGATGCAGCTTGAACGCTCCCATGTTCGGCCACTGCAAGGGTGTAAATTAAATGACGATATGGGATCAATATAGATTTTCCCGATATTAGGTCCAAATTTATCTGACTTTACAAATAATTGTTACAATTGCAACCTATATAAAGAATCGGGCGGGATCACTTGCGGGAAGTGGACTTGATTCTCCACTGGCACTTTAAACCAGTGAAATATGGGGGGAGACAATTTGGCTGGAATAACACTTAAGGGTGTAACTAAAGCATATGGTTCACAAAGTGTTCTGAATGACATAAACTTGGACATTGCTGACGGTGAATTCCTAACCCTTGTAGGACCATCTGGATGTGGAAAATCAACTACATTACGAATAATTGCGGGTTTAGAAACACAGTCAACCGGCGACGTATTTATCGACGGCTCAATTGTAAACGAAACTAGACCTAGCAAACGTGACTTAGCAATGGTGTTTCAATCCTATGCTCTTTATCCTCACCTAACAGTCCATCAAAACCTAATCACGCCACTAAAACTGCGAGATTTAACAGCACTCGAAAGGGTCCCTTTGTTTGGACATTTAATGCCTGAACGTAGCAAAAAAATGTCAATTATTTCCTCTGAGGTGCAAAAAGTAGCAGAAATCTTAAAGATTGAACCACTTCTAGATAGAAAGCCGGGGCAACTTTCGGGAGGTCAAAGACAACGGGTTGCACTTGGTAGGGCTATGGTAAGAAACCCAGCGGCTTTTCTTATGGATGAGCCACTGTCAAATCTTGATGCAAGTTTAAGGGTGCATATGCGCGCCGAACTTTCCGAATTACACAGAGAACTTAAAGCAACATTTATTTATGTCACTCACGATCAAGCTGAAGCTCTGACAATGTCAGACAGAATAGCGGTGATGATGGATGGAGATTTGCTCCAGCTTGGACCACCTGACGAAGTTTACGAAGACCCTACAGACATTCGAGTGGCGGAGTTTATAGGAAGTCCAAAAATGAATATTTTACCAGCAAGTTGTGATGAAAAAGGGTCGATTGATTGTCTCGGTCAAAAAATAAAAGTAGCGCTCAAAGACAAGACAAAACAGTCTTTATCGATAGGTATCCGACCCGAAGATTTAGTTTTACAATCTGGCGCTAAAAGTTCTTTTTCTGGACTATTAACTTATAAGGAGAACCTTGGATCTGATGTTTTTCTCCATCTAGATATTGGATTAGAAACCCAAAAAGTAGTCATTCGGGCCGATCCACAAGATGCTAACTCCACAAAAATTGGTGACAAAATTTCTTTTGGGGCAAGTCCCAATAAGTATCTTGTATTTGACGCGAACGGCAAGAGAATTGATGCAAAAGGAAGGGGTAACAGTTAATGCAAAATTCAAAAGTGCATTACTGGTTTATCGCACCGGCACTGTTGCTTATGTTTATTTTATTGATCTTGCCTGTGATAGTCGCAGCAACGCTATCAATGACAGATTATAGTCTTGGAAATAGCTCGTTCAATTGGATTGGAACGGACAACTACGAGAAATTATTTTCTCGGAGAAGCTACGCGAAGATGTTTAGTGCTTCTCTAACATATGTGCTTATTGTTGTGCCAATATCAGTTGCACTAGGGTTGGGATCGGCTCTACTTATCTCAAGCCTCAGGATTGGCAATGAATTGTATAAGGCAATTTTCTTTTTGCCTGTCATGGCGACCCTACTTGCGATGGCGATCGTGTGGGAATTTGCACTAAATCCAATCATGGGTGTAGTTAATGACATCCTTCGATCAGGCTGCGACAAAAGGCTTATTTATGGTTTCTTTACTGGGTCTTGGTATGGCGCCGATCCGTTGCAAAGCTGGTATGGAGCAGCATGTGCCGATAGGTTTCCGATATGGTTAGGCGACAAAAGGTATGCCCTGGGAACAATTGCATTTATCGGAATTTGGCAAGGATTTGGTTTCAACATGGTTCTGTATCTTGCTGGCCTTACATCAGTGCCACGCGAA
>CACKSH010000019.1 GCA_902602765.1 Paracoccaceae bacterium
AGATTATGGCTATCTAAGGGATAATACTGCTGGGTTGCATCGTGAGTTATGGTTCCATGAATATGGTGACAGATCCTGGTTGGTAGTCACTCGGGATACCGTAAGTCATGAAATCAAAGAAGTTAGATTGGCTAGTGACGTGGCTACCGAGGAGGGTCGGTAGTATGACACAAAAAAATAGACTAAAAGGTGGTCTAATTAACCGTAATAATCCCCGGGAATTTGAATTTAATGGGCAATCTATGCAGGGCTTTGAGGGTGATACACTTGCCTCAGCGTTACTTGCAAATGATATTCGGTTAGTTGGGCGCTCGTTTAAATATCACAGGCCTAGGGGTATGCTATCCGCTGGTTCGGAGGAACCAAACGCGCTTGTAGAGTTGCGAACTGGAAATCGAAAAGAGCCAAATTCTCGAGCTACAACAACGGAACTTTATGATGGACTTGTCGCTAATCCTCAAAATTGCTGGCCATCCCTAAATTTTGACTTTTTAGGGGTTAATGACTTGTTAGCACCTTTTTTAACAGCCGGATTTTACTATAAAACATTTATGTGGCCGTCTGTTTTTTGGGAAAAGGTATACGAGCCAGTCATTCGGCGAGCGGCAGGTTTGGGGTCGGCTTCTTTAGAGCCGGACCCAGATTGCTACGATAAAGGTTTCCTTCACGCGGATCTTCTAATCATAGGGGCAGGGCCATCTGGTTTGCTTGCAGCACTTATTGCGGCGATGTCGGGTGTCCGAGTTATTATTGTCGATGAAGACTTTGTTACTGGCGGACGACTTAATGCAGAGAATTATATTTTGGATGAACAAGCGGGAAATATATGGGCAAAAGGTATTACGGACGAGTTAAGCGATTTTGACAATGTAAAAGTTCTTACTCGAACAACGGTTATTGGTGCGTTTGACCATGGTATCTACGGGGCAGTTGAGCGTGTCTCCGATCATCTTAAAACTCCAGTTTCTGGAAAACCTAGGCAGATCCTGTGGCGTATTTATACGAAGCAAGCGATACTTTGTTCTGGTGCTACAGAAAGGTCAGTAGTTTTTGAGAACAATGACCGGCCTGGTGTAATGTTAGCGGGAGCTATTAGAAACTACGTCAATAGGTGGGCAGTCACACCAAGTCAAAATGTGGCAATCTTCACAAACAATAATGATGGTCATCAGACCGCACGCGCGCTGCTTAATAAAGGCGTAAATGTTGCAGCCGTCATTGACACAAGAGATCAAAAAGTTAAGTCGCCCGATTATGAAACATTTTCTAATGCCGTTATTTCTAATACTTACGGACGCCGTGGCTTGCGAAGTATTACTATTGATCATCAAGATGGAACCCAGCGGACATTAAAATGTGGAGCTTTAGGCGTGTCGGGTGGATGGAACCCGAATATTCATATAAGCAGTCATCACCGTGGTCGTCCAATTTGGAAAGAAAGTATTCAGTCATTCATACCTGATGATAATTGCCCAAGTGGTATGCTTGTAGCAGGTTCTGCCAAGGGTTTTATGGAATTAGAGGAGGTTATCAAATCAGGCTCTGATGTGATAAAACAAGCACTTGAAAACTTGAATGTTAAGGCCAAAAGTATTGATATGCCAAAAGTGCAAGGGGACGTCGCGCAGGCTATAGAGCCCTTTTGGATGGTGAAGGGCACGTCTCGCGGATGGGTTGATCAGCAAAATGATGTTACAGCAAAAGATATAAAGTTAGCAAAGCAAGAAAATTTTACCTCTGTCGAACACCTGAAACGATACACGACTTTGGGAATGGCAACTGACCAGGGAAAGACGGCGAATATTTCTGGTTTAGCAATAATGGCTAATTTACTTGGTAAGCCAATTCCAGAAGTAGGAACGACTATATATCGTCCACCATATACACCAACGGCGATTGGGGCTTTTGCTGGAAGATCGCGTGATGAGAACTTTAGGCCAGTCAGGAAAACTCCAAGCCATCAGTGGGCAGAAGAAAGGGGTGCCGTTTTTGTTGAGGTTGGAATGTGGATGCGCGCCCAATGGTTCCCGGAAAAGGGTGAAACTCATTGGCGGCAATCGGTAAACCGAGAAGTTCTCCAAACTAGAAAATCTGTTGGAGTATGCGATGTAACTACGTTGGGAAAGGTAGATGTTCAAGGAAAAGATGCTACTAGTTTTCTTAATTTAATCTATTGTAATGGGTTTGCAAAATTAGCAGTTGGGAAAACGCGTTATGGTTTGATGTTGAGAGAAGATGGTATTGCAATGGACGACGGAACGGCGGCTCGTTTGGACGAAAACCATTTTGTTGTAACGACGACAACTGCAAATGCAGTATCAGTTTATCGCCATATGGAATTTGTAAGGCAATGTTTGTTACCAAAAATGGATGTGCAGTTAATTTCCACTACTGAAGCCTGGGCTCAGTTCGCGATCGCAGGACCCAATAGTCGAAATGTAATAAGAAAAATCGTAGATGAAGAATATGATATCTCAAATGAACGATTTCCCTTCATGGCTTGTGGACAGATTACGGTTTGTGGTGGTCTCAGAGCTAGGTTGTTTAGGATCTCTTTTTCTGGGGAGTTAGCTTATGAACTTGCAGTTCCAACACGATATGGCGACTCCTTAATGCGCGAAATAATGAAAGCTGGGAAAGAGTTTGATATAGTTCCATATGGTACTGAGGCTCTTGGTGTTATGCGTATTGAAAAAGGGCATGCGGCTGGTAACGAGCTAAATGGAACCACCACAGCCTTAAACTTAGGAATGGGTAGAATGGTGTCAAAAAAGAAGGATAGCATTGGATCAGTTTTGTCAGAACGTGAAGGTCTCAATGCTCAAGACGCTCTGAAATTGGTTGGATTTGTGCCGGTTGAAACTGATGATGCAGTTCCAGCAGGAGCGCATTTAATGAACACCGGAGGCCCTGTAGATGCTGGCCACGATCAGGGTTATATAACATCTGCTTGCTTTTCTCCTAATTTAAATTGTCATATTGGAATAGGTTTTTTGAAGGCAGGTGATACTCGGATTGGAGAAGTTGTGCGTCTCGTCAGTCCACTAACGGGTCACGATCATATTGTTAAGGTCGTAAGTGCTCACTTTGTTGATCCAGAAGGGGAGCGGTTGCGTGCATAATTTGAGTCCTATCTCACCATTAGGAAATAGGGAGCTGATAAGTAAGGTGGTTGGCCCCTATACCATCTCCGAAGTAACTGCTTATTCTTTAGCTTCCTATTCTTTGCGAAAAGGCAGTGAAAACGACGCAAAAAAGAAATTAGAGCAGTTTATAGGAAGTTCACTTCCGGATGTTATGGGATCTAATTTTGAGAAGATTTCTTCATTTTGGATAGGTCCATCTCAATGGCTAATTGAAGCTCCAATTGAAATCCATGAAGATTTGGCGAGCGAGCTTAGCGAAGTTTCTGTGGGAAAAGCTTCTGTAACTGAGCAAACAGACGCGTGGTGTAGATTTGATTTAAAAGGATCTGAATTAGCCACGCCCCTCTCTCTTTTGTGTAATGTAGACGTCGCTTCCTTCAAAGGCGGTGAGGTTACACGTTGTCAAATGGACCATTTGGGATGTTTTCTCATTTGCCGTGATATAAAAAATATCACTATTCTGGGTCCAAGGTCTGCAGCTGAAACGCTTTATCATGCGATTATTGCAGCATTGAAGGCAGTTGTCTGACTAGGTTACTGGTATTGGAAAGTTATCTTTTACTCTAAATAGGTTAATTTTTTTTCGCTCCTCCTCTGGGGACAAAGAGAACAGATCAATATAATGACTGCGCAGAATGGAAGCGCTGGAAAACCCAACTGAAACAGCGATTTCACCTATCTTTTCATTTGTGTACAATATCATTTGTCGCGCAGCATTTACTCTAAGTTTGCGAAAATATTGACGAGGACTTTCCCCCGTTGCTTCCTTAAATATTCTAGATAAATGCCGAGAAGTAATTCCAATTTCATCAGCTATATCATTAATCCGAAGGGGGTAATAAATTTTTTGGTTTACCAAGGAAATAGCTTTTCGGGCTATTTCAGGCATTTCCTCTAAACCTTCTAGCTCATTTAAACTAGGTATAACTTGTTTTACATCTTGATTTCTCATTATTGGATGCTGAAACCAGCATGCAACCTCTGCTGCTATACTTGATCCTAGTCTCGACCGTATCAACAATAGGGCAAGATCGAATGCAGCAGCAGCCCCTGAGGCGGTCATAATATTTCCATCAGTTTCGATTACTTGTTCAGAAGAGATGTTTTTTGGGAATTGGTTTGTAAAAGCAGCGGCATAACACCAATGCACAGAATATCTAATATTTGGCCGAACTTTAGCTTTTGCTAGCAAAAATACGCCTCCTGACACAGCGCCAATTGTGCAGCCATGCCTCTCTAATCTTCTTATGACGCCAACACTTCTGCTATTTATAAAATTGGCATTTGGAGGTGAAAGTAATATTAAAGCATCTAACTTTTCTATTTCTTCAATTTTACCATCAGTTTCAAATGCTACCTTAGCACTTGCCTCCACTTTATCAGCATTTTCGGAAAATAACTTCCATTCAAAACTTTTCGTATCTGATATCTCGTTCGAAGCCCTCAAAGGTTCGATCATAGACGTGAGGCAAGCCATCGGGAAGCCATCAAAAATTAAGAAACCTATATTATAGCTATTTCTGTTCAATGTAATGAGCCAATATTTATTAATAATCTAAGCAAGTTAAATAGTTTGCTTTTTATTTTTTTTCAAATGGTCATTGGTTTAAACTCTTATTCTGGCGAGACGTTCCAAGCTGTCTAAAAATTTTGATCTGTCATTTTTGCTAAATGCAGAGCCACCACTCTGACGAAAGGGATCGGCTGCTCTGATATCGTACATCAAATCACGCATTGCCAAAATTTCTCCAATATTTTTACTGTTCAGAATCTCTCCATTTGGTTTGATTACTTTGGCCCCTTTCTCAATTACGTTAGCTGCTAACACAATATCAGATGTAACAACAATATCATTCGTGTTCAAATTTTCAGATATCCAGATATCAGCAGCGTCGGATTCTTTATTTACAACAACAAGTTTAATTAGAGGGTTCTGAGAGGGACGAATTCCTCCATTACTTACAATGTAAGTTTGCATTTTATGTCGGTTAGCCACTCGTTCGATCTCTGACTTAACCGGGCAGGCATCAGCATCAACAAATATACTAATTGAATTAGCGGTCATTTAGATCCTTGATGCAGGTACCAGTTCTTCAACATTTTGTCTTTCAAGTTAGTATAATTTAGTTTCGTACCTTAAGCTTGATTTGGAAAGTAGTCTTCGCAAGAACCTTCGCGAAAAACATCTGCGGTGCAGCAATGCAGACCCCCACCAAATGCGTAGGCGTCTCTGAGATCGACTGGAATTACCTCCATTCCAAGCTTATCCATCTGTTCAGCTTGATATACCTCAGATTTTTCAACGCAAACTGTTTTAGGATCTAATACTAAAACGTTCATACTGAGCCAGGTTGATGAATAGCACAACGGTGGAGGAGTATTGTGAGCTGGTTGAGCAGCGTCAATAATTTCCCAATCATTTTTCTCAAACAGTTTTCGTTGTTCGTCAGGTAGACTGCGTTGAGGATTATTTAATATCAAGCCAGGTTTCAGCGGAGTAAATGTAGCGTCGATATGTATTGGGTATGGATCGCCAGGAAAATTCACGGCATGAACTCTGTGATCAGAAAAATGACGACGTATCCATTCTATTCCTTTCAAATTTGTGGTAAACCCATGCTGTACGACTAAATCCTTCCCAAAACGCAAAACATCGGCTGCGTCAAACAATGGTTCCTCTTCTGTGGTAACGAAGAATTTCTCAGCGGTCCATTTTAAGCGTTTTTCAACACCAATTTTTTTCGATAGGTAATCTTGATGATAATCTGCGTCTGTCAGCCGTGGTTTGGGAGCAGCCTCATGTTTAAAGTTTTTATCTTCTTCCCAATATTTTTGCATAAGCGGTCTGTAGCATAGATACTCAAACCAGCGGCATCTGTAAGACATTGTTGCTTCTAAGATTTCAGAACCTACCGTCAATAAAACATCGCGGGGCGGCATACATCCAAATTGACTTTCTGTATGAAAATCTGGTGTCGTCGCCGGCTGTGAAAAATCTATTGGCGTTGGCCTATCGACTTTTACTCCTCGTTTTGTCAGGAGTGAGGCAAAATTATCCAAAAGTTCATTTGCTCGAACAATTGTTTCTTGTGGTCTTTTTCCCCATTGGCCTCGCATATCGCTGTCTTCTGGCACTTTTGCGTCTAAGGCTGGTTCTTCTGGGGGAATATGGCAATTATCGGCCTTACCAACAATTACATGTTTTAGTGGATCCCACTCATTCCAGCTATTTACCACTGTATTCATGCGCATGGCCTCGTAGATTTATCTCAAAATATAAACACAAAAGTAGCACTTGAGAAGAATGATGCCAATCAAGTTTGTGATATAAGCCTTTAAATTTGTAAATTAATATTTAAAATTTTACTGAATGCTTTTTAGGTGAGCTGGTGCGCTTCTGTACGTGGTGAAGGCTTCAGAATAAAGATCAGTTAAATCAGTTCTAGGCTCAATGATTTCTGAAATAGTTGGCTGAGATACAATATTTTTAAGGCGTTCACTGGTTTTTCCCAGGATAGCCAGACGTGCGGCACCCATAGCTGCACCGTATTCGCCGTCAATGGGCCGAGCGATAGCTGTGTTTAAAGTAGTTGCTATAGTCTCTAACCAAAATCGCGATTGGCTACCTCCGCCAATAGCTAACAATTGGTCTGGACAAGGACCCACCTTTTTCAACGCCTCTAAGCAATCGCACAAGGCAAATGCAACCCCCTCTAGTACGGCTTGAGTGAGTTTCATTCGATTACTATTTGTCGATAAACTGGAGAAACCTCCCCTTATATGTGCATCATTTAACGGAGTTCTTTCACCCGATAGGTATGGATAAAATTTTTCCAAAGAAGGTCCAGTTATTTTATGACCCAAACTCTCTGATAATTCTTTTGGAGATTTTCCGGTAATACTTGATAGCCAGTTCAAGCTATCCGTTGCTGACAGAATTACACCCATCTGATACCATGTTTTAGGAAGTGCGTGACAAAACGTGTGAATTGCAGATTGGGCTAACGGAGAATATGTATTTCTAGCAGTTAGCAGGACACCCGAAGTCCCGATTGATACGAAACCTTGACCTTCCTTCATAATTCCAACACCACAAGCTGCAGCAGCATTATCCCCCGCCCCAGCAACAACTGAAACTCCGCTGGGAATACCTAATTCGTCTGCAATGAATTTAGATACAGACGACGCTACTTGAGTTCCTTCCAGAAGTTTTGGCATTTGATCAGATCGCATGTTACCTGCTTTTAGGGCGTATTCCGACCAACAACGATTTCCAACGTCGAGCCAACTTGTTCCTGCAGCATCCGACATATCCATAAAGAATTCACCGGTTAGGTAATATCCAAGATAAGAAGCAGGTAAAACAACCTTCGCAACTTGCTCGAATAGTTCTGGCTTATTATCTTGGATCCAAAGTAACTTAGGTGCTGTAAAACCTGGAAATACAATATTTCCTGTAATTTCGCGCAGATTTTCGTCTTGATCTAATATTGAAGCTTGTTTGTAACTGCGGGTGTCATTCCACAAAATACATGGGTGTAGAATTTCACCATTTTTGTCTAGCAATGTTGCCCCATGCATATGACCTGCAATGCCGATTGCTTGTAGACTTTCAATTGCCGATGCATTCCTGTTTTTTAGCTTGCCCATGGAAGCCCTGAGGGCATCTATCCAGTCACTTGGATTTTGCTCATTAAAACCAGGTGCTATGCTTTTCACAGAGTAATTATAATCAGCACTATCCAAAAATTGGCCGTCTTGTGTTACAAGTAGGCATCTTAAACCAGATGTGCCCAGATCAATACCTAGATAAGTTGGTCCTAATTGGTAGTTTATATCTTATCCCCGATGTTAAATATTAGATTTTGGCTAATTCTTGTTCTAAATCTTTAATTTCAGCTCCACCTGCCATTAGTCTCCTAATATCGCCACCTTCCAACTCAGATTTAGTTCCCTGACCAATAACCTGTCCAAGTGCCAGAAAGGTATAACGGTCGGCAATTAATCTAGAATGGATTTCATTATGAGTAATAAATATAATTGCGATATCGCCTCTTGCTCTGACGCGTTTAATAGTTTTTAGGACTTCCATTTGCTGCTTTTGACCCAAAGCTGAAGTTGGCTCGTCCAGGATAAGAACTTTTGCGCCGAAATAAATTGCGCGTGCAATTGCCAGGGTTTGCCGCTGGCCGCCTGACATAGTTCCAACTGCCTGAGATGGATCTGAAAAATCAATTCCAATTTTTAGCATTTCATCATGAGCAATTTGGTTCATTTCGTCAATTCTAAGTTTGCCCAGCGTAGAAGTTAGTTCACGCCCCATAAAGAAGTTACGAGTTACGCTCATTAATTGATTGATTGCTAAGTCTTGGTAAACAGTTCCGATACCGGCAGCAGAAGCTTCTCGAGGACTTCGAAAAGATCTCTGAACTTCCTCCATGTAAATCGTACCGCTGGTAGGCTGATGAACTCCTGATAAAATTTTGATCAGCGTAGATTTACCTGCACCATTGTCACCCAATAAAGCGTGAACCTCACCAGGATAAACATCCAAATCTACGCCATTCAAAGCCGTGAAGGGGCCGAATTTCTTCGTAATATTCTCGACCCTCATATAACTCTTTGGTGCCATTTTCATATTCCCCCGGTAATCCGTTTCCTAATACGTTCGTTGGCAAAAACGGCTGCCAGTAAAACTGTACCTACGAATACTCTAAACCACGCCCCATCGATCCAAGGGATAAAGAATACGGCATTAGCAACAAGGCCAAAGGTAACCGCACCAAATACTACGCCTACTATTGAGCCAAAGCCACCGGTCATTAAGATGCCACCAACTACCGCAATCGCAATTGCTTCAAGTTCTTTAAACATTCCTTTTGCAGCATCCGATGAATTAGTGTCGAAGACTTGGCATGCTGCAAAAATTGTTGCACAAAAAGCAGAAAACATAAAAAGTCCAACTTTCACTCTGTTTACCGGAACCCCATTTGCACGAGCGCTCTCTTTGTTATCCCCAGTGGCATAAATCCAGTTTCCAATCTGTGTTTTTGCGAGTACATACCAGGCCACTCCTGCAATTATAATGAACCAGAAAAGTCTTGCATCAAATCCAGTAACCCATTGCTCCATTTTCCGGTTTATGTTTAGAAAGCTTAGATAGTTTATAAGATCAATTTTTTCATCTTTGGTCATCCCAGCTGTGAATTCTAATCCGGCTGCTACCTTTTGACCAATCCAGAACCATGCATCATAAAGCCAGCCGAAAACTTCACCACCCATCTGTTCGGCAAACCAGCTTTCTTTTTTGAAATCTGGCAGCCCTGACACATTGGTATTTTGGTTAATCAGCCTGAAGCAAACTTCGGTGAGGCCACGAAGAAAAAACCAGAAGGCTAATGTGACGATGAAACTTGATAAGCCTGACCTGACCACAATAGTTCCAATGAGCCATCCAAACCCTAGTGTCATGCACATAGTTATTGCAAAAGCTGAAAACGGCGTTGCCTCTCCTAAGCCGAATGGTAAACCCCATTTCAACATTATGGCCATCGACATCCCTGCGAAGGCTATCATTGGCCCGATTGATAAATCAAACTCGCCAGCAATCATCAATAAGGCAGCTCCAACCGCTATTATTCCCAATTGGGCGATAATGGCTATATTGTTCTTTAAGCCTAAAGCATTAAAAGCTTTTCCCTCAGATGCTAAGCCGAGGGCCAAAATAATTATTATCATGACTATGAAAGACCCAATTTCGGGCCTTCTCATCATACGCTGGATCCAGCTTTCATTTTGAAGACGGTCAGATTCATTTCGTTCCGACATTTTAACCTCTGATATCTATTTTTAGTGTCTCTTAAGTAAACAGGCGAGCTTTCGCTCGCCTGCTATTATTACCTATTATTACATAAGGTATTAGCGGTTTATGCCTGCCTGAGACGCAACATTATCAATGTTTGAAGCATCTACGAAACCAGGACCTGATGGAATATTAGCTCCAGGCAACATACCGGCATTCGTGTTATATAGATGCAGCACAATGATTGGCATGTAGCCTTGCAAACGCTGTTGCTGATCGATTGTAAATGAAGCATCACCAGATCTAAGCATTGCAGTCACAGCATCTGACATGTCGAAACATGCTAAATGTACATCTGCGCCAACATCTTTGATAGCTTTGTTAGCCGCATCACATACATGTGGGCCAGCTGCCAAAATCCCATCAATAGAAGGGTCTGCTGACAATGCAGCTGCTGTTCTGGTTTCAATTTGCTGTACATCATTAGACACGTCGATCATGTTCAACGATCCGCCAAGACCGGAGAAATAACCTTCACATCTATCAACAAGGGCTGTGTTCCAAGCTTCTTGGTTCAAACAAAGACCGTTTGTTACACCTTCTGCTTTAGCACGCTCGCCAGCTTTTTGTCCCGCCAAAAGCTCTGGCTGACCAACGTGCATCAACGCACCGACTTTAGCTGAATTCTCTAGACCCGAATTCATTGTGATAACTGGAATACCAGCGTCTGCAGCCGCGCGGATTGCTCCACCTAATGCATCTGGGTCAGGCAGAGACACAACTATCCCGTCTGGGTTAGATGCGGCAGCTGCTTCGATAAGCTTAGCCATTCCTGACATGTCACCAGATGGATCAAAGTTATATTCAAAGTCTGCTCCAATTGCAGCAGCAGCATCTCTTCCGCCTTTTTCAACTACTGGCCAAAATGGGTCAGTACCTTGTGTGTGTGTAATCATAACATAACGCTCAGCTATTGCTGTAGACGCCATCATTGCGAGCGCAGCGCCCGCCATAACTAATTTTTTCATAATTTTCTCCCAATAAGTACTTATGTACCAAGTTACTCTAACAACTGATTCTATTTTATTAAAGTCTGAAACGACAAGTTAAGTCCAATTTCACCAAAAAAAATAGAAACAGTTAGCGCTAACACTTACATATTGAGTTTTTATTTTGCAACCTATTTATATTAGTTTTTTGTCAAAAATTTATTTTTTTGTTTTATTCCAATATTTAATTAAATATTCTTGATTAATTATTTTATCTGATACTTACTATTGGGCGTCTGCGGCCTATATTTTTTCTGTTGGACGGCCAATTGTCCGTAAAAGTACTTTGATGTTTTTAAAATATTTTATATGATCCCTAATTATTTGCTTCGGAATTTGAACACGAAATGGTTAAGTTATTTCCTGTTTTCCAATATGACGAACTGCAAAAGTAAAGGCCTGCTCTTATTTTTTCTTTCATATACTTATCTGATTGAAAGTGCGCTGCGTTAATCTTTGATGCAGCATCAGGTGTTATCCTTATGTACCAACCTATAAAGTCTGGGTTTGGTTCCTTGGTTAAGTTTCGGGTGGCCAATATATCGCCATAAATGACTATCAGTTCTGACTCATAATTTTTAATTTGCTTGGCGCTAGATGTAAGCGGACACAACAAAGCTAAAAATGTGACGATTGCTAATCCATACTTCATTTTGTTGTTCTTAATTCCCACAGTTTGGTTTAAATGCCTTTAAAACTTTTCTTGTAGCTTGCACCAATGGTTCATGTGTCTTGCTTAAAATCTCCACGCGGTCGAATTGATCAGGGTCAGATGCTATAGATTTTCTTAAAGCGTCGCCAAAGGCCATTCTTAACTCTGTACCTATATTGAATTTACATATTTTTGAATTTCTTGATAAAAAATATCTTTGTTTTAAAGGCACTCCAGATCCCCCATGTACCACTAATGGTATAGAAGTTATTTTCTCTATTTGTCTGATCCTTTCCAAGTCCAGGTTGCCCTCTTTCTGTTTTTGTAAATGGATGTTTCCAACGGATATCGCCATTGCATCGACCTTTGAAGCTTTTGCAAATATATTTGCTTCTGATGGATCTGTGCCGTTTGATTGCTCTCCATCGGAATAACCTACAAAGCCAATTTCACCCTCGCATGAAATATTCGCGTCATGAGCCAATTCAGCAATGCGTGCCGTTCTGTCTATATTTTCCTGCAGTGAAAGTCTCGAGCCGTCAAACATTACAGAGGTAAATCCACATTCGATAGCCTCTTTACACTCCTCCTCTGTATACCCATGATCTAAATGAGCTACAACAGGAACGCTTGCTTCACTGGCTAGATAATTGAACATCTTTCCTAAGATCGGCAAAGGTGTGTGAGATCTGCAAGACGGTCCCGCTTGAAGAATAATCGCAACATTTTCTTCTTCTGCTGCACAAACATAAGCTCGCATATCTTCCCACCCTAGTGTGACCAGCCCGGCGACTGCGTACCTTTGTTCCATGGCAGGCTGTAATACGTCGGTTAGTGTAGCAATTGTCATTTAAATTTTGCCACCATATCCATTATGCCTGGTATTGTGGCTAACTGCTCTTCGTGTGTTGGCTGAAAGTATTGCTTCAATGGCCTTTGGCTTAATCCGCCAAGTATGGTGAAGTAATACATTTCGTAGCCGGGTAGAGCACAGCAGGGGTGGTAACCCTTATCAATTAAGACTGTCGAGCCGTCCATTATATGATAGGCATCTCCCAGTTTGTTATCTTCCCGCTGCAGCATCTGCAGCCCCGAACCATAATTTGGCTTAAACCTGAAATTGTAGGTTTCGTCATGTCGGGTCTCCTTAGGCATACGATCAGTATCGTGCTTATGAGACGGGAAACCAGACCAGCCGCCAGAGCCTACTGTGTAGAGTTCGCTTACGAGTAATCTTCCAACTTTATCTCTCTGGTTAGCACCCAAGATATGTTTTATTTTGCGATGTGTTTTTGTATCGTCTGATCCGTATTGAACTAAATCAATATCTTTGGGTCTTACTGCAAAAGGTTCTAAAACTTTTTCAAATTTTGCTCCAGCAATAAAAATCTCGGCTGTATCAGTTATACATTCAAAGCAAACTTTCGTATCTGTGGGGACATAAACACCTTCCGGTTCTCCACCCCATACGTCGACAGATCTATTTCCTACCGAATTGAAATTTTGATCATCAACATCAATATTTATGGTGCCAGTAGCTGGTACTATGCACGTTTCATATTGGTTTAACCTGTATTTAAAATTTTCGCCTTTAGATAATTTGATAATGTTGAAGTAGTTCAGTGGTACGAGATCGTGATTAACGTCCACTATTGGAATATTTTTGTTGTCGTAAGGTGCAATATGCATAATTGAGCTTTCGTATTACATTACTGAATATTAGCTTTCATTTAAAAACGTCTCTAATTCATCTGTTGTAGGCATTGCTCCGGAACATCCAGGCTTCGATACTACAATTGCGGCGCACGCTGATCCCCTAAGTACGGAGTCTTCAAGGCTGAAACCGTCCGCTATTGAAGCCAGTAATCCTGCCATAAAACTATCGCCTGCGCCCACAGGTTTAATCGCTTTTGTCGGGAAAATGCCGGTTCTGATTTCATTCTTATCATTGAGCGAGATCGCACCTTTATCACCCATTTTATAAATTACAGTTTTGCCCAGAGAAGCCAATTCTCTCGCTTTATCAAGGCCAAGGTCATAATCTCCCGCCATAAAGCCGAACTCTTCATCGTTACCAACAATAAGGTCGCTGCTCATGCCCGCTCTGGACAGAACATCAGAAGCCACTTCACTAGAGGGCCAACTATAGGGACGATAATCGATATCAAAAATTACAGGCAGTCCGGCTTGGCGCGCATTTTTGATTGCATGAAATGTGGAGGATCGAGAAGGGTCTGAGGCAAATACTGTCCCGGCAGTAATAACTGCATTGAAATGACCATATTCTACTTTATCCACATCTTCTATTTGTACTTGAAAATCTGCCGCATTGTTTCTGTAAATAACATTCTGAAAATCATCTAATACGCTTTCATATATAGCTAAAGAGGTACGACATTCTCCCGAAATCTTTTTTACGTACTTGATGTCCACGCCGTAATCTCTCAAGCGATTAACGGCAAATCTTCCAACTGCGTCATCAGAAACTGAGGTAATTAGGCTTGCTTGTGATCCAAGCTTTACCAGTCCAGTACATATGTTGGCTGATGAGCCACCCAAGTCTGACCTAAATTTTACAGCGTTTTCACTTTTTATTCCGATCTCATCGCAAAAAAGGTCTATACCTGCTCTTCCAAACACGGCAAATTTCTTACCTTTTATCGCTTCAAATAGCTCGTTCATAATTGTAGAATTTCTTTCTTTATTTTCTCTATAAAATACAAAACGTTTTATGTTGCCGTTATACCGAACTGGTGATACGCGTTTCGACAAAGCTAATATTTTGTCTCTAAAAAGGTTCTAGCTAAAAATGCGTGAGATTGGAATAGGCATTGTAGGTGGTGGCTACATGGGCAAAGCGCACTCAGTTGCAATGTCTTCGGTTGGAGCCGTGTTTGATACCCACTTAAGGCCAAGGCTTCAAATGATTTGTGCTCGAACTGACTCTACTGCTGAAAAATATCGAAAGGCGTACGGTTTTAAAACGGCAACATCTGATTGGTGTGTCTTAGTGAAAAACCCAGCCGTTGAAGCGGTCATTATTGCAACTCCCCAAGTAGAGCATCGAGAAATTGCCCTAGCTGCGTTTGCGGAGGGTAAGCCAGTATTCTGCGAAAAACCCTTGGGCTCTTCTATTAACGATGCCACAGTGATGACTGATGCGGCAGAAGCGAGTGGTTTGCCGAATATGGTCGGTTTTAATTACATTCGGACGCCTGCTAGCCAATTTGTGAGAAAGCTAGTAGCTAACGATGAACTCGGAAAAGTAACTTGGTTTCGTGGCGAGCATACTGAAGATTTCTTAGCAGACCCTCAGACACCTGCATCCTGGAGGTGCCGTGGCATGTCAAATGGGACCCTAGGAGATTTGGCTCCACATATGATAAACGCAGCACTTGCATTAATGGGACCGATCCGCTCACTACTTTGCGAATATGAAACCGTTCACAAAGAGCGCCCAGGTGGAGACGTAGGTAACGATGATCATGCCCAAATTATGTGCCGATTTGATAGTGGCGCTATGGGGCACATGTACTTTAGTCGTGTTGCGACGGGCCGTAAAATGGGTTACGCGTATGAAATTCATGGAACAAAAGGTTCGGTGCGATTTGATCAAGAGGATCAGAATTCCATATGGCTATACCGATCAGACGGGCCTGAAGCTGAAAGAGGGTTCAGGCAAATTTTAACTGGACCAACGCACCCAGATTATGAACCTTTTTGCCAAGGGCCTGGTCACGGAACCGGTTATCAGGATCAAATAATAATTGAAGCTCGTGATTTTCTTTTATCTATCGAGGAAAATAAGTCTCATTGGCCATCATTTAAAGACGGCTTACAGGTTTCTCGAGTTGTAAATGCTGCTCTCAAATCGGGAGAGCAGAGGGCGTGGGTTGATTTGGTGTCAGTTTGATTTGAGTAGTTTTGGAAAATTTAATTAAACCATTAAGAAAGACTAAGTATGACCAAATTAAAATGGGGAATGATAGGTGGTGGAGAAGGAAGCCAAATTGGTCCAGCACACCGCTTGGGAGCTATAGCAGACGGCCGATTTGAGTTGGTAGCTGCCGCTTTTGATCACAGGCCGGCAAAAGGCAAAGCATTTGCTGAAAGCCTAGGTGTTGATAGTTCTAGAGCCTATTGTAGCTGGTCAGAAATGCTCGTTGGTGAGAAAAATAGAGATGATGCAGTTGATCTTGTCACTGTTGCGACACCAAATGCCACCCACTTTGAAATAACGAAATCTTTTTTAGAGGCTGGCTTTAATGTTTTATGTGAGAAGCCGATGACTATGACAGTTGAAGAGGGCGAAGAAATTTATAAAATTGCTAAGAAAAGTGGTAGGGTCTTCTCAGTAAACTATTGCTATTCTGCTTACCCAATGGTTCGACAAGCTCGTGCCATGGTACGCAGCGGTGATATTGGCAAATTAAGGTTAATAATTACAAACTTTAGTCATGGGCACCATGCAGATGCCGAAGATGCAGAAAATCCACGAGTGCGATGGCGTTACGATCCGCAGATGGCTGGCGTTTCTGGTCAGTTTGCTGATTGTGGCATTCATGCAATGCATCTGGCTAGTTTTATCTCTGATGATACAGTGGAAAGTTTGAGTGCAGATTTTGCGTCAACTATTTCTACAAGAATTTTAGAAGACGATGCATTTGTTAATTTTCGCCTCAGTAAAGGGGTCGTTGGACGTTTGTGGACTTCATCTGTGGCAATTGGTAGGCAACACGGCTTCGATATACAAATTTTTGGTGAAACCGGTGGCTTGCGTTGGGCTTCTGAGCAGCCAAATCAGTTGATCTACACTCCGTTGTCAGGTCGAACGCAAGTCATTGAAAAAGGTGAGGCTGATTTGTACGACGATGCTAAAAGGATTAGTAGAGTTGCAATAGCACATCCTGAAGGCTTCCCGCTAGCTGTTGCTAACATGTATATGGACTTAGCCGATGCAATTTCTGGATACGAAAGAGATGGATTGCCAACCGCTGAAGATGGTCTCCGCTCGATGGCGGCGGTGTATGCAGCGGTTGCGTCTGCAAAGAAAAATGGTTTGTGGGTTGATGCGAGGCCTCCAGTTTTCGGAGGCAAAGGTTAAAGTTTAGTTTCGGAGAAAAGAAATGTTGACTGTTGGACTTATCGGAGCAGGGCGTATAGGACGAGTGCACGCGAGCACAATTTCTATGCATGCGCACTCTAAATTAGTGGCTGTTGCAGATGTTATTGAAGATAATGCGCAAAAGCTAGCAAGGGATTTTGGAGGCCAAGCCTGTACTGTCGATGCAATTTATAAAGATAAATCGATCGACGCGGTTCTAGTTGCAAGTTCGACCGACACCCATTCTGAAATTATTGAAAAAGCAACGTTAGCAGGCAAAGCAGTTTTATGCGAGAAGCCAGTCGATATAAGCTTAGTTCGCGCAAAGCAATGCCTGGAAAATACAAAACCTAACGGTCAGCCAATAATGTTGGGTTTTAATCGCAGGTTTGATCCAAATTTTGTTGCTTTGAAGAGTGAACTTGATGCAGGCGGAATTGGTAAAGCAGAGCTTTTGGCGATAACCTCTTTTGATCCAGCACCACCACCAATTGATATTTTAAAGGTATCAGGCGGTTTGTTTAAAGATATGATGATCCATGATTTTGATATGGTGAATTTCTTATTTGAAGGCTTACCGAAGTCGATAATGGTCTCTGCGAGTTCAGTAATTGACAAAAAGATTAGTGAACTGGGAGATTATGATACAGCTGTCGCAACTTTGAAATATGCTGATGGTAGATTAGTAGTAATAAAAAATTCTCGCCGTGCTGCTTACGGTTATGATCAACGGATTGAAATCTTGGGCTCAAAAGGTTTGCTACAAGTTCAAAATGTTGTTGAAGATGGTATTATTAAGTCAACTGAGATGGGCGTTCAAGGCTCGAAGCCTGAATACTTTTTTTTAGAGCGATACAAGGCTGCTTATCAAAAAGAGTGGGCAGCATTTGTCTCAGCTGTACAAATGAAAACCCCTGTCCCAGTAACATTAGCAGATGGAATTTCTGCTTTGGCAATGGCGGAAGCTGCAGCTCTTTCAGCTAAAGCTGGCTCAGAGGTCGAACTAGCAAATTTTCTGTGAAAGAATTGACCTTGCGTATTAAAACTTACAATTTGAACGAAACGAGTAAATAGTTTCTGAATATCGAGCAAAAAATAAGAAAGATTTAAAAAAATGAGTGTGAAAATTGGTATATCTCCTATTGCTTGGCAAAACGATGATCTTCCCAAATTGACAAAAGACTTCACGATGGAGCAAGCCTTACTAGAGGCAAGAGAAATCGGTTACACGGGAGTTGAGAGAGGCCAACGCATGCCACATGATACTGAGGGATTAAAAGCCTATCTCGAAAGTGCGAAAATTGAACTTTGCGGTGGTTGGTGCTCCGGTAATACCCTCGTAAATGATTTTTCTGAGGAGTGTGAAGCAATCAGTCAGCAAGTTGATCAATTCGTAGAATTATCCAGTCCATGCATCGTATATTCTGAATGCTCAAATACAGTTCAGGGGGAAATACAAACGCCCCTTAATGGCCGACCTAAATTAACGCGCGATGAAATTTCTTCTTATGCCTCAAAAATTAGTGAAGTGGCCAAGTGGTGTGCTGATCGGGGTATGCCGATAGCATATCATCATCATATGGGATCAATAATTGAGACTGAAGATGATGTGAATTGGCTTATGGACGCATCCAGCAGTGATTTAAATTTATGTTTTGACACTGGTCACCTGCTTTTTGGAGGAGGTGATGTTTTGGCAACATTGGATAGATGGGGTGACCGCATCCATCATGTTCATTATAAAGACATTAGGCCAAGCATTGTGGAAGATGTGAGAAAAAATAATAAAAGCTTCCTGGATGCAGTAATTGCTGGTGCTTTTACAGTTCCTGGTGATGGTTGCATTGATTTTCAAGCTATATCAAATTCATTGGCGGCAATGTCTTATTCGGGTTGGATTGTCGTTGAGGCTGAACAAGATCCCGCTAAGGCCCCACCGTATGATTACTCCAAAATGGGATACGATCATATTGTGAAAGTGTGCAAGAAAGCTGATATATCAATCAATTAACTTTATTTGCCAATTCAAGCTAAAGGAATTCGTCAAATGGATAGTTTACATCGCAAGCCGACGACTAATAATGGTCTGGTCCACAATATAACTCCAGAAAATGCTGACTGGCGATATGTGGGTTTCGATTTGTATAAGTTATCTCCCGGCCAATCCGCAAATAATGTCACGGGAGAACGTGAAGTTATTATCGTTGTAGTAGAGGGCAGAGCGCATCTCAAAAGTAGCGGCACAGACTGGGGTGTTTTAGGTGATCGAATGTCTGTTTTTGAAAAAACATCACCCCATTGTTTATATCTTCCATGTAACAACGAATGGGAAGCAGAGGCATCAACAAATTGTGTTTTGGCAGTATGTTCCGCTCCCTGCAAAAAAAATCATGATCCGCGCTTCATCGGGCCAGATAATATTAAGCTCACAAAAAGAGGGAAGGGAGTAAACACAAGGTATATTAACAACATAGCCATGGAAGATTTCGATATATGTGACAGCTTACTTGTAACCGAAGTCTTCACGCCTGCTGGAAACTGGTCATCTTATCCAAGTCATAGGCATGATGAAGATGATTTTCCTAGAATTACATATTTAGAAGAAACCTATTATCATCGTTTGAGTCCAGAAAATGGGTTTGGTTTTCAGCGTGTGTATACTGATGATAGATCCCTAGACATAGCTATTCCAGTAGAAGATGGAGATGTTGTTCTTGTGCCCAAAGGTCATCATCCATGTGGAACACCTTACGGTTTTGAAATGTACTATCTAAATGTTATGGCGGGCCCCCTAAGGAAATGGCGATTTTTGCCAGCTCCTGAAGTGGAATGGATCCTGGAGAGGGACGGCTAATGTCAGTGTCTGCAATTTATCCAAGTCTAAAAGATAAGATAATTTTTATTACTGGAGGGGCATCAGGTATTGGTGAGTCAACCGTTCGCGCCTTTGATCGTCAGGGTGCGGTTGTTGGAATATTAGACATTGATAGTGCATCAGCTAATCAGCTCATAACCGATCTCGATGGCCCCCATCAATTTGTACAATGTGATTTACGCAATATCGACGAGTTGACTTCAGCCATTTCGAAGCTTGAAAGAAAAATAGGAAAAGCGCAGGTTTTAGTAAATAATGCTGCACGTGATGATCGCCATGATTGGCGCGAAATAGACCCAAATTACTGGAATGAGCGAATGGATATTAATTTGCGACATATGTTTTTTGCTATTCAGCAGATTGCTCCTTGGATGATAGATGAAAAATGTGGATCCATTATAAATGTAGGTTCAAATTCATGGTGGGAATGTGGCGCAGGCTTTCCTGCTTATGCTACCGCCAAGTCCGCGGTTCATGGTTTAACACGAACCATGGCAAGGGAATTAGGGGCGTATAATATTCGTGTTAATACTGTTGTTCCTGGTTGGATTATGACTAAAAGACAGAAAGATTTATGGGTGACGCCCGAGGCATTGCAGAAACAACTTGAGAGGCAATGTATTCCCATACCAATAGAGCCTGAGTATGTGGCAAATATGGTTGCCTTCCTGTCAAGCGAAGATGCCAAAATGTGTACAGCGGGAAATTTCATGGTAGAAGGTGGATCCATTTAATTGACTAAAGAGCTATTCAATTGCTGACTTATTCAAACATGATGCTACCACAAAAATATGTGTTGGAAATTAGCAGGTTGCATCTGGGATCTTGGCAGTATTTTGAGGCTCCCAAAAGTATTTTAGGTAAACTCTTATGAATAAGACAATTAATGCACTAATAAATACGCAAAAAAGTGACCTGAACTTACTCGGCGCACCAGACCGCAAATGGTCTACCTTTGGCAATCTCAAAACACTTTCATCGTATGTCAATTTACAGCTAAGGTCGTATGGTGTGGCAGTTGCAGATAGGGTGGCCATCATATTACCAAATGGTCCCGAGATGGCGAGTGCCTTTTTAACAATGGCCCAAAGTTGTACGACTGCTCCGTTAAACCCTAATTACAGGGAAGAAGAATATTTATTTTATTTGAAAGACTTAAACGCAAAAGCACTAGTAGTATTAAAAGATTACAACGGTGCAGCGCTCGCGGCCGCAATTCAGTTGAATATTTTGGTAATTAGAATGAATGTAAATCGAAAGCATTCGGCTGGAGAATTTGAGCTCTGCTGTGATATTGATAATCCTGTGACATCGGAGCAAGTACCCACTCCAACAAATGTAGCTCTAATTCTACACACCTCAGGTACTACATCTCGGCCAAAAATCGTACCAATTCTTCACTCAAATATTGTTTCGTCAGCAGAACATATAAAAAGATCTCTCAGATTGACGGAGGAAGATATTTGCATGAATATAATGCCTTTATTTCATATACACGGTTTGATTGCGGCTGTATCTGCATCCATAGCAGCCGGTGGATCGGTGTGGTGCACGCCCGGTTTTGATGCATTAAAGTTTTTCCGATGGTTGGATGACGCCTCACCTACATGGTTTACTGCAGTTCCAACAATGCACCAGGCAATTCTAGCTAGATCTAAGCGAAATAAAGACGCAATCGAAAAAAATAAACTAAGGTTTTTAAGATCTTCTTCTGCTTCCCTACCATCGCAAGTTATGAAAGAATTGGAGCGAGTATTTGGTGTACCAGTAATTGAAGGGTATGGAATGACCGAAGCAACACACCAGATGGCCTCAAATCCACTTCCACCATTGGTGCAAAAATCTGGTTCTGTTGGGCTTGAAGCTGGACCGAAAATCCGAATTGCTCATGAATTAGAAAATCATCTAATCGATGGCATTGGAGAAGTCGTTATCTCAGGTCCAAACGTAACACCTGGTTATGAAAATAATTTTGAAGCTAATAAAAAAAGCTTTTTTAACTTTGAGGGTGAACGCTGGTTCCGTACGGGAGATCAGGGTGCTTTTGACCACGATGGATACCTCAGCTTAACTGGAAGGCTAAAGGAAATAATAAATCGTGGTGGTGAAAAGATAAGTCCCCTAGAGGTAGACGAAGTTTTGATGGATCACCCGAGCGTAGCTCAAGTAGTTACATTTGCAGTGCCCCATGAGAAACTCGGCGAGGATGTAGCGGCGGCTGTTGTTTTGGAAGAAGGCTCAGAAGTCACAGAAAGTGACCTAAGGGGCTTTGCTTCAGATAGAATGGTAGACTTTAAAGTACCTAAAAAAATCGTTATTCTTTCGGAAATACCAAAAGGTGCGACTGGCAAACTCCAGCGGATCGGATTAGCTGAGAAGCTTGGTTTGGCTTAATAGGAGGCTTTGGCTTGAAGATTTGTATATTTGGCGCTGGTGCTATAGGTGGTTTTGTTGGGGCAAAGCTTGCTGATGCTGGCGCTGAGGTAAGTATGGTTGCAAGAGGCGCTCATTTATCGGAAATGAAGAAAAATGGGCTAACCCTACTAGAAGACGGCTTGGATCCTAAAAGAATAATGGTCAGAGTTGCTCAAGATCCGTTGGAACTTGGCGCTCAAGATTATGTTTTTGTTACCTTGAAAGCCCATTCAGTACCATTTGTTGCAGAAAGTATGATTCCTTTGTTCCACGATGATACCACAATCGTAAGTGGCGTGAATGGGATCCCATGGTGGTATTTTCATAAAATTGGCGGAGAGCTCGAGGGTACAAGATTATCTTCGGTTGATCCTGATAACAAACAATGGGATGTATTTGGGCCAGACCGTGTTTTGGGATGTGTAGTTTATCCTGCTGCTGAAGTCATTAAACCCGGGGTAATAAGGCACATTGAGGGAAATAAATTTTCCTTGGGTGAACCAAACGGAGAAAAATCACAACGTTCCCAATTACTTTCGGAAGTATTGAGGTCTGCCGGTTTAAAAGCGCCGGTAAGGAAAAAAATTCGTGATGAAATTTGGGTAAAATTATGGGGGAACTTATCATTCAATCCAATTTCCGCTTTAACCTACGCCACTCTCGATGTTCTGTGTGAAGATCGGGACACAAGACAAGTTCTCCGCACTATGATGCTAGAGGCTAAAGAAATAGGCGAAAAATTAGGTATAAATTTTCCAGTTGACGTGGAGCAGAGAATAAATGGAGGAGCCGCAGTAGGTTCTCATAAAACATCAATGCTGCAGGATTTAGAGCTATCTCGTCCTTTGGAGATTGACGCGATATTAGGTTCAGTTCAGGAATTAGGCGAAATTACCAAGACGCCCACGCCAACCATAGATACTGTGTTGGCAATTATTAAATTAAGAGCAAAGATAGCAGGCCTTTACACAAGCTAATGTAAAAAAGAGTTTGGTCTTTTTAGCATCAAGTAAATTATTTTGCAGAGATTGCATCTATCCAAAGGGCATCGAGCAAATCAATTTCATCGGTATTAAAGCTATCAACTTTCTCCCAATATCTACCATCTTCTATAAAATAGCCCAGTGTAGCCTCCTTTTGTTTTGCTTGATTGAATTTATTTTCATTTAACTGGAATGGTTCGGGAGCATGTGACATTACAGAGTTTCGTCTTGGAGCAACCAGTTCGCTTTCAGCCTTTGATAAATTAGCTATTTGACAGCCCTGTCTTAGTGCAATTGCGTAGACCCTTGCCGATTTTGCTTTCAGTGACCGCAGTGAGATATCTTTCCTTAAAGGGTCTGCAGTACCTGTGCCATAAAAATGGGTTGAACCTGTTTTGGGATAAACCATATCACACCCTAAAATATCTATCGAACGAGGTCTGTAGTGGCCAAGCGTCCAATAAAGTGCGGTGAATGCCATTGTTCCACCTGCATAAACGAAACCTCCATATTGGTTTTGAATATTTACAAACTGGTTTTCATCAACTTTTTTCTGTGACGATTTAAAGACAGTAGGTTTGTTTTGATTTGGAAAATCATGAGGGTAAATATGATCTGTCCAACCTTCAACAACTTTCCAAGCATTATTAATAACAACTATTTTATCATAGCTTGAGAGGTCTTGTTCCAATATTTCAATTACATTTGGGCCAGAGCCTAAGATTAGTACTTTATTAACAACCATAGCCACCATTACATTTTAGAAAAAAATAATGCCCTAGTTCATTTTAATTATAAACTAAGCAGTTACTGTCCCAGATATTTGCTCAAAATGCTTTAACATATATATGCGAAGCCACGGTGTGAATTCATCAGGGTTTGTTTTAACTTTGTTCGCCAATTCAATTTGGTCCAACCATTTCACTTCCATAACTTCTTCTGGGTTTGGAGTAACTTTTGGAAGGTTTGAGCAGGTGGAAGTAAATATTTCAACAATTTCGTGTTCAATGAGTCCCTGACCGACATCAGCACGATATTCAATTTTCCCTCTATTTTCTAAGTGTAGTTCAGATAATTGCAGCTCCTCGAATAAACGCCGGCTGGCACAGTCAGAATCAGTTTCATCCCAATACGGGTGAGTGCAGCATGTATTCGCCCATAACCCAGGAGTATGATATTTGCTCAAGGCTCGTCTTTGAAGCAATATTTTATTTTCGTGAAATACAAAAACCGATATGGCTTTGTGTTTTAAGCCAAGTTTATGGGCTTCAAGCTTTTCTACAGGTTGAAGTGTTCCATCTACCCACGCCGGTATCATGATATTCATGTGAACTCTTTCGATACTATTCCAGTCAGATGAGCGAGATTTTTAAACATAATTTTTAAATGCGCCAAAGGCCTTGCACTAACCAGCTTTTTATTCATGTATGCCTCGAATGTAAGTGTTTGCACGTCTACATCATGACATAGTGAGACAAACCGCTCTCGCCTGTTATCCGATTTATAGTAAGCGTTTTGCATGGCCCCCAAGACGTTAAATACCGTCCCATGCTCTTTTAGAAACCGTTGCCTTGCTAATTTCAGGTTTGCTGGAGAATTAGATACTATAGTTTCTACCATTGTTTCTGCTGCAATCTGTCCTGCAGCCATAGCATAGTAGATACCCTCGCCTGAACTTGGCGCCACAACTCCTGCCGCATCTCCAGCTACTAGCACATCGCTTCCGTTATCCCATCTTTTTAGTGGTTTGAGGGGTATTGGAGCTCCTTCTTTTCTAATAGTTTTACATTTGTCTAAGCCGGCTCTGCTTCTTAGCTCTGATGTTGCTGTTTTTAGATCAAAGCCATGGTGCCCAGTACCCATACCTACTGATGCGCTTTTGCCATGCGGGAATACCCATCCATAAAAATCGGGTGATATTGTCCCATCATAAATTACATCGCATCGTTTGGGATCATATTTCCCTGTCGTTTCTGGAGCTTCAATAATTTCATGATATGCAATGACATATGGTATCTTATCACTGTCAGGAATTTCTGCCTTTGCCACGTTTGAACGAGCTCCATCAGCGCCAATTATATATCTTGTTTTGAGCTTTTCCACAGTCCTATTTTCATGATTTCGAAAGTGTATTGTTGTTCCTGCACTGTCTCGAGTTATTTTCTCAAACGTTCCAGTGTATCTTTTTGCACCTTTTTTGGCTGCGCGTTCTCGTAAAAATTCGTCGAACTCTTCTCTATCAACCATCCCAACATATCCATTCTCAATTGGTATATCTACTGACCGATTAGTTGGGGAAACCATCCTTGCAGTGGTGACCTTTGCCTTCAATAGCTCATCAGGGATCTCAAAGTCCTCTATTGCCCTCGGTGGTATAGCTCCGCCGCAGGGTTTAATTCTGCCGGCTCTGTCTAGTAGCGCCGTTTTGTGCCCTAAGCTAGCCAAATATTTTGCTGCCGTTGAACCGCATGGTCCACCACCAATAACTACTACATCAAACATATTACTCTCCCACCATTTGAGTTGTCCCGCTAAATGCGGTGGTTATGCTTCTCGTTGCTATACTTGCCGCCAGAGCAAATAGGGCGGCTTCAAAGATAAATACAGTTCCGTAAGCGTCAGCATGACTGAAGTTTGCAAGTCGAAGAAGATCAACAAGAATTGTTCCCAGCAGACCACCAAAACCAGCAGCGATGGCTTGGGCTGCTCCCCACAATCCCATCCGTGTGCCCTCTCTTCTATCATTATTTTGGCTTGCTAGAGACATCATTGAACCGATTGCAGCTACAGCAAACATCCCATTGAAAATTCCAAGCCCAAAAACTAGTGGAGCTAACGGAACAATTTCAGGCGACTGTCCAGCAAGCGCAATAAAAACTAAACTTATACAAGATCCCATACATCCTGCCCAAACCCAATTTTTTAAAGCTCCAAATTTAAAACCAGTACAAGCTATGCCAACTGCTAGCATTCCAAGAAACACGCCACCGTTTTGCATGCCTGATAAGGAGGTTGATTGGCCAGGTGTAAAGGAAAATACGATCCCGGCATAAGGTTCCAGAATAAGCTCCTGCATAAAATATGCTGTCATTGAGAGGAATACAAACACGGAAAAGCGCTTTGTCTGACTGTTGGCCCAAATCACTTTTAAGCCGGTAATAAAAGATTGGGATTTGTTGATATTTTTATTAATGCTTGCAAGGCCTCTCTCAATGTTCAAAGTAGAAATAATGGTTATTGCGACTGTTACCACAGTAAGTCCAAATACAATCTTAATAAGTCTTTCTACTGAGTAAGGATCAAGTAACTTTCCCACAACTGTAGCGGTTACAGCAATTCCAAAAATCATCATAAGCCAAGTTATTGTTGCTGCAGCTGCCCGTCTGTGTTGAATTGTATGGGTTGCCAAGAGAGCAAGTAGAGAGGTGCCCGAAGCACCAACTCCAAGGCCAATTATAGTATAGGCGAAAAATGATAAAATAGTAGCAGCAGTAGCATTAAACGAATATAGAGGTATGCAAAGTGCAGCTAAATTTGCGCCAACCGCTAATATAATCATGCCTAAAATAATCCATTTAGTTCTGTTTCCCTGTATATCTGAGAGAAAGCCCCACTTAGGTCGAGAAATTTGAACTACGTAATGTATTGCTACTAAAGCACCAGGTAGCGTAGCGGCTAATGAAAGTTCGACCA
>CACKSH010000020.1 GCA_902602765.1 Paracoccaceae bacterium
AGTATTTTGCGGATGCATACATCATGGCTAACAAAGATTGGTTCGACTCTCTTCCAGCAGACCTGCAAGAATTAGTAATGGAAGTTGGAACGGAAGTTGGTGAACTTGCGACAAATACAATTCTAGATGCAGGAGAAAGCACACTGACAAAATTTGTCGAACGAGGTGGCGTTGTTACCACGCTCAGTGGCGCAGAAAAAGCTAAATTCGACACAATGATGACAGAAAAAGTCATGCCAGGAATGGCTGATATGTTTGACAAGGAAGTACTCATGGCAGCGGAGGCATACGCTAAAAAGTAAGGAGCATATTAGATTGAGGATTTGGCTGTGATTATTTTAACCAGTTTGAATAACTTTTTGGCCAAAGTTTCATATTTTATAGGCATCGTTATTGTTGCAATAATGGTTATGGCACTGAGTTTAAGTGCCGTAACCAGATATATATCGGGAACAGGCTATGACTGGCTAATTGAGTTGCCGCCTGTATTAGTGTGTTGGTTAGTATTTCCACTTCTTGGCCCATTGTTGAGAGAAGGAAATCATATACAAGTAGATTTTCTCGCCTCGTTAACTTCTTCAAGACAAGCAAAAATTCTTAAACTGCTGATGAATCTGACTGCATTAATTGCTTCTTTAGTATTTTTTAAAGCAGGAGTGGAGGCAACATTTCTATACTTTAACTTAGGCCAAATGATGGAATTAGAGATAGATATTCCAATATGGTGGATGTATTTGTCATTTCCGGTTGGCTTCATAATTTTAGCATTGTTTGCTCTGGAGCTAACCTTTCAAGCAATTTATGATCTAAACCAGAAAGAAACAAAGGACGCTTAATGTACTTACTAGCGTTCGTAGTTTCATTATTTCTATTATGCTTTTCAGTTCCAATATTTTTAGTTTTCGGAATAGGCAGCTCCATGGCGGCCATATTAGGTCTCGATCTGCCGTGGTCGATACTTATCCAAGTTTCCTTTGGAGCCTTAACTAAACACGTATTGATCGCTGTGCCTCTTTTTATATTTGCTGGCATGGTCATGCTTCGTGGTGGAGCTGCCACCAGGCTCGTCGAATTTGCAACCAAGTTAGTCGGACACTGGCCAGGCGGCTTAGGTATTGCGATGGTTATTTCTATGGGCTTTTTTGCAGCGTTTTGCGGCTCAATTTTAGCAGCTATTACAGCTGTCGGAACTATAATGATGCCAAAGATGATTGAGCAAGGATATCCAAAACCTTTTGTTGTTGTGCTTGCAGCTTCAGCTGCTTTACTAGAGGCTTTAATTCCTCCCTCGAATGCAGCCATTTTATTTAGCGCTTTAACAAACGTACCAGTTTCACAAACGTTTGCAGCAGGAATAGTCCCGGGTTTAATCCTTTTGTTATTCATGATTGGGGTGGTTTTACTTAAGTGCCGGTCTATAAAAAGCACAGAAAAAAGCAGTCCACAGGAAAGACTAATTTCAGCAAAAAATGCTGTTCCAGCACTTATAACCCCGGGTATTATTTTAGGTGGCATTTACGCAGGTTTGCTCACGCCATCAGAATCTGCGGCCATCGCTGGTGTTTGGGCTATGATTATGGGCTTTATTATCTATAGAGAATTAACAATTTCTGGTTTAATCACTTGCCTGAAAGAAACAGCATCGATTACAGCTGTCATATTTGCTATTATAGCGACAGCTACCTTTTTGAGCGTCGTACTGACGTATACCCAATTACCGCAAAAAATTATACTCTACTTCACAGAACTTGGAGCCGGGATATATGTATTTTGGTTTGCTTTGGCATTGATTTGCCTAATTTTAGGTACCTTTATTGAAATTGTACCAGTATTTTATCTCACAGTACCCATATTTGCCGCAATCATTACTTCATTAAATCAAAACCTCCTACATTTGTATGTAGTTTTTGTTGCATTTGCTGGTATCGGAATGATTACACCGCCTGTATGCGTTGGAGTTTACACTGCCGCCGGTGTTATCAAAGAAGACCCAGCCAAAGCTTTTAAAGAAGTGCCCTTGTTCGTTGGAGTGGGAATTCTTTACGGTGTTTTGATGATTTTTTCGCCATCAGCAGCAACTTGGCTGCCAAATTTAATAAGATAACAACGGAGCTTTCCGTGCATTTTAAAAGCAAAGCTTATTGGTGGGAAATTGGGGATGATTTTAAGCCTGCTCAAGAAATGGATATGATACCAGAAAATACTGATTTTGTGGTGGTTGGAGCCGGTTATGCTGGATTATCTGCAGCCCTAACAGTAGCCAGACAGGGAAAATCTGTCGTAGTTCTTGACGGTGGAATGCCAGGCTTTGGCGCTTCGACAAGAAATGGTGGAATTTGTAGTGGGCAGCTCCGACCGTCTTTAAGTACTCTTCGAAAGAAATTGGGTACCATAGTAGCAAATAATATCTATTCAGAGGGCGTCGATGCAAGAGACGATCTTGTGAAGTTTTGCGAAGACGAAAAAATTGACTGTCAGCTACAAATGACTGGAAGATTTACTGGAGCAATGAGCCAATCAGACTTTGAAATGCAATGTCGAGAGGTTGAAAAACTGAACGAAATCACTGGCCACAAGGCCTATATTGTCACTAAGAACGAGCAACGAGATGAAATAAATACAAATCTTTTTTTTGGTGGAATGGTGCGAGAAGAAATTGGCGGCTTTCATCCAGGAAAATTTTTTGCTGGTCTTCTGAGAGCGGCCGAAAGAGCCGGCGTACTAGTAAGCTTCAATAATAAGGTTTTAGAAATACTTGAAGGAAAAGCCGGCGTGAAAAGTGTAATCACAAGCATGGGCAAAATAACAGCTGGCAAAGTAATAATAGCAACTAATGCCTATACTGGGCAAAAATATAATTTTACAAAATTCCTGAGACAAAGGCTTGTGCCAACTCAAAGCTGTATCATTGTTACGGAAAAACTAGGTATCGACACAGTTAAAAAGTTTATGCCAAAGCTGCGCATGTACGGCAATACTGAAAATCTATATAGCTATTTTAGACCTACACCAGATCGGGACAGGATCCTATTAGGGTCTCGTAGTTTTGACAGAAGCGAACCGTCCCAAAGATCGGTAGTTTACCTGAAGAAAAAATTAACAAAGATTTTCCCAGAATTAGGAGGTTGTAAAGTTGACTACTGTTGGCTTGGTAATGTTGCATTTACCAAATCTCAATTACCCACTGTTTTCGAAAATAATAATGTTTATTACGCGGCAGGATTTGCAGGATCTGGCACAGTATGGGCACGTTGGTTGGGGAAAAAGGCTGCTGAAATGGCTTTAGGAATAAGTAATAAACCAAGTGTATTTTTTGGTTCACCGCCAGCTAAACTTCCATTTTATGATGGAAATCCTTGGTTTTTACCTACGCTTAATAAGTATTACAGTTTCAAGGATTGGCTAAAATCACATAAAAGCTGATACTAAATGAAAACGCTAATTGATTATAAGTTTTATAGAAATTTCAGTATTTATCAGATTTTATCGAGTAGCTCTTTAAATTTAGAAAGCTCATCGGGTTGCATTCTTACAAGATGTGGTTCTTCCGGAAAGCTACCATTATTTACGTCTTCTACAAATTCCTTAAACGCTCCAACACGTTCATTTTGAAGCCTCTCAAACTCACCCTTAAAATCTCGATAGACTTTAGCGTGCCTTGGGGTATGTCCATCCGTATATCCCAAAATATCATTTGAGTACAAATATTGGGCATCGCAACCGGCCCCTGCACCCATTGACCAAACCAATATACTCGTTCGTTTAGAAATCTCATTTGCGACTTCTACTGGAACAACTTCTAACTCCACACCTATAGCTCCAGCGTTTTCATAAGACTTGACTTGTTGTAGTAAATCTAATGCATCATTTGCAGTCTTACCGACTGCCTTAAATCCGCCCGTCCAAGTGGCGCGGGCAGGAACTAACCCTACATGTCCAACAACCGGAATATATTCATTAGAAAGCATCGCAACAGTTTCAAAAGATCCCGAGCAATACAGCGCATCTGCACCCTTTTCTATAGCCGAATTACACCACTTCAAATACTCGCTCGGCGAACCGCATTCTGTATGGGTTTGCCCTGCCATTGAAAAGATTGTTGGCGCTACGGTGCGGTACTCTGGATGAAATAATACATCTGCTGGGACTGATGCTATATCTATGCCAGCATCTTGTGCGGCGGCAGCTTCATCCAAAGAGAAAAACTTCAGCATAGTTAGTTGCCTTTTACCCTTAAGGGCGAGTAGATCTGCTACGGTTGGTAGTATTCTTGTTTTAAGTTCCATTTTGATGTCTTTAGCTTTTTTATAGTTTACCGGAATAGATTTCGAAACTTGATTGAAATATTAATTATGGCTCTCTTAATAGCCAGCCGCCATCAATATCTACGGTTGTCCCAGTCACAAAGTTATTTTTAATTACAAATAAAATCCCTTGGGCGACTTCATCGGCCATTCCAGCTCGCGGTATCAAATTTTTTGCTGTCATCTGTCTATAAAGCTCCTCTCGCTCAGTGCCTTTTAAAATAACCATTGGTGTATCTATGGTTCCTGGAGATACTGCATTAATTCTGATCCGAGGCGCTACTTCGCGCGCGACAGCACGCATCATTGCTTCAACTGCATTCCCAACAGAAGACAGTGCGACCTGACCGGGTAAACAGTTGCGTGCAGGTGCCCCAGAAACTAACGTAATCGACCCTCCATCAGTTATATGCATTGCGCCAAACCGAACGACATTTGCATAGCCCCAGAGCTTATCGAAAGACGCCTTGTAACCGTCTAAATCCATTTTAAGGAAGGGGCCAAAAGCCCGTTTACCACCCGTCGCAGCGGTGACTAAAATATCTATTGGTGACAATTCCTCCAACACTGCCTCGACTGCGCCTCGATCCAGTACATCACATGCTCTGGTAGTTATTCCATTAGGTAGAGTTCCAGCCTTTTTCGGTTCGCGACTAATGGCCGTTACTTCAGCTCCATCCTCAGCCAGTAGCAACGTTGTTGCCAGGCCAATTCCAGATGTCCCACCAAACACTACTGCTTTTTTGCCAGATAAGTCCATTGAAACTTCCTTTACCATTACTTGATTGATATTCACTTTCCCAGACTTAGGCAAAACTTTAAATATAAAATTTCATATCATCAGTTTCATTTTTCTGACTTATAGATAAACTTCATTATATAAGTCGAAATTTTACCATGGAGAATAATTTTGGAGATTTGGCAACTTACAGCTAAGGAACTAAAGCAAAAAATTTCGAAAGGCGAAATATCGGCCCGTGAAGCTACCGAAAGTCATTTATCTCGGATGGATCAAGTAAATGGTAAACTAAATGCTGTGGCCGAAAGTTGTGAAACAGAAGCTCTCCAAGAAGCGGACTTAATAGATAGCAAACGTCACAAAGGAGATGAACTAGGAGCACTTGCCGGTGTGCCGGTAACTGTGAAAATAAACGTAGACCAAAGAGGTTATGCAACCACCAATGGCCTTCAATTACAGAAGGACCTTGTCGCTAAAATCGATAATCCTGTTGTAAACAACTTACGAAAAGCTGGGGCGATCATTATCGGCCGGACCAATACTCCTGCATTTTCACTTAGATGGTTCACACGAAATACAATTCATGGGCATACGAAAAATCCACTTAATCCATTGGTTACTCCAGGTGGATCATCAGGAGGTGCTGCAGCCGCAGTAGCAGCTGGAATAGGAGCTATTGGTCACGGTACTGACATAGCTGGATCAATTCGCTACCCAGCCTATGCTTGCGGCATTCATGGACTTAGACCATCACTAGGCCGCGTTGCAGCTCACAACTTTTCAGGCCCTGATCGATTTATAGGAGCTCAACTAATGGCTGTTTCGGGCCCACTTGCTAGATCCATTGAAGATCTAGAGCTTGGGCTTGAAGTGATGGCCAATCATGACTATCGAGATCCATGGTCGATGGGAATGCCACTTAAAGGTGAACCTTATGCAAAACGCTTTGCTTTTTGTGACTCACCAGAGGGAATAAAAGTTGATCCCAGAATTCAAAAGGCCCTTCGCGGCGCAGTCAAAAAATTGGAGCAGGCTGATTGGGAAGTAGACGAAGTTAAACTACCACCATTGCGTAGTGCAATGGAAAACCAGTTAGTGCTTTGGATGGCAGAAATGGACAAAAGTGCAAAACATCTAGTGAGAAAAGAAAATGACCCAGATGCCATTATTATTTATGAACGTTTAAGAAAAATTTCCGAATACAAAAGTACAGATCAAATCATGGGTGCGCTTCAAGAGCGCGCTAATATGACACGACAATGGAAAAAGTTTCTATTTGATTACCCACTATTATTATGCCCAGTTTCGTGCTCTCTACCTTTTGACGATCTTCAGGATTTAAAATCAGAGAGGCATTTTGAACAAATAATTGAAGATCAAATATTACAAATTGGATTGCCGTTTATGGGTCTACCGGGGTTGGCCGTTACAACAGATAGAAATGAAAATCGCCCTGTAGGAGTTCAATTGGTTGCATCACATTTTCGCGAAGATATCTTGCTGAGTGCAGCAAAAATTATCGCACCAAAATTTGATGTAATTTGAACCGAAAAAACAATCGTTATACCAACCGATACTAAAACAAAATATCAACTAGGATTTTATGTCCTACAAAAAAACAAAGAACTATAAAAAAACATCCGAGAAGAAACTCAAAACCTCGGGAGTTTGATTGGAGGATCCTTCTAAATTTTGATATTGCCATTATGAACGTGAGAAAAACATACCAACTTGTATCAATTATAGTTGCGGTAAAAACCATGATTGCTTTTTCTTGAAAGGAAGAAGCGTCACCCACAAACTGGGTAAATATTGCCAAAAAGAAAAGAGCAATTTTAGGGTTTAAGAATACAATCAAAAATCCAGACCCAAAATTCCCAAATAAAGTATTAGATATTTGAAATTTTTGTTGGTCTGAGTCTGACAATGCAAAACTTGAGCTTAACATGACATATGCTAACCAAAGTAAAAATACTAAGCCAGCAACGTTAAGGAATTTTATCAAAAAAGGAATAAAAGATAAGCTAAGGCTCAAACCAAATGCGACTAAAAACGCATAGAAAAAAATGCCAAGACCATGAGCCAAGCCAAATATCACACCAGCTCGACGCCCTCCATCTAACACTGTTTTGGATAATAACGCGACACTGGGGCCAGGCGAGGCGGCACCAGCTAAACAGGCAGAGGCCAAAAGAATCCATGTTATTAAAGTCATTTTTTGTTCACCAGACTGATAAAAATTAAACTAATCTACATCTTTTTATTTTGATATGATGTTATTGGCTCTACCATAAGCAAATTTACAGACATTAATTAAATAGACATACTAGAAAAATATAAAAAACTTTGATTATCTATACATTTTGATAGCTAAGTCGTTCTATTCCATGAGTGTGTTTTGAGCAGTTTCTTAGCAGGAAGATATTAAAAGCAGAATGGTAACATCGATAATAAATAAGAGTTTAACTAGAGGCCTGTCGTACCATCTGGATTTGCTGACAAAGCTGAAACAAAAAGCTTACAGTTATCCTTTGCTTGCAATGATACTTTCAAGTTGCGGAAGCAATACATCAAGCACAACAGCTACCACAACTACTGACGATACTTCGACAGTTCCTGTTACTTCAAATTCAGCAGTGGTTGTTGCCGAAATGGAAAATTTAGGTTTCGCTGGGGTAAACGATACGATAACTGCAACAAACTCGACTTTGATTACTGGTACAAGCGTCATTGATACAGACCCTTACGATAACGATACACTTACAATAACCGTTAATGACGACATTCTTGGCACACCGACAGTAACTGGTATCGAGAAAATTATATTTACTACTTCAGCCACAAAGCTGGGTAACGATTATGAGTTTGATGTAAACTTGGTGAACATCACCGAGAGTGATACGGTCGCTTTCGAAAATACTAATTCAAACTCTTTAATAAAAACACTTGATTTAATAAATGTTGGCGTGCCTCTTTCTGTAGCTTCGCATTTTTCGATAGTAAAATTAGCTGCCCAAAAAGACAAAGACATTAATTTAACTATTTCTGCAGATACTACTTTATTAACAACAGGTGAGTCTAAAGATCTAAATATTGACGCCGGCGGTAAAAGTGTTGTTATTGCTGGTTCTACCTCTACCGAGGATATTAACATTAAAAATAGTAATAATACTGATGTTACAGCAGCCTCGGCGCTCAGCAACCTTAATATCACGAGTAATGGGAATGTTACTCTGCGGGACCTAAGTGCACTCAAAGGAAATATCGATATTACGAATGTTGGGAGCATTACAGTAACAAACGCAACAAATGCTTCCGGAACTCTTACACTAAGCAATGAAAGAGCATCATTAGGCACTGACATCACAATTACAGACGCGAATTCTGCTGGAAAAGTGGTGATTAAATCAGCAGGCTCGATTACCGCAACATCTAATAGTGGTTTCGCATCAGCTCAAATTATCGATCTTACTGCTGCAGAGCAATCGACAATTTACGCTGACGGCGTTACAGATCAGATGATAACACTTAGCGCTGAAAATTCTTTGGGAAATTCAACGAACTTTGATCTTCATGCATCAGCCTTAGAAAAGCTAACCTTGGGTGGATCGTCTCCATTAGTCTTGACTATAGACTCAGCTGATATTTCAAGCGAAACTGTTGTTAATACTAATTCAGATGCAACTCTATGGTTAACGGGTACCACATCAGACTTTACGAGTGTCGCAACGTCTGTAAAACTTCTGTTGAAAAACTTCGATGGGAAAACAATTACGATAAAAGATAGTCAAGATTTTTATCTGGATTCGGAAATCGCACAAACTGCATCAACTTCTACGCCAACTTTTGATCATAAAACGGACGCTACAGGATCAACCACAAACGCGTTAACTATAAAGACTTTTGACTCGGACATCTCAAACGGTGATAAAACAGTTAATGCTGCTGGCCTTAATTTTATAGATGTTCAAACTCTGAATCTAAGTCTTTTAAATGACATTAATTTTGATATTTCAGCAGACATAACTGGCGTCGATTTGACAAGTCTCGTTGTCACAGGAACAGGTAATTTTGACCTTAATACAAATACAATCACCGGCAGCAGTACAACCAGAGTAGCATTAAACGCATCAAATTTATCAGGATCTGCGACACTTAATTTAGATGGAACTACCAATGGCGTTGCAAATATTCAGACCGGGTCAGCTGGAGATAACATTAAAGTGGATGGAGTAACGTTGGATGCGGCGGGATTTGTAATAGCGACAAATGGAGCAAACGATACAATACGCATTACAACGAACGGAGATGGATCATCTGCCAAAATAAATATAAACGGCGGCGGTGGAGACTCTGATACACTTGCCCTTGACCCTGGTGTAGACTTAAGTGGAAGCAATTTGACTCTGACTTCCATCGAGCGCTTATTAGTGACGGGTGGCTCATCTACCCAAAAAATTGCTGCCAGTGATGTATCAGGAGTGAGCTTAGAATTAGCCGAAGATGGAACAGGTACAGCTTCTTTCACTGTAGTCGCTGATCAATCAACCGTAAACCTATCAAGTTTTAGTTTCGATTCGTCCTTCGCGTCAGGCACGGACAGCGTGATGGTGGATGCAAGCTCATTCAGTTCTGGAGTCACGGTAACCGGCACGAGTGGCAGCGACATAATTACGGGATCAAATGCGAACGATAATTTAAGTGGTGGGGCATCTGCAGATACCATTACGGCAGGAACGGGCGATGACACAATAAATGGTGGAGCAGGTGCCGATACACTTACCGGAGGAGCCGGTGATGATGAGTTTGACTTTGCCTCGGGAACATCAACTGAATCATCAATGGATAAGATCACCGATTATCAGGCCGCTGCCGCCACTGCAGATAATGATACAATCGACATAATCACTGGAACTAAAGGTGCAAATTCTTCATCAGTCGACGTGAAAAGTGCAATATCAGGTGGCAGTGGTGGAGAAACGGTTACCGCATCAGTTTCTGACGGAGTAGTTACTTTAGCAGGCTCGGACAAAGGCCTGATTAATACTCTATCCGAATGGATCGACGCCGTGTCAATCGACGGTGTTATAAAGAAAGCTGCCGATGATGCAGATTCTGTCGGGGTAGTAGCTTTTGAATTCGATGGAAATACATATCTAGTGGAGAGCAATGATACATTCAACAATAATACGGCAAACGTTTCTATTGTGAGTGTGATAGAGTTAACCGGTTTAACAGGGGTCACAGCAGTCGCAGACGCGGCAGCGGCGAATACAGTGTTGATAGCATAATATGCTATCAACACTGCAAAAAGACATAAGATTAATTTGTCAAGCTTAGTCTATTTGCATTGAAATAAGTTTTAAAAAATATCCATATAATGGTGTTAGAGTAGCAACCGCCATGGCAGGCATTATTGCAGAAAAATCCATTTGCGCCGCCGAAGGGCTACTTGCTATCATTATAATCCCAACGAGAAACCCTAGCCAACCACCTCGGATCGCTCCATCTCCAAATCGTGTCACCCGATTATCACCATCTTTAGAACCGAGCATATGGCCAATGGCAATACCTATCACAAATAAGAGGGCTAACAGATCTATGGCTGGACCTATGTCTCCAGCCTCATTAAATGCACCTACAACTACGACTACTATTAATACGAGTCCCACATACCTCATAGTTTCCAGCCCCTTTCAGTTTTGAATATTTAAAATTCAGTAATAGCAGAAAAAACTTAAGCAGGAAGTATAAAAAAGTACTATACAATTAGTATTTTGTTATTAAGTTTATTTTATAAAATCCCGAATGTTTTTATAAAAAGTATGTTTATAAACCTTAATGAAAAAGGAGTATCAAATGCCAAAAGGTTATCTCATGGCAAACTTACGCGTTAAAGACCAAGATATTTTTAAAGAGTTTTCATCTGTCGCACTACCACTCATAGAGAGCTTTGGCGGTAAATTATTAGCGAGAGGTCCTAATGCCGACCGACATGAAGGAGAAGTTTCAGGGGTCGTTACACTTATTGAATTCGAAAGCAAAAAAGCAGCAGAGAAATTTTATTTTAGTGAAGAGTACCAAGCTGCGAAATCAATACGGGATCGAGGTGTTGATACAGACCTCATGATTATAGAGGGTATGTAGCCTGGATAGAGACAATCGGTACTGGCATTCAACTTTGACCATAAAAATATTCATATCTTTCAATGAGACAATGGGAAAAGGATACCTCAGTGAAAGGCTCCCCATACTTGCAAAAATTTCCTCAGCTTAATGCCTTTCACGGAAAACCAGGATTTATAAGCTTGGTGGGTCATAGGGGCGCTCGAGGATTAATGCCTGAAAATACAATTGAGGGTTTTGAATACATTTTAGACAACGGTATCAGTGCTATTGAGTTTGACGTTGTACTTACTAAAGATGAAGTACCAGTAGTTACGCACGACTTTAATCTATCAAAATCCATAACTAGAAATGCCGAGGGAAACTGGCTTTTAAAAAATGGGCCCAGAATAAGTGATCTTACAGTTGCTGATCTTCAAATGTTTGATGTTGGTGGTGTAGATAAAAGAAGCTCTTACGGAAGTTTATATCCGGAGCAAGCTTTCTTGTCGGATGTTCGCATTCCTAAATTATCTGATTTACTCGATCTGGCCTGCCGACCAAAAGGCCAAAATTTATTCCTACTCTTAGAGGTCAAATCTGAACCCTCAATTGATAAAAGAAATGTTATAGAACATATCGTTTTTGAAATTCAAAAGAGATCTTTATCAAATAGGGTAGTTTTACACAGTTTTGACTGGAGCTTGTTAGAAGAGTGCTTTCTCATAGCGCCAGAAATGCCAAGATCATATTTATCTCAGCTGCCTGCAAGTTCAGATGATCCATTTGATAAGCCCACTGAAGAAAGTTCACCTGACTTTGCTTCTTTCAATTGTTCTATCCCAGAGGCGATTCAAGCCGCAGGTGGCCACCTGTGGTGTCCATATTTTAAGGACATAACTGCCAACCTTGTGACTGAAGCACATAACTTGGGTTTGCCTGTTTGCCCTTGGACAGTAAACGAAGTTGAAGACATAGAAAATATGATCGATATGGGGATAGATGGAATTATAACTGATTACACAGATCGTGCGAAAAAGATTTTTAAATCGCGCGGACTGAGTTGGCAGTGAATTCAAGCGATTTTTGCAAAACTAAAATATAATCAGTAAGAGAATTTTGGCCTGAACGATATTACGCAAAAAAACAACGTAGTGGCTACAAAACAAGCTAACCCAGCTAATAAAAAGGCTGGAACATAAGTGCTCAATAAATCTCGCGATAAACCTGTTCCATAAGCAGCGACTGCTGAACCCAATTGATGCGCGCCAAAGATCCAACCGAAGACTATAGGGCCATTAACTTTTCCGAAAAATTTTCCACTTAACTTTACCGTAGGAGGAACAGTCGCAATAAAATCTAATCCAAAGAAAATAGCCCAAAGCGTAAGACTATAAATGTCAAAATTACTATAAGGCAGATAAAATAATGATAGTCCACGTAAACCATAATAAATTGCAAGTAGCTTATAATTATCATAACGGTCCGAAAGCCAACCTGACCCCATGGTACCGATAAAATTAAAAAAACCCATTAAGGCCAAATACGAAGACGCCATTATAATGCCCACATTATTATCAGCACAGAATGGGATAAAATGCTGACCAACAATGCCCGTACTAGTGAGTCCGCAAATAAAGAAAGTAATTGTTAAAATCCAGAAAGCTGGGTTACTGATCGCGCCTGTAAGAGCTCTGACAGATATAGTTATTGCGTTACCAGGGTTTTCAGTTGGTGGATAATAAATTTCATCATCGCCATAGGCAGCCAAATTGAGTTGTGAAGGCCAATCTTTTCCAAACAAGAAAAATAAAATTCCACAAATAATGCCACCAATTAGACCGGGTGCAATTGCAAACTGCCAGTTGTAAGCAGTAGTAATCCAAGCCATTAATGGCATAAAAATTAACTGACCGGCTGCAAATGCAGAAGTCATTATACCTACGACAAGGCCACGCCTTGCAGTAAACCATCTTGTTGCGACCGTGGCAGCAAGACCTAAGCCAATTATTCCAGATGCAATTCCCAGACACAAGCCTATGCTAAAGAGAAGGTGCCACTTTTCATATGCCAAAACAGTACAAAGCAGACCCACAATTTCTAATAAAATCACGATGAGGACCACGTTTATCACCCCAATTCGAAGCATCAATGGAGCACCAATTGGACACAAAAGTGCTGTCATAAAATACATCAGCCCTGTAGCCAATGATACATCTGATATATTCCAACCATGTGCTTCAGTTATTGGTAAAATTAAAATCTGTGGAGCATTGCCTATAGAAGAAGTCGCCAGAGTGAATAGAAATACCATTGCTGCCATAATCCATGAATAGTGGAAGCCAACTTTGTCTAGGTAGACCTTCAAACTTTGGGCTAGCAAATGTTTACTCTCAATAAATTTCTAGGAGATATTAATCGGTTAGCGGGAAGAGCTACAATATTTCTGTCGACGTTACAAGTACACTTTGAGTAGCAACAATATGCCTGTTGGGGGCCAAAAAATGTGTAGGATGTGATCTTATAATACATACTTAGAAGAGCAGACTTATGCGTAGCAAGCTTTATTGATAATGTTTCAAAGGTTGCTAGACTCTATAATACCTAGGTAGACGGCATACAGTTTTAATTGGTTAAGAAATTCGTATTTTAAATTTCTCTCTTTGAAACTAAGATAAGTTTTAAATCATTTTAAACAAAAGGAATAAAAATTGGAAATTCAGACTGATCCGAGCTTAAGTGGTTTATTTCATGCTATATCGTTTCAAATTGCGGGGATAGCAATTGCTTTAATGGCTAATAGTGCGAATTTTGCTCTGCTTTTATTTTCTAATACTAGTGGACACGAAATTGCTCTATGTGTTCCCATTATAGCCACGGCTTTGTTCACAGTTGTTTGGGGGGATGCAACTCTTCAATCGCAAGTCGCAAATATCAAGGATGCAAATGTTGAAACCAAGAACAGTCACGCTTACAAATTTATCTCCACACAGCCCTATAATTTATTGAGGCTTATGAACTTATTTCTTGCACTTGCTTTAGCCACGTCTCAGTTTTCAATTTTGTTCGGCGGATAGCTGGTAAAACTAAAATTTCTTTAAGCATAAATAAAAATATACAGCAAAATCATTACAATTATTACTATAACAAACTGTGTTCTGTTCATATTAACCAAACTTTCTATCCGGTCAGTGCTGTATTTATTTACCGCAAAACTATTTTGGACCAAAGCACTTTTGCAAGAAAAGAATTAAGCTTTATTTCAGTGCAACAGACAGGCCAAGTGTGAATTAACAGCAATATTGTTAATTACTTGCCTTCAAACCCAGCTTTTTTATTGGAGACCATGCCATGTTATGGTTTTATGAAACAGTAATCACTTAACTATTTAGTAACTATAATCTTTTATAAATTTGGCACGAAAATTTTAGGGGTACCTGAAAAATTATCCAAACGGTACGGAAGTATTTTGACATTAAACTTAATTAAGAAAATCAGTTAGCAAAAATTTGTGTAGGAGTGTGCCTTATTCTGTAAGCTTATAGACCTCATCCTATGCTGATCCAATCGCGATTGCATATAAATAAAAAATACAAATTGTACCCGTCCACCACAAGAAACTTCTTACCCAGGAAATTGAAAACAAGTAAGCTATAAAATATAAAATCCTCACGGCAAGAAATATTTGGAGCGCGAGAACCGTTCCTTTTGAACTTTGCCCAACTGATACCAAAGCCAATACGGCCGGAAGAACAAATATCAAAGAGATAAGAGAGTTTTTGACAGCCCTATCGGACCGACCAGCTATGCCAGTTAAGGTAATATGTTCTCTATACTCAACTAAAGTTTGTATCCCATATTGCCGAGTTGTCAGATACGATTGGACAATTAACATAAGGATAACGCTTAGCGCATAGAACAATATAAGTTGCATTTCTAATATCATGCCGACTCCTGCATTCTTATTTGTTATTTATTCTTTTTTTAAAAAAATTCGCAAGTAACTAAAATGTATCAAAATGCAGCCCTAATAAGGCGGGGCTGATGATCCACATTACCTTACCACGGTCTATAATATGCCCATAGCTAAAGATTACGATTTATTTTGAAGCTTAAGTTGTTATTTTGGTTGGTGCCTCTAAAACTCCAAAGTCTTTTGAAGTGGGACTCACATGGTTTTCACTATTCATTACCATACTAAAGATTTCACCAGCTTTGTAAGCTTCGCAATGCTCTTTACTTTCCCATACATATACACCGCCATAAACTTTATTTTCTTCATCACCTAACCAATGCTTACTTATCAGACCAGGAATAGAAGCAAAGTTTGGCGCCAATTCTGTAGCTCCAGTCACAAAATCTTCATGTGAAACATTGATGCCAAAATTAATTACTTGAATATGCATTGAGTTTCTCCCTTTGAGTTCAGCCCTTAACCTAAGCTAACTTAACAATTTGTACGCCACACTGAAAGTACAAATTTTGTACCGCAATACTGGGGTCCATCGACACGCTTAGGCTCAATATTGTGTTATTATTCTCGAATTATGCATTGAGGTGGCAGTCTCATCGCTTCTTACTTTTCCAAGTACCGCCATACTGATAAGTCTTATCATGTTTAGTTTTAACCTCTGCAAGACATTTTCCACATAAGAATAGCCAATATTTTAGGCCGTCGTATCTGCAGCGGTAGAAAACATCTGCCCGAACCTGACATGAATGGCACTCTTTCGCTCTACTTCGCATTTTTGGCATAGCCATTTGTAGCATATGAAAGTGTTAAGCCAAGAGCTCTATTGCTTTTGTATGGCTAATCATTGAGCTTTGAAGAACAATGCAACTTGACGCATATTAAAAATGTATACATATTGTATACGATTGACGAGGCCATATATGAAAAGCTTTACCAAATCAGAATGCCTTAATGATTTGCGTCGTCGGATCCTGTCAACTGACTTGAGTCCAGGCCACGACCTAGATGAGTCCGGTTTATCAGAGTACTACAGCATGTCACGCACTCCACTTCGAGAAGTATTGCAGCGTCTTCAAGGCGAAGGCTATGTAGTGATGAGCGAAAACCGTGGAGCGAAGGTGGCATCTATGGACATTAACGTCCTGAGAACCTTCTTTCAAACAGCTCCAATGGTTTATGCTAATATTGCGCGTTTAGCATGCGAAAATCGAACACCGGCAGAGTTGGATGACCTTAAGCATGCGCAGATGAATTTCACCAAAGCGGTCAAATCATCTGATGCGGCAGAGGCAGCGCTCGCTAATCACAAATTCCATGCGATTGTCGGAAGCATGGCCGCCAACACCTATTTAATGGCATCGCTTGCACGGCTACAAATCGACCATACGAGGATGAGCCAAACTTTCTACAGACCTTCTGCCCCCGACGAGGCGATGCTCGTTCTCAAGGCAATTGAACAACATGACGCTATGATCGCTGCAATAGAGGCAGGTGAGGGCGCACTTGTTATTGACCTCACACTACAGCATTGGGATCTCAGTCGTGACCGCATGGAGCGCTATGTGCGGCCAGACCCGTTGCCAGTTGATATAATTTCTTTCAAGGACCAACGTGATGCAATTTGAAGGCATATTCACTCCGATCGTTACCCCATATTATAACGACTTCTCTTTGAACGGAAACGCTCTGGCAGAAACAGTAGAGCATTTAATTGCAGCTGGCGTACACGGTATTGTGGTGGCTGGATCAACCGGTGAATACTACGCACAAGATCCCGAAGAACGCTTAGAAATGATGACAAGATGTGCAGGACTAATCAAAGGTCGTGTCCCCATCGTTATGGGCACAGGAGCTATACGTACTGAAGATAGCATCATGTATGCCAAAGCTGCAAAGAAAGCAGGCGCTAACGCTTTACTGGTTGCAACACCTCCCTACGCTTATCCAACTGGACGTGAGATTGCACTGCACGCACTGGCCGTTGACCGCGCGGCGAACCTGCCAGTTATGCTCTATAACTACCCTGGTCGAATGTCTGTAGACATGGATGAAGATTGCCTTGACCGTTTAGGCCGTTCTCCCAACTTTTGCGGCATCAAGGAGAGCTCTGGCAATATTAACCGATTGCATCTGTTAGCACGCGAATATCCACATATTGCATTATCTTGCGGCATGGATGACCAGGCGCTGGAATTCTTTGCCTGGGGCGCGCGTAGTTGGGTGTGCGCTGGTTCAAACTTTGCGCCCGAAGCCCATATTGCCCTTTATAAAGCATGCGTCGTTGAAGGTGATTTTACTAAAGGAAGAGCAATAATGTCTGCAATGTTACCTTTAATGCGTACCCTCGAGCAGGGCGGCAAATTTGTACAATGCATTAAGTACGGGCTGACATTACGAGGCATTGATGCAGGTCCGCCACGCAAACCATTGCAACCGCTCAACAAAGACGACAAACGCGAATTGGCAGAGGTCATCCGCATAATGAACACAACCATTTCCTGCATAATAGGAGCGAAAGTATGACCGAACTGTTAACGCAAGCCGAATACTCTGCATTAGCTGACTCATTGGATCTGCCACGCAGTCCATTTATCGACGGCAAGTACCAACTTGGGCACGGCCCAATGATGGAAACCAGTAACCCCGCAACAGGGGCAATAATCGCGCAGATTTCTACTGCAAATGCAATGGATGTAGATTTCGCAGTGGCTAAGGCTCGAGAGTCCTTTGATAAGGGCTGTTGGAGCAAAATGGACCCTGACGCACGCAAAGATGTGCTGATCCGTTTATGTAAATTGATCACGCGCAACAAACGTGAACTGGCGGTGATGGAAAGTGTAGAGTCTGGTAAGCCAATTCTCGATTGCGAAACTATTGATCTGCCTGAGACGATCCACTGCATCAAGTGGCATGCCGAAGCAATAGATAAAATTTATGATCAAACAGCACCCACAGGTGACGGAGCGATGGCGATGATCGTTCGCGAACCTATCGGTGTCGTCGTAGCCATTTTGCCATGGAATTTTCCTTTAATGATGTTAGCTTGGAAAATAGGTGCGGCACTTGCATCTGGTTGCTCTATTCTTGTCAAACCAGCAGAACAAACTAGCTTGACGGCGCTACGTGTCGCGGAGTTGGCGTATGAGGCAGGTATCCCTCGTGGGGTTTTACAAGTACTTCCGGGAGATGGGCCATCCGTAGGAGAACCACTCGGACGACACATGGATGTGGATATGGTCAGTTTCACCGGTTCAACTGAAACTGGGCGCCGTTTTTTGCAATATGCGGCAGATAGCAACCTTAAAAAGGTCGTACTAGAGTGCGGTGGTAAAAATCCAGCTTTGGTTTTCGATGACGCAGAAAACCTCGAACATGTGGCCGAACATGTGGTCAACGGTGCTTTCTGGAATGCAGGACAGAACTGCTCTGCAACTTCAAGATTGATTGTACATTCGGCTGTGAAGGCCACTTTACTTGATAAAATCAATGCGAAAATACGGGAGTGGAAGGTTGGAGATCCACTTGACCCGACAAACCATATTGGCGCGCTTATTGATAAGGATCATTGCGCTAAAGTGCGCCGCTATTTAGACGATAAAGGCGATGGACCTTTCATCTCCCCAACAGTTTTTGAGGTTGAAGCAGATGACCAACGAGCGCGCGATGAGATATTTGGCCCAGTGCTTTGTGTGATTACTGTAGCTAGCAACGACGAGGCGGTACACGTGGCTAATGATACTGATTATGGCCTAACCGCATCATTATTTTCAGCAGGCAGCCGAAGTGCAATCCGTGCCGCTCGCGATATTCGCGCAGGCACAGTCACGGTCAATTGCTACGGCGAGGGCAACATATCAACACCATTCGGCGGTTACAAGCAATCAGGGTTCGGTGGGCGTGACAACGGCCTGCATGCACATAACCAATACACTGAAATCAAAACAATTTGGATTGATCTGAACGATCCTTCGGATGGGAATAACGTTACATGAGTGTCGATGCAGTAGGCAAAGTGCGCCGTGGGCGGGGTGTGCGTAAGGCATTACGGGAGACCCGAGACATAAAAATGCTTCCAGCTCTGAAAAGAAAACTACCCCTTACAGAGCCTATGACGTCCGACCAAATAATTAAGATCGACGCTGCTTCCATGGATATTCTCGAAAACGTAGGCGTGCATTTTCGTGATGAAATCGCATTGGCAGATTGGAAAGGCGCGGGTGCAAAGGTTGTAGACGAAGTGGTTTACCTGGATCGCAACCTCATACGCGAACTGATCACAACAATCCCAGAAACTTTTACTTATCACGCTCGAAATGCTGCCAACTCTCTACCTTTTGGTAAGGACCATGGTATTTTTATACCAATGACAGGTGCACCATATCTGCGAGACCTTGAGGACGTGAGGCGGAACCCAACGTTGAAGGACTTGGCAAATTTCCACAAACTCAGCCACATGCTGCCCGTGATCCACTCCTCTGCTCATCATATTGTCGAACCTTACGACCATCCAATTAGTCAGCGGCATCTCCGCATCACCTATTCATCGATGAAGTATTCTGACAAAACATTTATGGGTATGACTACCAGTCCAAAGAATGCGGAAGACGTCATACAAATGTGTGCGATCCTTTTTGGTAATGATTATATCGATACGCATCCTGTTGTTACAGGAAATTGTAACGGTAACTCACCACTGGTTTGGGATGAAACAATGCTTGGTGCATTACGGGCATTTTGTAAACGTAATCAGCCCATCTTATGTTCGCCCTTTGTATTAGGTGGTGCCAACACTCCAGCCAGTGTACCCGCCACCGTTGCGCAATTGAATGCTGAAGCCTTAAGTGCGCTCGCATATACGCAGGTTGTAAAAAAAGGGTGCCCTGCGATTTACGGTCACTATCTTTCTACAGTAAGCATGAAGTCTGGCGCACCTATGGCTGGCACGCCAGAGATTAGCTTAATGAATTTCATGATTGGCCAAATGGCGCGCTTTTATGGCATCCCCTGGAGAACCTCAAATACACTTGGTGGCGCCAAAACATTCGACGCGCAAGCAGGCTATGAAAGCGCAATGACAATGAACGCCGTGTTGATGGCTGGCGCTAATTATATGTGGCATTCCGCCGGTTGGAATGAAGCCGGCATGCATTGTTCAGTAGCCAAGTTTATCGTTGATGCTGAGATTTGCGAAATGGGCTACCGAATGGCAGAGGGCGTTAATTGGGATGACTTTGATGCGGCTCTTTCTGCGGTTACAGATGTGGGTCCGGGGGGGGCATTACCTTGGACATCCACATACCTTAGAGCATTTCCAAAAGGCCTTTTTCATGCCGGAAATGTTTGACAACAATTCAATTGAGCAATGGCAGGCCGAAGGGGCAATTGAGATCAATGAACGTGCATTAAAGAAGGCAGGTATGATGCTAAACGAATATGAAGAACCTAAACTGGATGAAGGCGTTAACGAAGCGTTGTTGGAATATATCGCTAGACGAGAGCGGGAAATCCCAGCCGCCGATGCGCTTAATCAAGAGTATTAAAAATGCGATTTCAAGGTAAAACTATTCTTGTAACAGGCGCTGCGGGCGGCATCGGTCGCAATATTACTACTGCATTTGAAGCTGAGGGCGCGCGTCTAGCTGTGACTGACCTTGATACTAAAGGAATAGAGGCAGAAGTAGCATTCGACGGTGATTTAACAGATCGCATCTTTTGCGATGCACTCCCTCAGATGGTTAAAGATAAGTTGGGTAGCCTTGATATCGTTATCAACAATGCTGGTATTATTACCAGAGGCCCACTGCCTGAGGCCAGTGACAACGACATCACTTTATCTATAGCAGTTAACATAGAGGCGCCTTTGCGTCTGTGCCGCGCATCAATCCCTATAATGGCAGGGCAAGGTGGTGGGATAATTGTCAACACATCCTCATGTTGGGGGTTGCGTCCTGGGCCTAACCATCCAATCTATGTGATGACCAAGGCCGCTCTTGCCTCACTGACCCAATGTCTTGGCCGCGATCACGCGCACCAAAACATCCGGGTGAATGCCGTCTGCCCTAATGAAGTAGATACAGCCATGCTTCGGTCTGGGTTCGAGGCGCGCGGACTTGATCCTTTAAGCGCTATCGATGACCTAAATGCTTCAGTACCACTGGGCCGCATCGCTGATCCACAGGACATCACTGACGTAATTACATTTCTTGCTTCAGACGCTGCACGTTACATGTGCGGCAGCCTTGTTGAGGTGAATGGTGGAAAGCCGGTAATATGACAGATTTTGGTGGTAAAGTCGCTCTGGTCACGGGAGCATCAAGTGGTATGGGGGCAGAGACAGCGCGTATTTTGTCGGAAGGTGGAGCGCGCGTGTTTGCTGCACAAAGAAGGCCATCAGGCTATGAGGATATTCTGGCAGATTTCGCGGAGCCAAATGCCCCAGCAAAAGTGATTGACGTTATTACTCGAGAGACAGATCGGCTGGATATTCTTGTTAACAATGCAGGCGTTATGCGCGAGGGCAAAGTTGACGAAACATCACTGGAAGATTGGCAACTTCAGCTGCAGGTTAACCTGACTGCGCCGTTCCTGTTAATCCGTCATGCTATGCCACTATTACGCATTGCGCGCGGTGCAATAGTAAATGTAGGTTCGGTTGAGGGGCTGGGGAATAATCCGCGTCACCCAGCCTACGGAGCATCCAAAGCTGGATTGCACGGTCTTACCCGTGCAGTTGCAGTCGATCACGGTCTGGATGGCATAAGATGTAACGCGGTTGCTCCAGGTTGGATAGACACGTCACTTAATAAGGATTTTATCGCCTCTCTACCCGATCCCAAAGCGTTCCATACCAAGATTAGTGAGATCCACCCACTGGGTCGAACGGGTAAGCCAACAGAGGTCGCAGAGTTGATCTGTTGGTTAGTATCAGACGCAGCAAGCTTTGTTACTGGTCAAGTTTGGACGATTGACGGGGGCCGCATGAGCAAACTCAGTCTACCATGAAAGTGAACCGTCTTCCTCATGACCCCGGTCCCGCTGGTTGGAATCGGCTTCTGCAAGAGCCTATGCCAGCTGTACAATTAGAGGAAAAGATAACAGCCGACTGGTTGATAATCGGTGCTGGTTTCGCAGGATTGGCCGCTGCACACCGTCTATGCAAACAGGCACAAGGTGATAAGATCGTCGTGCTGGATGCCGTACGTGTTGGCGATGGCCCGGCGGGGCGCAATTCAGGGTTCATGATTGATCTACCACACGATCTCACGTCTGCTGACTATGGCGGTGGGCTTGATGCTGACTTGGATCAGACGCAAGATAATCGGCTTGGTATAGCGCACGCGTCTAGGATGGCGACAGAATATCTCCTCTCTGACGAAGCCTTTATAGTATCTGGTAAAATTAACGGGGCTGCTACTGCAAAAGGTCAGGCGCACAACGAAAATTTCGCCAAGCACTTAACAGCTATGGGTGAGCCTTATGAGTCATTTGACGCCAGGCAAATGCGTGAGATTACCGGCTCTTCCTATTATCAGGACGGCCTGTTCACCCCGGGCACAGCAATGATCCAACCGGCAATGTATATTCGTGGAGTGGCTCAAGGGTTAGGGCAAGACGGTGTCACGATATATGAAGACAGCCCTGTTACTGCATTGAATAATAATGGGAATTGGGTCGTCGAGACCCCGCAAGGTCAAGTCAGTTCCCCGCGTGTAATCCTTGCAGTGAACGGTCACCTTAACAGCTTTGGATACGCCAAATCGCGGCTTATGCATGTATTTACCTACGCCTCAATGACGCGGGCACTGACACCACAAGAAATTGGTAAGCTGGGCGGCAATCCAATTTGGGGATTGACCCCAGCAGATCCTCTTGGGACCACTGTGCGCCGTATTTCTGGTACGGGTGGGGATCGCCTGATCATAAGAAACCGGTTTACATTTGATCCTACACTGGAAGTGAGTCCCAAACGAATTGCGAAGATTGGTCATGATCACGATGCATCCTTCCTTCAACGCTTTCCAGACTTGAGTAATGTCACAATGGAATACCGTTGGGGTGGAAGGCTCTGCTTGAGCCGTAACAACGTTCAAATAATCCAAGAGCTTGAGCCAGGTCTATTCTCCGCGTGTTGCCAAAATGGTTTGGGCACAGCTAAGGGCACATTCGCCGGAGGCCTTGCTGCAGACCTTGCATTAGGTCGACCATCGCAGGCCTTATCCCGAGCTTTAGCCGCTGATGCCCCAGCCCGCTTGCCACCTGCAGCAATAGCCAAGCTTGGAGCCAACTTATACTTGCGCTGGCAAGAGCGTAATGCGCGTGGTGAGCTTTAAACTTAACACCGTCAAAAAGAAGTAATTTAGCTTAATCTCAGTATTGTCTTCAACTTTGTCTAAATGGTTTGGCAAAGTCTTAACGCATCAAACATAGCTGCCGAAACATTTTGACTGCCAGCAATATCACTAATACAAAACAAGTCATGTCTACCAGGAACCAGTTGCGAAATTGATTTCGGCTACAGTGTCCTGGATAGGTTACGCAAGCCACCATTTACAGAACCACCAACAAGCTCATCAAAAAGCTCACTGACTGGCGTCACACCAATCTCTAATACCACTGCAGACGTCTCAAGGCGGGTCTCTTTGTCTGTCAGATTTTGTAGTCTAGCTTTCCTCAATCAATGCATTGAGCTTTAGAATAGAAAAATGTGAGGGGCAGGATATTTGCACATATCAAGGCTACGAGTTTTGACCCCTACTACCTCTCAGGATGGTCCACATAGTCCACTAGTACAAAGGTAACCACACCCGAATACCCCTAATCACTCACAAAAAAGCTTATTTCGATCAGGTCATTTGCTACGATTGCAGCGTCTCATGTTGCGTGATTTCAAACTAGTACTTCCTGAAGCGATCAAAGCCGGCCACATTCATGACACTACCTAAGACTTCGCATCAATTGAGATTGATGAAGACATTGCTTCACGCTCAAAAGAAAATACGCAAACGCCTGTAAATTTTGTAAATTTGAATAAAAAAGCTTGTTTTATATCTTCTATGACCTTTGGAATATCTTTTTCAAAATCATTCATGGCTTTTACATCCTGAAATCTGACACTAATCGAAAGATCACCATCTTTCCCAACGGTCACTTGCAATCCATGAAAATCAAACACAGATATGCGACTTTTCAAAAGTTCACATAAACTCTGGGCAGCAATTTTGGCCTCAGAAACGTTACTAAATTTCAACTGTAGTTGTGAAGAGTACATTGCAAACTACTCCATTTTCTCAAGTAGATCTTCCAGTTGGCTACCAACGGAAGGGACATTTACTTGAGCACCTCGATAACCATCTTCAGCAAGTCCTAATTCTGCTTTTAGGTCGACACCGTCTTGAGTTAGCATCCAGTTCCCATCAACTTGTGCAATTATTCCATCTTGCTCCAAGGCGGTAATTACCTCCGGTAGTGCAGCCCCATGAGCGCAGAAATCAAGGAAACCAATAAGCTCAGAAATCGCACCATCTGGAGCAAAACGGACAAACCGTCCAAGCAAAGCCCCAATCTCCGATGCGTATAAGTTGGCTTTTTGAGTTCGAAGAAGTATTTGGTCCGTAGTTGCCTTAGCAAGCTGGCGCATCATTCGCACTTGCTCAGGATTTAATTGGATTGGACGCTTATGAAATGCACATAAGGTACCTAGAACGACGCCATCTGGCGTATTCAAGGGAAAACCAGCATATGCGGAGGCATTCATTGGCGGCTTGGTAATCATACTTCCTGCAAATCGTTCATCATCTGAAAGGTCAGCAACGATAAATGGTTCTGGGGACGTTAAGGCGTATTGGCAAATCGACATATCTTGAGGCATAGCCATTAAAGGATCGACAGGTATACCAGAACCACCAATCGTAAACTGGTTTTTACCGTTAAGAATATTGACCATACTGAAATCTGCACCAGTGACTAGCTTAACCATCTCCCCGAATATTTCAAACTGGCTAGAAAGATCTTGACCGATAATACCAGTCTCTGCAACTTTAACTCGCCTTAGTGCTTCATTCCTAGGAACCGCTGGCTTTGCCATCTTTCTCGAGGTCGCTGCGGCAACCCCCATCTGTACAAAATCCTTAAATCCATAAGTTTTGATAATACGCCGTAATGACACTTGAAGCTCCGTTTTTCGAATATAGTCCATTATTTTTTGAAAAAAGCAATCTATCTGCAGCACTTTAAATAAATGATTTTATTTTACTTTAACATTTTAAAAAAACAAAATATTTCGCATCATACTTTTTCAGAAAAAATGTGCGAGCCAGATAACTTGAAACTAAAGCGCTCCAGTTTTGGTACCCCCCTTACCTCTCAGGATGGTCCACAGAGTCCACTAGTCCACAGGTAACCCCACCCGAACTCAAAATACCTCTGATCACTCACTAAGGAGTTCATTTGAGTTAGCTCATTTGCTACGAGTGTAGCGTCATATCTTGCATGATTTTCAACTTGGGTTACTCTTATATTAAATTTGGAGGCGCAAATGGATACGTACACGAAAACAATGGTGACCATTATAACTGTATGCGTTGTCGTAGTTACCTTTTTGCTAGTTGGCAGCTTAATATTCGATGGCCATGACCACGACGACGAGCATGATTACGGTTATGTTGAAGAATTATATGAAAAGTTAGAATATATTAACCACCGTATTGATGAACTAGAAGAACGTTTGGAAGAGTAATCCTATGGGAACCATATTCGCGAGCCTATTTTTGGCTTTTGCAACTCAGGCGAGTGCTGAGTAACAAAACGACAAGTGAAGTATCTGTTCTCTTTTCTCTATTAGCAAGTGCAGACTTTATGGAGGTCGGAGCAGTCTATTTCTGTAAATGTAACTTCGCTAGATCTTACCCGAATGGCACCCCAAAGATTCACTTTAAGTATTGTTGACTCTTCAAGTGCAACTGTGTTTTAAAAACAAAGTTCTTATGGGACTGGGCGACTCCAGTTAATTCGTTTTGGGAGGAAATTAATTGTAGAGT
>CACKSH010000021.1 GCA_902602765.1 Paracoccaceae bacterium
GAAGTTGGCGGCGCTGGCTTAAATCATTTAGAGTTTGCTTTGGTTGAGCGTGAGTTAGGGCGAGCGTCAATGGCGCTCAATCACTTTTTTGGACGTCCCCAAAATATCTTGATGGCCTGCACAGGTGACCAAAGAGAGAAATACTTATTTCCCGCTGTGAGCGGTGAAAAAATGGATGCACTGGCGATGACGGAACCAGACGCCGGATCGGATGTAAGGGGTATGAAATGTTCTGCTATTCGCGATGGTGGTGACTGGTTACTAAATGGTGTGAAGCATTTTATTTCAGGAGCCGACCATGCGGATTTTGTAATCGTATTTGTTGCTACAGGTGAGGATGAAACTCCTAAAGGCCCAAAGAAGCGAATTACTGCATTTTTAGTTGATAGAGGAACCCCAGGATTTACAATACGCGATGGATATAAGTCAGTAAGTCATAGAGGTTATAATAATATGATCCTTGAGTTTGATAATTGCCGTTTATCAAATGAACAGGTTTTAGGCGAAGTTGATGGTGGTTTCGCAGTAATGAACACTTGGTTATATGCTACTCGAATTACTGTTGCCACTATGTCAGTAGGTCGAGCCAGGCGTTGTTTTGAGTATGCAGTAAATTATAGCGCAGAACGTAAGCAATTTGGTAAAAGTATTGGTAAATTTCAAGGAATTAGTTTTCAGTTAGCAGACATGATAACTGAAATTGATGCTGCAGATTTGCTTACATTAAATTCTGCATGGAAATTAGATCAAGGTTTAAATGCCAATAGAGAAATTGCTTCCGCCAAACTTTATGCTTCAGAAATGCTTGCACGGGTCACTGATGTCACTTTACAAATACATGGGGGTATGGGTCTTATGAATGATTATCCTATTGAGAGGTTTTGGCGTGATGCGCGAGTGGAGCGAATTTGGGACGGCACTTCAGAAATTCAAAAGCATATAATTAGTCGAGAACTCTTGAGGCCACTTGGCTCATAAAAGTGCGATAAATAGAGTGTCAAAAAGAAATAAAATCAATAGTTTAAGTAGATTTCTTAATCCAAAAAATGTAGTTGTCATTGGTGGAGGTGTTTGGGGAAAGTCTATTGTTTTTCAGCTAAAAAAGATAAATTTCAGAGGGCAGATATTTGCAGTGCACCCATCAGAAGTCGAGTTCTGTGGTTGTGAAACGTACAGGAATATATGTGATTTACCGAGTTTGATTGATGCTGCATTCATTGGTGTTAACAGGATTGCTACCGTTGACATAGTTTCTCAACTTTCAAAGGTAGACTGTGGTGGGGCTGTTTGTTTTGCATCTGGATACTCGGAGGCTGTAACCGAGTTAGAAGATGGTCATGAGTTACAAGAAGCCTTAATCGATGCGGCTGGAAGGATGCCTATTTTGGGTCCTAACTGTTATGGAATAATTAATTATTTTGACAATTTTTGTTTATGGCCAGACCAGCACGGGGGTCAAAATGTTGATAGTGGCGTTGCCATTATTACTCAGAGCTCAAATATAATGATCAATCTAACGATGCAAAAACGTGGTTTGCCTATTGGTTTCGCAGTTACTGCAGGAAACCAGGCACAACTGGGGTTGGCTGAACTGGCTATGAATATTGTTGAAGATACAAGAGTTACCGCGCTGGGATTATATGTAGAGGGTCTAGGGTCAATAAGAAATTTTGAAAAGTTAGTAAGCTTGTGTGACCGGCTCGGCAAAGCAATCGTTCTAATAAAAGTTGGCAAGTCTGAACACGCACAGCTATCTGCGGTATCTCACACCGCATCACTGGCGGGGAGTGATCAAGGGGCGTTGGCTTTAATGAAGAGACTTGGGGTTGCAAGAGTGAACTCGCTGTCTGAATTTATAGAAACATTGAAAATTTTTCATTGTCACGGGCGATTATCAGGTCCATGCGCAGCGTCTGTATCCTGCTCAGGAGGAGAGGCGAGTTTGATAGCAGATCTATCGTACGGTGAGCAGCTTTTATTTCCAAAGTTAACAAAAAAACAAAATAAAAATCTTAAAAATGCATTAGGTGGGAAGGTGGCACTGGCTAATCCATTGGATTATCATACCTATATTTGGGGAGACGCCAATAAGATGGCAAAAACATTTATCTCAATAATGAGAGATAAGAATATAGATATTGGAATAATTATCGTTGATTTTCCTAGGTCTGATTTATGCGATCCTACGGCATGGAATTGCGTTATTGAGGCAGCACTTCTAACTAAGGAAATAATAAAAAAACCGGTGGCGTTAATGTCTACGCTTGCTGAAAATATAGAAGAAGGTTTAGCAAAAGAACTAATGCTAAAAAATTTAATTCCTCTGTGTGGTATGGACGAAGGCTTGGCTGCAATAGTAGCGGCATCTACTCAAAAAACTGATATAGACATTTCAATTAATCCAGTACTTTTACCAAATAACAACCAGAGTTCCCGTTTATTTAATGAGGCATATTCTAAATCCTTATTGTCTGAAATTGGTGTTGATACTCCTAGAAATATTATCGTTCAAAATAGAGATTTGTTGGGTAATCTGCCTTTTGATTTTCCGGTAGTTATCAAAGCGCTTGGCTTATCTCACAAAACTGAAAATAGAGGTGTTCGACTGGACATAAAGAGTACCGAAGAATTAAAGGTGGCCTTTGACGATATGGGTTTTAGCGAATATTTGATTGAAGAAATGATAGGTGATGTTTTAATTGAGTTATTAGTGGGTATTATTAATGACCCGGCTCATGGTTTTATATTTACGATAGCCTCTGGAGGAACTTTGACTGAGATCTTGTCTGATAGCGTAAGTTTAGTCGTGCCATTCACTAAAAGTGAATTTAATGAAGCGCTAAAAGATTTGAAGATTACAAAAGTTATTGATGGTTATAGAGGCTCGAAGGCAATTAATATGGAGCAATTGATACAGAACATTTTTAAGCTGCAGGAATTTGTTGTAAAGAATAGCAGTGAGTTATCCGAATTAGAAATAAATCCATTTTTAGTTACAGCTTCCCGAGCTGTTGCTGTTGATGCTTTAATAAAAATGTAATTGGGGTAAATTTATGGAGACTGAATCTGTTAAAACGAATGTCTTCGGACATATTCTTGAAGTAACTTTAAACCGACCTAAAGCTAATGCTATAGATTTAAAAACTAGCAAAGTTATGGGTGATATATTTTGTGATTTTAGAGATAATCCAAATTTGAGAGTTGCAATCATTACTGGGGCAGGGGAAAAGTTTTTCTGTGCAGGTTGGGATTTAAAAGCTGCCGCAGATGGCGATGCCGTTGATGGTAATTATGGTGTTGGCGGTTTTGGCGGATTACAAGAGTTGCCTCACATGAATAAACCAATTATCGCAGCCGTAAATGGTATCTGTTGCGGCGGCGGTCTTGAATTGGCTCTATCTGCAGATATCATATTAGCGGCAGAGCATGCTTCGTTTGCATTGCCAGAAATACGTTCTGGAACTGTTGCAGATGCTGCTTCATTAAAACTTCCGAGGCGCATTCCCTACCATATAGCAATGGAAATGTTGTTCACTGGAAGGTGGATCGACACCAAAGAAGCGGCTCGGTGGGGTTTGATAAATCAGGTGCATAAATCAAAAGATTTGTTAGCTAAGGCGAGAGAACTCGCTGAGCTTCTGGCTTCAGGGCCCCCTTTAGTCTATGCTGCAATAAAAGAAGTAGTGCGCGAAGGTGAAGATATGAAGTTCAACGACGCTTTAAATATGATAACAAAAAGTCAATTTAGAACGGTTGAGACTTTGTATCGTTCAGAAGATCAACTAGAGGGTGCGCGTGCTTTTTCGGAGAAACGCGATCCGGTATGGAAAGGAAAATAAGACCACACTATGTTATCCTTCGTAAGCTAGTCAGTAAATCGTACTTTTCCTATGTGATCCAAGTTTCTGTTACGCTGAGCGTAATCTATTCCATATCCAACGACAAATTCATCAGGTATTTCAAAGCCAGTCCAATCTGCCTTAACCTCAACTTCACGTCTACTGGGCTTATCAAGCAGGGCGATCGACATTAATCGGGCAGGCCCTCTGGACTTTAGCAACGATATAACATGGCTCAGAGTATAGCCAGTATCAACGATATCCTCTACAACTAATACATCTCTTCCTTCAATCGCCCCCCTTAAGTCTTTTAAAATACGCACTTCTTTTGAGCTTTCCATTCCATCTCCGTATGATGATGCTTCCAAGAAATCAACTTCTACTGGGAGGTCTAATTCACGCACTAAGTCTGCAATAAAAACGAATGAACCTCGAAGCAAGCCCACAACAATGAGCTTATCCGTACCCACGAATTCACTTTGTATATTTTTACACAACGCTTCTACTCTTGCAGCAATTGCTTTTGCAGAAATCATTTCATCAATGACATATGGTCGCTCTGACATTAAATCACCCTTTATTTTTAGAATAACATTACGTATCTCTGTCAAACTGTCAGTACAAGTATAATAAAATGCCTACTCATTCGGAAACAAAAATTTTAAAATACAAGCCAGAACAGATGTTTGACTTGGTGGCTGATGTGAACAGTTATCCGAAATTCCTTCCTTGGTGTTCGGCAGCCAGAATACATTCTAGAAACATGATTGGTAAAAACGAAGTTCTCGAGGCCGACCTTGTTATTAGTTTTAAGGTTTTCAGAGAAAAGTTTGCAAGTAAAGTTACCCTTATCCGATCTGAAAACCAAATACTTACTGAATATATTGACGGACCTTTTAAGCGCATGCACTCAACTTGGCATTTTAAAGGTCTCGAGTTCGGTAGCGAAGTTTCATTTTATGTAGATTTTGAAATGAAGAATGCTGTAATGCAAAAAATTGTAGGGGTTGTGTTTAATGAAGCAATGCAACGCGTTTTATCTGCTTTTGAAAATCAGGCAATGGCCCTTTACGCTGATTAATTCACAGAAAGCTCCTCATATAGTAAAGTAATTGCTGTTTTGACTGCGTGGGATCTAATATTATCCCTTCCTATCGGTCCATATTTTTTTGTTTCAGTTCTTATTTTGCCATTTTCTCTTGCTATTGCAAAGCATACTAACCCTTCGGGCTTGAAATCGCTTCCGCCGGGACCAGCAATTCCTGTTATCGAAATGGCGATAGTACTCTTTGATCTTTTTAAAGCACCCTCTGCCATTTGCTTTGCGACCTGTTCGCTTACAGCTCCATATTTTTTTAAGGTTTTATTTTCAACTCCCAAAACTCGTGTTTTAGAGTGATTTGAGTACGTTATATATCCCTGTTCAAAAAAAACTGACGAACCCGGAAGTTCAGTCAGGGTCGCAGCAAGTAAGCCAGCTGTGCAGCTTTCCGCCGAAACAATTTTACTCCTCAACTTTATTGCGAGAGAATACAAGTCGTTTAAATTAGACATTTTTATTAAAAGCCATGATACAAAACCGCCAAAGTAATTGTACATATTGCAGCGGCAACGCCTGCAAAAATATCGTCTAACATAACTCCTAGTGCTCCATTTTTTTTGTCAGCCCAACCAATCAAAGATGGTTTACTAATATCAAATAATCGAAAAAATAAAAAAGAAGATATCCATCCGGGCCATAGGTCGAACGGATCAAGTTTAAAATAGAATACTGCTATCGCAATCGGTAAAACTGCTATCCACTGTCCTATAAGCTCATCAATAACGACTTCTGATGGATCCTTCGTTTTAATTTGCTTTAGATAAACGCTCGTCGCCCACCATCCGAATGCACTAATTGACAGGAGAGCAAGTATAAAACCTATTATTCCAAAAATTTCTACTAATAAAATTGCAAGGATGAGTGCAAACAAAGACCCCCAAGTTCCAGGAGCTGGACGTAGATAACCTATTCCAAAAATTGTGGCAATTGCTGTACTCATGGGCTGATAAGAGTTACGGTGGCTAAAGCTGCTATTCCTTCTTCGCGCCCAGTAAAGCCCAACTTTTCGCTTGTTGTAGCCTTTACAGAAACTCTATCCTTATTAAGATTTAGAATATTTTGAATATTTTTTTTAATTAATTCAGCATGAGGTTTAATTTTTGGTTCTTCGCAAATTACCGTGCAATCAACATTACCAATTTTAAAATTTCTACCTTTTGCAAGTTTTTGTGCATATTTTAGAAAAATATCACTTGAGGCATCCTTCCATTTTTTGTCATCTGGAGGAAAATGAGTGCCAATATCCCCGTCTGCTAAAGCTCCAAAAATGGCATCTGTAATAGCGTGCAGCACGACATCGGCGTCTGAATGGCCGCAAAGCTTAAATTTGTGAGGTATTTTAATTCCGCCCAAGATGACAAATTTTCCTGCTTCAAAAGCATGTACATCGAAACCATTACCAAGTCTTATATCCATAGTTAACTCTTATACTATCATAACACGCTCGAAATCTTCGGCTGTTGTAATTTTTATGTTTTTCTCGCTACCACTTATTACTTTTACTTGTATTCCTGCTGCTATAGCAACTTCCACATCATCTGTAGCATCAGATGAACTAGCATTGTGAGCCGCAAGTATCTTATTAAAGTTAAAGCCCTGCGGCGTTTGAGCTCGCCAGATATTATTTCTGCTTTTGATCTTAACAACCTTTTCGTCAATAACTTCCCACAGCGTGTCAGAAACTGCTAATGCGGGAGCCACAGCATCTGTAGTTTTCAAATTTTCAATTACAGTATTGATAAGATTTGGCGGAGTCGAAGGTCTGGCAGCGTCATGAATTAATACATAATCCGGTCTCTCAGTTTGTTGTAAAGCTCTAAGCCCTTTTTTAACCGATTCTGATCTTGTGGCACCGCCTTCTGTAAATAAAACATCATTTCTATTTAAAAGATCAAGGTCGTCTGAATGAAGTACAACCATTACCTTATTAATTCTGGAGTTGTTTTTAAATAAATCTATGGAGTAGTCTATAATTCTCTTACTACTTAAACGTTGCCATTGTTTAGGAGTTGTGCCACCAGCGCGCGTTCCTCTGCCAGCTGCGACTATTATAGCGATGATTTTCATCTTTTACCCCACATTTAGATATTAACTTTGTTTAATTGTCTAAGTCTTCTAGTCACTTTGTTCAATAAAAACAAAAATGCCTAAAATTTAATCGTTTATTTTATAGTGATGAAAAATAAAGCATAACATCTTGTTCAAGCTTAACCGTCGTACTATCTAAAAGAAAAATGGATGTAGTTTAGTGCTTAGTTCAATAATAAATACTGGAAAAGTTCCTGTACTCTTGGCGCCTATGGCCGGGATTACGGATTTACCATTCAGAAACGCCGTAAATAAATTTGGTGTTGATATGTGTTTTAGTGAAATGGTTGCTGATCGTGACTTGCTGTGTGATGGCTTTAAAAGTCGTAAGACTTCGGTGGGCTCAAATTTTCTCAATACAGCGGTACAGCTTGCAGGATGTGAACCAAAAGTAATGAGCGAAGCGGCTAAATTGGTTTCTAATTTAGGGGCTGGAGCAATAGATATAAACATGGGTTGCCCTGCCAAAAAGGTTGTTGGAGGCTACTCTGGTTCAGCACTTATGCGTGATTTAAAAAAAGCTGCATCAATTATTGAAAGTGTTGTAAGCGCTGTTGATATCCCAGTATCTTTAAAAGCACGTCTAGGTTGGGATGACATCTCAAAAAATGCAAAAGAGCTTGGCGTAATAGCTGAAAAATGTGGAGTACAGTCGGTTACAATACATGGCCGAACTCGTAATCAATTTTATAAGGGTTCGGCGGATTGGAAAGCCATTCTAGAAATTAAGCAAGCAGTAAAAATACCGGTTGTTACAAATGGGGATATTGTAGATGCAGGATCAGCATCAAAAGCTTTACGTCTTTCTGGATCAGACGGGGTGATGGTAGGGCGCGGTATTATTGGAAAGCCTTGGCTAATTTCTCAAATATCAGCTTACCTAAATAATAAAACACAACCAGAAATACCCAAAGGACAAAGGCTGATCGAAATTGTCGCTATACACTACGACGAAATGTTATCATTTTATGGTGATACTCTGGGTGTAAGAGTAGCCCGAAAACATTTAAAACGATATTTAGATTTTTTTGGATTGCCAAAGAAACTATCAAATGAATTTCTGAGAGAGGATTGTCCAAAAAAGGTAATTCGAAGCCTTTTTGAATTACCAAAGCGAATTAATCCATGAATATTGATTATGAAAAAGTGTGGATGTCGATTCCTCTTCCATCTATTGTGTTAAATGAAGATGATATTGTGGTGGAAGTTAATCCACCAGGTGAGGGATTTCTTAATGCATCAAGTAAATCTCTTAAAAATAGAAGTATTTGGGAACTGATAAATATAGGCGCCTCATTAGAGGAGAGCTATAAAAAAGTAAAAAAATTCAATTCCCCTTTGTTTGTTACAGATGTGAAAGTAGGAGCAAACGGTAGAGAACCTATTCCTTGTAATATTCAAATCGCGCCAATAATCGGTCATGATGGCAGTACCATTTTATTGATAGCACCCAGAGAAATTGCTGGTCGAATTTCTCAATCAAAATCTGTAAAAGCTGCGGCAAAGTCTGCAATAGGCATGGCTGAGATGTTAGCCCATGAGATCAAAAATCCACTCGCAGGAATTACTGGAGCTGCTCAATTACTTTCCATGGGACTTTCGACAGCTGATCTGGAGATTACAGATTTGATTGTGGCAGAAACGAGAAGGATTTTGACCTTATTAGAACAGGTTGAACAGTTTGGAAATCTTAAACCGATTGCCCCCAAACCTCTCAACATTCATGACGTAATAGATAGAGCGCGCCGTTCTGCACAATTAGGCTTTAGCGCGCACATTAACTTCAAAGAAGAGTATGATCCTTCGTTGCCGCTGGTATACGGCGATCCAGACCAATTACTTCAAGTATTTTTGAATTTAATAAAAAATGCTTCTGAAGCCCAGTTAAATAATGGAAATATTAAATTGCGAACATATTTCGAACACAGCTATAAACTTCGAAGAGCTGATGGTTCGGGACATTCAATGCCCATTCAAGTTGAAGTTATCGATAATGGTCCTGGTGTTTCCGAGGATATAAGAGATGAAATTTTTGATCCATTTGTCTCAGGACGTAATAATGGGACTGGTCTGGGCCTGGCTTTAACAAGTAAAATTATATCAGATCATAACGGCTTAATTTCTCTCGACTCTAAACCAGGGAATACAGTTTTTCGTATTTCTTTACCTTTTGTGACAAAGCTTAATTAAGAGGAAGTAATCATGGATGGCACTGTCTTAGTTGCAGACGATGATAGAACAATTCGTACAGTACTGACCCAAGCTCTTACCCGAGCAGGCGTAAAAGTTCACGCAACATCGAGTCTAACAACGCTAATGCGATGGGTTTCCGAAGGCAAAGGTGACGCGGTAATTACTGACGTTATGATGCCAGATGGTAATGGTTTAGAGATGTTACCAAAAATTTCCCAAGATCGCCCAGATTTGCCAGTCATTGTCATCTCTGCCCAAAATACTATAATGACGGCCATCCAAGCTGCAGAAGCAGACGCATATGACTATTTGCCCAAACCCTTTGATTTACCTGATTTAATGAAGCGTTGTGCTAAGGCACTATCTTCAAAGGGAAAAAGTAATTCAACATCTTCCGATAGTTCTATTAGAACTACTAATATGGATGCGGCTGATGAAAGCCTGCCAATAGTTGGAAAAACCGCTTTGATGCAAAATCTTTACCGTTTTGTAGCAAGGTTAATGAATTCTGAATTACCCGTTCTAATATCTGGCGAGTCTGGCACTGGTAAAACGTTAGTCGCTCAAGTATTACATGATTTCTCCGATAGAAGAAATATGCCATTAGTAAGAATGAGGGCGGACGATCTAATCGAACTGGATGGGCCTTCAAAAATTCTTGCTCGAGCAAAGGATGGCACAATCCTGATTGAGGAGATATCGGATTTAGGCCCAACCGAGCAAGGGCGATTGGTGAGTATGATTGACTCACCGGGCGAATATTCGCCACGTTTTTTAGCTACCTTAGTTGGTGATATGACAGAAGCTGTAGATGAGCATAAAGTTCGGCGAGATCTCTTTTATCGCCTGGGAGGTGCTCCTATTACCGTTCCGCCACTTAGAGAACGCTTTGACGATATACCGCTGCTAGCGAGTTTCTTCCTTGAAAAAGTCGATAGGGAAACCGGGATATCGCGAAACTTTGATCAAGCAGCTATGAAATTAATTCAAAGCTATACTTGGCCAGGTAATGTAAGACAGTTAGAGAATATGGTGAAAAGGCTTGGCTTGACGGCAAAAGAGGCAATTATTTCAGTAAGTGAGGTTGAACAATCATTATCAAACCAACCGGAAGTATCTGCTGTCTTGTCTAACGGTAATAGCGACCGGCTGGCATCGGATGTTGACAAGCATCTGAGGAGATATTTTGATTTGCACGGCTCACAACTTCCGCCAAATGGTGTTTATCAAAGAATATTAAAAGAGGTTGAGTTCCCGCTTATAACAATTGCATTAGATGCAACTGGTGGAAATCAGGCAAAGTGTGCTAATTTACTTGGAATAAATCGAAATACCCTGCGTAAAAAAATATCTGAATTGGATATTCAAGTGACGAGGCGAAGAAAACTGATGTAATGTAGCAACATTAGTGTTACCTATTGTCAACAATGTCTTAAAGTGAGTCTTTGTGTCAGTAAGTACTATGCGGTTTTCATTAACCAGAATCTTAAATACTAGGACTTTCGATCGTGTACGGGCTTCATCGACTATTTATCTTGTTTTTCTGGGTCCATTCTTAGCATTTGCCACATACATAATCCTGGGACCATTTGATTTACGAGCTCAGTCTAGACTGCTTCAACTAGTTTTATTGGCAGATCTTGTATACGTAATAACAATAGTTGCTTTTGTAATATTAAGAATATTGCGGATTATTTCACAGCGGCGACAGAAGTCAGCTGGATCACAACTGCATTTACGTTTGACTGGATTTTTTACAGTAATGGCTCTTTTACCTACAATTGGGGTCGCCGTCTTTGCTACTTTTACGGTTAATATGGGGCTGGAGGCTTGGTTTTCCGACAGAGTTCAAAGTGTAATAAGCGCTTCGCGATCTGCTGCGGAGGCATACGAGGCAGAACAACGGGAAGCATTGATAGAAGATATTGCCGATTTGGCCAATAAATTAGGATTTTTTCGTAAGGGTCGAAATGGGACCGATCTTTCTGAGTTTAGAAACCATTTAGCAAGACTCCAGCAAGAAATGCAAAGGGGTATGAAAGAAGCTTTTGTAATTGATGATAAAGGAAAAATAAAGCTCAGAGGTTTTCGCAATTATGCATTTGATTATGATAAGCCAGAAGCAATCCTTTTTGACACTGCATTGAGGCAGGTCCAAATTATTGAAGATTGGAAAAATAATGAAATGCGTGCATTAATTTATATCGATGGCTTTCCAGGACATTACCTATACGTAACTCGATTAGTAGATGGAAATTTATTAAATTTATTGGATGAAACACAAGAAACTGCATCTTTATACCAGCAGTTGGAAAGTGATAAAGGTAAAGTCTTATTTAATTTTGCGCTTGTTTATCTAGCGTTTGCTATTCTAATGATACTCAGTGCAGTTTTACTAGGTTTATGGTTTGCAGAAAGATTATCTCGACCGATAGGTCGATTGACTGGCGCTGCACAAAAGATTGCAAAAGGCGAACTCAACGTTCGGGTACGTGAAGAATCTGGTGACGATGAAATTGCACAGCTCTCTAAGCTTTTTAATCGTATGACCAGCCAATTAAAGTTACAACGCGATAAACTTTTACTAAATACCTCTCAAATAGATGAACGGCGGCGTCTATTTGATAGTGTATTAGCTTCTGTTACCTCTGGAGTAATAGGTTTAAATCCTAACGGTAAGATATCTTTTATCAATCGATCGGCTATCAGTTTATTGAACTATACTGATAAAAAGTTGGAAGACTGCTCGCTTGAAATATTGGCGCCGGAATTTTTATCAATGTATGAGTCTTTAGTTTTGGGTAATCTAAAAAGCTTACAGCAAGAAGTTAAGATTTTGAGAGCGGGTAGATTGGAAAATCTTTTAGTCAGAATAGCGCCTATGAAAGACGAGACTGATAATATTGATGGGTTTGTTATTGCGTTTGATGACATCACAGAACTAGTCTCTGCTCAAAGAGCTGCTGCTTGGGGCGATGTAGCACAACGCATAGCTCATGAAATTAAAAATCCCCTTACTCCGATCAGATTGTCGGCTGAGAGAATAAAAAGGAAATTCATGCCGCTTCTGGACGACAAGAGTGATACTTTATCTGATATGACGGAAGTAATAGTCAGACAGACGAACGATCTTAGTCGAATTGTGGATGAATTTTCAAGATTTGCGAGAATGCCGGAGCCCAATAAGAAGTCTGAGGATATAATTCAAATAATAAATTCTGCCATTTCATTGCAAGAAAATGGATTGCCTGAGATTGCGTTTAAAAAAAATATTGTTGAAGGACCTATTATGCTTGAAGTGGATGCGACGATGATTTCGCAGGCTCTAATCAACCTCTTAAAAAATGCTGGAGAGTCAATTGCAAGTAGGATGAGCAAAGGAGAGGCACCAATTGTGTTGGGCCAAATAAAAGTTATTGCCAAGCTGTTGGATAACTTTTTGAAAGTTTCAATTGTTGATAATGGCTTGGGTTTACCTGAAGACCGAGCAAGATTATTTGAGCCATATGTAACAACCCGCGAAAACGGTACCGGTTTGGGGTTAGCAATAGTAAAAAAAATAATAGAGGAACATGGTGGAACATTCCGGTTGGAGGATGCTGCCCAATATAAAAATAGTGGTATAGTTGGAGCTGCCGCCATCATAGAAATACCTATTTACTCTGTGAAGTCGAATAAAGATTAAAACGTGGAGAAGATGTATGACCGATATCCTAATTGTTGATGATGAACGCGATATCCGCGAACTGATTTCAGAAATATTAATAGATGAAGGGTATCAAACTAGATTATGTGGAGGCGCCGATGATTGTCTTCAAGAATTAAAGAAATCTGTACCGGGACTTTTAATCCTCGATATTTGGCTAAAAGATAATGAAATGGACGGCATTGATATTTTAGTAAAAGCCAAAAGAGAATTTCCACAAGTTCCGGTTGTCATTATTTCTGGCCATGGAAATATCGAGATTGCCGTCGCTGCGATTAAGCAAGGTGCTTATGACTTTATTGAGAAACCGTTCAATATAGAGCAGCTTCTTGTAGTTGTCAGACGTGCGATGGAGACATCTCGGCTTCGTCAAGAAAATATCGAATTAAAACGTAAAGATGCGCCTCTATCGCTAATGGTTGGCGAGTCAAATATTTTTAAAAACTTTGTATCTAACTTGGATAAAGTGACTAAGACAAATGGGCGGGTTTTACTTACTGGTGGCTCAGGCAGTGGTAAGGAAATGGCCGCAAGATATATTCACGCGAATTCAGATAGAGCTTCTAAACCTTTTATCAGTGTAAATTGTGCCTCCATTGCTCCAGAAAGGATGGAGGACGTTCTTTTTGGCAGAGATGCTGGAATTAGCTTACCTACTGACGGTCTGCTTTCCCAAGCAGATGGTGGTGTTATATATTTTGACGAGATAGCTGACATGCCATTGGTGACTCAGTCAAAAATTTTGAGGGTACTGGTCGATCAGAAATTTCAAAGAGTAAATGGAAAGTCTGAGGTAAAAGTTGACTTGCGAGTTATATCTTCAACATCTCAAGATTTAAGGGAGGCAATTAAGCAAAAATCTTTTAGAGAGGAGCTTTATCACCGACTTAATGTTGTTCCAATAAATGTTCCGTCACTTTCACAAAGACTCGAAGATATTCCATTATTATTTGAGCATTTCGCAAAAACTTATAATGAGACCCAGGGGTTAAATCTTAGAAGCCTTTCAGATGAGGCATCCACTATGCTTCAGACCATGTCTTGGCCAGGCAATATAAGGCAGCTTAAAAATATAGTTGAAAGAGTTCTTATTCTTGGTGATGGACACGGAGAAGTTTCAGTTGAAGATCTTCCGTCTGAAACAAAATTAGCAGATGATAATTTGAATAGTGTTGCGTCTGGTACAATTGCAACAATGCCACTTCGAGAAGCAAGAGAAGCTTTTGAGAGGGAATATTTAATAACGCAAATTAATAGATTTAATGGAAATATATCAAAAACAGCAAAATTTGTTGGTATGGAGCGTAGTGCACTTCATAGGAAACTTAAGTCGTTGGGGGTAGTTTCAATCTCAAGAGCACAAAAAGAGGATATTTGAACTTTTATTGTTTTATCAGGGAGATGATAGCTAATCTATTCATTTCATGTGATATGAGGAGCAACGTATGAAAGTAATAATTTGTGGTGCTGGTCAAGTAGGTTGGCAAATAGCCCGCCATTTGTCAGGGGAGCGCAACGATGTAACGGTAATTGATAATGATCCTGAATTAATCAGGCGAGCTACAAATACACTAGATGTTCAGGGAGTAACTGGATTTGCTTCTTATCCAGATATATTAGACAGGGCAGGTGCTCGTGATGCTGATATGATAATAGCTGCTACATATTCTGATGAAGTAAATATGGTCACTTGCCAAGTAGCACATTCAATTTTTTCTATCCCACGTAAAATAGCTCGGTTGAGAAGTCAGTCTTACTTAAATGCAATTTACTCAGACTTATACAGGCGAGACCATTTGCCAATTGATGTTGTAATTAGTCCTGAGAGGGAAGTGGCTGACGCCGCATTGAAGCGTATGGCAGCGCCTGCTGCCTTCGATACTGAATTGTTCTTGAATAAAAAAGCTCAACTTATAGCGCTACGTCTTGATGAAGAATGCCCAGTCTTAAATACACCTCTTAAACAATTGACCGATCTTTTTTCGACCCTTCGAACTATTGTGATAGCAGTAAGACGCGATGGAACTCTTTTTGCGCCTGAGTCAGGAGATCAATTGTTTGAGGGTGATGAATGCTATCTTATGTGCCACGTGGAAGATTGTCAAAGATCTTTAGAGGTTTTTGGTAAGCCAAATTTGGAGCAAAATAGGATAGTCATGATCGGTGGTGGAAATGTGGGTCAGAGAGTTGCGGCTCAACTTGAGGCACATCAAAAAAGGATTTCTACAAAAATAATAGAAAAAAATATTAAAATAGCCGAGGCTGCTGCGGAAAATCTGGAGAGAACGATAGTCTTAAATGGTGATGGATTAGACGTTAGCATTCTATCAGAGGCGAACGTATCTAGGGCAGATACAGTTCTAGCGATTACTGATGATGATAAAACAAATATGTTGGCTGCTGTAAGAGCCAAAGCACAAGGTTGTAAAATGGCTATAGTATTAATAAATGATCCCACGTTAGTTCCCCTAATGCGACCGCTAGGAATTGATGCCTTTATTAACCCTAGAGCGACTACTGTCAGCTCAATTCTAAGACATATTCGGCATGGTCGTGTGAAGGGAGTCTACGCAATAGGTGATGCTGAGGCAGAAATATTAGAAGCAGAGGTTCTTTCAACTTCTTCAATTGCCGGGAAAAAAATTCGTGATATTGAATTTCCCGAAAGTGTTTTAATTGGCGGTCTTTTGAAAAGTGGAGAATTTGTTAAGCCTTCTGGCGGAACTTTGATTGAGGAGGGGGACACCATAGCTCTATTTACAATGGCTGAAGATATTCCGGAAGTTGAGCGACTTTTGCAAGTTTCCATCGATTTTTTCTAAAATGAATTTTTCGGTATTAAATAGGGCAATCATTTTTCAGTTATTTGCAATTATATCCCTATTAATGATAATTCCCGCTTTTATTGCTTTTTTGGAGAGAGACTATTTTGTTGCTCGGACTTTTCTATACTGTTCTTGTGCAGGTGTTATTGTTTACACATTGATTGCTATTGCATTGAGCAACATTATTAAAGTTCAAAATAATTTTGAAAAATTACTTTCTTTCATATTATCGTATTTTTTCTTACCAATTTTTATGGCATTACCATTGGTTCTTTCTGTGGCTGAGGTAGGTTTGATAGATGCCTGGCTTGGAATGGTAAGTTCATTTACCACCACAGGTTTAATAATAACTAATTTAGAAATATTTTCTGGCAGTGCTTTACGGTTATGGTTTGGGATGGTTTCTTGGATAGGTGGTATATTTTTTTGGATCTGCGCAATAAGTATTTTATTACCCTTAAATATTAACAGATTTGAAATTGGCGTTAATGATTTTCTGGATGGCTCTCCAATTAAAGGACGTGAGGTTAATTCTGTTATAAGTAACGCACGACACTTAATTCCAGTTTATTTAATTATTACAATTGCTTTATGGCTTTTCCTTACCTTTGCAGGAATGTCGGGATTTCAGGCATTGTTGATGGCAATGTCTGTGATCTCGACATCGGGCTTTGATATAATGAGCGACGAAATTCCAAAAGTCTTTATAATAGAGGGAATTATTTTAATATTTTTTGTTTTCGCTCTATCAAAGTCATTATTTCTTCGTGACATCAACGACCTACGAAAGTTTAGATTTTTTACCGATCCAGAAATTCGCCTAGCGCTAATTATAATTTTGGCCGTAACAGGTCTTTTTTATGCAAAATCTATTTTTGTCTTATTATCAGAAAATATCGATATTAATGTAGTCGTCCTTCTAAAACAGTTGTGGGGTATTTTTTTCACAGTAGCTTCATACTTAGTTACTATGGGAATTGAAAGCAAGGTTTGGTCTGATTACCCGAGTTTTGCATTGGCCGAAGTATCCGCAGTGTCTGTGATGGGGCTTGCTATAATAGGAGGTGGTGTAGCAACTACTGCTGGTGGGGTTAAACTTTTAAGGGTCTACATTCTATATAGGAATGCAGCTCAAGAAGTTGATATGATGCTCCATCCTAACTCAATTCCCTCAAAAAAAGGAAAGGGTTCGATTTCTGATAATAGGAATAATCGTCTTATGGCCTGGATATTCTTTATGCTTTTCATCACGGCTTTGGCTTTTTTTACCTTAGTTTTCTCAATTCTTTTTGATGATATAGCGCCGGGACTTGCTCTATCAGTTTCAGCGCTAACTACAACGGGCCCTCTTTTTGGAAATGCTGGCTACGACATAGTGCTAACTGATATTAATCAAATTTTTAAAATTATGTTAGGGTTGGCTATGATAATAGGTCGACTTGAAATATTAGTCATAGTTGCACTTTTATTCCCGTCAGTTTGGAATAAATAGTTTTTATGAAATAGAATATGTTTAAATTGATATTTAAATTAGCTGTTGTTATGTGAAATATTATGCGAATATAACAACTATACAATGAATGAGGCTAATAAATGGCATCCGATCGTCAGAACTTACAAGACGCATTTTTAAACCAGGTTCGCAAAGAAAAAAACTCGGTTACAGTTTTCTTAATCAATGGAGTAAAATTACAGGGCGTAATTAGTTGGTTTGATAATTTTTGCATACTTTTACGCCGGGATGGCCAGTCTCAGCTAGTTTATAAGCATGCTATTTCGACAATTATGCCATCTCAAAACGTTTCATTGTACGATGGAGAAGAGCCTAGTTGAATACGGTTACTCGTGTAAAAACGCGGATTTGGGTATTTCAAATAGAAATTAGATCTGATTTTGATGAATTAGCTGTTGATTTTAAGCATGAGGAAGCTGTCGCACTTTCAACCGCTTTACCGGATCTGGAGCTCGCAGGGTCCCAAGTCGTAAAGATTTCACATTTTAAATCAGCCACTATTTTCAGCAAACAAAAGGTAAATGATCTTTATCAGTTGATTAATTTCAATAATGTTAAAATTGTATTTTTAAATTGTAATGTAACTCCTGTTCAGCAGAAAAATCTTGAGAAAGCTTGGAACGTAAAAATCTTAGATCGTACCAGTTTAATATTGGAAATTTTCTCTAACAGAGCTGCGACCAGAGAAGGCGTACTACAAGTTGAAATGGCTGCTCTATCCTACCAGCGTACAAGACTTGTCAGAGCATGGACACATTTGGAAAGGCAACGGGGTGGTCTAGGTTTTGTTGGAGGGCCGGGAGAAACACAAATTGAGTCTGATAAGAGAGCAATAGACTCTCAATTGAAGAACCTTGAGCGCCAACTTCGAAAAGTTGTTAAAACTCGTGAATTGCATCGAAAAAGGAGATCTAAAACATCAACACCAATTATTTCGCTTGTAGGATATACAAATGCAGGTAAGTCAACTCTTTTTAATAAACTAACAAATGAAGAAGTTCTATGCAAAGATATGTTATTTGCAACTCTTGATCCAACAGTTCGCGCGTCGGTTTTACGCTCTGGGCTATCTGTGATTGTTTCAGATACCGTTGGTTTCATATCGGATTTGCCTACTGAACTAATTGCAGCCTTTCGTTCTACTCTCGAGGAAGTTTTAACTTCTGATGTTATTCTACATGTTCGAGATATTAGTCATCCAAATACTGATAGCCATTGTGAAGATGTTTTAGACATCCTACGACGGATTGGATTAGATGAAAAAATTCCAGTCCTAGAGGTTTGGAACAAAATAGATTTACACCCAGAAAATCACAAATTACAACAAACTAATAGTATTCTCAACAAAAGGGACATTTATCCAATTTGCGCATCCTCCGGATTTGGTTTGGAAAATCTTACAAATGGTATTGTCAATATAATGCTAGCAAGATCTATTAGGGACGTTCGAACTATACCTGTAAAAGATGGTAAAAAAAGAGCATGGCTCTACAGAAATGGCGTAGTTGAGTCAGAAAAGTTAGATGATGAAAACTATAAAATGGTTCTGAGGTGGAACGAAAAGCAGAGGAAACAATTCGATTTATTGTAAATTTGATGCTGGAATTATTTTTGTTGTACCATTCGATGCAGCCTTTGCCAGTTCCGGGTCGAGTGACATAGCAATATACTCACCACGACGCCACAATTGCCCCAGATCATCATAATGACGAGAAAATAAATGACCGGACTGTCCTGTTGAAATTATATACAGCGAACTGTCTGGATCAGAAAAATCGTAAACTCCGCGATAAACAGCGGCATGAACGTTTTCAAATGGATTGTACTCATTCCCAGAGCTTAGTCCTCTTTGGAGAGTATAATCACCCCCGGAAACAGATTGCCTTAAATTAAGCAATAGATTTAAAAACGGGATATGCCCCAATGTTAAATGATCGTGCATAGCAATATGAGCGTCACCCCATCTAAGTGAGGTTATATCAACTTTATACCTTGCTTTAAGTTCTGTTATCGCATCATAAAGAGCTAGTTCCGCGATGGCGTCACATTCTTCTTTGGTAATACTTTGAACAATATCGCACCAAATTGATGCGCCATCAATATTTCTGAATACGCGTTCAAGAAATATAGGGTCAAAATTGCGAAACTCTTTGGCAAGCACACCTAATTCATCCTGGACAAGTCTTTCTTGTAACTTTCGCATCCATGAATAAAATATTAATGGCTCTGGTAAATGTTCATTCATTTCACCATTCCATTCTGCAAGAAGCTTAAGAGCTAGCATTACATCTTGGTCTAATTTAGCATTTGAGGACGTAACAGGCTTATACCATAGATTGGCCCCAATAATTGGTAGTAATGATTTTGCAGGAAAGCTTATAGTATCTAATTGTGCCTCTATAAAGCTTTCTCTGGTATGAACCTCTCGAGCCTCCAATAAACGGGTTAATCGTTCAATTCTTTGCGAGTCACCCCAGTCGTATGAAATATGGTTTGGAAATAATTCTTCAGAAATTTTATTGTTAGTATTTGCGACTAATCCACTCTTTGGATTAACAAAACGTGGATTGTTATTATAAGAATTATATCCTAACCATCTATTTTTTTCAACATAGCCAAAGCTGGGTAGGCGTCCTTGCGTGTTGTGATCTTTGTTTCTTTTTGGAAGTTTCCCTGCCACTTGTAGAGCTATATTTTCTCTGTCAATAATTGTATAATTTAAGGACGGGGCCACGTGTTTTTCAAGAGATTTTAACGCGGTTTGAAGATCTTTGGAGTATGGCAGGTTAATTAATGAAGACATGGAGGTGTCTTTTGGAGACAGCATAGTCCAGCTAAGTGCCATTTCATGATTTGGGGGAGTTATATCAGAAATCTGCGATGTGTTTTTATCAAGGACAGGTCCGTTTTCACTCCATCTTAATCTAATTTTTTTTGACGCTTCCCCCTTGATTTTTATAATTGTATCTTTTGTTTTAAATTTCGTCCATCCATCAAGAGACCTATACATGTTTACGTCGCTCCCGCTTATTTCTTCAGCATACAGATCTTGATCATCAGCATATGAGGAGGATATACCCCACCCTATATAGGGGGTTCGGCCAGTAATTATTGTTGGTATTCCAGGTATTGTTCCACCTATGACACCGCCAACTGACAAATCTAGATGAGCTAGATAAAACTGACTTGGGACGCTTAATTTAAAATGTGGGTCATTTGCAAGTAAAGTACCATTGGATGCACTTCTAAAATTTCTGGCAGCAAAGGAATTAGATGCACTTACTAGTCGATTATTCACAAAACTAGTAAAAAAATTTGAGTTACCCAGGTATCCTTGAGCTTTTATAATATCGTTAGTTTCTAGTTTTCCCAGAACTTCAGTCGTTGCTTCGCTTTTTCTTGTTGGAGTGTTTGGTAATATGTCTATTACCCTTTTGGGGTCAGGGAGAGCTATTAGAGTTCTAGCTCTTAAAATTTCTTTCGCGTAGTGACTGCTAGAATTAACAGCAAACAATTTTAGTAGAGCTATACTGTCGGCGGGATGCCATGCTGCCAATGGTATATTATATAAAAGTAGCTCTGGGGCCCCACGTCCAAGTGACTTACGATTAATCTCTAAAAACCTTGCGTTGATACCCGCTGCATAAGCCTCTAAGGCTTTTTTTGTAGTATTATCCTGAACGTCAACAGATTTTTGAGAAAGCGTATATATGTCTAAACGTCTCATGAATTCATCTACAGGTAATGCTTGTTTTCCAAAAATTTCAGATAAACGACCCTGCACTGTCAAACGGTTCACCACCATTTGCCATAGCCGATCCTGGGCATGAGCATAGCCTAAGCCGAAGTAAAGATCGTTATCATTATAGGCGTAAATGTGAGGGACATTAGCGCTATCGCGTACTATCTCGATTGGCTCAGCTATACCCGGTAATTCTATGGATTTTTCGTAGTCAGGAATTGATCTAAGAACAATATAAAAGATAATGGCAAGGACAATAAGAGATAAAACTAGGGATCCACCAATTATACGAAATATCAATTGTAGGGCTCTTGCCATTTTTTCCCCTTGTTGGCCTAATAGGTATTGAAACTTAGTAAAATGTAACCCAAAATTAGCAAAATCAGAAAATAAAGGGAAATGCCATGGCAAAAATTGCTTTTTTAGGCTTGGGAGTTATGGGTTATCCCATGGCTGGACATCTTGTCACTGCGGGGCACAACGTAACCGTATACAACAGAACTATTTCAAAAGCAAAAAAATGGATTTCAGAATTTAGTGGTGCAATGGGGGAAACTCCTTCTAAAGCCGTTAAAAATGCTGATTTTGTCATGTCGTGTGTTGGAAATGACAGCGATCTTTTAGACATCACTGTGGGTGAGAACGGCGCCTTTTCTCAAATGAAGAAAGGATCTGTTTTCATTGACCATACCACAGTATCTGCAAAAGTGACTGAGGAGCTTTATCAAAAATCACAAACTCTCGGTATTAATTTTGTTGATGCTCCTATTTCTGGTGGGCAAGCTGGTGCTGAAAACGGCGTATTATCAATAATGTGTGGTGGCGATGAAACGGATTACGAACGGGTTGAGCCAATATTAGAGGTTTATTCAAAGATTTGCCGTCGAATTGGTGTTTCTGGTGCTGGGCAAAAGACAAAAATGTGCAATCAAATTGCTATC
>CACKSH010000022.1 GCA_902602765.1 Paracoccaceae bacterium
TCGATTACTTTCTACAATTTATTGGGATTAAAAGAAATAAAACGCAATGAGAACAAAATGGGAAGATTTACGCTCGTTTTTCTTGCTCCTGATGACCAACATGAATGTCCACTAGAACTAACTTTCAATTGGGATGGTGATGATGAACTCCCGTCTGACAGCAGGCATTTTGGTCATCTAGCTTATGAGGTCGAAAACATTTATGAAATGTGCCAGTTCTTAGTTAAAAACAACGTTGTAATCAATAGACCTCCTCGTGATGGTCGAATGGCATTCGTACGATCCCCAGATAATATCTCAATTGAACTACTACAACACGGTGAAGCTTTGCAACCAAGTGAGCCATGGACTTCTATGCCGAATATTGGTCATTGGTAATACTTGGGATTGAAAATAAAGATTAGAGAGAGCTAAAGGCTATTGATAATCGAATTTCTTTTCTTTTAAGACAGCTCTTATTTCGGCGATAATAACTGAATATTTCTCCGTTGGGACTGCTTGACCAGAGCACCAGCTGTAGAGGTCCTGATCGTTTTCAAATAGAAGGTCGGAATATAGCTCTAACTTAACTCCAGACATCTTTTCCAGGCAAATATCGCTATAGTAAGAGAGGATAACATCCATCTCTTTAATACCACGTCTCATTGACCTTATTTTAAGCTTTTTGATTTTATTCTCTCTTACCTCTGACATTATATGTCCTTCAATTTAGACCTTAATTGTTTCTCAAGCTTGGCTAGTTTATCCGCAGATGATAAAAGCCCCGTCTGAAGCGCTCTTACTTCAAATAATAGATCATTGATTTCCGGTGTGACCTGGGTCTCGTTATCCGAATGCTCTACTCCATTACCTTCCCCATGCAAAAGCCACATGATAGATACACCTAGTAAACCAGCTAACATCGACAATCTATTAGCTCGAGGTTCACTAATATCCTGCTCCCACGATTTCAATGTTGCTACTTTTATGCCTAGGCGTTTAGCGACTAGCTTTTGCGTCATGCCAGATTTTTCAATGGCTGCAGATAGTCGATCACCAAAGGTGGCGGTCTCAGGCCCATACCAATCCAAATCATCGATCATGACATACTCCAATTATTTTCTTGAATGGTTTATATCAGGAGCATATGACACATAGAAATCAAACTCAAATAGGTATATGATGGTATCTCTGTCAAATTCAGTTTTAAAAATAAATTCTTCCGCGACGATTACAATGTCAGCTCTTGCAAACAGATTGAAATCAGAGGGTAAAGATATAATAAGTTTGTCAGCAGGAGAACCAGATTTTGGGACACCGAAGCATGTTAAAGAAGCCGCCATTGAAGCTATAAAAGCCGGTGCAACAAAATATACAAATCCAGATGGGATGCCTGAGTTAAAAGAGGCTATTTCTCAAAAATTTGTAACTGAGAATAATCTAAAATATGAGCCATCACAAATATCAGTAGGAACTGGTGGAAAGCAAATTATATACAATGCTTTGATGGCGACACTTAACCCAGAAGATGAGGTCATTATACCAGCGCCCTATTGGGTTTCATATCCAGATATGGTTAAACTCGCTGGCGGCATTCCGAAAATTATAAAAACAGCTTCGAGAAATAATTATAAGGTTCAGGCAAATGATTTAAGGGCATCTATAACTGAAAATACTAAGTGGCTCATATTTAATTCACCTTCTAACCCAACAGGTGCGGCTTATACGTTCAAAGAACTTAAAATGTTGACAGATGTGCTTTTGGAATTTCCGAAAGTTAATATTCTATCAGATGATATTTATGAACATATTACTTTTGGCAAATTTAAATTTGTCACGCCGGCTGAAGTAGAACCCAAACTTTATCCTAGAACGCTAACCTGCAATGGCGTTTCTAAAGGTTACGCTATGACCGGATGGCGTATTGGTTTTGCTGGTGGACCCGAAAAAATTATTTCCGCAATGCGTAAAATCCAATCGCAATCAACCTCAAACCCTTGCACGATCAGTCAATGGGCCGCACTCGCTGCATTAACTGGACCAAAAGAATTCATCAAGCAAAATAAACTTATTTTCGAAGAGCGTCGTGACTTGGTTGTAAAAAAACTGAATGCGACCGATGGTATATCTTGCCCAATTCCAGATGGAGCATTTTACGTCTACCCAGAAATTAACAAATTAATTGGTAAAAAAACATACTCAGGAAAAATTATTTCTAACGACGAAGAATTTGCATTATCACTCTTGGAGGAGGAAAATGTTGCCGTTGTATTTGGAGCGGCATTCGGCCTGTCACCAAATTTTCGTATAAGTTTTGCAACATCTATGCTTGACCTTGAAACTGCTTGCGATCGTATATCCTCCTTTTGTGACCGTCTCAGCGATTAAAATATAATTTCAAAGCATAATTTTACGACTCGAATTTATAAGAAAAATAAATCTAACACTCAGTAACAAAGCGGCACAACCCAATCCTGTTGCTAAACCAGCCCATATTCCCAAAGGTGCCCAATTAAGAACGAACGCGAAAAAATACGCTGATGGAATGCCAACCAACCAGTAACTTAAAATTGTTATTATCATGGGAACTGCGGTGTCCTGTATGCCTCGAAGCAAGCCCAAGGCCATGGCTTGGCCACCGTCTACAAATTGGAAAAGTGCAGCAGCAATTAGTAGCAGCGCACCAATATGAATTATCTGCTCTCTCGATGGATCATCGATGTCGACATAAATTGATACAACTGTATCTCCAAAAACCATAAGAAAAGTCATTGCAATAAAAGAGAATAGTAAAGAACATGAGGCCGCAACTTTAGCTCCTTTCTTTAAATATAATATGTTTTTATCGCCCCAAGCATTTCCAGCTTTAATTGTAGAGGCTTCTGCCAACCCTAAGTGGATCATAAACATTACAGATGTTATCTGGAGTGCTATACCATGAGCTGCAAGAGTCACTGCTCCAAACCAGCCCATCATTATAGATGAAGCAGTAAATAAACCGGCCTCTGCAACAATGCTTGTTCCAATCGGCAGCCCTAATTTAGCAACCTTGAGGAATGCGACTTTGTCGAAATAAAAAAACCTCGTTAATAGTTTATATTTCGGTAATTTACCAAGTGCATATGCAGTGATAGACACTGCCGTAATAATCTGGACTATAACCGAAGAAATTGCTGCTCCAGTAACTCCTAACTCAGGAAAACCAAAATTTCCAAAAATTAGTAAATAATTTAGGGGTATGTTTAAAAGCACTGTAGTCAAAGTAATGAACAAAGTCACTTTGGTCAGATGCAAACCAGATAAGAAAAAACGGATAACCATAGCCCAAAGAGCAGGTATTAGTCCAAACCCCACAATACGAGTATAATTATTGGCATATTCAGATATATCACTGGCTTGCCCAAGTAAAATAAGAATTTTCCCTGCACTGAAAAAAAATGGCAGAATTAAAGCCGCGTATATTAAAGATAACCATAAGCCCATCCGCATATATCGTCTCGCGAGAATAAACTCTCCAGCACTTGATGAAGATGCAACTAAGGGTTGGACTGCAAAAGAAAACCCAGCACCAAATAAAAAAAATACAAAAAAATATGCATTCCCTAAAACTAACGCAGCCAAAGCAGGTACCGAGTACCAACCCATCATTATAGTATCCGTGATGCCAAGCGCTACATTGGCGAGATGAGTCCCAATGAGTGGTATTGCTAATTTAACAAGATTTTTCCCACTAGTCCGAAAAGTCTGATCATAATCCATGAAATACCCATTGCATTTGCTCAGATCGCTTTCAAGTCAATTGTAAATTGAATGAATTTACTTTTTTGGGCTGAAAATTCACAGCAGATATTTTCATAATTTCCTTGTGCAAATTCGATTTTAGTAAATAGAAAAATTATTCTTACTCTTGTTTATTTACGCTTGCAGATTTAGAAATGAATAAAAAAGAGCAGCCGCGAATGACTGACCTATTGTCGGAATTAGAAAATCCAGAGTACGACGCATCTTCAATAGAAGTTCTTGAGGGTCTGGAACCTGTTAGAAAGCGCCCAGGTATGTACATAGGCGGCACAGACGAGCGCGCTCTTCATCATATGGTTTCTGAAATTTTAGACAATTCAATGGACGAGGCGGTTGCGGGGCACGCCAACCGCATAGAGGTAGAACTAAAAGCAAATTATGAAATATCTATTAGAGACAACGGAAGAGGAGTTCCAGTTGATCCACATCCTAAATATCCAGATAAATCAGCATTAGAAGTTATTTTTTGCACATTACACGCCGGGGGAAAATTTTCCGGAAAGGCATATCAGACATCTGGAGGATTGCATGGTGTCGGCGCTTCGGTTGTGAACGCACTTTCTAGCTCTATGGTTGTGCAAGTAGCGCGAAATAAGGAACTATATGAACAAAGGTTCTCTCGCGGCATTGCTCTCGGGAACTTAGAAAAGATTGGGAATGCATCAAATAGGCGAGGAACGTATGTAACTTTTTTGCCTGACAAAGAAATATTTGGAAATCATAAATTTAAACCCTCCCGACTATTTAAATCTATTCGATCGAAAGCCTACTTATTTTCTGGTGTAGAAATAAGGTGGAAATCAGAGATAAATGACGGAGAGACCCCTGCGGATGCCACCTTTCATTTTCCTGGTGGCCTTTCAGATTTTTTAAACGAAACGCTGAATGGAGTATCCACATATGCTCATCACCCTTTTGCAGGCTCCGTTGATTTCAACGAAAAATTTCAAATCCCAGGTAAAGTTGAGTGGGCAATAAATTGGACCCCCTCTAGAGACGGCTTTGTTAAATCCTATTGCAATACGGTCCCAACACCCGAAGGAGGTACACATGAAAGTGGCTTCTGGGCAGCCATCTTAAAAAGTATCAAAACTTATGGGGAACGTATAAATAACAGGAAATCAAAAGATATAACGCGTGAGGACCTAATATTGGGAAGCTGCGCCCTCGTATCGTGTTTTATACACGAGCCAGAATTTGTTGGACAAACTAAAGATCGCTTGGCGACGGTAGAGGCCCAAAAACTAGTGGAAAACTCAGTACGCGATCATTTTGATAATTGGCTTGCCTCTGATAGCAAGTCTGCTAATGCAATTCTGGATTTTCTTATATTGCGAGCAGAAGAAAGACTGCGGCGAAGACAAGAAAAAGAAACAGCCCGAAAATCAGCAACCAAGCGACTTCGGTTGCCAGGAAAGCTTGTTGATTGTTCAGAAAGCACTCGAGACGGTACGGAATTATTTATCGTTGAAGGAGATAGCGCGGGTGGCTCTGCAAAAATGGCAAGGGATAGAAAAACACAGGCACTCTTACCATTGAGAGGGAAAATTTTGAATGTGCTTGGTGCTGCGAGCTCAAAAATGGGGACTAACCAAGAAATCAATGACCTTACACAAGCCTTGGGAACAAGCCTGGGATCCAAATTCAATATCGATGATCTCAGATATGACAAAATTATCATTATGACTGACGCAGATGTAGACGGCGCTCATATTGCATCTCTTTTAATGACATTCTTCTTTACACAAATGAGGCCACTTATAGATCAAGGACATCTCTACCTCGCTTGTCCCCCACTTTTTCGCCTTACTCAAGGCTCAAATCGCGTCTACTGCAAAGATCAAATTGAACGTGATAAATGGATTTCAGAAGGCTTGGGTGGCAAAGGTAAGATTGAAGTCAGCCGGTTTAAAGGCCTGGGAGAAATGGATGCAAAAGACCTCAAGCAAACGACAATGGATCCAACGAGCAGGAAGCTTATTAGGTTCTCAATAGATGAGGATCGCCCAGGTGAAACTGGGGATCTGGTTGATCGTTTAATGGGCAAAAAACCTGAATTGCGTTACCAATACATTCAAAGCAACGCTCGTTTTGTAAATGAACTGGACGTCTAGTCTTTCCAATCAGTTCCGCTAAGTTGCTCTAGCAATGCCAAAAGGTCATTAGGCACCGCAACAAATTCTTCCTCTACTTTATTCTGACCCGGTAAACGTGTGCCATCGTCTTGAGATACCGCAGCCTTCAGATCATTTAGAAGATTTTCAAACGAGTTGGACTTTTGAGGATCGATCAAAATATAATATTGTCCCAAGTTGTGCGGTTCTCCATTTGTAGCTTTGAGCGGTTGCACAAATTGAGAAGCTAAGCCCCCAGCGATACCTGCCGCCAGAACTTCCGCCATAAGTCCAAATCCCCAACCTTTGTACCCACCACTAGAAACTAAAGAACCCTGTAAAGCAGCCGCTGCATCGGTGGTTGGTTTACCATCCTTATCAAGAGCCCAACCCACAGGTATTTTTTCACCTGCTGCTTTGGCCATCGTAATTTTTCCTAACGCAACAGCGGTTGTAGATTGATCAAAATGAATTGCAGTCTTGCAATTTCCATCAGGCACTGAAAATGCAATTGGATTTGTTCCAATAATACGCGATTTACCACCCGGCGGCGCCACAATCGGAGAAGCATTTGTGAATCCAATACCAATCAGGTTTTTCTTTGCAATCTGTTCAGTGAAATAACCAAGTGATGTGCAAGTATGAGCACGCCCGATTGCTAGAGAGCAAATACCGTTTTCAACTGCTGCTAGGCAAGCTGAAGCTAAGCCTCTTTGAAATGCAGGTTGTGCAAAGCCAAACTGGGCGTCAACGCGCACTATACCTCCTCTTTCTTGAGAGACAATTGGCTCAACATCACCCTTCACCCTACCCGATTGAAGTTGGAGGCAATAACTCTCCAGATAGTAAAGGCCACAGATCCGATTACCCACACTCTCAGATTTTGCGATTGCTTCTGCCACCGCGTCTGCTATCCAGTCGATTGCTCCAAATTTTAAAAGCGTTGCCTTGGAGTGCCGAAAAATATTCGCAACTGATATTTGAGCCATGTTTAACCTTTCAGTATTCAAGCAAAAGATCTTAAGTAATGCTCGCACTCATTTGTGTTATATTAATACAAATTTACAAAACGCTAGATTTAAATCTATATAGAAATTACAATTTTAAATAGGCGCAATTATCATCAAATTTGCAGCACAAAAAATTTTGGTACAACTTAAACCGTATTTCACAAATTGGTCTTTTTAATTTAAGTAATGAATTTCAAGAAATAGTGCCTATGTGGATTGACGTGGTCAACCTATGAGCTATCACTTTTACTCTAAATTAGGAAAAAATATGAATTTAAGTAACGGCATCGAATACCTGGCTATTCCAGGGCCATCTGTAATACCTGAGAAAGTTCTGCAGGCGATGCATCGTTCATCGCCTAATATTTATGAAGGAGAACTTGTTGAATTAACTGCTAATATTGTACCTAAATTATGTCAGGTCGCCAAAACGGGTGGCAACGTGGCAATGTATATATCGAACGGTCATGGTGCTTGGGAAGCCGCTCTATCAAATACTACCAATATTGGAGACAAAATACTGGTTGCCGCAACAGGGCGATTTGGACACGGTTGGTCAGAAATCGCTCAGAAAAATGGCTTGATCACAACGGTTTTAGATTTTGGAACCAGTAGCACTATAGATTTGACCTTGCTGGAAACTGCTCTCAAAAAAGATAAAACCTACAAAGCCATTTTGGTCACTCATGTTGATACTTCAACTTCTGTTAAAAATGAAATTGCCCCAATACGAGCATTATTAAATGAAATTAATCATGATGCTTTGTTACTAGTTGACTGTATCGCTTCACTAGCTTGTGATGAATTTCATATGGATGACTGGGGTGCCGATGTTATGGTAGCGGCCTGTCAAAAGGGTATTATGGTTCCTCCAGGCGTTAGCTTTGTATTTTTCAACGAAAAAGCAAAGTATTTACAAAATTCTTTGGAAATGGTCAGTTCATATTGGGACTGGAGACCGCGCATAAATCCAGATTATTATTACAGGTATTTTGGAGGAACAGCACCAACACATCACCTTTACGGACTTAATGTAGCATTAGATATGATTTTAAACGAAAATATCGAAATGGTTTGGAAACGGCATGAAGTACTCGCGTCCGCCATATGGGCTGCAATTGACAGTTGGGAGAAAGGTGGGGAATTAAAGGCTAACATTCGAGATAAGAATTTAAGATCAAATGCAGTAACTTCCCTTCAAGTCCATTCACCAAAAGGCACTCATCTGAGAAAATGGCTTCAGGAAAATACAGGATTAACAATTGGCATAGGCTTAGGAATGGCAACTCCTGAAGACCCTAATGGAGATGGTTTTTTTAGATTAGGCCATATGGGTCACGTAAACGCCCAAATGATTATGGGGTTAATTGCGACACTAGAAACCGCCATGATCGCAGTAGGGGTGCCTCATGGCAAAAATGCCATTAACGAAGCTGCATCAGTTATTGCGAAGCTTTAAGAACCTGCGGGAAAACATTCTTTAATAACTCTATATCGTCATCGCGTCCGACAGTTACTCTAATTGTTCTATCAAGTGGAGCTACAGCAGGCTTCCTCACAAAAATTTTTGCTTCAAGTAAACCATTCATTACTTGGGTTGCAAAATTACCGTCCCTACCACAATCAATGGCAACAAAGTTTGTGGCAGACGGAATCGCAGTGAGACCATTCAATTTGGCAATTTGGTATATTTTTTCTCGACCAAGTGAAATTTTTTTCACCACGTCTGATAGATATTTTTGATCTTTTATTGCAGCTATTGCTGCCACCTGAGACAGTAAACTATTTCCAAAATGATTCCTTATTTTATCAAATTCACCAATTAACTCTCTACTTCCAAGACCATATCCTATTCGGGCACCAGCAATACCATACGCTTTCGAAAAGGTACGAAATCTAATTAAGCGCGGATCATCAACCAAAATTGGAACTTTTGCTTCATTAGGTGCAAATTCAGCATATGCTTCGTCCAAAATCAGCAAACAATCATCCGGCAGTTGTTCTAAAAGGGAAACGATTTTATCGCCACGCATCCAAGTTCCCATGGGATTATTCGGATTAGAAAAATATAATAGTTTAGCTTTAGTTTTACTGGCTTTATCAATAAGTAATTGTAGATCTTCCTTATCGTCTCGATAGTCACATTTAAATATTTGTCCCCCAAAACCCTCTACGTGATAATTAAAAGTTGGATAGGAACCATTTGATGTTATTACCTTGTCACCTGCTTGAATAAATAAACGAACCAGATAGCCTAACAGAGCATCAATGCCCTCTCCTACAATTATATTTTGATCAGAAATATTATAAAATTTTGCTAATTCGTTTTTTAAATCAAAAGCTGTTGGATCTGGATACTTCCAAACATCACCCGACACAGTTTTTATCGCCTCCAGTACTTTCGGCGACGGACCATAACAGTTTTCATTAGCACCAATTCGCGCTGCAAATATTTGTCTCACGGAGCGTTCGTGTTCTTCCGGTGCAACAAACGGGATACTGGCCGGAAGCGACTTTACAATTTCTGTTAACCGGTTGTATTTCATACCAGGATACAAAACCAATTTTTTCAAGGAAGCAAGAGCCGTTGCAGATTTAACATAACCGATTTACAGTCCTTTAATAATGATCATTTATGATTGAGGGCCATACTATTGAAGAGAAAAGCACTACCCTTTGCAAGCTATGAATGGAAAATTGCTTGGCGATACCTGAGAGCTAAGCGAGCAGAAGGTGGTGTCAGTGTAATGACATGGATAAGCCTCATTGGAATTACGCTCGCAGTCTTTGCTTTAGTCGCTACTTTATCAGTGAGATCTGGGTTCAGAACTGAGATTGTTGATACAATATTAGGATCAAACTCACATATCACATTATATAAAACCCTCACGAAGGATCAGTACGGAAATATTGATAGGGGTTTTGAAGACTATAACGACGTGGCGTCTAACCTACTTTCAGTACCAGGTGTAAAGCGGAGTGCGCCCCTCATAAGAAGTCAGATCATGGCAACATATGACACTCGCAATATTGGATTAGAGGTTTTCGGTATTTCATATGAGAACTTGCTTGGCCTAGAAAGAATTGCGAATCCAGAGGAATACTCTGGTGACATACATGACTTTGAAAATGGCATCGCTATCGGTTCAGGAGTAGCTAGAGAATTAGGTGCGCAAGTAGGTGATAAAATCAAACTTATTTCGCCAAATGGAGTGAGGACCGCTTTCGGTACGTCACCAAGAGTAAAACAGTTCAAAATAGTTTATATCTTCACAGCTGGGAGATATGATATTGACAGAACCAGATCATACTTACCATTCAGTATTGCACAAGAATACTTTAACCGAGAGGGGTTAGCAGACGAAATTGAGGTTCTTTTAGACGATCCAAATAATCTCGCTCAAGCTATTTCCCACATCGAAAATATCGTGGGTGCCGATATTCAGCTATGGACTTGGAGAGATGCTTCAAGCAGTTTTTTAAAAGCGCTCGAAATAGAAGACAATGTAATGTTTGTTCTCATGTCAATTTTAGTAATGATAGCAAGTATGAATATTATATCTGGTTTAATCATGTTGGTTAAAAATAAAGGGAGAGATATAGGTATATTGCGCACTATCGGATTATCAAAAGGATCAATTATGCGAGTATTTTTGATATGTGGGGCCTCAACTGGGATATTAGGTACTTTTTTCGGCTTAATCTTCGGGTGCCTCTTCACACTTTATATCGATCCAGTTTTTTCTATTATTAATGTTCTTTCCGGCGGTGGCGTTTGGGATCCGTCAATTAGAGGAATATACTCAGTCCCTGCAGAACTAAACTTTATAGACTTAGTCAAGGCGACATGCCTATCTTTAGGCCTAAGTTTTTTAGTTACAATTATTCCAGCCAGAAGAGCCGCCAGCCTCAACCCAGTGGACGCACTTCGTTATGAATAAACCCGTTCTAGAGCTAATCGGTATTGAGAAAAGCTATTTCAAGGGCAATGCAAATAAAATTGAAGTGCTAAAAGGAGTGAATTTACAGCTATTTCCGGGAGAAACAGTTGCTTTAGTTGCTCCATCTGGTGCCGGCAAATCTACACTGCTACAAATTGCTGGGTTACTCGATAAACCAATGTACGGCAAAATTTTGATAAGTGGGACAGAAATACAAAACGAAAGTGATAATCAACTTACTATGATACGCAGGCAAGAAATTGGTTTCGTTTATCAATTTCATCATTTGTTGCCGGAGTTCTCATCGAGGGAAAACATTGATTTACCTCAACTTTCTAATGGAGTCTCCTCAAATGAGGCTCAGCAAAGGTCGATTGAACTGTTATCTTTAGTAAATCTCGATACAAGATCTGATCATAGACCCTCTGAGCTTTCGGGAGGTGAACAACAAAGAGTAGCAATTTGTAGAGCACTTGCAAATAAGCCCAAAATAATTTTGGCCGATGAGCCAACTGGAAATTTAGATCAGAAAACCACCTCAGCAGTTTTTGAGACTTTGCAGGAAATCGTTAGACAAACAAATTTGGCTGCTTTGATAGCAACCCATAACTTAGATTTAGCTAGTCGGATGGACCGAGTTGTGAAGTTAAATGACGGAAAATTAATTTAGCTTTGGTAATAATCATTATACAACTTATTTGGATCTGCTCCCAATAAGAAACGTATTAAAATAAAGATATTTTTTCTCCCTTTTCGGAACCAGCCTTGTTCGCTGTATTTGCTAGATGACGTCGTTATGACTATTGGCATACCATATAATTTTCCTTTCAAACGCAATGCTAACTCTACATCTTCCATAATGGGGATAGATGAGTAGCCACCATTTTCCATTAACAATTTTCTAGGTATCAATAATCCCTGATCACCGTAGGGCAATTTAAAAATTTTTGATCGAACGTTTGCCCAAGTAGAAGTCAATAAAGCAAGTGGGTGCTTAATATCGAATGATAGTCTACAATAATATCCAGCCTCTCGATTGAAATATTTTTTTATATTTTTACTCCAATCAATCTCAAGTACTGAATCGCTGTGCAGTATAAATATGAAATCTCCTTTGGCTAAGTTTACACCGGTACTCAGTTGGAAACCACGAGACGCCCTGCTTACGGTAAATTGTCCACCGCAAGCCAAGACAATCTCCTTTGTTTTATCGCTCGAGCCACCATCTACAACAATTAACTCTCTGACTATACCAGCCTTTATACCTTCAAATAGACTCAAAAGAGTTTTTTTTATGGTTTTTTGTGAGTTCAAAGTTGGAATTACTATTGATATTGGTGCACGCATGAGCTTTCCATATGGTAAATGTGCGGTAAGTTTTTAAAAAGGAGCTTTCGAAATGGTAACGCCGCTTAATAATCGAAAAGTTTTAGAGCTTAAAGGAAGCGATTGTAAGAAATTCTTACAAAATTTAGTTAGTAATGACATCAACTTATTAGATCAAGGACTAGTTTATAGCGCATTGCTTACACCACAAGGCAAGTACATTGCTGATTTTTTTGTAGTCCCAATAAAAGACGGGATGAGAATTGATGTTCATTCAGAACTAGCTAAAACTTTACTTGATAGATTGAACATTTACAAACTGCGATCAGATGTCGAAATTAAAGAAGCAGATATTAGCGTTGCTTTGGGGTTAGATAACCCTCCTGAGGGAGCCTTAGGTGATCCGCGACATCCAAAGTTAGGATGGCGTTTTTATAGCAAGGATGCGAAGAAATTTGATCAACGGGTAAATTGGACAAAATTAAGAGTTGATTACGTTATACCGGAGTATGGAAGCGAGTTAACCGACGAGAGTTATATACTGGAAATGGGTTTTGAAAGACTCCGCGGTGTCGATTTCAAAAAAGGCTGCTACGTAGGTCAGGAAGTTACTGCTAGGATGAAACATAAAACAGAATTGCGCAAAGGGCTGGTAAAGATCCTGTCACAACATGAGATCTCAAATGGAGAGGAATTGTTTTTAGATGACAAGTCGATAGGATCTATTCTGACCACTTACGGAAAGTCGGCTTTAGCATACGTCAGACTCAAGAATAGAGATGCTATACTCTCCACAAAAAGTTCCAAAAAAATAGTAATAGTAAAAGACTGAATTTTGTTTAATTAAGCCCGCTCAGAATACTCCATTGTCTCAGTATTTACTACTATGGCTTCATCCTGAGAAATAAATGGTGGCACCATGACTTTTACCCCATTTTCAAGGATCGCAGGTTTAAAGCTGTTTGCTGCTGTTTGTCCTTTTACAACAGGCTCTGTTTCAACAATTTTACAAACTACTTTACTAGGCAAAGAAGCATTGAGTGCCTCCTCATCATAAAATTCAACCACAATTTTCATACCGTCTTGCAAAAAAGGTCTGCGTTCACCGAGCAGGTCTGAAGGCAATTCAATTTGTTCAAACGTTTCTGTATCCATAAAAACGAGCATACCATCACTTTCATACAAAAACTGTTGATCTTTTTGCTCCAAGCGAACCTTCTCGACCTTATCTGCACTTCTAAAACGCTCGTTAAGTTTCGTTCCGGTGCGAAGGTTTTTTAGTTCCACCTGAGCAAAAGCCCCACCCTTTCCAGGTTTAACATGATCAACTTTAACTGCAGCCCAAAGTCCACCATCATGATCAAGTACGTTACCAGGTTTTATTTCATTTCCATTTATCTTTGGCATTTCGATAAATAACCTATTTATTGATTGTTTCTACTGCAGCTCTATCTTGTAACAGAATAGTAGACAAGGTTTACAGTACTAGCGACTAATAGGTTATGCAATTTTGTCATATCAGATATGCAATTTTAGGCTACCCGAATCAGTTATTTTGATACATAAGCCTCGATACGCCAGAAAGAAATATGAAGGACGACGAGATGAAAGATTTCGTTGACGCATCAGCGTTTAATACAGAGCAGGGAAACCGTGCGAGAAAGCTATTTGCAGCAGTTGTTCTGGCGGCCTTGGACGACGCGATAGCAGATGATAGAAAATATGGAAATGGTCCTGAGCAGATAGCTCGGTGGGCACGATCGCGCGATGGACGTGAAGTATTATCATGCGCAGGTATTGATCCAAATGAACGGGTGGTTAGTGGGTTAATGGAATTTGTTGCGAAGGGCGTGAGAACCTCTGTAGCTCTATCAAGAGAAGAAAGTGAAAGACGTAGCGCAGCATCAGATCACGCTGAAGCAGCCTAATTTTTAGATAAATTTTAATCTTTATTCAATTCTTGTAATAAATTTTTTATAGCTTTGAAGCGTTCAGAACCTTTTTGCTGATTATTAACAATACTTTTATAATATTCTTCAGGATTGTAACGCGCTACCGGCAAGTTAAGATGCTCAACCGTCAGAAGACCGGATGCCGATAAAACATCAAATCCAGCTAGATATTCATTGTAAATTGCGTTTATAAGTTGAGACTTTGCGTCCAGTAGTTCTTGCTCAGTATTAAGAACATCCAAAGTTGTCCTTGCCCCAAGGGACGCTTCTTGTTTGACACCATTAAAGGCAACCTCAGCAGCTTCTATTTGCTTCTCGATTGCAGCCCTACTCGCCTTGGCAACTTCCAGCATGGCAAATGACGAAGATATACTCTGTTCTATCGCATCCATTTGCACATGCAGTGAAGATCGAATAGCCTGCAGGTTAGCAAGCGCCTGCCTCTCTTTGGCAGGTACTGAACCTCCTTGATAAATTGTACCGCTCAAGCTTAGGCCAATAGAGGCCTGTAACGTATCAGGTTGAACGTCACTATCTGAAAGTCCAATATCACCGTTTAAAGTCATCTTGGCTTTTGAAGAAGCTTTGATACGCTTAAGAGTTAATTCACTCGCTTTGATTTGATACTGTAATTGTTTTAGTTCGGGATGCGAAGAATAGGCAATAGAAACCGCTTCTTCTACAGTTGTTGGCAAAACCAGCATTTCCATTGGTGAAATCAAAGCTTGCGACGAAATTCCAACGGCATTTTTGAAAACTGCCTCTGATTGAACTAACTGCCCTTTAGCCGCTGAAAGTGAGCTTAAAGAAGATGCTAACCTAGCTTCTGCTAGCGCTACATCCGTCCTGGTAATTTCCCCAACCTCATATCTATCCCTGGTAGCTTTCAATTCTTCCTGAATTACAGAATAATTATTCTCCCTTAGCCTAACTGTTTCTCTACCTTCCAGCACCCCCATAAAAGCACTTGCGGCACCTTTAAGAACTTTTTGTTCCAATGCTATAAGGCCTTGACGCGTAGCCAAAACGTTTTGTTTTGTTACATCTGCTGCAAGTTTGTTAGTACCCCCATCATATATTGTTAGCGATGAGTTTAAACCAACGCTACCTCGCCAGACGACATCACTTGTCGAACTACCAGTAGTGTCAGTTTCAGACCAGTTTCCTGAAAAATTAGCAGCCCAGGATACAATGGGCAGTAGTGCAGAGGATGCTATAATCGTATTTTCATCAGCAGCACGCAGCAAAGCTCTATTCTGATCGAGTAATCCTGAATTATTATATGACTGTACCAACGCTTCCGAAAGAGTTTGAGCATTTGATGGCGAAAGAATGGAAGAAGATAAAAAAGTTACTGTGGCGATTATAGACTTTAAACTAACTTTCATTTCTTTACCCAACTATCTACTATTTTGGCATTCACTAATTTTAAAATGTAAAGGTCATTTCTTTTTTATAACCATCTAGAACAGGTGCTCCAGCATTAAAAGCAAAACGCCAACTTATTTCATTGTTTAATTTATATCCAATTTTAACACTACCAAGTGATCCTTGCATAAAAATGGCCACTATTCTACCACCCTCTTTTAACTGGGTTAATATTTCGTCAGGTATAAGCTCAACTCCGCCTTGTACAAAAATTACGTCATACGGCGCGTGACTTTCTGCTCCACAAAATAATGGGCCGCGTTCGACAATAACATTATCTATGCCATGGTCAATTAAAGCGTTTTGCATTTCATTGGCTGGTTTATCTTCACTCTCTAGAGCTACTACAGCCTCTGCTAAATGAGCAATAATAGCAGCAGAATATCCATAACCTGAGCCAACATCCAAAACTAGCTCACTATCAGTTACATCCACTGCATCCAGCATCTTTGCCAATGTACGAGAGTCCAAAATCACCCTATGGTTTCCGATTTGGATATGCTCCCCAACGTAGGCGATATCTCTATTTTCCATTGGCACAAAGTACTCGCGCTTTATTGATAAAAACGCTTCTATAATTGGGAATTTAGTAACATCAGATGGGCGGATTTGAGTATCAACCATCATCCGACGACGCGCTGCGTAATCTGACATGAAAAGCCTCAAAAGTTAAATTTCAACCAGTTATTGGCACAACAGCCGCAGAGTATCAATCCAATTCATACAATTATATTCACTTGTCATTTATCTTTTAAACTATAAAGCAAACAAATTATTTTAAATTCATTCGAAGCCGCTCTTCCACCATTCCAGCGTACCAACTCGACCCGAATGGTATAGCTTCATCATCGAATATATACTCCGGATGATGGAGCATTTGACTATCGCCGTTACCCAAAAATATGAATGCACCGGGTTTTTCATTTAACATGTAAGAAAAATCTTCTGATGGCATAATCGGTGGTGTGTCCGTATCAACTTCAGACACAGCTGATGCAACAGCAATAGCATGCTCTGTGGCTGCGTCGTTATTATCTGTTATTGGATAACCCCGTTCATACTCGATCTTTATCTCACATTGGTTTGCAGCTGCAGTACCCTCTGCCACTTCGCACAAGCGCTCTTGAACTAATTCGCGCATATCTTCATCCAAACTGCGTACAGATCCCTCTAGTTCGACATTATTTGCTATAACATTAAGTGCGCTACTATCTGTTTTGAAGGTTCCAGCCGTAATTACAACACGTTTTAAAGGGTCGACCGATCGCGATACAATTAGATTTAAACTTACAAGGATCTGAGCAGCTACTAATGTGGTATCCACTGCCAAATGTGGCATTCCTGCATGTCCGCCCTTACCTGTCAATAAAATTTTGAAACGATCTGCCGATGCCATTATTGGCCCTTTTCTTATTGCAAATGTTCCCGTTTTAATACCGGGCATATTGTGAATGCCATAAAACTCATCAATACCAAATCTACTGACAAGTCCATCATCTATCATAGCTTTTGCTCCTGCACCGCCCTCTTCAGCAGGCTGAAAAATTACTGCTGCCTTTCCGTCAAAATTTCTAGTTTCGCAGAGATATTTTGCCGCACCCAAAAGCATCGATGTATGACCATCGTGGCCACAGGCGTGCATTACACCAGGTATTTCCGATTTGTACGACAAGCCCGACTTTTCGGCGATTGGGAGAGCATCCATGTCAGCTCTTAAACCAATCACACGACCCGACTTATCAACTTGACCACAAACAATACCAACAACACCCGTCTTTCCAATTCCTTCAACCACCTCATCACAACCAAACTCTCTCAATAGATCTGCAACCTTGCCCGCGGTTTTAGGCAGTTCATATTGTAACTCAGGGTTTCTATGAAAATCATGTCTCCAGTTTGCAATCTGAGGGAATAATTCGGCAAATCGATTTTTGATGGGCATTCGTTACATCCAGGTTAAGCTGACTAATATAATCCAAAATGTCAGGCACTGCTGAGTTGCACAAGTTAAAATTTTCTTTTAGTGGATGCCATAGTTAAAAGAATATCTCAAATCAGGAAAATGAGCCGAAAAGAGTTTTTTTTAGGCGTAACCGCTATGCTTCCTCTATTATTGGGGGTTGTACCGTTCGGCTTGGTTTTTGGAGTTCTTGGTATTAGCAGTGGTCTCACAGAAACTGAGACTATCTTAATGTCGAGTATTGTTTTTGCAGGAGCTAGTCAGGTTGTTTTTGCACAATTGTGGGCTGCTGGCTCTGCTTATTTTGTAATTGCCAGTTCAGTAGCACTTATTAATTTAAGGCATGTTTTATATAGTGCATCAGTAGCTGAATACCTTAAAAAACTGAGTTTTAAATGGAGAATAGTTCTAGGCTACTTATTGACTGATGAATCATTTGCAGTATCCATAAAAAGACTAAGCACTCACGGGGAAAGAAGACCCGTACATTTTTTCATGCTTGGTTCAGGCCTTACTCTTTGGATAGCATGGCAACTTTCGACAATTGTGGGAGTAATTGCAGGCTCTACCATACCTGAAAATTGGGAACTTGCATTTGCTATACCCTTAACCTTTATAGCAATAGTGGTCCCATTGTTAAAAAATACTCCCACTATTATTTGTGCACTAACCACCTGCTTAATTGCAATTTTTGGTCAATCATTACCTTGGAACACGTGGATAATAGTGGCTGCTCTTGGCGGAATTTTGATCGGCGCCTCAATCGAAAAATGGAAACCCAGCAAATGATTTGGTTAGTGATGGTTTTGACTGGTTTAATTAATTTTATATTTCGCATTTCTATGTTTTCTGAATTTCGCAATATCCATGTACCACCATCATTTCATCGATATGTTAGTTATGTACCTATTTCAGTGCTATCAGCAATAATAGCAAGCAGCCTTTTTACCCATAATGGTCACGAAATTTCCTATGACGTTGAAAAACTAATCGCAGCATTGGCAGCAGTTGCATGTGCATATTTGACCAAATCTGTTTCGGCAACACTAATAGTTGGATTAGTGACAGTTTGGTTAATATAGAATTAAAATCGTAAAAAAACCGTGTTATTGTCCTTACATATCTATGTGTAAATGGATCGAGCAAAAAGTGTTCAATTTTACATCCTTGTGTGGTTTATTATAGATTGAATTACCTGAGTTTGGTCAAAGTCCGTAACTGGAATGAGTTAGTTAATTTCTAAAGAGACAAATTCCAATTCATATGTCTGGATATACTTAAATTGACTAACGATGGAACATTTAAAGCAATAACCTGGTTGATATTTTCAATTATATGCTTCGACCTTATGGCAGTTCATATTCGATATCTTACTACCACTTACACCGCAGAAGAACTTTCTTTCTATAGAAATACTCTCGGCCTTATCCCAAGCTTATTACTATTATATATCACCGCCGAACTTTCATTAAACTTCAAAGATTATAAAATTAAGCAATGGAAACTCGCCCTTTTTCGTGGGCTTGTAGTGGCACTCGCTCAGCTACTTTTTTATACTGCGATAAGTAAACTAGAACTCGCAACAGTTGCAACTTTAGGACAGACAGGCCCTATCTTCATTGTGATTTTGGCAATAGTCCTCTATAAAGAGTTTGTCGGTATATGGCGATGGGCCGCTATTTTTACAGGCTTCTTAGGCGCAATTTTAGTAATTAGACCAGGAAGCGATATTTTTACCTGGAATTCACTACTCCCAGTCGGAGCATCATTTTGTTATGCTTTATCAATAGTCACCCTTCGCAGTTTTAAACGAGAAATTTCAAACTCTATATTATATTTATACTCCGCAATTGCGTCAGCATTTGGCGCGGGTCTATATGCCAGCTTGTCAATCACATTCACACCAATTCAAAATTACTTTGATGCGACGCTGTTATTATCAATGTCGTTCTGCGGGGGGTTTGGTGTCGTATGCCTCATGATTGCCTACAGGGCTGCAGAAGTCTCGGCAATTGCACCATTCAACTATTTTGGGATATTATCAGCTTTTATACTGGGCTGGGTAATTTTTGGTGAATTCCCAGTGGACACATTATTACCAGGTGCTCTTTTTATAGTTGCAGCAGGTTTAGTTATTATATGGCGAGAAAAGATTAATAAAAATTAATAGGTGAACTTATGGAATTACCAAAAAATAATTTTAAAAAAGCATTGAAAGCTGGTACCCATCAAATTGGAATTTGGAACTCCATAGCTGGAAACTCAGTCCCAGAACTCTTGGCAACGTGTGGATTTGATTGGGTACTAATTGATACCGAGCATGCGCCAGTTGAAACTGTAGAAATTCAAAGTAGTTTGCATTCGATTTCCGCATATGAAAATGTTTCTGCGGTTGTTAGACCAGCAGGGAATGATCCCATTTTAATAAAAAGAATACTCGATATGGGAGCTCTTACTTTATTACTACCGTACATCCAAACCGCTCAGGAGGCAAAGGATGCTGTATCATACGTAACATACGGTCCAAATGGGATTAGGGGAATGGCGGGAATGACTAGAGCTACACGATATGGCACCGTCGAAAACTATTTTAAAAAAGCTATTGAAGAAATCTGCCTATTGGTTCAAGTTGAGACGGTTCAGGCGATCGATCAGCTGGAGGCTATCGCATTAACTCCTGGAGTTGATGGAGTTTTCATTGGGCCCGCAGACCTCAGCGCGAGCATGGGCTATCCAGGTGAGATAAATCATCCAGAGGTTGTAAAAGTAATAATAGATGCAATAAGTAAGTTGAAATCACTAAATATTCCTTCAGGAATACTTACATTAGATTTTGATAGTGCCAAGCGTTATATCTCTGCGGGAACTACTTTTACAGCCGTCGGAGTTGACATGGTGTTACTAGCAGAAAGCACTAGAAATCTGCGCAGACATTTTGATAAAAATTTATAAAAATAGGTTCTCTATAATTCTATTGCTACATTACATGATCAAGCTACCTAAAAGATTAAAAGGTATTTAAGTTGACGCAAATAAAAGCCGGCAAATTTAAAATTTTATTAATAACGTTCTCCCTCTTTGTAACTGGATCATTGAATTTGAATGCTGAAAACCTAATAGAAAGTGGTAAATGGATTTACTTTGCTGATAATGTAATGGGAGGAATATCAGAGGGAAAATCTGAATATGTTGCAGTACTATCGGGTAAAGCAATTAGGCTTTACGGTAACGTATCCACTGAAAATAATGGAGGCTTTATACAGGTACGCATGCCTTACTCAATCGGACCCTTAGCTGGATATGAGGGCATAAAGATCAAGATGAAAGGTAATGGTGAAGAATATTACCTACACATCCGGAATAAAAGCTCAAGACTTCCTTGGCA
>CACKSH010000023.1 GCA_902602765.1 Paracoccaceae bacterium
ACTTAGTGCCTGGAAATGCGATAATTGATGACGGCCTTGGATTTTCAGTAGATTTAAGACCATCAAAAGGTGATTTAGTAGGTTTTAGAGCAAAACCCCACACTGGAATAATTGATCTAGACTTAATTGATCACTACAACTCAACAGAATTTTGGGATGAGATAAGAACTTCACGAGGTGAGATCATTTTAGACCCTGGCGCATTTTATATTTTAGTGAGTCGCGAAAGTGTGCATATACCTCCAAACTATGCTGCAGAAATGGCTCCATATGTTTCCATGGTCGGAGAATTTAGGGTCCACTATGCAGGCTTTTTTGATCCGGGTTTCGGGCATAATGCAGCCGGAGGATCGGGTGCGCGGGGAGTATTAGAAGTTAGATGTCATGAAGCCCCATTTGTATTGGAGCACGGCCAGGTAGTAGGACGTTTGATATATGAAAAAATGTCGTACCAACCTACAAAGTTATATGGGCAAGGGGTAAAATCAAATTATCAAGGCCAAGGGCTAAAATTGTCAAAACATTTTAAGAAAAGTTACTGAATTTTTGGTCGAACAAAAATTTATATTTATTCCACAAAAAGTTCAGGCTGATCCGTATTATCTGACAAATCAGTATTTTCCTTATTTATGTCTGCGACACTATCTTTCATATTAGGAAAAGTACTCTCAAGTAGACCTGCAGATTTCAGTTCCCTTAAGCCCGGCAGATCTTTCGCACTCTCTAATCCAAAATGGTCTAAGAAATGTGGAGTAACAACAAACGTGATTGGCCTTCCCGGAGTCATTTTTCGTCTTCCAAACTTTATCCAATCCATCTCGAGCAATAAATCAACAGTGCCCTTAGAAACCCCCACCCCTCTAATCTCTTCAATTTCCAATCGGGTCACCGGCTGATGATAAGCAATTATAGCCAATGTTTCCACTGCTGCACGACTCAACTTGCGGGTTTCAACTGTCTCTTTTCTCATTAAAAAGCTGAGGTCGGCACTTGTACGTATAGCCCAACCATCATCAACTTTTACTAAATTAACCCCGCGGGTACTATAATGTAACTTCAATTTACTTAAAGCCGATTCTGGATCAGAGCCCGGCGGCATTCGACTTTTTAACTCATTAACTGTAACTGGTGCGGCGGATGCGAATAAGATCGCTTCTACCATACGAATCTGCTCAGGAACCGAAGGTGCTTCGAAAAGGTTGGCCTGGTCAACTTCACCAACTTTTCGCTTGTTCGAGGATTTATCTGTTTGGTCACTCATTCAGAATTCCTTTTTCTAAGTTCAATTTTAGCAAAGGTTTCTGATTGTCTAAGTTCAACTGAACCTGCTTTTACTAATTCAAGGGTCGCAGCAAATGTTGCAGCGGTGGCCGCCCTTACACGCTTGGGTTCATTCTGCCATTCCTCTGGCAAAAAGCTCATCAAATCATTCCATTCTTCGGAAAAACCAAGCATTTTTTGCATTCTCCCTAAAGCCGTCTCAATTGTGAAAACATTCTCTCTATCTGCACTAAAAGGTCTAAAGTCGTCGCGTGTACGGATCCTAGCATATCCTTGCATTAGATCGAGAAGGCTCAAGGTATAATTGATCTTACGCTTTTTTTCTAAATTCTCAGGAATACCTCTTGAAAAAAACTCTTTTCCTAATTGATTTCGAGCCATTATTTTAGAACCTGCATTTCTCATTGCTTGCAAACGCTCTAACCTGAATGCAAGAATTGCGCTTAGTTCTTCACCAGTCGGCCCGTCGTCGCTTGGATCTGTAGGAAGTAATAACCGCGATTTGAGGAATGCAAGCCATGCCGCCATCACAAGATAGTCTGCGGCCAATTCAATCCTTAATTCCTTTGCTTTTGCCACAAAATCTAAATACTGGCTAGCCAACTGAGAAATAGAAATTTTTAGTAAATCTACTTTTTGGGTACGTGATAGCGTGAGCAACATATCTAAAGGGCCCTCAAAACCGTCTACATTTATGACCAGGTTTTCTGAGGAATTTTCTACAATATAATCATTTTCTGGGAAAAATTCTAAGTTGGGTGTGTCACTCATACTCTACTCTTAAAGAACATGGCACAAAGCTGATCTTTAAGAGCAAAGATGTCAAGTAATTGCAGAAAAGAATCCCCAAATTAAAAATATTTTTAAAGAAATTTAAATAAATTACTTAGCAATTATGGGTACACAATTCTCCTGAGAAATGACTGCAGAGCAAAAGCGGCTAGCATCATCAATATTAACAAAACCACCAAGTCGCAAACGATAAATCTCGTTACCATTTCTTTGGATACGTTCTACAAATTTAGGCCTATCGTCTAAAATAACTGAAAGATTTTTGCTAAGCCTACCCCATTCTGCTAAAGCAAGTTGTTTGTTTTCAAATGACCCAAATTGTACTATCGCCAGCCCAGTTTCAACAGATCCTAGGATCGGAAGAATAGAATTCTCACTATTTAGAGAAGTAGGTTTAATCCGAAACGAACCAGGCCGAGGCATAGGCTTTATTACAATAGACTTAATGTTTCCTGAAATAACTTTGTCGCTTAATTGTTCGCTATTTGGCTTTAGAGCTATAGCGAGGGCAGCGGCGACTAATTCAGATTGATTATCAAAAATAGTATAGTCAGTGCTTTCTATTGATGTCTTAATAGGTTCTAGTGAAATTTCATTTAAAAGCTCAGGTTCGACTGCTTGCAAATGGCCTTGGGTTCTTTTTTCAATCTGGCTATCTATTAACTTTTTTTGCCTCAAGGCCTGATTTATCGTTATATCGTCAGCGTTTAACTTTGCAGTATAAGGGGCTAGTTCTACTGCTTGCGGATTGGGAGGTAATTCTTGCGAGGCTATCTTAGAAACAGCCAATTCAATATTTTCCGCTTCAATTCCCCCTGGGACTTCTGGAGCAACCCTGAGTGGACCTGGTTGCGCTGCAACAATGGGAATACCGTTTATATCCCGCGAAATTAAATTGTATGCCCAATAACCTGCCCAAAGTATCAAGTTTAGGCTAATTATCGCGCCAAATATTGAAAAAAACGAAAGTTTGTTGTTTTGGATATCATTAGTCGATACACCGTTTCTGCTGGCTGAATAAACCTGCTCAGTCATTATACCTCTCTTTGCCAGGTTATCCCGGCGCCTTACCTCATAACCGCAGAATTATCGTTTTTACATTTTTTCTGCTGGTTCTACTCCTAGAATAGCAAGCCCTGATGAAATAACAATAGAAACTGCACACGCAAGCGCAATTTTGCTTTGAGTGATTGTTAAATCATCGGCATGCAGAAATCTAAGACTTTGATCATCACTGCCTTTACTCCAATGTGCATGTAACTGCGATGACAAATCAAATAGGTAAAAAGCAACTCTATGAGGTTCATATAAACGTGCCGCTACCTCAACAAGTCTAGGCCACTCAGCAATCTTTTTAATAAGACTCAATTCTGACGCATGCGTAAGGCTAGATAAATTTGCTTCTGAAAGTGCTTGCTCAGCTATATCAATATTTAATTCCTCGGCCTTTCGAATAACTGACTTAATTCGTGCATGAGCATATTGAACATAAAAAACTGGATTTTCACGACTTTGCTCTAATACTTTTTGAAAATCAAAATCTAATGCAGCGTCATTCTTTCTGGTAAGCATAACAAATCGTGTTACATCTGGCCCTACCTGTTTTACGAGGTCTCGCAGCATTACAAAATTGCCGGCACGCTTTGACATTTTATAGGGCTCACCATTTTGATAAAGCTTTACAAGCTGGCATAATTTAATATCTAACGGTACTTTACCATTAGAGAGAGCGGAAACTGCTGCCTTCATTCTTTTTACATAGCCACCATGATCTGCCCCAAATATATCTATTAGACGGTCAAAACCTCTGCTTAATTTGTCAAAGTGATAAGCTATATCCGGGGCAAAGTATGTCCAGCTACCATCACTCTTCAATACCGGCCGATCTACATCGTCACCATGCTCCGTGGACTTAAACAAGGTTTGCTCACGAGGCTCCCAATCATCTGTCGTTTTCCCTTTGGGAGGTTCTAAAACTCCCTTATAAATTAATCCATTTTCTCTTAAGCGGCCCAAAGCAGCCTCTATTTGACCGCTGCCATAAAGTGATTTCTCAGAGAAAAAAGTATCCATTTTTATACCCAGAAGATCTAGATCGGACCTTATTAAATCCATCATGGCATCAACAGCATAGTCCCTCAATTCTGGGAGCCACTCATCTTCAGACTTATTTAAGTAAGATTCCCCAACTTTTTCTTTTAGCCCTATCGCAATAGGTATTAAGTAATCTCCCGGATAAGTTCCATCTGCAAAGACTACCTTCCTACCGAATGCTTCCTGATACCTAAGGAAAATAGACCTTGCAAGAGCATCCACCTGAGCACCACCATCATTAATGTAGTATTCTCGAGTTACTTCAAAGCCAGAATATGAAAGAAGACTTGCTAGGGCGTCACCAAAAACCGCCCCTCTTGTATGGCCCACATGAAGTGGACCTGTAGGATTTGCGGAAACGAACTCTACATTTACCTTTTGAGAAAATCCCATATTGGATCTGCCAAAGTTTTTTCCAGCCAGCAGCACACTAGAAAGCAAATTTTGCCAACAAACTTCACTCAAACTGATATTTATAAAGCCAGGGCCTGCGATATCTACCGAAGAAATAATTTCTACTTTAGCCAATGAATCACTTATAGTTTGGGCTAGTTCCCGCGGTCTAGTTGCAACCAATTTTGAAAGAACCATTGCAGCGTTAGTGGCCATATCACCATGGCGAGTATCTTTCGGTGGCTCTACCGTAATATTTGAGAAATCTGTATCAGTAGGCAAAACACCTTTGCTTGATAGATTGTTTAAAATTTCAATCAAAATTCCACGAACATGTGTAAATAAATTCATATTTTCTAAGATCCTTTAATGCACTGGGTTTATCACTCTGCTGAAAAAGTTCAATGCTCTACAACGCGTAAGTTCAATGTCAGAAATTCAATTAATCGCAAAAAATTTTTATTTGCTTACCAAATAACTTTTCATACTGAGCAATTGCAAACCGATCTGTCATCCCTGCGACGTAGTCACAAACTAGGCTTACAATACTGGTATCGGAAGATACCGAAGCAAGATCTTCCTGCCATTTTTTAGGCATTAACATTGGGTCATTGGTGTAAGCAGCAAAAAGCTCTCTAACAATTACAGTAACATTTTCTCGCATTTTTATAACACTCGGAGCCCTGTACATTCGCTCAAAAAGAAAACTTCTTATAACATCTAAATTTCTATCTAATTCATCAGAAAAACCTATAACTTTAAAACCGGCTTTTCTAAGATCATCCGAAGACTTAGGTGCTAGTTTAACAAAAGTCTTTTGTGCTTCTTTTAACACGTCATCAACCAACATACCCAAAAAATATCTTAGTGCTTCATGCTGCCTTCGGTACTGATTAATTTGTGGATACTTTCTATCTACTTCTTGAAAACACTCGCTCAACAACGGCAATGATCCTAACTCTTCTATACTAAAAAGATCTGCTCGTAAGCCGTCGTGCAAATCATGACTATTGTATGCAATGTCGTCTGATATGGCGGCTACTTGAGCTTCCGCGCTAGCATAATCACACAAATTTAATTTATGTATCGTATCATAATCTTTTATGTAAGGCGCGACCTCCATCAAAAGAGGGCCGTTATGCTTCACGATACCCTCTAAGGTCTCCCAACTAAGATTTAACCCATCAAAGGCTGCATAGTGGCGCTCAATAAGTGTTACAATTTTCAATGTATGTGCATTGTGATCAAAACCCGAATGTTCAGCCATAAGGCCATTTAGTGCTTCCTCTCCCGTATGCCCAAAAGGCGGATGGCCTAAATCATGTGCCAACGAAACTGCTTCGGTTAACTCCGAATTTAAGCCCAATACAGCGGAAATAGTCCTAGCAACTTGTGCAACCTCAATTGTATGAGTTAACCTTGTTCTATAATAATCACTTTCGTGTTCAACAAATACCTGCGTTTTGTGTTTTAAACGGCGAAAAGCGCTACAATGGATAATTCTATCTCTGTCACGTTGAAAATTATCACGAAAACTACTTTCTTTTTCATTGTGTAATCTACCAAGGCTTTGGGCAGGATTTGATGCGTAGGTTGCCTGCACTATTCTGAACCTTCCTTGTAAATTGGGTGATTAAGTCTTATACTATAATGAATAAGCAGACCATATTGTAATGGAATTATATTAATGCATCTACCACCAAAAGTTACAAATAGAACATTTAAACGACTTAGCGAATGCGCTAGATAGTAGCCAGACTGTCACATTTGCGGTGCCAGGAGGCTCAACACCCGGACCAATATTAAAAAAACTTTCAGAATATAAATTGGACTGGAAAAGGGTACAAGTTGTTCTCGGAGATGAAAGGTGGGTCCCGTATTCCCACGAACGCTCAAACACTAGACTAATAAAGGAGACGCTCTTTAAAAATAAAGCATCAAAGGCAAAATTTGTTCATATGTATGCTGATTTTGATACTCCGGAGGAAGGTATTCTGCATATCAATAAAAATATTGATGCATGCCTTCCTTTATCGGTTGCGCTTCTGGGTATGGGGGCAGATATGCACACGGCATCTCTATTTCCAGGGTCGAGTAATTTGAAGCTTGCTTTAAGTATAGACGCTCCAAATTTGGTTGCGGTATCGGCGCCAGGCATATCTGAGCGTAGGATTTCCTTGACTGCCAGAGTTCTGAATTCTTCGAAAACAAAACATTTGGTTTTTTTCGGCCTTGAAAAAAAAAGAGTTTATGATGAAGCGCTGTCTCTTGATCCGTTATCTGCACCAGTGCTTGGAGTGTTGGACGGTGCACTAGTCCACTGGGCTGAGTAGGAAATTAGTAATTTTAGAGAAAAATATGTTTACTAAGTTAAAAAGATATTGGGAAGCAAAGAGCTCTCGCTCGATAACATCCCTATTTGACGATCCAAATAGGGCATTGGAGTTTTCGATAGATTTAGGAGATCTTTTTTTTGATTATTCGAAGACCCAAATTGATAAGAAATGTCGTGCAGAACTCTTAAAACTGGCAAAACTAAAAGCGGTTGAGCAATTTAGGAGTGCAATGTTTTCTGGTGAAAAGATAAATAGAACAGAAGATAGATCCGTGCTTCATGTAGCTTTGCGGAATAAATCTGGTTCAAAGATTTTTTCTGATTGTGAAAACGTTATGCCAAAAATTTTTGATACTCTGGAAAAAATGCGAGCATTTTCAAAAAGTGTCCGCGATGGAGAATTTAAAGGTTTAGGTGGTGATATTTCTGATGTAGTTAATATAGGCATTGGTGGATCCGATTTGGGGCCATTTATGGCTACATCTGCATTAGCTAATTTTCATACAGGACCTAAATGTCATTTTGTTTCCAACGTTGATGGTGCTCAGATACATGACATTTTGAAACATCTTAATCCCAAAACTACCTTAATCATTGTTGCATCAAAAACTTTCACGACAACAGAGACTATGACAAATGCGCGCGCAGCTTTGGATTGGATGACGTGCGAAGTTGTTAACCCCACTAATCAGTTCGTTGCAGTTTCAAATTCATTAAGTAATACCAATGCTTTTGGTATCCCCGAAGAGCGTGTTTTTGATTTTGCTGACTGGGTTGGTGGAAGATATTCGGTTTGGGGTCCTATTGGATTGTCACTCATGATCGCAATAGGGGAGAAGAACTTTGATGAATTTCTGGAAGGAGCTTTTGAAATGGATCAGCACTTCCAAGAAGCTCCTATGGAGACAAATATGCCAATAATGCTTGCTTTGGTGGGCATTTGGCACAATCAAGTTTGTGGTTACCATACTCGAGCAGTTTTGCCATATGAACAGAGGTTATCAAAACTTCCTGCTTATTTACAGCAGTTAGAGATGGAAAGTAATGGCAAAAACGTCTCTATAGATGGCAAAAAATTGACTTATGACTCGGGCCCTATTGTTTGGGGTGAACCTGGTACGAACGTTCAACATGCTTTTTTTCAGTTAATTCATCAGGGCACAAGAATTATTCCGTGCGAATTTATGGTGGGCGCAGCATGTGACGAAAGCTATTTGACTGGTCACCATGATATTTTGGTCGCAAATTGCCTTGCTCAGTCTGAGGCCTTGATGCTTGGACTTTCTATGGCTGAAGTTATTGAAAGATTAAAACTGAGCCAAGAAAAAAGAACGGACATTGAGTCTATTGCAGCGCACAGAGTATTTCCAGGAAACCGTCCCTCTACTACTTTGGTTTATTCAAAACTTAGTCCATCAATCCTTGGAAAAATCATCGCTTTATATGAACATCGAGTTTTTGTTGAAGGGATTATTCTTGGAATTAATAGCTTTGATCAATGGGGTGTTGAGTTAGGCAAAGTTTTGGCGGAAGAACTTACTGAAATTATCACTGGTGAAAAAAGTAAGGCTTCAAAGGATGGATCTACCCAAATGCTATTATCTCGTATCGAAGCCTACAAAAACTTATGAGGCATCAGTAATTTCAATCAAGGTATTATTATTTCGCATTCCACTTTAATATATTTTCCTGGATTTTTTCGATCCGTTTTTTTGTTTTTGGATGACTTAATAGCCAAGCTGGCTGCAAGTTTGAATTATTTCCACTTAGCTTTTCCAGTTTTTCAAACATTGAGATTTGATGCTCAACTCCTATTCCGGATTTCATCATCAAGGCAGATGCGTATTCATCCGCCTCAAACTCATCGGTTCTGGACAAACGCGCCATCAAAAGGTTTGAAAGAACGTTGGCTATAATGCCACCCAATCCGGGTATAATTCTGGAGAGGATGCTTCCCAAGGCCATTCTGAGAGCATTTTGACCCGAAAAATCTATCATGCGTCTTCTTGAGTGACCTAATGCAACATGACCTAATTCGTGTGCAATGACAGATGCTAATTCGCTCCCAGTTACCTCACCAGATATAAATTTATTATAAAAACCTCTTGTTATGAAAATTTTTCCATCGGGCGCTGCTAATCCATTTATCGGTTCAATTTCATATATGTTTACAGATATACTTTCTAAATCAAGCGCATCAGCTAAGCGTTGGATTGGTTCTAGAAGTTGTTTATCTGCCAGCAAGCTGGATTGATTTTTTAGGGTACGGTTTAATCTCCAGGCGGATAATCGAAACATGGCCAAACCATAGACTAAAGGCAATATGATGGGTATAATCTTTATCATTCAAAAATATATGGTGCTTTTATCGCCATTTTTCAACTTAAGAACGCAGTGTTTTCATACCTTCGTCTATTCCCCTTAAATTTAGCGGGAACATCCTTGATTGAAAAATTTCGTTTATAATTGAAACTGATTGCGTATACTGCCACTGAGATTTGGGTAGTGGGTTAATCCAAATATTGGATGGCCATTGCGCGCGCGCGCGCTTGAGCCAAACTGAACCCGCCTCTTCGTTCCAATACTCGTTTGCACCTCCTTGGTATAAGATTTCATACGGAGACATCGATGCATCGCCAACAAATATACATTTATAATCAGAACCATAAGTATTTAAAATCTCCCAAGTGTTTACTTTTTTTTCCCAACGCCTTGAGTTATCTTTCCAGACACCCTCATACAAACAATTGTGAAAGTAATAATGTTGAAGGTTTTTAAATTCTGCACGAGCCGCCGAAAAGAGTTCCTCAACCAATCTAATGTATGGATCCATTGATCCACCAACATCTAGAAAAAGAAGTAGTTTTACGGCATTACGCCTTTCTGGTTGAGTTTTTACGTCTAAATAACCTTTTTCAGCTGTCGATCGAATTGTTCCATCGAGATCTAATTCGTCTTCAGCACCATTTCTTACCCATTGGCGTAGACGTTTCATCGCCACTTTTATATTTCGTGTCCCAAGCTCTACAGTGTCATCTAAATTTTTAAACTCACGCTTGTCCCAAACTTTAACTGCACGCTGATGCCTGCTATGATCTTGACCAATTCTTACTCCCTCTGGATTGTATCCATAAGCGCCGAAAGGAGAGGTTCCTGCTGTACCAATCCATTTGCTACCTCCTTGGTGGCGCTTCTCTTGTTCTTGCAGGCGTTTTTTAAGAGTTTCCATCAACTTTTCGAAACCGCCAAGCGCTTCAATTTTTTCTATATCACTTTTGTCAAAAACTCTCTCGGTAAGTCTCTTTAACCACGATTCAGGCAACTTTAATGACTCTATTACATCTCCAATTGATAAACTTTCTATTCCTTTAAAAGTTTTTGAAAATGCCCTGTCAAATTTATCTAAGTGCCTTTCGTCCTTAACCATTATAATGCGCCCAAGGAAATAAAAGTGGTTAATATCGTAGGTACACATACCGAGAGATACAGACTCAAGAAATGTTAAGTACTCTCGCAAGCTAACTGGTACTTTATACTGTCGTAAATTTTCGAAAAATTTAATAAACATTTTTTAAAGAATAGTTCTGTCCAAAATCACAGTGATTATCACACCTATTATGGCATAAAATAGAAAGTAGCCTGCAGAATATTGAATAATATCAAGTTTTTTACCACCGCGCTTTTTTGCTAGTCTAGCGCCCCAAATTCCTCCAATAATACCAAAAACTAGGTACATGATTGTCTCCAAAAATTATTTTTCATAATTTGCCACAAAAGGCTAGTTTGTTTCATGATTTATATTTAAGGTTTGAACTTAACGATAGTAAAATCACCTTTGGCTTCGTGCCATAAAGGCAAGGCGCTCGAAAAGTTGTACGTCTTGTTCATTTTTTAACAGTGCCCCATGCAATTGCGGTAAAGAGTTTTTTCCTTGCTGAGTTAAATCGGTTACACTCAGATCTTCTGCTAATAATAATTTTAACCAATCTAAAGCTTCTGAAGTTGATGGTTTCTTTTTAAGTCCGGGTTGCTCACGTAATTCAAAAAATTGCGCCAGTGCTGTGGATAAAAGGTTCTGCTTTATATTTGGATAATGAACCCGCACTATTTTTTCTAAAGTTTCTTGGTCAGGAAACCGAATATAATGAAAAAAGCAGCGTCTCAAGAATGCATCAGGTAGCTCTTTTTCGTTGTTTGAGGTTATAATAACCACGGGTCGTTTCTTTGCTGTAATATTTTCGCCCGTTTCGTAAACGTGGAAAGCCATTTTGTCTAACTCTTGTAACAAATCATTGGGGAACTCGATATCTGCTTTATCAACTTCGTCAATAAGTAAAACAACCTTTTCATCTGACTCAAAAGCTTGCCATAGTTTACCTTTTTTGATGTAGTTTTTTACTTCTTTGACCTTTTTATCGCCGAGTTGACTATCTCTCAGGCGTGAAACTGCATCGTATTCATACAATCCTTGTTGCGCCTTTGTTGTTGATTTGATGTTCCATTCATAAAGCTGCAGACCAAGAGAATTTGCAACTTGCTTTGCAAGCTCTGTTTTTCCTGTTCCAGGCTCACCTTTGACAAGCAGAGGCCTTTCTAAAGTAACCGCTGCGTTTACAGCTATTTTTAAATCTTCCGTTGCAACATAGTTCTGAGTGCCGTTAAACTTCATTTGGGTCGCTTTCTACTGAAAATATCTTTTGTTAGAACAACGAGACCTTTCGCATATAAATAAAAATCGTTCAATGTTCATCTTTGACTAGTGACATTTTACTTCAATTGGTTTAATTGCCCAAGGATAGGTTTATTAACCTTATTAATTATTGGTAAAATTTTGGTTTTGTAAACTGCTTGGGGGACAAAGCATGAAACAGGATAACGTTTTTTCTGAAGATTATCGTCCAGTTGAGGGCGAACCATTTATGAATGATCGTCAATTGCAATATTTCAAACGTAAACTTGTTACTTGGAAGACTGATCTTATGTCAGACTCTAGGGAAACAATTGAGGGTCTGCAGGATAACACGCGCAATATTCCAGATATAGCTGACCGAGCTAGTGAGGAAACTGATAGAGCGCTCGAGTTACGAACTCGAGATAGACAAAGAAAACTAGTTTCTAAAATTGATGCGGCACTCCGTAGAATAGATGAAGGTGAATATGGCTACTGTGAAATGACAGGTGAACCAATCTCATTGAGACGGCTTGATGCACGACCAATCGCAACGATGACCCTAGAGGCGCAAGAACGACATGAACGAAGGGAAAAAGTCCATAGAGACGACTAGAAATTAATCGTGAAGCATGTGCTAGTCTTCGTATGCTGGAAGATTCGAAACAAATTGTCGTTGTTGGGGCTGGGATAGCCGGTCTTACCACGGCTCTTTGTTTGAATCACTTTGGTATAAATGCATGTGTATACGAGAGGTCCAATGAGGTTACAACGGCTGGAGCCGGAATACAACTAAGCCCTAATGCTAATAGAGTATTTTCCCATATAGGCCTTTTCGACGAGATTTCAGCTCTTTCAAGACGTTGTAAGGGAGTTAGAATTTTTGATTATAAATCAAATTCTCAGCTTGCACTATTCGATTATATGAAATTCAAACGGGATGCCGCGTTTCTCTTCTGCCACCGGGCGGACCTTGTCAGCATTTTGTATGCGGCTTGTAAAAAATTGAAGATTCCCGTTCATTTCGATAAAAAATTAGAAAAAATAAAGAATGGTGAAGTTATATTCTCAGATGGGAATGTATATTCTGCCGATATCATAGTTGGGGCAGATGGATTACATTCTAATGTACGGAAAGCCGTGATTGATGAAGAAAAACCTATCTTTACTCGTCAAATAGCTTGGAGATCAATTGTGCCAAATTCAATCAACCAAGATGATTTCTCCCATGTTACACTTGCTCCCAAAAGACACCTTGTAAGCTACCCAATTAATGACGGAAGTCAGCTGAATTTAGTACTGATTAAGGAGCAAAATGAGTGGCAACCAGATGGTTGGAAGCATCCTGAAGATCCAAAAGTAGTAAAAGAAAACTTTAAAGATTTCTCTGATGAAGCTTCTAAAATTATAGCTTCCATAGAAAGTGTTTATAAATGGGGTTTGTTTAGATACCCTATGAAAAAGAAATGGTATAATGATCGAGTAATTTTAGTAGGAGACGCTGCTCATCCTACATTACCTTTTCTGGCGCAGGGTGCTGCGATGGCAATTGAAGATAGTTTTGTGATAGCCTCTAAAATTTCCAAATTTCCAAAATTGTCATTTGCCTTCAATGAATTTCAAAGGGAACGATTTCCACGGGTTCAACGTATTATAAGTGCATCAGCAAAAAATGCACGAACGTTTCATTTATCAAATGTAATATCCAGACTGGTCCTCCACTTTTTTTTGAGGCTACTCACAAAGTTCTTACCTCATTTACTTGTTAAACGGTTTGATTGGATTTATGACCACAACGTCACAAACTAGATTAAACTTGGACGTGCGAATAAATTAATTGACTAGATTAAACATCTAATTCGATCCAGATTGGAACATGATCGGATGGTTTTTCCTTAGATCTGATATGTTTGTCAATTTGGCAGTTTTTTAATAAATCTGCACATTGAGGAGTAAGTAAAAAATGATCTATTCTTATTCCATCATCACGATCCCAAGCGCCGGCTTGATAATCCCAGAAGCTATAGTGTCCCGAACCATTATGTTTTGCACGAAAAGCATCTGTAAAACCTAAATTAAGAATTCTTCTGAATTCAGTTCGGCTGTCTGGTAAAAAAAGTGCGTCTTGTTCCCACGCGCCGATGTTTGCTGCATCTTCGGCCTGCGGAATGATGTTGTAATCGCCAGCCATAAATGCTGGGATCTCGCTATCTATCAGCTCTTTTGCTTTTTCGTGAAGTCTCCGCATCCAAGATAATTTATAGTCGTATTTAGGCCCAGGAGTAGGGTTTCCATTTGGAAGGTACAAATTACACATACGAATTGCCTGGTTGCCGACAATTGTTACTTCTAACCATCGTGCTTGATCATCTTCGCTATCGCCTGGTAAACGGGTCACGATGTCTTCAATTGGTAATTTAGAGAGTATAGCCACGCCGTTAAATGACTTTTGCCCATTAACTGCTACGTTGTACCCTAGATCCTTGAACAAATCAGATGGAAAATTTTCGCTTACCGACTTTATTTCTTGCAAAAGAGCTACGTCTGGCTGAGCATCTCTAAGCCAAGTCATCAAAGCATTTGCTCTTGCTTTTATTCCGTTAATATTAAAGCTGGCAATTTTCACCGTGTTTGTTTCTTTAAATGGAAAAACTAGTTCCGCAACCACAGGAGCTTGTAGCATTAGGATTCTCGATTACAAATCTAGCCCCAATTAACTCATCCGCATAATCAATAATCGCGTTTTCTAAAAATGGAAGTGAAGCCGTATCAATTATTACTTTTTCTCCACCTCCCTCTATTACTAGATCCTCTTCTGTCGGAGCGCTCAAACTGATTTCGTATTGAAATCCAGAACAACCACCACCTTCCACGGCAATCCTTAGGGCTTTTCCCTCATTTGCCGCATTAATTTCACTAAGCCGTTTAAATGTTCTATTTGTAACTTTTGGTGGTAGATGCATTAATATAATTCCATTACAATATGGTCTGCTTATTCATTATAGTATAAGACTTAATCACCCAATTTACAAGGAAGGTTCAGAATAGTGCAGGCAACCTACGCATCAAATCCTGCCCAAAGCCTTGGTAGATTACACAATGAAAAAGAAAGTAGTTTTCGTGATAATTTTCAACGTGACAGAGATAGAATTATCCATTGTAGCGCTTTTCGCCGTTTAAAACACAAAACGCAGGTATTTGTTGAACACGAAAGTGATTATTATAGAACAAGGTTAACTCATACAATTGAGGTTGCACAAGTTGCTAGGACTATTTCCGCTGTATTGGGCTTAAATTCGGAGTTAACCGAAGCAGTTTCGTTGGCACATGATTTAGGCCATCCGCCTTTTGGGCATACGGGAGAGGAAGCACTAAATGGCCTTATGGCTGAACATTCGGGTTTTGATCACAATGCACATACATTGAAAATTGTAACACTTATTGAGCGCCACTATGCAGCCTTTGATGGGTTAAATCTTAGTTGGGAGACCTTAGAGGGTATCGTGAAGCATAACGGCCCTCTTTTGATGGAGGTCGCGCCTTACATAAAAGATTATGATACGATACATAAATTAAATTTGTGTGATTATGCTAGCGCGGAAGCTCAAGTAGCCGCCATATCAGACGACATTGCATACAATAGTCATGATTTGCACGACGGCTTACGAGCAGATCTTTTTAGTATAGAAGAGTTAGGATCATTGCCGTTGTTGAGCGAGTGTTTTCAAGAAGTAGATAGAAAGTATCCACAAATTAATCAGTACCGAAGGCAGCATGAAGCACTAAGATATTTTTTGGGTATGTTGGTTGATGACGTGTTAAAAGAAGCACAAAAGACTTTTGTTAAACTAGCACCTAAGTCTTCGGATGATCTTAGAAAAGCCGGTTTTAAAGTTATAGGTTTTTCTGATGAATTAGATAGAAATTTAGATGTTATAAGAAGTTTTCTTTTTGAGCGAATGTACAGGGCTCCGAGTGTTATAAAAATGCGAGAAAATGTTACTGTAATTGTTAGAGAGCTTTTTGCTGCTTACACCAATGACCCAATGTTAATGCCTAAAAAATGGCAGGAAGATCTTGCTTCGGTATCTTCCGATACCAGTATTGTAAGCCTAGTTTGTGACTACGTCGCAGGGATGACAGATCGGTTTGCAATTGCTCAGTATGAAAAGTTATTTGGTAAGCAAATAAAAATTTTTTGCGATTAATTGAATTTCTGACATTGAACTTACGCGTTGTAGAGCATTGAACTTTTTCAGCAGAGTGATAAACCCAGTGCATTAAAGGATCTTAGAAAATATGAATTTATTTACACATGTTCGTGGAATTTTGATTGAAATTTTAAACAATCTATCAAGCAAAGGTGTTTTGCCTACTGATACAGATTTCTCAAATATTACGGTAGAGCCACCGAAAGATACTCGCCATGGTGATATGGCCACTAACGCTGCAATGGTTCTTTCAAAATTGGTTGCAACTAGACCGCGGGAACTAGCCCAAACTATAAGTGATTCATTGGCTAAAGTAGAAATTATTTCTTCGGTAGATATCGCAGGCCCTGGCTTTATAAATATCAGTTTGAGTGAAGTTTGTTGGCAAAATTTGCTTTCTAGTGTGCTGCTGGCTGGAAAAAACTTTGGCAGATCCAATATGGGATTTTCTCAAAAGGTAAATGTAGAGTTCGTTTCCGCAAATCCTACAGGTCCACTTCATGTGGGCCATACAAGAGGGGCGGTTTTTGGTGACGCCCTAGCAAGTCTTCTTTCATATTCTGGCTTTGAAGTAACTCGAGAATACTACATTAATGATGGTGGTGCTCAGGTGGATGCTCTTGCAAGGTCTATTTTCCTTAGGTATCAGGAAGCATTCGGTAGGAAGGTAGTCTTTGCAGATGGAACTTATCCGGGAGATTACTTAATACCTATTGCGATAGGGCTAAAAGAAAAAGTTGGGGAATCTTACTTAAATAAGTCTGAAGATGAGTGGCTCCCAGAATTGAGGGACTATGCTGTTGATGCCATGATGGATTTAATAAGGTCCGATCTAGATCTTCTGGGTATAAAAATGGATACTTTTTTCTCTGAGAAATCACTTTATGGCAGCGGTCAAATAGAGGCTGCTTTGGGCCGCTTAAGAGAAAATGGATTAATTTATAAGGGAGTTTTAGAACCTCCCAAAGGGAAAACGACAGATGATTGGGAGCCTCGTGAGCAAACCTTGTTTAAGTCCACGGAGCATGGTGACGATGTAGATCGGCCGGTATTGAAGAGTGATGGTAGCTGGACATACTTTGCCCCGGATATAGCTTATCACTTTGACAAATTAAGCAGAGGTTTTGACCGTCTAATAGATATATTTGGGGCAGATCATGGTGGCTATGTAAAAAGAATGAAGGCAGCAGTTTCCGCTCTCTCTAATGGTAAAGTACCGTTAGATATTAAATTATGCCAGCTTGTAAAGCTTTATCAAAATGGTGAGCCCTATAAAATGTCAAAGCGTGCCGGCAATTTTGTAATGCTGCGAGACCTCGTAAAACAGGTAGGGCCAGATGTAACACGATTTGTTATGCTTACCAGAAAGAATGACGCTGCATTAGATTTTGATTTTCAAAAAGTATTAGAGCAAAGTCGTGAAAATCCAGTTTTTTATGTTCAATATGCTCATGCACGAATTAAGTCAGTTATTCGAAAGGCCGAGGAATTAAATATTGATATAGCTGAGCAAGCACTTTCAGAAGCAAATTTATCTAGCCTTACGCATGCGTCAGAATTGAGTCTTATTAAAAAGATTGCTGAGTGGCCTAGACTTGTTGAGGTAGCGGCACGTTTATATGAACCTCATAGAGTTGCTTTTTACCTATTTGATTTGTCATCGCAGTTACATGCACATTGGAGTAAAGGCAGTGATGATCAAAGTCTTAGATTTCTGCATGCCGATGATTTAACAATCACTCAAAGCAAAATTGCGCTTGCGTGTGCAGTTTCTATTGTTATTTCATCAGGGCTTGCTATTCTAGGAGTAGAACCAGCAGAAAAAATGTAAAAACGATAATTCTGCGGTTATGAGGTAAGGCGCCGGGATAACCTGGCAAAGAGAGGTATAATGACTGAGCAGGTTTATTCAGCCAGCAGAAACGGTGTATCGACTAATGATATCCAAAACAACAAACTTTCGTTTTTTTCAATATTTGGCGCGATAATTAGCCTAAACTTGATACTTTGGGCAGGTTATTGGGCATACAATTTAATTTCGCGGGATATAAACGGTATTCCCATTGTTGCAGCGCAACCAGGTCCACTCAGGGTTGCTCCAGAAGTCCCAGGGGGAATTGAAGCGGAAAATATTGAATTGGCTGTTTCTAAGATAGCCTCGCAAGAATTACCTCCCAATCCGCAAGCAGTAGAACTAGCCCCTTATACTGCAAAGTTAAACGCTGACGATATAACGATAAATCAGGCCTTGAGGCAAAAAAAGTTAATAGATAGCCAGATTGAAAAAAGAACCCAAGGCCATTTGCAAGCAGTCGAACCTGAGCTTTTAAATGAAATTTCACTAGAACCTATTAAGACATCAATAGAAAGCACTGACTATACTATTTTTGATAATCAATCTGAATTAGTCGCCGCTGCCCTCGCTATAGCTCTAAAGCCAAATAGCGAACAATTAAGCGACAAAGTTATTTCAGGAAACATTAAGTCTATTGTAATAAAGCCTATGCCTCGGCCTGGTTCGTTTCGGATTAAACCTACTTCTCTAAATAGTGAGAATTCTATTCTTCCGATCCTAGGATCTGTTGAAACTGGGCTGGCGATAGTACAATTTGGGTCATTTGAAAACAAACAACTTGCTTTAGCAGAATGGGGTAGGCTTAGCAAAAATCTTTCAGTTATTTTAGACGATAGGCCTAAATTTGTAGAACGTATCCAAAGAAATGGTAACGAGATTTATCGTTTGCGACTTGGTGGTTTTGTTAATATTGATGATGCTAGCCGCTTTTGCTCTGCAGTCATTTCTCAGGAGAATTGTGTACCCATAATTGCTAAGTAATTTATTTAAATTTCTTTAAAAATATTTTTAATTTGGGGATTCTTTTCTGCAATTACTTGACATCTTTGCTCTTAAAGATCAGCTTTGTGCCATGTTCTTTAAGAGTAGAGTATGAGTGACACACCCAACTTAGAATTTTTCCCAGAAAATGATTATATTGTAGAAAATTCCTCAGAAAACCTGGTCATAAATGTAGACGGTTTTGAGGGCCCTTTAGATATGTTGCTCACGCTATCACGTACCCAAAAAGTAGATTTACTAAAAATTTCTATTTCTCAGTTGGCTAGCCAGTATTTAGATTTTGTGGCAAAAGCAAAGGAATTAAGGATTGAATTGGCCGCAGACTATCTTGTGATGGCGGCATGGCTTGCATTCCTCAAATCGCGGTTATTACTTCCTACAGATCCAAGCGACGACGGGCCGACTGGTGAAGAACTAAGCGCAATTCTTGCATTCAGGTTAGAGCGTTTGCAAGCAATGAGAAATGCAGGTTCTAAAATAATGGCTCGAAATCAATTAGGAAAAGAGTTTTTTTCAAGAGGTATTCCTGAGAATTTAGAAAAAAAGCGTAAGATCAATTATACCTTGAGCCTTCTCGATCTAATGCAAGGATATGCTAGGATCCGTACACGCGACGACTTTAGACCTTTTAGTGCAGATAGAGAGAATGTTTTCACAATTGAGACGGCTTTAGGGAGAATGCAAAAAATGCTTGGTTTTTCCGAAGAATGGAATGATTTGATGAGCTTTTTGCCAGAGGAATGGCAGAATGAACCCAAGCGTGTAAGGGCGGCCACCGCTGCAACATTTGCTGCGACCCTTGAATTAGTAAAAGCAGGTTCAGTTGAACTTAGACAATCAGAAACCTTTGCTAAAATTGAACTTAGAAAAAGGAATTCTGAATGAGTGACCAAACAGATAAATCCTCGAACAAGCGAAAAGTTGGTGAAGTTGACCAGGCCAACCTTTTCGAAGCACCTTCGGTTCCTGAGCAGATTCGTATGGTAGAAGCGATCTTATTCGCATCCGCCGCACCAGTTACAGTTAATGAGTTAAAAAGTCGAATGCCGCCGGGCTCTGATCCAGAATCGGCTTTAAGTAAATTGAAGTTACATTATAGTACCCGCGGGGTTAATTTAGTAAAAGTTGATGATGGTTGGGCTATACGTACAAGTGCCGACCTCAGCTTTTTAATGAGAAAAGAGACAGTTGAAACCCGCAAGTTGAGTCGTGCAGCAGTGGAAACATTGGCTATAATTGCTTATCATCAGCCGGTGACCCGATTGGAAATTGAAGAGATTAGAGGGGTGGGGGTTTCTAAGGGCACTGTTGATTTATTGCTCGAGATGGATTGGATAAAGTTTGGAAGACGAAAAATGACTCCGGGAAGGCCAATCACGTTTGTTGTTACTCCACATTTCTTAGACCATTTTGGATTAGAGAGTGCGAAAGATCTGCCGGGCTTAAGGGAACTGAAATCTGCAGGTCTACTTGAGAGTACTTTTCCTAATATGAAAGATAGTGTCGCAGACATAAATAAGGAAAATACTGATTTGTCAGATAATACGGATCAGCCTGAACTTTTTGTGGAATAAATATAAATTTTTGTTCGACCAAAAATTCAGTAACTTTTCTTAAAATGTTTTGACAATTTTAGCCCTTGGCCTTGATAATTTGATTTTACCCCTTGCCCATATAACTTTGTAGGTTGGTACGACATTTTTTCATATATCAAACGTCCTACTACCTGGCCGTGCTCCAATACAAATGGGGCTTCATGACATCTAACTTCTAATACTCCCCGCGCACCCGATCCTCCGGCTGCATTATGCCCGAAACCCGGATCAAAAAAGCCTGCATAGTGGACCCTAAATTCTCCGACCATGGAAACATATGGAGCCATTTCTGCAGCATAGTTTGGAGGTATATGCACACTTTCGCGACTCACTAAAATATAAAATGCGCCAGGGTCTAAAATGATCTCACCTCGTGAAGTTCTTATCTCATCCCAAAATTCTGTTGAGTTGTAGTGATCAATTAAGTCTAGATCAATTATTCCAGTGTGGGGTTTTGCTCTAAAACCTACTAAATCACCTTTTGATGGTCTTAAATCTACTGAAAATCCAAGGCCGTCATCAATTATCGCATTTCCAGGCACTAAGT
>CACKSH010000024.1 GCA_902602765.1 Paracoccaceae bacterium
TATGGATAAAATTAGGCTGTTTGGTGCGGAGCAGTTTTTATCTACTCTCTCACATGGTGAAAATATTCAACACATCTTCTATGGACACGTTCACCGCATAACCTTTGTTAAATGGCATGGATATACATTTTCGAGTTTAACAAGCCTTAATCACCAAAGTCCATTAGTGGCAGAAAGTGTTGATGGGGAATTTTGTGATGAACCTCCCGCATATGGAGTTGTGCTAGTTAATGGGGAGCAGTTAACAGTGCATTTTAACAACTATTTAGATCGTAAGCCCTTGCACCAGACACGGCCGCCGAACGCACTTTAGTGATCTTTTTCCAGTCATCTACCGAGACAATAAATTATCAATTCGCTATTAATTTTGAATGCATAGCAAACGCTATTTCCAAATAATGCTCAATCTAACGACAAGGTGCCTTTCCATTCTTTTATACGGCACGTTTAATACGCGCCGTGACCAAAACTAGCGTTTTAATTGAGTGTCAACTCTATAGCTTTCTCCAACATTTTCTTTTCTTTGCAAACCAACCAACAAATCTGCTTTATTTTTTCAAGATTTTGCTTGGCCTTATCTATCTCACCTAATTGTAAATATAATTCTCCTTGATACTCCAACGCTTGTATATGTTTTGGATTTATTTCCAAAGCCTCTGAATAATACTGTGCAGCCGAAATTAAATCACCACTTTTTCTAGCAGTAAAACCTAATAAATTTAGTCTATCAGCCTGTTTAGATGGTGTCGGTACACTTATATATTTGAGTGATTGGTGAGCTTCAGCAAACTTTTCCAATCGAATAAGCCCATAGACATGATCAAACGGGTCAAAAATATTCTTCTTTTTTTTCTTTTTTGTCCCGTAAGATCCAGATTGTGTAGATGAGTAGGAAGTGGTTGTAGAATTTGAAACACTTGAGTTGTTCTCAGATCCAGAACTGCTCGATGATTTTGAACTATTTGAAGAACTAGACGAGCTAGAACTACTACTAGATGAGCTAGAATAACTACCACCTCCTCCACCTGTCATAGCAGCAACAGCTGGGTGCGAAACTAGCAATACAGAAATGCATAATAGAAAAAATTTATTCATGGAAACCTCTTTTTTATACCGATTACGAATTCGCCGTCGCTCTGGATCAAATCTAACTTAAAATGCGACAATAGATTTTTATCACAGAAGCAGATATCTCTTCAAAATAGAGCTTGACCCATCGACAGGTCTGCCGGTTACTATAAATTTTCAGATTTGATCTCAATATCGTGCAAAAAACTATGCTGCATTTCGCCGGTTGAGAAAATCGTAAATACTGCTTGCTATGTTATTTGTAATCATATTTTTGTGATTGAATGTGCTTTCATCTTGCATACTACCCGGAAAGACGAAACACTCAAGTTCGGCACTTTTTGCAGCCTTTTGACCGTCTAAATTATCCTCTATGGCTATTACTTCGCTTGGTACGATCCCCAGTTTTTTTAGCGCAAGATTGTAAGATTCTGGATTAGGTTTTCCACGGGCAACCATCTCATTAGAAATGACTACATCAAAACGATCACGAGCAATACCCGTAGCTGATAAAATATTGCTTACATTAGTACTAGAAGTAGTGGTCACTAAAGCTAGTTGAAAACCTTTTTTATCTGCAATCTCAAAAACTTCCTTAATTCCCGGGCGAATAACGATGGTCTCCGTTGAAAGCATATTTTGGAAAATGCGGGTTTTAGTATTGTGGATAGACTTTGCATCAACTTTGTCACAATTTTCATCTGCGTATCGTTGAATTCGTTTAATGCCGCCAGCTAGTTTTAGCATTTGGCAATACTCGGTCGGAGACCACTCCCAATTTAATCTATGCTGTTCGAAAGACTGATTAAAAGCCTTTAACTGCAGTAAAGAGGTATCTGCAATGGTTCCAATAGATCCTAAAAAGATTGCCTGCAAATTATTTTCTCCATTTTGACATTTACGGCAGAAAGCTTCTATTAGATCACTCAAAAGATATAATGGAACAATATCAGATATTGGTTTGCTTCAGGAGGACAGATAATCTGTTAAAGAACGTCAGAAAATTAAAAAAATTTCATTATTTTTATTTACAGCAATCTTGTTTTATATTTAACTACCTCAGCAATTTAAACAAAAGTGTTTTAACATGAATTTCGTTTGGCTTAATGTCCATAATCTTCAAAAAATATTTTTGATGATAACAGCCCATCTGTTTTCTAAAGCTTTGCGAAGAGATCCGCTTGATGAATTGCGACGTTTAAACCAACAAAAAAAATTTCGGACCTTCGTTGAAATAACTATGTCCGTTGTAGGTATTTTTGCTGCTGCATTCATAGCTGCAAGTTTTGGTTGGATAGGTCTTGCCTTGTATTTGCTGTCAGCTGCAATTCTCTTTTACTAATTATGTGACAGCATGTCACATCTTACTTAAGTAATTGAAAATTATATGTTTTTATTATTATTTAAGCATAAAATAATTATTTTAATTGATTATTTTTGAGCCTGCCGCATCTACCCTAGAATTAATTAATAGGAGGACAGCATGGGTGAACTCATGACTATTTTGGCATTTGGTACACTTGGAGCCGTAAGTGTGCTTGCCTATATATCCGCAAGGGTCACGGACAAAATGAAGAACGATCCATCTCATAAAAGGTCTAGTCTCTGCGCAACAAGCGAACATTGGGCTGTGCAGAAGTAAAGTTTTCTAGTTATTTTATTGAACGTGTTAAGGTGGTGCGGTCATTTTTATTTGGATATCCACAGTGACCGTACCAGTTTCAGTAAACTAGAGATCCGCTTGAATAATAGATTTATTTGTTATCTCACTGTCAATTAGTTTCGGTTATCAAAACAAAGTCGATATGCAACTATAACTTGTAACCTATTTCAGGAGTTCTGCCCCCCACAGATCTGGTGCTAACATGAACGACTGGGAATTATTTTAGGAAGACTGGAGCGGGTAGCGGGAATCGAACCCGCACCTTAAGCTTGGAAGGCTCTTATGATACCATTTCACCATACCCGCAACTCACCCGTTGTGTAATACGGGTAAAAATTAGCGTCAAGCATATAACTAAAGTTAAATCTTCTCAGGGATCTGACATTGCTGCTGGACGAATTATCGATTTCATCTCATTAGATACATTTACCAAGTCAAGGTTTATGTCAGACGGTGTCTTCATTAATTTAGAAGCCCCCACGCCCTTCTCTCCAAGCCATAAAGCCCAATTATCACGTTCTATGAACAAGGGCATACGGTGATGAATTCCTGAAATTTGCTCAGAGGCAGGCACAGTAAGTATTGTGCAAGCCGCAAGCCTATTTTCCCCATCACCCCAAAACTGCCAAATCCCAGCAAAGATCATTTGTTGCCGGTCTGATCTTTTGACATAAACTGGTTTACTCTTTGAATCTTCAATTTTTTTCCATTCATAAAACCCATCCGCGGGAATTAAACATCGCCTATTACGGCAAGCGTCTCGAAACGCTGGTTTTTCTGCAAGTGTTTCGGCTCGGGCATTAAATAGTAATGGCCCATCCGTTATTGATTTGTACCAATGTGGTATAAAGCCCCATCGCATCTGCCCTAGTCTTCTCTGTCCAAAATTGCTAATAACCACACTTACATTTTCCGATGGGCATATGTTATAGTTGGGAACTGTAATAAGATTTTTAGCCAGCTGCGCATTAAAATTTTCAGCAGTTGTCTTTACCGGTGTTTCTAATACAAACCTTCCACACATTACATATTATAACTATATTATTTTAAACAATGAAACTCGAGATTTAATGCTAAGTTATAAACATTATCCGTCAACTCAAACTAACAAAAGTCCACTTTTGATTGTTCATGGATTGTATGGCTCTGCACGCAATTGGGGTGTAATCTCCAAAAGACTGGCAAATGAAAGAGAAGTTTTTGCAGTAGACCAGCGTAATCATGGGGACAGTCCATGGCGTGAAACACAAAATTACTTCGATATGGCTGAAGATCTAAAGGAATTTCTTGAGAATTTTGGTCCTATGGCAGTGTTAGGGCACTCTATGGGTGGAAAAGCAGCTATGGTACTTTCAATATTGGAACCAAATTTTGTTGAAAAACTAATTATTGCGGACATAGCTCCCGTAAGTTACCCGCATGACAACGTGAGGTATATTCGAGCTATGAAAAATGTTAAACTGGACATTATAGAAACAAGAGGCGATCTTTTGGATCAATTAGCCGAAATTGTGCCAGAACCAGATCTACAAAGTTTTTTCGCCCAATCACTCGATTTAAAAACCAAAAGTTGGAAGCTTAATTTAGATGTGCTTGAACGTGAAATGGATAATATAGTCTCATTTCCAAACTTATCGGGAAACTACGAAAAAGAATCGCTATTTCTATCGGGGGCATTAAGTGATTATCTAACAATTTCACATCGACCAAAAATTAGAAAACTCTTCTCCAATGCAAAATTTGCCAAAATAACAAATGCCGGGCACTGGCTTCATGCAGAAAAACCAAGAGAATTCGAAACTGCTGTGCGAAGTTTTTTAAATAATATTTAACATTTAATTTATTTTCAAAATTACCAAAAGATTGCTCTAAATTTAAAAAAAAGAAGCTTGACCAAAGCTTAAATTAAAATCATATCGGAACCATGACAAAGCTTGAAAATATTAGAAATTTTTCGATAGTGGCTCACATTGATCACGGCAAATCTACTTTAGCCGATCGATTAATTCAAACGACGTCAACAGTATCGGATCGGGATATGAAGGAACAACTTCTCGACAGTATGGATATTGAACGCGAACGTGGAATTACTATTAAAGCTAATACTGTGCGGATTGATTATCTTGCAAAAAATGGCGAAAAATATGTTCTCAATCTGATTGACACTCCAGGTCACGTAGATTTTGCATATGAGGTAAGCAGATCAATGCGAGCCGTAGAGGGCTCACTTTTGGTAGTCGATAGCACACAGGGTGTAGAGGCGCAAACACTCGCAAATGTCTATCAAGCTATAGACGCCGATCATGAGATAGTGCCTGTTTTAAATAAAATTGATTTACCCGCCTCCGACTGCGAACGAGTCGCCGAGCAAATTGAGGATGTTATCGGATTAGATGCGAGCGAAGCCATAAAGGTTAGTGCAAAATCAGGTATCGGCATTGATGAAACCTTGGAAGCTATTGTCAATAAATTGCCAGCACCAACCGGAGATGCCGACGCACCTCTTAAAGCTATGCTGGTCGACAGTTGGTATGATGCTTACTTGGGAGTAGTCGTCTTGGTAAGAATAATGGACGGTAAAATGCAAAAGGGTGATCGTGTAAAAATGATGTCCAACGGCACCCTTCACTCGGTAGACAGAATTGGTGTATTTAAACCACAAATGGAGAATGTTGATTGTCTCTACTCAGGTGAGATAGGTTTTATTACTGCTTCTATTAAACAGGTGAGAGATACTAGGGTTGGTGACACGATTACACATGACAAGCGGGTTACAGCTACCGCGTTGCCTGGGTTTAAGCCAAGCCAGCCAGTAGTTTTCTGTGGTTTATTTCCTGTTGACAGTTCTCAGTTTGAAGATTTACGGGATGCAATAGAAAAACTAGCGCTCAACGATGCATCATTTAGCTCTGAAATGGAAACCTCCGCGGCACTCGGTTTTGGCTTCCGCTGTGGTTTTTTAGGTCTATTACACCTCGAAGTTATTAGAGACCGTATTGAGCGGGAATACGATATAGATTTAATTACCACTGCTCCTAGCGTAATTTATCATGTTTATTCTCGTGACGGGGACATGATTGAATTACACAATCCTGCAGATATGCCTGATTTGTCTAAAGTAGACCACTTGGAGGAGCCAAGGATAAAAGCAACAATATTGGTACCAGATGATTATCTGGGAGACGTGCTTAAACTGTGTCAGGATCGCAGAGGTATTCAACAGGATTTAACCTATGCCGGATCACGTGCAATGGTGATATACGACCTACCTTTAAACGAGGTTGTATTTGACTTTTACGATCGATTGAAATCAGTAACGAAAGGCTATGCGTCATTTGATTATCAAATGACTGGATATCGCACTGATAATCTAGTTAAAATGCAAATTTTGGTAAATGAAGAACCAGTCGATGCACTCTCAGTGATGGTACATAGAGATCGATCGGAGGTCAGGGGTCGTGCAATGTGTGAAAAACTTAAAGACTTGATACCCCGTCACATGTTTAAAATACCGATCCAGGCAGCAATAGGTGGGAAGGTAATAGCTCGAGAGACACTGGCTGCTTTACGAAAAGACGTCACAGCTAAATGCTACGGCGGTGACGCTACACGAAAAAGAAAACTTCTGGATAAACAAAAGGCGGGTAAGAAAAAAATGCGCCAATTTGGTAAAGTGGACATACCGCAAGAGGCTTTTATCTCAGCACTTAAGATGGACGGATAGAGTTGAAACTAAATAGGCTGAAGAAAATATTCAAATAGCCAAATCATCTTTAATTCTTTTCTGGATGGTACCGCCTCCCCGGCTTGAACGGGGGACCTCTGGATCCACAATCCAGCGCTCTAACCAACTGAGCTAAGGCGGCACTTGTGTGCGATTTATCGTTCAAAACCTATAAATGCAAGTAATTTTCAGTTATTCCTTAAGTATAAAAGTTACCAATATTATATTTGCGTCTAGCTTGTTTTAAAAGTAGGCATAGACACAAATCTACAAGGAACACAGAAGGGAATAGTTATGGGCATAAATGCAGAATCGAACGTCGAAGCTAGTTTGCAAATTGGCCCAACCGAAAAAGGCATGGTACGTTTATATGTATCAAACAGCTCGATAGAAATACCAATGGATTTTGAACCAGATGAAGCACGAGAAATCGCCGAAGAAATTTTATCGGCAGCCAAAGTTGCTACTGGGCTTGTGGATACAAAGAGGAACTAAATTAATATCCATACGGAAAATCAGGATCACGTAAGGACCGCAAACGCATAGATGCGTCACGGCCAAACTTATGAATTAGCTTTTTTCTACGGGCGGCATTTAGTGTATTTCCTTCCGGAAAACGGAGTATTTCTGCATCGAAGGCATCAGCAATAATTAGGCCACCGTCATTTGGAAGAATATTTGTTGGAAACTGTATATCTACAGCCCAAAAGAAACCATCACAGTAATCTAAATAACCTTGCCATTTTTTATCCGCCATAAAGTCCGCACGTCCAGATTTACACTCAATAATCCAAATTTCACTTTTCGGTCCAATAGCCATTAAATCTACACGCAGGCCGCGATGCGGAACAAACTCCTCTAATGACGCAAAGTTCAGCCTAGCCAAATGCCTCGCAACTCCACGAGCGATTTTTTGACCTGAAGAATTAAGATCTACCATTTTCTCTCATTAATTCGAAAACAATTAATGATTTGATACCTTACATTTCACAAATTTTAAATGCCACTTGCAAAATATTAATTGTGAGATTACCTATCGTTTGGTGGGCTACTGTTCAACTAGTCTTAGGTTGCATTCCGGTGGCCTTAAGTAAATCCGAGGGAGCTGGCTCTGTTTGGACCCTGGTCCATTTACCTGGCGCCCACCTGTAAAAACAGGTCCTCGGGAATGAGATAGCCCGACGGTTGCCGCGGGGCCCACCACTTAAATTAAAATAATAGGCAAGTAGTTGCAAAATTTAAATTTTAAGGCGTAGAAAACTCATCTGGTTTCACTTCTCTTGCCATGAAATCTAAAATTGCATTCACAAATTTTGTTTCCTTACCATCAGGATAAAATGCTTCAGATAGTGATAGATACTCTGCAATAATTACTTTTGCCGGCGTATCTAAAGCTTTCATTTCTGCTCCTGCCGCACGAAATAATGCTCGCAATGTTGGATCAATTCTATCAATTGGCCACTTTTCAACCAAAGCTCTATCTGTCATTTGGTCAATAAAAGCTTGAAATTCAACGGCACTCGAAACCAAATTTTTGAAAAAATCCTGATTCCCATCAACCAATTTTAAATTATCATCCACTTCGCCAAATCGAAACTCTATAAACTCCTCACAAACCGTATCGACGGAAAGCGAAGAATGTTCCATTTGGAAAAGAGCTTGAACTGCATAAAGTCGACTCGTCGACTTCATTTTTCTAATTTTATTTCCTGACATTTTATTAGATGAATCCATTTCAAAAATTCAAATAATTTAAGTTCTAAAAGAAGATTTAAAACCTATATCTTTCCGCTTTTCCTGCCAGGAGAGACTGAGGGAGAGTAGACTCAAAGCTGCTTGGGCGGCAGCCGCACCCTTATTTAACTTTTTCGGGTCCGACCTTTCTTTTGCCTGGGCGGTATTCTCAACAGTGAGTATCCCATTGCCTATGCTCAGACCCTTCAAACCTAGCATAAGAAGACCATTGGAACTATCATTGCACACAGTTTCATAATGAGTGGTTTCACCTCTTATTATACAACCTAGTGCAACATAAGCATCATAATCGCATAGTCGGCTGGCCATACCGATTGCTGTTGGCACCTCAAGGGCTCCTGGGACAGTTACTACGTCAAACTCAGCTCCTGAGCTGGTTATTTCTGCAGTGGCGCCAGAAACTAAATCATCTGATATTGCCTTATAATATGGAGCGACTACTACCAAAACTTTAATTGGCTTCGAGAATTTTGGACGCTGATTTTCAGCAGTTAAATCTGACTTTACCATTAATCCAACTCCAATATTTTTTTTGTACCAGCAATTTCTAAGCCATAGGCCTCTAACCCTACAATCTTTGGTTTTGGGGAGTTTGTAAGCAGAATCAAACGAGATAAACCTAATGACGACAAAATCTGTGCGCCAAGCCCATACTGTCTTAGCGTTTTTGGCGAAGCCGCTTCCGTGGATGCAAGTTTCATATCAGTGTCTCTCAACAAGACAACAACACCTCTACCCTCCTCAGCAACTATTTTCATAGCTTCTCTTAATTCATCAGCACGCCCGACCGCTCCGACCCCCAAAACGTCTAACAATGGATCTAACGCATGCATTCTCACAAGAACTGGCTCACTACTTTTGATATCTCCTTTAGTAAGAACTATATGCTGGTCTCCATGAGTTTCGTCCTCATAAATCAACATTTCCCATTCATCACCAAACTCAGACTTAACTTTTCCTGATTTTTTTCCCTTAACTAAATTATCATGGCGTCTGCGATATGATATTAGATCAGAAATAGTACCTATCTTGAGTGCGTGCTTTTGGGCAAAAGCCACTAATTCGGGTAATCTAGCCATTGAGCCGTCTTCATTCATAATTTCACAAATCACACCAGATGGGTTCAGGCCAGCAAGACGACTGATGTCTACGGCAGCTTCCGTGTGTCCAGCTCTCACAAGTACACCACCATCTTTAGCTTTTAGTGGGAAAACGTGGCCTGGCGTAGCAATATCTGCTTGGTTTTTACTTGAGTCTATTGCAGTGGAAACAGTTAGCGCTCTATCATGCGCTGATATACCAGTGGTAACACCTTCGCGTGCCTCAATAGAAATTGTGAAAGCTGTTTCGTGTCGAGATGAATTTTGAGTACTCATTAAGCTTAAACCCAATTGAGAGATACGCTCGGATGTAAGGGCAAGGCAAATTAGTCCACGACCGTGCATAGCCATGAAATTGATAGCATCAGGGGTCGCCATTTGCGCCGGCACTACCAAGTCCCCTTCGTTTTCACGATCTTCATGGTCCACAAGAATAAACATGCGCCCATTTCTTGCATCATCTATGATATCAGAGATTGACGAAATTACGTCACTGTAACTTTTTTCTACCTTACCAGGCTTATCGAAACTCAAAGGTAATTTCTCCTGTGAATACTAGATTCTCCAGATACCTACTTTCAATAAAATTTACCAGAGAGTATCGACGAATTCTTCAAACAAAGATTATTAAAATTATACCCGCCGTTTACAAAATATAGATATTCAAACTGCTGTAATTGTATACAAACCAATAGCCGCTGCGTTAGATACATTAAGTGAACCAAATGATGACATAGGCTTAATTCTTACCAAATCATCCACAACCTCCTTCGTTCTTGACCTAAGGCCAGGCCCCTCAGCACCAAGAACTAGCGCAATAGGTCGGTCAGCATAAAGTCTTGCCGCAGATGCTATATCATTCGAAACTTCAGCGTCTAAACCAAGTACTATGAAACCCATTTTCTTTAGTTCCAGTATGATATCTGCCAGGTTTCTAACTCTTATGTAAGGTTGGCGTTCTAGCGCTCCACTGGCAGCCTTGGCTAAAGCACCAGTTTCTGGAGCACTGTGATACTTTGTACCTATAACCGCACTAGCACCAAAAACTTCTGCAGATCTGAGAATAGCACCCACATTGTGAGGATCAGTTACACGATCTAATAGAATAACATTTGGCAAAGTAGATTGAGATTGCATAACAACGTCTGCAAAACTTCCCCAATCAAGAGGCTTGACCTCAAGGAGAGCCCCTTGATGAACGGAATTCTTGTCTATCAAGCTATTTAAGTCTTTAGCTTCGCAGATTTCAGGATTTACACCTGAAACATCAATGGCACTCGCTAATTTGTCTCGCGCATTTTTAGTAACAATTAATCGCAACTTTTTTCGACTTGGATTCAATAATGCGTCTCCTACGGCATGAATCCCAAAAAGTAAGAAACTTTCGTCTTTTTCAAATTTTCGTAGACGCTCTTTCTCGACTACCCATTTTGGCTTTTTCATAAGAACAACCTTATTAAATTCTAAAATACAATGTTTAAAGTTTCATTTTTTATTACAGGATTTTCCTGTTGACGCCAGATTTTCCTACCGCTAATCACCATTTAGCTAATTTACAGCTAGTGGGCGACAGGCCGCAAGGTGTGGCAGGGGACTGTAACTCCCTCGCGGAGACGCACGCTTGGTTCGATTCCAAGGTCGCCCACCATTTCCTTTCATGATATTTTTCATTCAATGGAATTCATATCCCGTTCTTTTTTATTTCATCATCCAAGGTATAAATGACAACAGAAGTCTAACTTTATCGAAGACGTGAAAATATGGGAATATTTTTCTTATGTCGGTCGGTAAAATAAGATCGTGTTTACTATGGTTAAAATCCTGTTGCTTTGCTATTACTTCATCAAAATAAAAATTGACTAATGGAGATAAAAATGGCGAATGGCCCATCATACGGTTTTGATACACTTCAAATACATGCAGGAAGTTCCCCAGATCCAGCAACTGGGTCAAGACAAACTCCGATTTATCAATCAACAGCATTTGTATTTCAAAATTCTGAACACGCAGCCAGACTATTTAATCTGCAAGAATTAGGTTACATTTACTCACGCTTAACAAATCCAACAATTGCAACACTGCAGGAAAGGATTGCTGTACTGGAGGGAGGAGTCGGTGCCGTTTGCTGCTCTTCGGGACATGCTGCACAGATTATGGCTTTGTTTCCTTTAATGAAACCAGGTAAAAATATAATCGCATCTACCCGCCTTTATGGGGGAACAGTCACTCAATTCAGTAATACAATAAAACGGTTTGGGTGGAGCGCAAAATTTGTAGATTTTGACGATTTTGAGTCGATTAAAAATGCGGTTGACAAGGATACGCAAGCAATTTTTTGTGAAGCAATAGCTAACCCTGGTGGGTATATTACTGATTTAGATGAAGTCGCTGCAATTGCGGACAAAGCTGGAATCCCATTGATAGTCGATAACACTTCTGCAACTCCGTATCTATGTAGGCCAATAGACCATGGAGCAACGATTATAGTTCATTCCACAACAAAATATTTAACTGGAAACGGTACCGTTACGGGAGGATGTGTTGTCGATAGTGGAAAATTTGACTGGACCAAGTCAGGAAAATTCTCATCTCTGTCCGAGCCAGAGCCAGCATACCATGGGTTAAAGTTTGCAGAAACATTTGGAGAAATGGCCTTTACGTTTCATGGAATAGCAATTGGTTTGAGAGATTTAGGTATGACTATGAATCCTCAGGCGGCACACTACTCATTGTTAGGTATAGAAACACTCTCACTCAGAATGGAAAAGCACGTTGCGAACGCTTTGAAAGTCACTAACTGGCTCGAATCTCATCCTGCAGTTGATAAGGTCACTTATGCCGGACTTGAATCGTCACCGTATTTTGAAAGGGTGGAAAAAATTTGCCCGAAAGGAGCTGGTGGACTATTCACCATCAGCCTTAAAGGCGGATACGACTCATGTGTGAAATTTGTAGATAATCTAGATATTTTTAGTCACGTTGCCAATTTGGGAGATAGTAGGTCACTGGTAATTCATCCGGCATCCACAACTCACCGCCAACTTACTACTGAGCAACAGAGGGCTGCAGGAACCGGTCCCGAAATTGTACGTATTTCAATTGGCATAGAAGACTCAGATGACTTGATTAGTGACCTCAAGCAAGCATTAGACAAGACGGTCAAATAATAGTACGCTTAACAGCAAGCATTAAGCCCATTTAATTTATAACCAAAATTGGCGGTAACTATCTTTAGCCTGTTTCAAAACATTATGGGTTGATACTATACAGGTTTAACATTAATGTATATTGCGTAATTAATAGGATGCTCAAATGAAAAAGGAAAAATCTAAGTACCTTTTGCACCCTTCTAATGATATGTTACTAAATTCAAAAATTTTGAAGGATATTAATGGGCACGGTTTCAATAAAAGCAGTATCGGTTGGCTCTTAAGCATTGGGATTGCTACATTTATTTCTCTTATATCGGTCAATTTCTATAGTGAGAAATTTTCATTTGGTAATTTTTTTCTAGAGAAAACTTTATCTGAGGCATCCTTACATGAAACAACGGCAGTGGTGATCAAAACGGGATATGAGGGACCTTTGTTCACCCAAAGCAAACCTACAACTGAATACATGCCAAACACACAGACAAAGTTGGCTTTGGAAGCTTCACAGAGCATAAACTTTACGAACTTTAATGAATTAAGAAACGGAAAATCAAAATATGAAAGGCTGAATGATGTAGAAATTGCATCGCTTTATACTGAAAGTGGCATTTGGCCAAAAGTTCCCCTACAGGCACAACCTCCATCCAATGTGCCACTCGGTGACGTTTACATAACCTCCATTGATCCGTCAGTTTTAAGTTTAGATGCAATTGCTCTGGATAAAACAACCACTGTCTCAGAGCTAAAAGCGCTACTTGATATTCGGTCACCACTGTCGATAGGATCCAGCTTCAAATTAGATAAAGATGGCCTTGCAATTGCCACCGAAGTTGGAGCCTTAGCACCCGCCGGACATCAAGTTTTCGCTGGAAATCCAGACGTTGTGCCACCAGAAAAACCTCTTCCAAAGTACTTGAATATAGGCGATAATAAGCTAAGTCTGGTGGCTCTCTCAAATTTACACCCCAAACCCCGTCCAGAGGATAAAACACCAGAGGCTTTGATAGCAGCAAAGAAAGCTATACTTTCTGAAAAAAAACCACGTCAAAGACCTGAAAATATCGAGTTATCTAAGTACAATCTTTCAAATCTTGTTACATCTTCAATTAACTTCAAAGGTCTAAGAATAAGGCCGAAGGAGAGACCCACCGGTCTAAGCTTGTTGATCGATCAGGCACTTGGCGTCATACAATACGAGGGCGATGAGGCAAACATAACTGGTATAGTTCCCGATGTACCCTCAAGCCCAAGAGTTACGAGGAAAGCAACTATTCAGAACGTTTTAAATCTAAGAAAAACGAACCTTATCGGCGTATACGGAAACTCGAAGTCCCGACGAGCACTTGTTCGACTATCAAATGGGAAAAGGCAAATGGTAACAGTCGGGGATAATATCGATGGTGGTAAAGTTGCAGCAATTGGAGAGAGCGAGCTCCGTTATATTAAAGGTGGCAAGAATATAACGTTAAAGGTGCCACAAGGCTAGTTTGCTTTGTACAAGCCCACCTTTGATCGCTACGACAGCTGCATGCAGCATCTTGATATTAAGCAGCTCTTGAAACAAGTACTTCATCCACCTTTTTTGCAGCAGATGCTTCATCTCCATCATCAACTGCTGCAACCTCTCGTGTTAAGCGCTCTAGTGCGGCCTCATAAAGCTGCCGTTCAGAGTAACTTTGTTCTCGTTGGTCATCATTTCTATGTAAATCTCTAACCACTTCAGCAATTGCAATCAAATCTCCAGAGTTAATCTTTTGCTCATATTCTTGTGCTCGCCTAGACCACATAGCTCTCTTAACCCGAGCTTTACCCTTAAGGGTGATCATCGCTTTTTCGATTATTTCTGGAGAGCTTAACGATCTCATGCCAATTTCTATTGCTTTGTGGGTAGGCACTCTGAGTGTCATCTTATCTTTTTCAAAAGACACAACAAACAATTCTAACTTGGCGCCGGCAATCTCTTGTTCCTCAATCGATATTATTTGCCCTACCCCATGCGCAGGATAAACTACAAATTCATTTGGACGAAAATCTGAATTATTAGAGTTTGTCATCAATTTTCCTTTAAATTCGTTTTTACCAACCACTGCACCATTTGCTTTGTCAACTTCTTCTCAAATACCATCTTTGATAATAAGCTCCTAGTTATCCAATCCAATTTATGCCTCCAACAACAGCGTTAGGTCCTAACAGAAACTCTAAAAAATGGAAAGAAGCAATTTAGAACTGAAGATCAACCACCTTCACCCGGTTCTTCTGAGAAATATTTTTCAAGTTTATCTTGCTCGCCATCTCTTTCGTCTGCTTCAGGTAGTGGATCTTTCTGAGTAATTATAACCGGCCAAAGTTCAGCATATTTCCTATTTAACTCGACCCATTTTTCCGTACCGGGCTCTGTATCAGGCCTGATTGCATCAGCTGGGCACTCCGGTTCGCAAACTCCGCAGTCAATACACTCGTCAGGGTGTATCACTAACATATTTTCGCCTTCATAAAAACAATCTACGGGACATACTTCTACACAATCTGTGTATTTACATCCAATACAATTGTCTCCAACGATATATGTCATTTTAAAATACTCTGCCCAACATATGAAACCCGTACCCAAAAAATCCCGGATCCTGCAGATCTGAAACTTTTGGAAGAGCTTGCCAATTATTATAATTATTCACTTAACTATAAATCTTTTTATAATTTATGCGTCAAGTACTATCATCTAATTTTATATCTGTAATATCTTCATACATCTGTTTTGCTATATCGTACTTTTCTCTTTTGCGCCCTAGAGAAACAACTCTTATCACTCGCACAAGCTTCTCCTGTTTCAAAGTTAATACATCATCTATTGTAATTTCAGCTGACGGTTTCAAAACGCGATGCGAGTTCACTCTTACGGCACCATTGCTAATTTTTTTTGCCGCAAGACTTCTCGTTTTAAAAAATCTCGCCCACCAGAGCCATTTATCAATTCGGACTTTGTCTATTTTGTCATCCAAGAGCTTAATTATCTCGATTAAAGCCAATTAAAGCCTTTGCAAAGGGGTTGTCAGGATCGATCAGTTTATCCTTATTTCCAGAATTTTTGAAAGATGTTTGAACATCTTTGGCCACAACTGCTGAAAGCGGCTTACCTTTTTTCTTTCTTGGCTTACCATTTTTCTGAGAATACTTGTTGCTCTTATTAACTTTTTTGGGTGCCCAGGAAAACTTATAAAAGACTTCGTTAAGCTCTGATATATCACCCTCACTGGTTTTCTGTTTAGAGACCTCGTTGGGATAATCCTGCCCTTTATGTTCATCCTCTTCAACTGTCGACAAAGATGGTTTCGTTCCATTCTCGTTTCCCAAAACTACTTTTAAACGAGAACCTTTTTCGGCTTTATAACCCAAACCAACCATAAGTCCTGCAAACTGTTCAAGGGTCATACCCGTTATTGAGAGCATATCAGAGTTACATTCAAAACCACTTTTACTGTCCTGAGACCTTAGCAGATCTGCCAATCTCTCAAGCATATCAACCCGAATTGCCCGATCTCCCGCATTACGGTAGCCAGACATCGTGTCTACCCCGCTTAAAACGAGAGACTTAGTCGGCACAGTAACGAGGCCAGGAGGAGGAGCAGTGGGGAATTCGTCTATATTGTTAGCTAAAGACCACAACACCAACCTTAACCTTGTCGGAGCTGGTTTAAGTAGAAGCGGCATAAATATTGTATGCTGACCGAAGCGTACTCCATGTTTTCGTAAAGTTGCCCGCGCATTTTGGTCTAGCGACTTTACTGTTTCTGAAACACTCTCTCTTGGAACTAATCCAAAATTTTCCACTAATGTGAAGGCGAAACCGCGAGCTAACCCGGATAACTTATCATCTCTCTCTAATGCCAGCAACGGCTCAAACAAAGTTGCAATCTTTCGGTCTATAAAATGTTGTAATCTGCGTTCAACTTTTTGTTGAATTTCAATACTTACATTTTCTTCAACAAATACCCGCAAACCAGGTTTCAGTGGGTTTTCTCCAGCTAGAAACTTACCCAGAGCATTTTCGCCCCACATCAAACCGCCTTGATCCGTGAAGTCGATTTCAGTGTCAGGAGCATTATAAAACCTGTCAGCCATAAGATTAAAGTAGGGCACTAACGCCTCCATGGCGGCAGCCTTTACAGCTTTAGCCTCCGCACCACTCGCCTCTTTGTCAGCTATAAAGCGGAAACCTTCAAGCTTCCCAACAAACTCACCTTCAATAGTTACCTGACCCTCATTATCAACTTCGGCCACCATAGCCTCCTTATCTTTGAGCCGACGCAGTAGCAGTGAAGTACGGCGATCAACAAATGTTTTTGTTAAACATTCATGTAATGCGTCCGATAATAAATCTTCAATTACACGCGTCTTATCCCGCCAATGATTTTCGTCATCAACCCATCCTTTTCTTTGTGAAACATATGTCCAAGTTCGCATATATGCCAGTCTTTTTGATAAAGTATCAATGTTTCCATGCGTATTCTCTAATGAACAAACTTGTTTTTGAAGCCAATCATCATGAATTCTCCCCAAATCAAATAAATTTACAAAAATCGTCTCCAATAATTTTGCGTATTCACCATGGCCGATAGATCTAAAGTCTGGGATGCTGCAGACTTCCCATAACAATTTGACGCTAGCTGGATCGGTAACTCTACTTAGTATTGTTTCTGACTGGGCTAAGGTCTTTAAAGCCAACAAATCATCAGAATCCCGCGCTTTTATTAGTGATGGATTGTCAGGTAAGAGCTCCAATGACTTAATGAGCCTCTCAATGCTACCAAATTCTAAGTTTGCATTTCGCCATTGCAATGTTGTTTGGGGGGTAAAACGATGCTCCATTATTGAAGTGGCAACTTTTGTATCGAGAGGTTTTGCTTCTCCTGTGACCCCGAAAGTACCATTATTCATACCTCGCCCTGCTCGACCTGCTATTTGAGCTAGTTCGTTTGGGGCAAGGTTCCTGCTGCGGCGCCCATCAAATTTACTTAGAGAAGAAAATGCGACATGATTAACGTCCAAATTTAAACCCATGCCAATGGCATCAGTGGCGACAAGGTAATCCACATCGCCGTTTTGATATAGTTCTACCTGCGCATTTCTAGTCCTTGGGCTTAAAGCCCCCATAACTACAGCAGCTCCCCCTTTCAATCTCCTCAAAATCTCTGCAATAGAGTAGACGCTGTCAACAGAAAAACCAACTATAGCTGACCTAGCTGGTACCCTAGAGATTTTTTTAGATCCCGTGTAGACTAATTTACTGAGGCGTTCTCGCGATATAAAGTGTGCGTCAGGTACTAGGCTTTTGATAGGGTTGCGCATGGTTTCCGAGCCAAGAAAAAGAGTTTCGTTGGCCCCTCGAGATCTTAGGAGTCTATCAGTAAAAATGTGCCCCCGCTCAGGATCATTAGCCAGTTGTATCTCATCGACAGCTAAAAAATCATTGTTCAATCCTTCGGGCATTGCTTCAACTGTACAGACCCAATATTGGGCATTACGTGGGACAATGCGCTCTTCACCGGTTAGAAGCGCTACTTTAGAAACACCTCTCAAGCTGACAACTTTATCATATACCTCACGGGCCAGTAGTCTTAATGGGAGGCCAATAATCCCACTTTTGTAGCTTAACATTCTCTCAATTGCGTAGTGGGTTTTGCCAGTATTCGTTGGACCCAGTACCACAGAAATTCTTTGGAATTGTTTCATTTGCACAAAACCTTTCGTACATCAGTCCAAGTTTAAGCTTACAGCGGCTACTATTTAGAGACAGCTTTGTACAGCTACGTGCGAAACTTTAAAACCATGCATATCAAATAAAAGTATAAACATGTTATTTATACAATTACTGCCGTAACGGTAGGTTTGAAATCAATATAAAAAAACGATATTACTCAATGAAAATGAGATAATTCGATGGGTGCAAATTAATGACGGAAATAATTGAAGATGCTGTGAAAGCACTTAGGGAAAAGATGTCAGAAAACTCTTTTGACGGTACAGCCAAATTTGAAATTGAAGGTGAGGGTTCAATTGTTATAAGTGAAAATAAAGTCTATACTTCCAATGAAGAGACAGATGTAACATTCAGAGCTGCAGTAGAAATCTTTCAAGAAATATTTAACGGAGAACTGGACCCAACTTCTGCTTTTATGACAGGAAAGTTAAAAATAGACGGTGATATGGGCACGGCAATGCGCTTGGCTAACGTTTTTGGTTGATGAATCTCGATGCTTTATTCCTGAATAATATATTTAAATGGCCTAAGGTCGCAAAGACGAGTTACAAATTAACAACTGACGGAATTAGAGTCAGAACTTCTTTTTGGGCAGCTAACGAGCCACTAGGAACAGTTTTTGTATTTCCAGGAAGAGCAGACTATATAGAAAAATATGGTGGTCTAGCTAATTTCTGCCTAAGCAATAATTTGAATGTTATAGCGATAGACTGGCGCGGCCAAGGTCTCTCAGACCGCTTACTTGATGACAAAAACATTGGCCATATAGAAGACTTCAAAAATTATCAAAACGATGTGGAGGTTATAATCAAGGAAGCTGAGAAAGCAAATCTGGTTAAACCTTGGATTATATTTGCACATTCTATGGGAGGACTTATTGGTCTTAGAACACTTCAGAATTTCCCCGTTTTTGAAAAAGTAGTTTTTACATCACCTATGTGGGGTATTCAAATGCCACCAATATTAAAGTCTGGAGCATCAATTATAATGTCTTTGATTTCTTTAATTGGAAAAATGGAGACTTATGCACCAACTACTAGTCCCGAAACTCGAATATTAAACGAAGAATATGAATTTAATAAATTAACCAGCGATATACAAAATTTTAAATTACTACGACAACAAATAATGCAGTATCCAGATTTACAAATCGGTGGTCCAAGTACTGCTTGGGTAAGTGCAGCACTTGATGAAATAGAATATCAGATTGGAAATGAACCACCCGTTACTCCCGCTCTATGCTTTTTAGGAGAAAGAGAAGAAATCATTGATTATTTTGCCGTGCTAGAATTTTGTAGAAAGTGGGACAGTTGTGATTTGATTTCCATTCCAAAAGCAAAACATGATTTATTGATGGAAAGAGAAATTATTTTGCACAATTTATTCGAAGAATTGGAAGAATTTATCAAAAAATAACTAACAAATTGTTCTATATAACTTGCTGGTAGAGCAGCCACAACCTAATTATACTGAAAGCAACTTGAAAAGGCACAAAATGGTAACCCTTAGAAATATTTTATATGATAAAGATTTAAATGAAAGCAGCAAATATTTAGGAAATCTACCAGAATGGGACCTTAATGATTTATACACAAACACGCAGAGCCCAGAACTTAAGGAGGATTTAAATTGGCTTGAAAAAGAGTGCAAGCTTTTTGCGGCTGAGTTCGAGGGGAAGCTTGTGGACCTAAGTGCGAGCGAATTTTTAGACTGTGTGCAAAGAAATGAAAAAATCAGTAACGTCAGTGGCAGATTAATTTCATATGCTGGCTTACGATATTATCAATCTACTACCGATGGAGAACGCACAAAATTTTTGTCTGATATTCAAGAAAAAATTACTATCTACACTTCCTCGTTAATTTTCTTCAATCTTGAGCTTAATAGGTTGCCGGACAAGCATTTAGATGAATTATATCCGCAAAACGAAGAATTGAGCCGATACAAGCCTATCTTCGACAGAATTCGTGCACTTAAGCCGTATCAGTTATCTGATGAATTAGAAAAGTTCTTACACGATATGGGTGTCGTTGGCGATGCTTGGGAAAAACTTTTTGATGAAACCATAGCAGGCCTAGAATTTGCAGTGGGAGGAGAAATTCTAAACCTCGAAAGTACTCTTAACCTGCTAACTGATCATGACCGTTCGCGGCGAGAAACAAGCGCCATAGAGCTTGCGAGAGTTTTTTCTAAAAATATAAAAACTTTTGCGCGTATCCATAACACACAAGCAAAAGAAAAAGAAACAATTGACAGATGGCGTGGCATGCCTTCATCTCAATTTGGCCGTCATTTGTCAAATCATGTAGAGCCTGAAGTAGTAGAGGCTTTAAGAAACGCCGTGGTGGCTTCTTACCCGGAATTAAGCCATCGATATTACGATCTGAAGCGAAAGTGGATGGGCCTGGATTATTTGGAGATTTGGGATAGGAATGCCCCTCTGCCAATGGAGTCAACTCAAATAATAGCTTGGTCAGATGCCGTAAAATTAGTACT
>CACKSH010000025.1 GCA_902602765.1 Paracoccaceae bacterium
AGAACTTGCGCCTGAGCCCTTGAAAGCAATAATCACATTATGTTCTACGGTTGATAGGTATGCAGATGATATTCATTATAAAGGTGGTTGCTTATTAAATGAAAATTTAGGTTGGGGATCGACAATGTGGTCTTACTCATCAAGGCCTCCCGATCCAATGCTTGTTGGGGATGCATGGGCTAATATTTGGACCCAGCGCTTGAAAGCAGAGCCATTTTTACCCATAAAATGGCTTAATCATCAAACTCGTGATAATTATTGGAAGCATGGCTCTATTTGTGAAAATTATGATGGGATACAGTCAGCTGTTCTTGCTATAGGCGGTTGGGGTGATGCGTACAAAAATGCAGTGTCGCACTTGGTCTGTAATATCAAGTCACCTGTAAAAGGTATAGTTGGACCATGGGTTCATAAGTATCCTCACTTTGCTGTTCCTGAACCTAAAATAGGGTTTTTACAAGAAGCTCTAAGATGGTGGGACCGATGGTTGAAAGGCATAGAAACGGGAGTAGAAGAAGATCCGAAATATACCGTTTATTTAATGGATGGTGTTAGACCCCAATCCTGGTATGCCGAAAGACTGGGAGTGTGGGTTAATGAAGATAACTGGCCCAATGGCCCAAAGATGAGTACCTTTAGTTTAGCTGAGAATTCTAAACTAGCTGAAGATCATGTAACCCAAGATCTTAATGATATTGTCTGTTCACCACAAGATTGTGGTTTAGATGGAGGCGAATACTGCGCAATCTGGCTTGGACCAGAAATGCCTGGAGATCAAAGACGAGATGATAGTTACTCGCAGTGTTACGATAGCGAAGCTTTAACTGACAGACTTGATATTATTGGGGCGCCAGTTATCAGGCTCAAGATTAAAAGTAATGCTAAGTCTGGACAGGTTATAGTTAGACTTAATCATATTCATCCTGATGGAGCCTCAACAAGAATAACTTATGGTTGCCTTAATTTATCGCATCGAAATGGTCATGAAAAAACTTCTGATATTGTTCCAAACGAATTGATGGATATCGAAGTAATCCTTGATCAAATCGCTTATAGAGTTCCCGAAGGTCACAAAATAAGAGTATCAATCTCTAATTGTTACTGGCCTCTCCTTTGGCCAACGCCTGATAAAGATACGCTAACTCTTGTTCAGGGCAAATTTGATCTGCCAATTTCAACACATGGAGATTTTGATGAACGTAAATTCCAACCTGCTGTTGTGGGGGAACCGTGGAAGATTAAATCTCTAAGAGAAGGCGGTAATCAAAGGAATGTTAAACGTGATTTAAAATCTGGAATTGTTACTACAGAAATAATTGATGATTTTGGTAAAAGAATGGACCAGGAACATGGTCTTATAACAGGTTCTACTGCTAGGGAATGGTGGTCGATACATCCCGATGATCCACTTTCCGCTCACGGCCGCACACATTGGACGGAAGAAATTGAAAGAGCAGACTGGTCAGTTAGGACTGAAACTTATGCAGAAATGTGGAGTGACTATGAAACCTTTTACCTTAAAGCCTCTCTCATGGCTTTTCATAATGGTGATTTAGTATTTGAAAAGGAATTTAACGAAGAGATTCAGAGGCTAGGACACTAGGAAATTAACAATATCTTAAATATTACAATTGAAAACATTTCATAAATGTCTTAAGCGCAGCGGTGTAATGGTTAGCTTTACATATTTTTGCGCTAAACCCACAAAATTTGCACCTATTTTGACGCTTGAAAGGTTAACTTTAAATGTCACGCACCGCCGACCCAGACATATTGTATACAATTGTAGACGAAGCGCCAGAACTTGCGAGTGCTTCTTTACTCCCAATAGTTCGCTCTTTCGCAGCATTGGCAGGTATCAATATTGGAAGCAAGGATATTTCTTTAGCAGCAAGAATCAAGGCGACTTTTGGCAATTACTTAAAAGAAGACCAAAAACAATCTGATGATCTAAAAGAGCTTGGTCAAATAGTTCAAAATCCGAATGCCAATGTAATTAAACTTCCAAATATATCAGCGTCCGTACCACAGTTGGTGTCTGCAATAAAGGAGTTACAGTCACAAGGGTTTGCAATACCTGATTATCCCTATGAACCATTAACAGATCATGAAATTAGCGTGCGAAAGCTCTATGATACAATAAAGGGGTCAGCTGTTAATCCCGTTTTACGGGAGGGAAATTCAGATCGCCGCGCCGCTAAAGCAGTAAAAAAATATGCAATGGCTAATCCGCATTTCATGGGGAAATGGAGCTCAAGTTCTGCGACCCATGTTTCGTCAATGAGCGGGAACGACTTTTTTGATAATGAAAAGTCTGATACTATCCAAGAAAGTCAGGTTGGTTTTGCAAGAATTGAATTTACTGACACCAAAGGAAATATCGAGAATTTAAAGACAGATATAAAATTAGACTGTGGTACAGTCGTAGATGCAACTTTTCTGTCTGTAGCAGATCTTCGCGCTTTTCTGTCGCATGAAATTAAAGAAGCAAAAAAGCAGAATGTACTTTTTTCTGTCCACTTAAAAGCTACAATGATGAAAGTATCTGATCCAATTATTTTTGGTCATGTTGTTTCTGTTTTTTTTAATGATGTGTTCGAAAAACACGGCAAGCGACTAAATGAGTTGGGAGTGAACCCTAATTCAGGGCTTGGTGACATTTTAGACCGTGTTTCGCAAGACCCAGAAATCACCAAAGAGTTTAATGCTATAATTGAGCAACAAGCAGATTTGTATATGGTAGATAGTGACAGAGGAATAACAAATTTGCATGTCCCATCTGACGTTATAATAGATGCGTCTATGCCTGCCTTGATTAGAGCAGGTGGAATAGCGTGGGGTCCAGATGGGACTACTAAAGACACCAAGTGCATTATTCCTGACAACTCATACGCACCAGTTTACGAAGAAGCAATAAACTTTTTTAAGGAAAAAGGTGCTTTAGACCCTTCAAGTTCAGGTACAGTTTCCAATGTGGGTTTGATGGCACAAAAGGCTGAGGAATATGGCAGTCACCCCACCACATTTGAAATTCCACGCGATGGGACCGTTCGGTACATTCTTAAAAATGGCGCTATCTTGCACGAGCATGAGGTTAAATCTGGTGATATTTGGCGGTCATGTTCTGTAAATAAAGCTCCTATACTGGATTGGGTTTCACTTGCTATAGAGCGTCAGGCGGCCACAGATGCGCAGGCAATATTTTGGCTTGATCAAAATAGGGCTCATGATGCGCAATTAATTCCTATTGTAACACAGGTCTTAAGTAAAAAAGGACTGTATGATAAATTTCAGATTATGTCACCAAGAGAGGCCACAAGGGCCACCCTTGAAACAATTACTAAAGGACAAGACAGTATTGCAGTTACTGGAAATGTTCTTCGAGATTACCTAACTGATTTATTTCCAATTTTAGAGCTGGGTACCTCAGCGAAGATGTTGTCTATTGTAAAACTAATGAATGGAGGCGGCCTATTTGAAACTGGAGCTGGTGGCTCAGCCCCAAAACATGTTCAGCAATTACAACAAGAAAATCATTTAAGATGGGATAGCTTAGGTGAATTTTGTGCTTTAGGAGAGAGTTTTAATTTTTTGGCGGCTAATTCTGAAAATAAGAAAGCTGCGGCACTTGGATTAGCTATTGAAAAAGCGACGCAGGGAATATTGGATAACAATAAGTCTCCTAGTCGAAAGGTCGGTGAAATAGACAACCGGCACAGTCACTTCTTTTTTGCTATCTTTTGGGCTGAAGCCCTTGCTGAGCAAAAACAAGACCAAGATTTAGCTGTAAGATTTACCTCTGTCTTTAATTTGTTAAAGGAAAATGAGACTAAAATTCTTCATGAATTAGACAGCACTCAAGGAGTGGAGGTTGAATTAGGCGGATACTATCATCCAGATAGAGAGAAGGTGGCGAAAATTATGCGTCCATCTCCAACAATGAATTCAATCATTGATGAAATACTCCCTAATATTAAATTTCACTAATATGAAAAATTTATAATTTTTATCGAATGGTATTTTTAAAGTAAGGATCTGATGTGAGTTACCCTCTAGATTATGACCCACCAAAAATTTGGAAATGGGAAAATGAAAATGGTGGGGCTTTTGCATCCATTAACCGTCCAATAGCCGGGTCAACACATGACAAAACCTTACCTATTGGACAACACCCGTTTCAATTATACTCTCAAGGAACCCCAAATGGTATTAAAGTCACTGTTATGTTTGAAGAACTTTTAGCAATTGGTTATAGCGATGCAGAGTATGATGCATGGTTGGTTAGTATCGGTAAAGGGGAACAGTTTGGTTCAGATTTTGTTAATATTAACCCAAATTCAAAAATTCCGGCACTTTTAGATTATTCTGGGGCTGAGCCTAGAAGGGTTTTTGAATCAGGGGCAATACTTTTATATCTTGCTGAAAAATTTAATTCGCTTTTGCCTACGCAAGGCAATCGACGCACAGAAGTTCTTAATTGGCTTTTTTGGCAGATGTCTAGCACGCCTTACCTTGGAGGTGGGTTTGGCCATTTTTATGTATATGCACCAGAAAAAATACAGTATGCAATTGATCGCTATTCGATGGAAGTTAAACGTCAGTTAGATGTCCTTGATCGTGAGCTATCGAAAAAAGAATTTATAATTGGAGATGAATATACCATTGCGGACATATCAATATGGCCCTGGTATGGTCGTTTAGTTTTAGGTCAACAATACGGTGCCGCTGATTTCTTACAAGTCAGTGATTATCACAACGTCTTGCGATGGGCCAAAAATTTAAGTAAACGGCCCGCTGTAATGCGTGGTGAGCGTATCAATCGAAAATCAAAAATTCCTAATCAGTATTTGCTTGAACGACACAGTAGCTCTGACTTTGACGCACTTGATTTTGGCACTTAGAGAAATTTTACATCCAATGTTAATATTTGTTTCGAAAAAATTAAATTAAAAGTATATATTCCTTAAATACCGAGAAAGGTCTGTGTCACATCTTCAGAAGATCTTAATTGAACTGATGATCCAGACCAAACTATTTTACCCCTGTGAATAATATTGTGATTATCTGAAATAGTTAACAAATCTTTCAAGTTTTTGTCGATAATTAAAATTGGTATGCCACTATCACGTATGTTCTTAAGGGCTTCCCAGATTTTTTCTCGAATTATTGGTGCAAGTCCCTCGGTTGCTTCATCTAATATCAAAAGTTTAGGGTTTGTTAGCAGAGCTCTTCCAATTGCCAACATCTGTTGCTCGCCCCCTGAAAGCAAATTACCCATGAATTTTGCTCGTGACTTCAGATTTGGAAAAAGCTCATAAACTCGTTCCAAATTCCAAGTTAAATTTTTCGTTTTATTAAAGTTTGCTGTAGCAATAAGGTTTTCATGTGCCGTTAAGTTAGGAAAGACTTGACGCCCTTCAGGCACAAGGCCAATACCTAATTTAGCGATTTTGAAGCTGGGTAAATTAGTTATATCTTGTCCATTAAATAAAACAGATCCACTAGTTTTGGACTTGATATTCATTATCGAGTTAACTGTTGTAGTTTTACCCATCCCATTTCGTCCTAATAGTGTCGTGACTCCTGTTGGCTCTATATTTAGAGATACACCAAATAATGCTTGGCTCGCTCCATAATGTGTTTCAACATTAATCAATGTTAACATTAAATTCCCCCCAAATAAGCGCTTTGGATTTTGGGGTTGCGTCTAATAGAATCGGGTTTCCCAGTTGCGATTATTTCCCCTGATACTAATACGGATATTTGGTCTGCTAAAGCAAACACCGCATCCATATCGTGCTCTATTAATAATATAGTTTGTTGCCCTTTGAGCCGCTTCAGCAGGGCGATCATTTCATTTGTCTCCGTAGGCCCCAGACCAGCCATTGGCTCATCAAGTAGCAAGAGCTGTGCGTCGGATGCCAATGCCATAGCAATCTCTAGTTTGCGGCAATCCCCATGGCTTAAACTTTTAACTGGTTGATTAATAGCCTTAATTAGTCCCACTTGACGTAGACAAAAGTCAATTTTTTTTAAAATAGTAGTCTGATTATTAGATGCCGTAAAAAAATTAAAGGAATTTTCTCGAGCTGTATCCGTGGCTAATTGTATATTTTCAGAAACTGTTAGTGATTTCATAACCGATGTAATTTGAAACGTTCGATTTATCCCAAGCCTAGATTTTTTGTATTCTGGGACTCTTGTAACATTGGTACCTTGAAAAAAAATTTGCCCACTATCAGGAAATATTTGTCCAAATATTTGTGAAATTAGTGTAGTTTTTCCAGCTCCATTTGGGCCAATTATAGCATGTAGTTCTCCCACTAGTATGGATAGGTTAAGGTATTTTGTCGCTATCACACCACCAAATTTTTTATTAAGGTTTTTAATTTCTAATATATTAGCCACAATTTGCACCTTACTTTGATAAGAGTGAGGATAAGCCACCCCTAAAAAAGAGGACCACAGCGATTAAAAGGAGCCCAAAAGGGAGGTGCCAATAAATTGTAATTGAAGATAAAACCTCTTCTAAAATGACAAACACTATTGCACCAAAAAGGGGACCCATCACCGTCGCGACACCTCCGAGTATTACCATAAACATCAATTCTCCAGACCTGGACCAATCGATCATTTCGGGAGATATGAACGTAGTAAAGTTTCCTAAAAGCACCCCAGCGAAACCACAAATAATTCCTGAAAATACAAAAGCTATTAATTTGTGAAGATAAACATTGTAACCTAGTGAAACCATACGAGCTTCATTATCTTTGATTCCAGATAAAATTAAGCCAAAGTTTGATTTTGTAATTAGATGAACAAGCCACATAAAAAAGATCAAGCTCGAAAATGATACTAAAAACATTTGGATGGGGTCGTCTAGATTAATTAGTGGTATCTCCGATCTAGTATTTATAACCAAACCGTCATCACTGCCATATTCTTCAATTGACACAAATAGATAGTAGGCCATTTGTGAAAATGCCATCGTAATCATTATAAAATAAACACCCTTTGTCTTTAAACATATCAGTCCTGTTAAAAATGCAAATAGGCCGCTAATCACTACAGCAATAGTGATATGTATAAACCCATTGTTTGTTGCTAGAAAATCTAATCCGCCATAAAGCCAGTGATGTGCTGGTATCCCAACAGCGTAGGCGCCAAGTCCCAAATAAGCTGCATGGCCAAAGGAAATCATACCGCCATATCCGAGGATCAGGTTCAAACCAACTGCAGCTATCGCCAAAATACATAAACGAGTAGCCAAATCTAGATAGAATGACATTCCGATTTGATGAAAAACGATCGGCAAGACCAATAGAGAAACTAAAATGAGAAACTTAAATGATCTGATAAATTGCATAAGCGTAGATTTACCGTAATCTCGGAGGGAACAAACCCTTTGGTTTAAACGACAGTATCAACGCCATCATTAAGTAGATCGACATTGAGGAAATTGCAGGAGCTGAATTTTCGGCAGCAGCTGTACTCATGAAGACTTTGAAAAGATCGTCTAGAAAGGAGCGTCCAAGTGTATCAATTAATCCGATAAGCAAAGCAGCTACAAATGCGCCTTTCACAGAACCAATTCCACCTACTATAATTACCACAAAAGCAGTTATAATTATATTGTTTCCCATACCAAGTGAAGCTTCTGTTATGGGCGCAATTAGCATTCCTGCAATTCCAGCCAGAGTTGCACCAATAGCAAACACGATTGCAAACAGTGTTCTTATATCAATGCCTAATGCTGCGACCATTGTTCTATTAGATGCGCCTGCTCTTATCAACATCCCTAATTTGGTAAAATTCACAAGCCAAAGTAGACCAAACGCTGCTATTAGTCCTACTACGATTATCAATAGCCTAAATGTTGGTATTTCAATATTTTCTGAGATCATGATTTGCCCATCTAAGTAATTTGGTATAGGAATGGCAATTCCAGCCGGGCCCCAAATCAAATGAGCAATCGTATCAATCACCAAAATTGCACCAAATGTTCCTAGTACATGATCCAGATGATCCCTCGCGTAGAGTGGGCGTGCCAAAAAAATTTCAAACACATATCCGATTATCGCAATAATGGGTAACGACAATATTACCGCAAATAAATAACTATCCAGTGCATAAGTAAGTGAAGCACAAATGAACGCTCCCAACATATAAATCGAACCGTGTGCAAGGTTTACGAAATCTAAAATTCCAAAAATTAAGGTAAGTCCCGAGGCAACCAGAAATAAAAGGACGCCCAATTGAAGCCCATTTAGTACCTGTATCAAAAGCAGAGTATAGTCCAATACTGCCCCTAGATCTTTATAAGCTAAATGTCAAAGTTTTATAGTGATCGAGTTATTAACTATTTTAACTTGCATTCGGCGGCATATGGATCCTGATGATTTGTCAAGACAGTGTCAATTACTTCAGTAGTCCAATTCCCATCTGAGTCTTCAACGACCTCTCTCAGGTAAAAATTTTGAATTGGAAAATTATTATTACCGTAAGAATATTTACCCCTAACTGAATTATAATCAGCGCTTTTTAGTGCCGACCGAAGCCCGACCAAATTACTCATATCTCCATCCACTGCGATCACCGCAGAAGCAATCATATTTATTGTATCATAAGATTGAGCTGCGTAGAATGACGGGTATTTTCCAAACCGTTCTTTAAAATCTTTTACAAACCTTTTATTAGCTTGATTATCCAAGGACGGGTCCCACTGTTGTGTTACTTTTGATCCGACAATGCCTGAGAAATTTGCAGCCTGAAGTTTAGGTAATGATATGCCATCTATTGTAAATACTGAATATAGTGGAAGCATATCCTTTAGTCCTGCTTGGTGATATTGTTTTGTAAAAGCCCCAGATGCAGCTCCAGGATAGAAAACGAACAACCCGTCAGCCCCCGATACCTTTGCCTTTGCAAGTTCAGCGGAAAAATCTAGCTGGGCATCAGCACCCCATTTTGTTAGATCTTTGCCAACTACTTGTCCTTTAAATGTGCGCTCTATTCCAGCTACCATATCTTTACCGGCTGCATAATTAGGAGCCATAATATAGAGCGATTGTATTCCATCTTTATTAAAAACTTCACCCATTGCCATTGGGGTTTGATCATTCTGCCATGAGGCGGAGAAAAAATTCTCGTGGCATAATTTACTAGCTATTTGTGATGGCCCAGCATTGGAGGAAATCAATATTTTTCCGGCATCCAAGACGGACTTGCGCGATGCCAATAACACATGGCTCCATATATACCCGGAAATAATGTCAACTTTATCTTGCTTTAACAGCCGATCAGTTACTTGCTTTCCAGTATCCGGCGCAAATCCATCATCACCAAACACTACTTCAATATTATGTGTGCCAGCTTTTCCGTTTAAATGTTCTAACGCCAAATTAACCGCATTTTTCATATCTTCACCGATAACTGCAGCTGGCGTTGTTAATGTAGTTACAAACCCAACTTTAATATCGGCAGCAAAAACTGATGATATCAGAAAATTGCAAAATATTATCGTAGCAAGCACTTTTTTCATTTTTCTCTCCTCAAAAAACGTCATTAGCAGCGAGAGCCTACCACAAACTCACCCGAGGTAAACTTAGTTTATGAAATTATTTTTCACAACCGACCATGGCAGTGCTTAAACTTTTTTCGTGAACCGCACGGACATAATTCATTCCGGCCTGTTGCTTGCCAACCTTTAGGCATTTGTTCAGGTGGGGTTTTTGCTCCGAGCGGCATTGAAGAATTTGACTTAACTGCTTTAGAACTTGCCGTTTTAGAAGTTTCCGTGGGTTTTTTTTGTTCATCCAAAAACTTCGCAATCATTGCCTTGCGTTCGGCATCAGTAAGAGGTCTTACTATGCTGAGCTGTTTTGTGACATCATATCTTAGACCATTTAGAAGACGCTCAAATAATTGAAATGCTTCATTTTTATATTCATTTAACGGATCTCTCTGAGCATACCCCCTGAAACCCACAACGGATCTCAAATGTTCTAACGTAATAAGATGCTCCCTCCATTTGGTGTCAATTGTCTGAAGCAAAAGTTGTTTCTCTACTTGTTGCATTGCCTCTATGCCAAACGCTTTAGTTTTGTTGGCCATCATTGAGTTTGCCGCATCTTCAATACGTTCGGTCAACAACTCATCGTCTACGCCTTCTTCATTCGCCCAATCATCAATTGGTAAATCGAGGTTTATACCTTCTTTTACCGCATCTTTAAGACCATCGAGGTCCCATTGGTCGGGATACGACCTAGGTGGAATATGAACATTAATAAGATCATCGATTACATCATTACGCATATCGTCAATTATCTCGGTTTGATCTTCAGCACGCATTATATCGAGGCGTTGTTCAAATATAGCAATTCGCTGATCATTCATCACATCGTCGAATTTTAATAATTGTTTACGGATGTCAAAATTTCGAGCTTCAACCTTGGATTGTGCACGTTCAAGGGACTTATTTACCCATGGGTGTATAATCGCTTCCCCTTCTTCCATACCTAGTGTTGACAAGACTTTATCTAGTCTCTCTGAACCAAAGATACGCATTAAATCATCTTCCAAACTCAGAAAAAAACATGTTTTCCCAGGATCGCCTTGTCTGCCGGAGCGACCTCTCAATTGATTATCAATTCTACGGCTCTCGTGACGTTCTGATGCTAAAACAAACAAGCCGCCAGCTGCGAGAACCTTGTTCTTGTCTTTTGAATGTTTTTCTTCAATAGTTTTACGTATTAGCTCTGGATTGGATTTTGGCTTGTCTTGCAAAGCTTCCAGAACTTGCATTTCCATGTTTCCGCCTAACTGTATATCAGTGCCACGGCCCGCCATGTTCGTTGCTATTGTTACTGCCCCAAATTTTCCTGCGTCAGCAACAATAGCTGCCTCTTGTTCATGTTGGCGTGCATTCAAAACATTGTGTTTTATGCCTGAGTCTTTAAGCAAACTCGATAAGAGTTCAGATTTTTCAATTGAAGTCGTTCCTAAAAGAACTGGTTGACCATTTGAATTTGCATCTTTGACTTCTTCTACTATGGCAGTGTATTTCTCTTTTGCAGTTCTATACACTCTGTCATCTTCATCTACTCGCGTTATAGGCATATTTGTTGGAATTTCTAATACACCAAGCTTATATATCTCCATAAATTCATCTGATTCAGTGGCAGCAGTTCCAGTCATACCAGATAACTTTTCGTATAATCGGAAGTAGTTTTGGAAAGTGACGCTTGCTAACGTAACATTTTCAGGCTGAATATCACAGCCTTCTTTCGCTTCAATCGCTTGGTGAAGGCCTTCTGATAAACGTCTCCCAGACATCATTCGTCCAGTGAATTCATCTATGAGCACCACCTGTTTGTCCCTTACGATATAATCTTTATCTTTTGAAAACAGCTTATGCGCTCGAAGCCCTTGGTTAACATGATGGACTACCGTAGTACTTTCGGGGTCATACAGAGATTGAGTATCTGGCAGAAGGTCTCTTTTCCGAAGTTGTAATTCCAAAAAATCGTTTCCTTCGTCTGTAAATGTAACATTTCTCGATTTTTCATCGATTGTGAAATGATTTTCTTCTAAACTGGGGATTAGTTTATCAATTTGTATATACAGCTCTGATCTATCTTGAGCAGGACCGGATATAATGAGTGGAGTTCTAGCCTCATCAACTAAAATGCTATCAACTTCGTCTACAATCGCAAAATAATGATGCTTTTGAGCAATTTGATCTATACTGGGTTTCATATTATCGCGCAGATAATCGAAACCTAACTCATTATTTGTCGCATATGTAATATCGCACGAGTAAGCTTCCAGCTTTTCTTGATCTTCTTGCTGTGGATAAACTACCCCTGTTGTCATTCCTAGTGCAGTATAGACCTTTGACATCCACTCTGCATCTCTTTTTGCAAGATAATCATTCACTGTAACAATATGCACACCTTTTCCAACAAGAGCATTTAGATATGCTGGGAAGGTTGCCACCAAAGTTTTCCCTTCACCGGTTTTCATTTCGGAAATGTTCCCGCGATGCAGAAAAATTCCTCCAACCAATTGGACATCAAAAGCTCTCAGACCCAAAGCTCGCTTTGCAGCTTCGCGACAGTTAGCAAATGCCTCTGGAAGTAATTTATCAAGGGTTTCTCCTTCTCCATAACGCTGTTTAAACTCTTCGGTTTTTGAGGTTATTTCACTGTCAGAGAGAAGGCTGAAATCTTTTTCAAGTGAATTTATATTCTCGACGATAGCTTGTACTTCTCTTATCCGTCGATCATTTGGAGTGCCGAAAACTTTCTTTGCAATTTTTCCAAGACCTAACATTATATTCCTAACCCACACAGGATTTAAACTTTATTACTACTGCTTTTATGGTCGGAAAACCTTAAAAGTTTTAAGCGCCCTAGTATAAACACATTATGCGATTTAAGGGGATGCATAAAAAGTGTCAACGTTCTCTATAATTTTACAACCGCTTACAGTCGCGTTATTCATAGCGTACATTAACACACGAGTGTTTTTGTGCATAAAAATCGTGGACTATTTGCTTCAAAATTTACAAAGAGCATATCTTCTTAATCAATATAGACCCTAGCGTATTTGTTGATTAAAAGGGATCAATAAAATTTATATTAGTACAAGTTCTTTGAAAAAATTTTTAATTCTTTGTATGGGGTCACGTCATGTCTGCTATTTTAAAGGTTTCACCGTTGGCTCCGAAAAATTTTCCAAATATGTATCCTATAACAGGAGTAAGATTTGCCACAGTAAATGCTGGAATAAAACCAGGAAATGGTGAAGATGTCACTCTTATTGTTTTGGAAGCAGGAACGGTAGTCGCTGGTCTATTCACAAAGTCTATGACGAGATCCGCACCTGTAATCGATTGCCAAAATAAAATTGGAATGAAGATCAAAAATAATGGGGCTGCAATAATTATAAACGCAGGTAACGCAAATGCGTTCACGGGACGCCAAGGTGAAATAGCAGTTCATGAAATTGTCGCAGCACTTTCGAAAAGAGTTGAGGTACCGGTCGAAAGAATATTCTCATCATCGACTGGAGTAATTGGTGAGCCGCTTGAATACGAAAAGATAATAAATGTGCTCGATTTTCTGGTCGACTCCGTTCATGAGGCCAAAATAGAGGATGCGGCCAGGGCTATAATGACTACAGACACCTTTCCTAAAGGTAGTAGTATCGAACTTAGTGATGAAAGAGCTAAAATCAAAATTTCTGGCATTGCGAAGGGTTCAGGTATGATTGCTCCAAATATGGGCACTATGCTGGTTTATATCTTTACAGACGCATTAATTGACAAAAGTGAATTGCAATCAATTATCACAGATTTGAATGAGGAAACTTTCAACTGTATTACAGTCGATAGTGATACCTCAACTTCTGATACCTTATTAGTGAGCGCAACGGGGAAAAGTGGTATTAAAGTTAATAAGAGCAATTTGGAGTTTCGTGAGGGATTACGTGAAGTGATGCTAGACTTGGCCCATCAAGTTGTATGCGATGGTGAGGGGGCAAGTAAGTTTATTCAAGTTCGTGTAAGTGGTGCAATTGACCAAAAAGAAGCTAAATTGCATGCCATGTCTATTGCTAATTCACCTTTAGTGAAAACTGCTGTTGCTGGAGAAGATCCAAATTGGGGTAGGATTGTTATGGCAATTGGTAAATCAGGTGCATCGGCTGATAGAGATAAATTGTCGATAAGATTAGGTGAAATTTTGGTGGCAAAAGATGGCTGGGTGTCTCCAACTTACAAAGAGGCAGATGGGGCAAAATATATGAAGCGACAACGTCTAAATTTAAATGTTGATTTGGGCCTTGGGACAGGTGAGGCAACAGTCTGGACCTGTGATCTGACTCAAACTTATATACAAATAAATGCTGATTATAGATCATGAAAGTTATATTAGTATCAGCAGTTGCACTTATTGATCGAGATGGGAGAGTTTTAATCACGCAAAGGCCTAAGGGGAAAAGCATGGAGGGATTGTGGGAATTCCCCGGTGGAAAAATTGAGTTTGGAGAAACTCCAGAAGACGCTTTAGTTAGAGAGCTACATGAGGAGTTAGGAATTGAAACCTGGTCTAGTTGTCTTGCTCCGCTAACTTTTGCCAGCCATGGGTACTCTGATTTTCATCTGTTAATGCCACTTTTTGCTTGCCGAAAGTGGGATGGAACTCCTAAACCCAATGAAGGTCAAAACTTAAAATGGGTGCATGTAAAAAGTTTAAAAGATTTTCCAATGCCACCTGCAGATATTCCTTTGATAGCGGTTCTGCGTGATTGGCTATGAAGTTAATCTAGGTTACGCTCAATTTCTTGGCGCTCGAAAATCTCTATGACATCATCATTTCGGATATCTTCATAATTCTCAAAAGCCATACCACATTCTTGGCCTGATTGAACCTCAGGAACCTCATCTTTGAAGCGTTTTAATGTTTTTAGGGTTCCTTCATGTATTACGACATTGTCACGCAATAAGCGAACACCAGCACTACGTCTTGCAACGCCCTCTGTTACAATACAACCTGCAACTTTACCTACTCCAGAAACTTTGAAAACTTCTTTAATTTGGGCATAACCAATAAAATTTTCTCGGATTTCGGCTGATAGAAGACCACTTGCTGCAGCTTTAACATCATCAACTAGGTCATAGATTACGGAATAATATCTGACTTCAACACCCTTTTGACTTGCCACCTGACGAGCTGAAGCAGTTGCACGAACATTAAATCCAATTACTGGCGCGTTAGAAGCTTCAGCTAGGCTAACATCTGTGTTTGTAATAGCCCCGACACCATAGTGTAGTACACGTACTCTTACTTCCTCATTTCCAATTTTTTCCATGGCTTGTACAATTGCTTCTGCAGAACCTTGCACGTCAGCTTTAACTAAAATTTGAAGCTCTGAAACATTTTCGTCTTCTTTAGCTTTCGCCATCATTTGTTCCAAGGTTGACGCACCAGCAGTCGCTCTCTTCTCTTTTGCAACTGCAATCCGGTAATCTGCAATTTCTCTCGCTTGGGCTTCAGTTTCTACAACATTCAAAACATCACCAGCTTCAGGTGTTCCATTTAATCCTAATACTTCGACGGGTACTGACGGCCCCGCAGTCTCAACACGTTTACCTTGGTCATTAATAAGTGCTCTAACCTTACCCCACTGCTCGCCCACTACGAAAATGTCACCCTGTTGTAACGTACCGCGCTGAACAAGTACCGTTGCGACTGGTCCGCGGCCTACATCTAGTTGTGCCTCTATAACTGCACCTTGAGCGGCCCTTTCTGGATTTGCAGTAAGTTCCAGTATTTCAGCCTGCAGCGCTATAGCTTCCAGTAATTCATCTAATCCCGTTCCATTTATAGCGGAGACTTCAACATCTTGAACCTCGCCAGATAGTTTTTCCACAATTACTTCGTGTTGAAGTAAATCAGTTCGTACTTTGTCTGAATTGGCTTCGGCGCGGTCAATTTTGTTAATTGCAACAATCATTGGCACATTCGCAGCCTTAGCATGATTGATAGCCTCAACTGTCTGTGGCATTACAGCGTCGTCTGCAGCTATAACTAAAACTACAATATCTGTAACCTGGGCACCTCTTGAGCGCATCGATGTAAACGCAGCGTGTCCTGGAGTGTCAAGAAAGCTTATAACATCACCTCTTTTTGTCTCGACTTGGTAAGCGCCAATATGCTGGGTAATTCCGCCTGCTTCCCCCGCTGTTACCTTGGTATCTCGAATTGCATCGAGCAAAGATGTCTTGCCGTGGTCGACATGACCCATGATTGTAACTACCGCTGGCCGTGGTTTTAAGTCAGTCTCTGCATCTGTTACCTCATTAATAACATCTTCAACGTCCGCGTCAGAAACTCGTACAACCTTGTGTCCAAATTCTTCGACAATTAATTCTGCAGTATCAGCGTCAATAACTTCATTTTGGGTTACCATCATTCCCATTTTCATTAGCGCTTTTACAACTTCAGCTACACGTTCAGCCATCCTGTTTGCTAATTCAGAAACCACTATCGCTTCAGGAACTTGAACGTCTCTGACAACCTTCTCGCGCTCCTGCATTTGGCCCATTGCCTTTTGACGGGCTCTTTCTTGTTTACGCTTCATTGCGGCCATTGATTTTTGTCGACCACCTTCGCCTTCCAAGGCTTGGCTAATGGTTAACTTACCAGATCGTCGTCCAAATCCTTCACGGCCTTTAAGGTTTCTTCTTTCACTAGGTTCGTCTTCACGGGTCTTTTTTCTTTGAGCTGACTGAGGATTTTTTTGCTCTTTCAGTATAGTTTCGGGATCACCCTTTGGTACTGGGGCATTAAGGGCTGCTTGTTTTGCTAACTCTTCCGCTTCTATCTTTGCTTTTTCTTCATCAGCCTTTTTGCGAGCCTGGCTTTCAGCATCGCGTTGTTCTTTTTCTTTTGCTTCCTGCTCGGCTATTTTTCTATCACGTTCCTCTTGCCGTGTCTGTTCTTCAGCAATACGTTCAGACTTTTCTTCAGCTTCGCGGGCTTTTGCAGCCTGCAAAGCTTTCATTCGGCGTTCCATTTCCGCATCTGTAACACCCGACGGCCTTGCACTAGCAGTTTTTTCAGATGCTTGCGTACTACCATCCATAGTTTTTGACGTTACTGGTTTTGGAACAACTACACGTTTGCGTTTGGTTTCGACAACAACACTCTTGCTACGTCCGTGACTAAAGCTTTGTTTTACATTACCTGCTCGGGGGCCACCCCGTAAACCTAGAGTTTTTTTGCCATCACTATCACTCATTTAGTCGTCTTTTCCTTTCAGGTGATTTTTCACCAAACTTTCGTCGAAGACCCTGTAACCGGTGTGCTTCCTGTACTATACGTTTAGCTAAACCGCCAGACGTAACTGCACAATGAATTGCATTTTGTCTCCCAAATGCCTCTCCCAGCTCAAGTGCACTTAAGCATCCAATAAATTTTGCGTTATCAGGAATACTAAGTTTTGCCTTTCCTCGACCAGAACCGTCATAGGCTTGTATCAGTACTGAAACTTTGTCTTTTGACAGTAATTCTTTGACTTTCTCATAACCACATAACGCTTGGCCAGCTTTACGCGCCAGACGGATCAGATCTAGTAATCTTTTTGATTGGAGATTTTCTATCTCACAAATCAAATCCTCTTTAATCTTCAAACTCTTTTTGGCCAACTTCTCAAAAAGCTTTTCTTCTATAGCCAATTTTAAAGATGACTGATTGGCCGAGACCCAAAAACCCCTTCCAGGTAGTTTGGCAGCTAAATCTGGCAAAATCTGATTATCAGTACCAACTATAAAACGGTACATTTCTTCTCGATCTCTGATTTCGCCAGTCACGAGACATTTTCTTTCATTACTAAGTAGTGTGTCTTTTTGTTCAACAGTATTTATCATGTCGGCTTTCTAATTAATTTTCCTCTTCTGTTTCTGAAGAATTTGTAGGAGCAATATCATCTGGATTTACCCATCCAAGAATAACTCGCGCCGTCATAATTAGATCTTGAGCCTCTTCAAGCCCAAGCCCAAAGTTTTCCAAAAGCCCATCATCTTTGACCCGTTCACCATCGACCGTTGTCCAACCTCCTGCGAGTTCCCAGTCTGCACATTTTGCGAACTCTTCGACAGATTTTATATCATCATCAGCCAGCGCAAGTAGCATTTGTGGAGAGAGACCGTCAAAGTTTAGCAATGCTTCCTCTACACCGAGCCCACGCAGCTTTTCGAGAGCTTCCTGAGTTTCTTTCTCAATGAACTCGCGGGCTCTAGTTTGCAATTCACTGGCGGTCTCTTCATCCACACCGTCAATTACCATTAACTCATCTAATTCCACATAAGCTACTTCTTCCAAACTAGCGAAGCCCTCAGAAACCAGTAATTGTGCGAAAAATTCGTCTAAATCTAAAGTTTCCATGAACAAGGTAGTGCGCTCCTCAAATTCTTTCTGGCGTCGCACTGATTCCTCAGCCTCGGTCAATATATCAATATCGAGATTGGTTAACTGGCTTGCTAAACGAACATTTTGTCCTCTGCGCCCAATTGCAAGAGACAGTTGATCATCTGGAACAACTACTTCAATTTTCCCAGCTTCTTCATCTAGAACAACTTTCGTCACTTCTGCAGGCTGCAAAGCGTTAACTAAAAATGTTGGTTGGTCATCGTTCCACGGAATAATATCAATTTTCTCACCTTGCAATTCATTAACTACTGCTTGGACACGGCTTCCTCGCATACCGACGCAAGCTCCTACTGGATCAATTGAACCATCGTTGGTGAATACTGATATTTTTGCGCGTGATCCAGGATCTCTTGAAACAGACTTTATTTCGATGATTCCTTCGTAGATTTCGGGCACTTCCATTTTAAATAGTTCAGCCATAAATTCGGGTGCTGTTCTTGATAAAAAGATTTGAGGTCCTCTCATCTCTC
>CACKSH010000026.1:0-10000 GCA_902602765.1 Paracoccaceae bacterium
TCTGCAGGAGCAAAAATATCAATTCCTAGATGCACTGTGCGGCGATTACTTGCTTTGTGTCGTCCAAAACGAAATTCGGGGGCTGTGTAAATCAGTCTCGGTTCGTTGTAATAGCCCAGAAATACTTCATTTTCGCATGTTGCATCATACCCAATTTCTTTTGCTTCTTTTTCTGATAATTTGAAAGGGTTTTCAGGGATAGCAGAGTTTTCAATTGCTAAAGATATTAGTGGTGCATTTTCTAATGGGCTTTCCATAACCTGGCTAAAATTTCCACGGTTTTTATAAATCCAAGATCGTATTCGCTCTTCATTCGCTACTATTTCTTTGCCACAAGCTTTTCTTAGTCGACACTTAAGAAGTTCTTGATTTATTTTATTGTTTTCCAAAAAATCCCAGGCAGGCTTTTGCGATACAGTGACATAAGGATCATTTGGAAATTCTATTGCTAGCATTGTAGAGTTGACGACGCTGACTGCTAAACGCATTAAAAGTAAGTCCCAAATCAAATCAATCTCAGGAATTGTAAGGGGGCAAGTACGATTGAACCCAGATACCAAAGTGACTAAGGATTTTTCTGGATGAGGGGTTTCTAAAACAATATATGCGCCTGCAATTGCAATTTCACAAACACGCGGCGATATACACATATCCCCAAAATCAATTATACCAGACAAAGATTTTTTTTTGTCATAATCGCCAGAAACTACGATGTTATAATCATTTGGGTCATTTTGTATAACTTGCCGATTAAATGATTTGAGCTTAGGTAAACATCTGCTGAAATTTTCTGAAATATTTTTAACTATTTTGTAGCGTTCTTTATCTTCGATACAAATTAGGTGATCATCAATCCAACCTGCCTGCAGGAGGTTCCATTTAAATGTTCGTTCTAGGTCTTTATTTTTGTAACCCCTTAGTGCGTTGGTCGTTGCGCCCAGCGCTTCGCCAATTTCTTCAATCAAATTTAAGGGTTTTGAATGTAACTTTGCTAAACACTTACCGGGAATATATTTTAACGCCCAAACAACTCTAAGATTTCCCGCCGCGTCGGCCACTTCTATGTAGCTTTGCCCTGATTGGTTCAAAAAAACTTTTGGCGTGCTAGGCAAATTCGCAACTTTTTCTACATGCTGCATAGCTGAAATTTGTGCTTTAACTAACCAATCCGGGCAGTTGTTTCGCATAATCTTTAAAATTAATGGTTGGCTAGAAGAGCTGACTGCTAAAAAGTTTAAATCGTATTCACCGTCTAACTTCGTTAATTTTGCCTTTAATCCCCAGCTTTTGTGTAAAACATTAGCCCAGTATTCGGGACTTTCATTAATTTGATTTGGGGTTGACATAGATTTGCCTTCGAAAGGGCTTGTTGTTGTTTAAAAAGGTTTGTTGTCCAACTTTATATGTGAAATCTTATAAGTTCATTAATCGCACTCAAAAGATATATCATACGTAACGACTGTTTTAAAATCTTAATTAGGAATTAAGCAACGGTGTGATTCAAGCAGCACATAATTAGTTGGTATAAAATCCCAGCACTAACAAAAATTATAACATATATTTGATACAGTTTTAAAAGAACCATCTCTTATTAGAATAGAATTATTTAAATGCGGATTTAATTATTTTACTCTGTTTCCCTGTCCGCCTCGCCCTTAGGGCGTACTAAATTTATCAAGTTCCATCGGATTGCCAGGGCTGAAAGAGCTAGCAGTAGAATTGCACCGCTTTCGTACAAAAGGTCTATTGTATTAATTCCTTTACCCTGTAGAATAATCAGTCTACAAAGTGCTGTGATAGCTATAAAAATTGGAACCGTTATTGGAATTTTGCGGAACTTATAAAAAGCGGCAACCATTCCTAAAACTTCAGCGTAAATGAATAATAATAGTAAATCTGTTAATTTAACGGCGCGTGTAGACACCACGCTTATTATTTCAAATATTACGGCGTAGGTAGTGAGAAACGCTATAATAACTAGGAGTGTCTTCTCCATTAAAGTTATTATTTTATACCAATCCACAGAAAATTTTTCTTTTTCTTCCATTCGTTGGAGGTAGGCCAAATTTTTCAAATGTCGAAAGTATTTATTTGCGTTGGAGAAAATTCTCAAATAAGCGGATCATGTGAGCGAATTTTAATCAGGCGTAACTGCGGCTTAAAATCGATTTATGTAATCTAAACTTTTACTATTTATTTTTCCTGTTACATACATAGACAGAAATACGGTATGTGAATTGATGGCAAAAAGATTTCAAATTACTCTAGCCCAATTAAATCCCACAGTTGGAGATCTTGAGGGTAATCACAAAGCTGCTCTTGGTGCTTGGCAACAAGCAAAAAAAATGGGGAGCGATTTGATTGCATTCACTGAGTTATTTATTACTGGTTACAATACCCAGGATCTGATAAAAAAGCCATCATTTTGCAAAGCAGCGCAGGATAAAATTTCAAAACTAGCTCAAACTTGCGCAGAAGGACCTGCGATAGCAATTGGTGGTCCGGCTTGCATCGAAGAAAAGCTTTTCAATGCCTATTATATTTTGGCCGATGGAAAAATTATTGATGTTATTATGAAGCATCATTTGCCAAATCAAAATGTTTTTGATGAAAAGAGAATTTTTGATAAGGGCGAAATTTCCGGACCCTATCAGGTTGGTCCAATTAGAATTGGGAGTCCAATCTGTGAAGATGCATGGCATTCAGATGTATCTGAAACACTATCTGAAACGGGTGCACAACTCTTGTTAGTACCAAATGGATCCCCATATTATAGCGGCAAAAATGATGTTCGATTAAATAAAATGGTTTCTAGAGTGGTAGAAACAAACCTGCCTTTAATTTATCTAAACATGGTTGGGGCACAAGACGATCAAGTTTTTGACGGTGGAACTTTTGCATTAAACCGCGGTGGTGACTTAGCAATCAAACTACCATTATTTGAAGAATGTTTAGAGCACATAAGTCTTCGAGAAACAGACGAAGGTTGGGTCATCCTTAACGGTGATTTGGCTAAAGTTCCCTGTGACAAAGAATTAGATTATTGTGCGATGGTCAAGGGTCTGCAGGATTATTGTAGTAAATCAGGTTTCGAAAAAGTTGTATTAGGCTTATCGGGAGGCATCGACAGTGCACTTGTTGCTGTTATTGCTTCCGATGCAATTGGACCTGAAAATGTCAGATCAATTATGTTGCCGTCACCGTACACTTCTACGGCGTCTTTAAGTGATGCTGCTAATCTTGCAGAAAATTTAGGGTGCAATTTAGATAATTTGCCAATTAGTGATAGCGTTAATGCTATCGAGAAAACTTTATCCGGCATGTTTGAAGGCCTTAATACGGATCTTACGGAGGAAAATATTCAGTCAAGACTTCGAGGGCTTTTGCTGATGGCAGTATCCAATAAGTTTGGCGAGATGCTGCTGACAACGGGCAACAAATCCGAAGTAAGCGTTGGTTATTCGACGATTTATGGTGATATGGCGGGGGGGATTTAATCCAATAAAAGACTTGTATAAAACTCGTGTATTTGAAATTTCCAAGTGGAGAAATCAAAATCACAGGTCTTGGATGAAAGGTCCTTCAGGCACGATAATTCCAGAAAATATTATTACAAAAGCCCCAACAGCCGAATTACGCCCAAATCAAAAGGACAGTGACAGCTTGCCCGACTATCCTGTTTTAGATGCAATTCTAACTATTTTAATTGATGAAGATGGATCAATGAACGATTGTTTGAAAGCTGGCTACAAAAAAAGGGACATTACTAAGGTGGAGAGTTTGATTTATAGTAGTGAATACAAGAGGTTTCAATCAGCTCCTGGTACTCGTTTAACACAACGCGCCTTTTGGTTAGACAGACGCTATCCAATAGTAAATAAGTGGCGTGATAAATAATAATTTCCATTTTACTTATATTCTAGCATACTGAAACTGAATACTAATTACCGGTTTCAGGGTATAATAATGTTGCAATTTACTTAGGTTTTTAATTGGAAAGTCACAAACTGTGTAGAAAGTGTTTTACGCTTTTTGAAAAATTGGACAGATGTCCACATTGCGGTTCTCCAATGATTATTTCTCATCCGGAACTGCTCGCTCTAAACATTGCTCACATGGATTGCGACTCTTTTTACGCGTCTGTGGAAAAAAGAGATTGTCCTGAGTTAATCGATAAGCCCGTCATAATTGGTGGGGGTAGGCGCGGTGTTGTTTCAACTGCCTGTTATGTTGCCCGAATTAGAGGAGTTCACTCCGCGATGCCTATGTATCGTGCCTTAAAATTATGTCCAGATGCGGTTGTTATTAGACCACGAATGAAATTATATGCGGAAATTAGTCTCCAAATTCGAAAAATGATGCTAGAGTTGACACCTGCGGTTGAGCCTATTTCTTTAGATGAAGCTTTCCTAGACTTAGGTGGCACTCAAAGACTTCACAAAAAGCCCCCTGCGGTTTTGCTTGCAGAACTTACTAATAGAATAAAAACTGAGCTTGGCTTAACGGGTTCAATAGGGCTGTCTCATAACAAATTTTTGGCCAAAGTAGCATCAGATCTTAACAAACCAAATGGTTTTTCCATTATTGGAAAACAAGAGACGGAAAAGTTTTTGTTTAATAAACCAGTAAATATTTTATGGGGTGTTGGCGCGGGGACAAAAGAAAAACTTGAAGCTATGGGGATCAAAACACTAAGCGATTTGCTACGTTGGGAAGAGAGCGATTTTGTTAGAAAATTTGGTACTTCAGGAAAACGTTTAAAAGCTTTGGCTTCCGGAAAGGATAATCGTCGAGTAATGGCGGAAAGATTGATAAAGTCTATTTCTAACGAAACAACCTTTGGTAAAGATATTCTCAATCATGAAATCTTAATTGGGCACTTATGGCGTATGTGTGAGAAGGTTTCGGACAGAGCAAAGTCTCGTGAAATCGCCGGAAAGGTTGGTGTAATTAAGCTGAAAACCGAAAAACATCGATTGATAACTCGTAGATTAACTTTCAAGGAGCCAACCAATATGGCAGATCGATTATTTAATGCACTAGAACCCTTGTTAAAAAATGAAATTAAAGAGGTAAAATTTCGATTGCTTGGTGTTACATTGACAAATCTGTGTGATCAAAAATATGCTGATTTGACTGGTGATTTGCTAGATCCAAATGCCCAAAATCGGCAAAAAGCAGAGCTTGCAACCGATAAGATCCGTAGGAAATTTGGTGTCAATGCTATTATAAAGGGTAGGAGTTTGCGGTGAATTACTCTGCCGCTATTGAAGTTACACTAGTGTGCGTTTTAGAAAAATCTCTCAATATATTCAGTAATTTATTTTTTAATTTATAAAACTTTTCCAATTTTTGGATTTTCCGTTCGTCCATATACATTGAGCGATCTATTTCCAGCTGAATTGCATGACGGTTTAAGTCAGGACGTCCATACTTCTGCACAATATAAGCTCCTGAAAATGGAATATTTCGGCTGGCATGCAGGCCATTTTTAGATATTAACATGGCCAGATTATTTACAATGTCGGGGGAACAAGAAGCTCCATATCTGTCACCCAGCACTAATTGGCTCGTTTGAAAACCAGTGCTGGCATTCAAAATCGCTTCATGTGGCATGGAATGTGCGTCTATAAGTATAGAATAACCGAATTGTCGGTAAGCTCTGTCCAGTAATTCTGATAGCTTTGAATGATAAGGGTCCCAGAATTTTTCTAGTCTTTCAAACGCAGCTTTTTTTGAAAGTTTACCAGAGTAAATTTCCTTTCCATTTGCAACTACTCTTGGGATGACCCCCAATCCCGATATTACACGCGGATTTTGTCCATTAGGTCTAATGCCTGCAATAATTGCGGAATCTAATTCGTCCCGTGCTCTATTTAAGTCAACGAAAGCCCTTGGGATTTTTGAACAAATTAGAGGGACGCCTAAATCTGGTGCAAAGTCCATTAATTCATCCACAAATGCGTCTTCAGAACTTCTGAGTGTGGTGGGGTCAAGTATCGATTGCTCTTTTACTGATGATCTATAGTTGCGACCTGAATGTGGAGATGCGATAACGATACCAGATTGCAAAACTACTGGGTCCTCTAGCTTATATGATTTTTCTGGTAAACTATTATACTTCATAATTAGATCTTAGCTTTTAATTTTTGAATCGAAAACCCCTTGAACAAAGTTGTAAAACTTTTTATAGACTTTCAACCGGCGCGGGACCCCCGCCGCATCTTGGGCGGTTAGCTCAGCGGTAGAGCACTACGTTGACATCGTAGGGGTCACTGGTTCGATCCCAGTACCGCCCACCATGCATAACCCATAGTTATGGGTAAAATGGGCGCTTTTTTGCGTCTTAATCGAAGGAGATGCCTCATGAAGGTAAAAAATTCACTTCGCTCATTAAAGCAGCGGCATCGTGATTGCCGGGTAGTGAGGCGTAAAGGTCGGGTTTATGTCATTAATAAAACTCAGCGCAGATTCAAAGCCCGTCAGGGATAAAACTGCACGTGTTAGACAGTTATTATTGGCCAAAGAATTCTAATTTTCAATTTTATGAAGTCACACATGTTTGAGTTCTTCAATTATTTTAACTGCTGCTAGTTTCTTATTTTTAGAACCAACTATTGGGCGGCCTACAACTATATGGTCAGCTCCATTTAATATCGCTTCCGTGGGAGTGGCGATTCTTTTTTGATCTCCAAACTCAGCACCCAGGGGTCTAATGCCAGGTGTGACAATCAATTTATTTGTAGCATTTGGTAGACTGCGAATTGCCATACATTCTTGTGGAGACGCGATTACACCGTCGGCACCTGCTTCGAAGGCGTTGAATGCCCTTTCTGCAACTAGATCGTGCACTTCCCCATTTTTGATCAAAGCAGCATCTAAATCTGTTCTGTCTGATGATGTTAAAATGGTCACAGCGAGTATTTCTAATTTAGATCCAGACGCACCGTTCTTGGCAGCGGCCACTACACTAGGATCCCCATGAACAGTTAGGAAATCTATATCAAATTTTGATATTCCCTTTACGGCAGCCTCAATGGTAGCATTTATATCAAATAATTTCATATCTAGAAAAATTCGTTTCCCGTGTTCGGCTTTTAACTCATTTGCAAGTGCAAGGCCGCCAGAAGTTATCATACCCAAACCAATCTTATAAAACGAAACAGATGTGCCCAATTGCTTAACTAGGTCTAAACCAGCGATTATATTTGGAACGTCTAATGCAACGATTAATCTATCATCTGACATAATCATTTCTTTCTCCCATCAACTATTTCTTATCTATATGAGAATAAGAATGGTCAACCACTTCCTAATTTTAATCTGGATCGACGTAAATTCGATGCCAACGTTCTTGAAAAACACAGTTTGGCTAACCACATAAAGCCAGAGGCTAATTCAGATCTTGCTTATGATAAGGGGATCTGAAGTTAATTGGTGCTTTGAAAGGAGTTTGAGATGAATTTACAAAAATTCACTGAGCGTTCGCGTGAATTTATACAAGAAGCGCAGTCAGCTGCATTAGCTGCTGAACATCAGCGGATCTTGCCTCAGCATCTTCTAAAAGTTATTCTTGAAGACGAGCAAGATTTTTCAAAAAACCTTCTTGAGAAAATTGGTGTTGACCATCAGAAATTACTCTTGGAGGTCGATCTTTCATTAGGCAAGATACCAAAAGTTAATTCTGAAAATTCACAAATGTATTTTGATACGCAAACGTTGCGAGTTTTAGAGAAAGCAAAATCTTTAGCCGAAAAAAATGCTGATAAATTTGTACCTGTAGAACGTATATTGTGTGCGTTAGCAGACGTAAAATCGGATGCTAAAAATATTTTGGATAAATCAGGCGTTGCGATGCCTGCGTTAGAAATGGCAATCTCTGATTTCAGAAAAGGCCGTAGAGCTGAGAGTGTGAACGCTGAAGATAGTTTTGACGCTTTAAAGAAATATACACAAGATTTAACACAAGCTGCCATAGATGGCAGAATAGACCCAATCATTGGGCGCGACGATGAGATTAGGCGTTCAATGCAAGTTTTAAGTCGGCGGACAAAAAATAATCCAGTTTTAATTGGAGATCCTGGTGTTGGTAAGACAGCAATAGCAGAAGGAATGGCCCTACGGATAATAAATGGTGACGTGCCAGAAAGTTTGAAAAATAAAAAGCTTTTGGCCTTAGATATGGGTGCCTTGATTGCGGGCACAAAATTTAGAGGAGAATTTGAAGAACGTTTAAAAGCTATCTTGAGCGAGATATCTGCGGCACTCGGTGAAGTGATACTTTTTGTGGATGAAATGCATATGTTGGTTGGTGCTGGCAAAACTGATGGGGCCATGGATGCGGCTAATCTCATTAAGCCTGCTTTAGCAAGAGGTGAGCTACACTGTATTGGTGCAACTACTTTGGATGAGTATCGCAAATATGTCGAGAAAGATGCAGCGTTAGCGCGTCGTTTCCAACCAATCGTCGTGGCTGAGCCAACGGCTGAGGATACAATTTCGATCCTGCGAGGGATAAAAGAAAAATACGAGCTCCACCATGGCGTTAGAATTACTGATGGTGCCCTTGTGGCTGCGGCCTCATTATCTAACAGATATATCACGGATAGGTTTTTACCCGACAAGGCAATTGACTTAATAGATGAGGCGGCAAGCCGATTAAGGATGGAAGTCGACAGTAAACCTGAAGATCTAGATGCGCTTGACAGGGAAATAATGCAAAAGCAAATAGAAATTGAAGCGCTCAAGTTAGAAAATGATAAGGCATCAACTGAAAGGTTGGTGCGGCTTGAAGAGTCTCTTGCCGTTCTACAAGAAAATAGCACAGTTTTGACTGCTCAGTGGCAATCGGAGCGGGATAAAATGGCTAATGTGCGGGAGATTAAGGAAAAGTTAGAAACTGCTAGAGCAAACCTTGATGCTGCAAAGCGAGATGGAAATTTGGCAAAAGCTGGAGAGTTGTCATACGGAGTAATTCCGCAATTGGAAAAAGAATTACATTTAGTTGAGCTTGAAAATGAAGAAGGCCAGATTGTAAAGGAAGCTGTAGTTTTTGAACAAATTGCTCAAGTTGTTGAGCGCTGGACAGGGGTTCCAACATCTAAAATGCTAGAGGGGGAGCGGGAAAAATTACTGAAAATGGAAGAGAAGCTTGAGGCAAGAGTAGTTGGCCAAGAACATGCTGTTAAGGCCCTTGCTAATGCAGTCAGAAGAGCGAGGGCAGGTCTGAACGACGAAAAGCAGCCGTTGGGCTCCTTTTTGTTTTTAGGCCCCACTGGCGTTGGTAAAACAGAGCTTACAAAAGCCGTAGCAGAATTTTTGTTTGACGACGATACCGCTATGGTGCGTGTCGATATGTCGGAGTACATGGAGAAACATTCTGTATCAAGATTGATTGGCGCTCCCCCTGGCTATGTCGGATATGATGAAGGGGGTGTGTTGACAGAGGCAGTTCGGCGCAGACCGTATCAGGTTGTACTTTTTGATGAAGTGGAAAAGGCTCATCCAGATGTTTTCAACCTTTTATTGCAGGTATTAGATGACGGTGTTTTGACAGATGGTCAGGGGCGAACTGTAGATTTCAAGCAGACAATAATTATCCTGACTTCGAACTTGGGTGCACAAGCTTTAAGTGATCCTGCCGTTATTAGAAACAATGAAATAGGAAAAGAAAATATTTTGGATGCGGTGCGAGCACATTTTAAACCAGAATTTCTCAACAGGCTCGATGAAATCATTATTTTTAATCGGTTGGCAAAAGAGCACATGTCTAAAATTGTAGATATCCAGCTGAATATACTTCAGGATCGGATGTCGTCGCTCAGTTTCAAAATCGATTTAGGGGTGGGCGCCAGAGATTGGATTGCGGACAAAGGTTATGACCCAGTGTACGGTGCAAGGCCATTAAAACGTGTTATTCAAACTAATATACAAAATCCTGTAGCTGAATTGATTCTCGCTGGGAAGCTTTCTGAAGGAGAAGTAATAAAGATTACGGACG
>CACKSH010000026.1:12500-16955 GCA_902602765.1 Paracoccaceae bacterium
ATAGCTTTGTTTGGAGTATACGTGTGAGTACACTCCTCATTTAGTGAAACACTTTAGTGTGGACAGCTAATTCACAATGGTCTTTTCCTCGACCGTGTATTGGTTTGCTTAATGAAACCGACAAAGTTATCCAAGTCAAATACACTAACCAAGCATTTTTCAGATATTCTGAAATAATGCGGGAAAGTAAAAAATTATGACTTTTGACCAGAAAAGTGGAACCTCTGAACCAGCGGTTCCTTGCAGTTAGTCTGACTTTTTCTGGATCAAATCAAGCGCGAGAAGGGCGTTTGGTGGATGCCTTGGCAGTAAGAGGCGATGAAGGACGTGATACTCTGCGATAAGCGTAGGTAAGCCGAGAATAGGCTTTGACCCTACGATTTCCGAATGGGGGAACCCACCTAACAGTTCGTTATTGTTACCTTAATGGTATCAATAATGGATTGGAATAGGTACTTAATACCTGAATACATAGGGTTTTAAGAGCAAACCCGGGGAACTGAAACATCTAAGTACCCGGAGGAAAGGACATCAATAGAGACTCTGTTAGTAGCGGCGAGCGAACGCGGACCAGCCGAGGTCTGAGAGTGACCAGAACAATTTGGAATAATTGACCATAGTGGGTGATAGTCCCGTATGGGAAGCTCAATGACACGTATTAAGTAGGGCGGGACACGTGAAATCCTGTCTGAAGATCGGAGGACCACCTCCGAAGGCTAAGTACTCCTTACTGACCGATAGCGAACCAGTACCGTGAGGGAAAGGTGAAAAGCACCCCGACGAGGGGAGTGAAACAGTACCTGAAACCGAACGCCTACAATCAGTTGGAGGGGCCTTGAGCCCTGACAGCGTACCTTTTGTATAATGGGTCATCGACTTGGTCTATCTAGCAAGCTTAAGCCGTTAGGTGTAGGCGCAGCGAAAGCGAGTCTTAATAGGGCGAATGAGTTAGATGGATCAGACCCGAAACCGAGTGATCTAGGCATGGCCAGGCTGAAGATAAGGTAACACTTATTGGAGGGCCGAACCCACATCCGTTGAAAAGGATCGGGATGAGCTGTGCCTAGGGGTGAAAGGCCAATCAAACTCGGAGATAGCTGGTTCTCCGCGAAATCTATTTAGGTAGAGCGTCATCCGAATACCCCGGGGGGTAGAGCACTGGATGGGTAATGGGGCCCCACAGGCTTACTGATCCTAACCAAACTCCGAATACCCGGGAGTACTAGATGGCAGACACACTGCGGGTGCTAACGCCCGTAGTGGAGAGGGAAACAACCCTGACCTCCAGCTAAGGCCCCCAATTCATGGCTAAGTGGGAAAGCAGGTGAGACGGCCAAAACAACCAGGAGGTTGGCTTAGAAGCAGCCATCCTTTAAAGATAGCGTAACAGCTCACTGGTCTAAATAAGCTGTCTTGCGGCGAAGATGTAACGGGGCTCAAGCCATGAGCCGAAGCTGAGGACATCGTAAGATGTGGTAGCGGAGCGTAGTGTGACATAACACCACTCCTCTTTAGTATCCTGCAAAGGATGCATTAGAGGAATAGGTGTTTTCTGTGAAGCCGGGCTGTAAGGCATCCGGTGGAGAGATCACTAGTGAGAATGATGACATGAGTAGCGACAAAGAGTGTGAGAGACACTCTCGCCGAAAATCCAAGGGTTCCTGCTTAAAGCTAATCTGAGCAGGGTAAGCCGGCCCCTAAGTCGAGGCAGAAATGCGTAGACGATGGGAACCAGGTTAATATTCCTGGGCCAGGAGGATGTGACGGATCGTGAAGGTAGTTCACTCTTATCGGATTGAGTGGGCTGCTAATCGGTTCCTGGAAATAGCCCTCCATCAGACCGTACCCTAAACCGACACAGGTGGATAGGTAGAGCATACCAAGGCGCTTGAGAGAACTATGTTGAAGGAACTCGGCAAAATACCTCCGTAAGTTCGCGAGAAGGAGGCCCAGTTTCTACGCAAGTATTGGCTGGGGGCACAAACCAGGGGGTGGCGACTGTTTACTAAAAACACAGGGCTCTGCGAAGTCGCAAGACGACGTATAGGGTCTGACGCCTGCCCGGTGCCTGAAGGTTAAAAGGAGGGGTGAGAGCTCCAAATTGAAGCCCAGGTAAACGGCGGCCGTAACTATAACGGTCCTAAGGTAGCGAAATTCCTTGTCGGGTAAGTTCCGACCTGCACGAATGGCGTAACGACTTCCCCGCTGTCTCCAACATAGACTCAGCGAAATTGAATTGCCTGTCAAGATGCAGGCTTCCCGCGGTTAGACGGAAAGACCCCGTGCACCTTCACTACAGCTTCGCACTGGCATCAGGCACAACATGTGCAGGATAGGTGGTGGGCTTTGAAGCAGGGACGCCAGTTCCTGTGGAGCCTCCCTTGAGATACCACCCTTGTTCTGCTTGATGTCTAACCGCGGTCCGTTATCCGGATCCGGGACCCTGCGTGGTGGGTAGTTTGACTGGGGCGGTCGCCTCCTAAAGAGTAACGGAGGCGCGCGAAGGTTGGCTCAGAGCGGTCGGAAATCGCTCGTTGAGTGCAATGGCAGAAGCCAGCCTGACTGCGAGACTGACAAGTCGAGCAGAGACGAAAGTCGGCCATAGTGATCCGGTGGTCCCAAGTGGGAGGGCCATCGCTCAACGGATAAAAGGTACGCCGGGGATAACAGGCTGATACTGCCCAAGAGTCCATATCGACGGCAGTGTTTGGCACCTCGATGTCGGCTCATCTCATCCTGGGGCTGGAGCAGGTCCCAAGGGTATGGCTGTTCGCCATTTAAAGAGGTACGTGAGCTGGGTTTAGAACGTCGTGAGACAGTTCGGTCCCTATCTGCCGTGGGTGTAGGATACTTGAGAGGAGTTGCCCCTAGTACGAGAGGACCGGGGTGAACGATCCACTGGTGGACCTGTTGTTGCGCCAGCAGCAGTGCAGGGTAGCTATGATCGGACAGGATAACCGCTGAAGGCATCTAAGCGGGAAGCCCCCCTCAAAACAAGGTATCCCTGAGGGCCGTGGAAGACCACCACGTCGATAGGCCGGAGATGTAAGCATGGTAACATGTTCAGTTGACCGGTACTAATGGCCCGATAGGCTTGATTTGATTCAGAAATAGTCAGATTTAAATTTGTATCTCTCAATCACGTACAATTGGTGTACGTTGCATTTTATTCGGTTTGGTGGCTATAGCACAAGTGAAACACCCGGTCCCTTTCCGAACCCGGCCGTTAAGCACTGTTGCGCTGATGGTACTGCATCTTAAGGTGTGGGAGAGTAAGTCACCGCCAAACCTAATAAAATGCAATATACACAACCTCAGTCGCGGGGTGGAGCAGCCAGGTAGCTCGTCAGGCTCATAACCTGAAGGTCAGAGGTTCAAATCCTCTCCCCGCAACCAACTCCTTGATAATAAACAACTTTTACCTAACGGTTCGAGTCTAGTCTATAAAAGTCTAGATTTTTTGAAAAATTTCGTAAGCTAAATGACTAGCCCATCAGTAAAAGCTACACAGGCATTAGCGAATCCAGCTGCCGCAAAACTGTTACTCGGCATATTGGGTTTTTACGATGAAACAAAGCCGAGAGTAATTTCTAGTTATAAAAAAGTGCGAAGACAGTTTTTGGGGAAACATCCTAAGAATAATAAAATTTATCCAAAGTTTGTTTTACGAAGGTATAATCAATGTTTTGTAAAGCTTACGACATATATACCAGCTGTTAAAAAGTGCCCCTTTGCTTTTCTAAGATTGGCAGTAGAAAAATGCGCTACATTATAGTCAAATTTCTTACAGAGACTTTCAATATAAGATTTAGAATGCGAGTACCGCCCAGATTCAAGAATATGATATTCTTCTAACTCAGTATGTTCTGTAGAAAAAACTAAATTTGCAGACTTCTTATTTCTAGACTTAATCAATTGGAATATTTCAGTTAGATTACCTATATAAACAAAGACATCTGTTGCTATGTAATAGTCAAAATCTAGTGGCATACTGGACAAATATTCTAAAATATCCATATGATTTAAATTGTCATAAACATTTTTTTGTTTGGCAATCTTTAGCATTTTACTAGATAAATCAATGCCCTCAAGTTGAGAACAGTGATCTCTAATCTCTGATCCAAATAAACCTGTACCACACCCTAAATCTATAATTGATCCCAGCGGCTCGATACTGTTTGTTTTGATTAAGATATCTTTAATCAATTTTGGAATTTTATAATCTAATTTTTCAACTAGTGAGGCTTCGAAATTTTTAGAGTATCCGTCAAATAAATTTTCAACATATTCCCTTGGTGCAATTTCAGTTTTATCGCCAGTAAGTGCAGATAGCATATGCTTCGCAGCCCCATAATCAGGCTTCAGTGAGATAGCTTTTTTGTAACGCTCTATTGCCGCATCCATCTTGCCTTGCTTTTGGAAAATAGCACCCAGGTTGTAGTAGGCATCCGTATA
>CACKSH010000027.1 GCA_902602765.1 Paracoccaceae bacterium
TTGACAACTTGTGCAGGATCATATTTTGGAGATCTTGCCCTTATCTTACTCCCATTTGGCGGTATTTATTTAATTGGTGGCGTTGCAAGGTCTTTAAAGGAATACCTCAAATCTGAGATATTTTTCGAAGCCTTTTGCAACAAAGGGCGATTTTCAAAATTTAACCAAAAATTTTCAGTCCATTTAGTGTTGGATGACTATGCAGCTTTGAAAGGATGCCGAAACTTTGTGCTGCAAAGTTTTCATTAAATAGTAGACATTGCTTTTCTAGTAGCCATTATTAATAAAATGGAACTGAAAACAAAATAAGTTGCAAATAAATTATATTGCAAATTTAAATTAAAATTCAAATCAATCAGGAAACCACTTATCAAAGGACCCAAAGCTGAGCCAACAACCATTACCCCAGCAGCTAAAGCCTTTATTTTACCTAGAGAGGCAGTACCAAAACATTCAGCCCAAAAAGCATTTGGTATAATGTTATTTGAACCCGCTGTAATTGCAAAACAGATCAATCCAACTGAAAATCCTACTAAAGTTTCACAAACAGAAAATATATAAAATCCAAAAATTGCTGGTATTTGATAGAAGCCAATTAATTTAATAGCACTAAAACGGTCTATTAATGATCCTGATAAAAATGAAATTCCAACAGCTACTATTGTAAAAAGCGGATAAGCTTTTACCATAGAAAGGTGGTCCCAGCCTTTTAGAGAAGCATAGTTGACCTGTTGAAAAAAAAGAACTGTTCCAAAAGCAGGTAAGCCCAGCAGCCCTGGAAAAGCAAACCAAAAAATACTACTTTTAAGCACCTCCGATCTAGACCAATGCCGCAGTCCTATACCAAACGTAAGTTTATCTTCTTTGAAGAATTTAGGGGATCTCTCATCCCTCAGGGTAAAATATATTGCTACGGCAACAACAACCGGAAAAACCGCTGAAAATAACCAAATTGACCGCCATGGTAGTACTAATAGAAACCCAACAAAAAACATTGGGAGGAAGGACTCTCCTAAAGAATAACCTAAATTAGCTATTGCAAGGGCTCGGCCTCTGTATCTAGAAAACCATTTAGACATAGCTACATGAGCTAAATGTGTGGACATTCCCTGCCCCATCAGTCTCAGAAAGAAAATAGTTATAATTAAGGCTGCCACAGAATCTGAAATGGCCATACTGAGCATGGCTAATGTCAAAATTCCCAAAACTAAAAAAGAAATATTCCTAGTTTTGTAATCATCGACCAACCCGCCAATATGAATCATTGCCACTGCAGAAAGCAAAGTTCCAGAAGCATAAATCGTGCCCCATTCAGAATTTGAAAGATCGAAACTAGACATTATTTCGGCAGCAAAAATTGAAATGAAAAAAGTTTGACCAAAACTTGAAGATAAAGCTAAAAGGAAACCAGCCGATAACCACAATTTATTGGCTTTTATAAAAGATACGAAGTTCAAATGAATAACCTTTTTAAGCCATTTGAATAAAATGATACCAAAGTATGATTTTCAATAGCTAGAAAATATTTGAGGCAAAAATCAAAAAATCCAGTTGAAAAGAGTAATCTCATACTTTTTGCAACACAAGAACTGCATTAAGACCACCAAAGGCGAACGCATTTGAAATAGCCAATTTAACTTTGGCATCTCTTGCCTCATTAGGTACGACATCCAAAGCACATTCCGGATCATGCTCAACATACCCTATAGTAGGCGAAATGACTCCATCTTTCAGTGCAAGAATACAAGCTATCAGCTCAACGGCACCCGTTCCTCCGATAATATGACCATGCATAGATTTGGTTGAAGAAATCATAATCTTGTCAGCATGATGACCAAAGACATCTGCTACAGCCGCGCACTCTGTCTTATCATTTGCGGCCGTACCAGTGCCGTGAGCGTTTATGTAACCAACATCCTCTAAATTCACTTGAGCATCCTTAAGTGCTTGAGAAATCGCTCGAGCTGCACCATGTTTGGATGGATTTACTATGTCAGCAGCATCCGAAGACATTGCAAAGCCTTTTACTTCACAAAATATATTTGCTCCCCTACGCTTTGCGTGCTCCAACTCTTCAAAAACAAAAATCGCCGCTCCTTCACCCTGCACCATTCCATTTCTGTTTAAGGAAAAAGGACGACAAGCGTCCTTACTCATTACTCTCAGACCTTCCCATGCTTTTATACCACCAAAACACATCATACTCTCCGAACCACCAGTTACCATTACTGGACTTTGCGCGGAGCGTACAATTTGAAAGGCCTGGGCCATTGCATGATTTGAGCTGGCACAAGCACTTGAGACAGTAAAAGTTGGGCCTTTGAGGTTGAATTTCATAGATAGGTGACTGGCAGCTGCGTTGTTCATAAGTTTCGGAACAACAAATGGGTGCACCCTATTTTTTCCCTCTTCATATACGGCTCTATAGTTATCGTCCGAAGTGCTGACACCTCCACCCGCAGTGCCCAAAACGACACCAGTAGACGCAGCAAGTTCACCATTAAAAGTCAAACCAGATTGTGTAATTGCTTCATCAGCTGCAATTAAAGTTAACTGCGTGTAGCGATCGTAAAGTGATAGCTGTTGGCGATTAAAATGCCTATCGGGCTCAAAATTGTGAATTTGCCCACCGATTTTTATGGATAGACGTTCCACATCTTTAAATTTAAGAGCAGAAATGCCACAACGCCCCTCCCTTAATGAATTAATAGTTTGTGAAAAATCTTGACCAATCGAATTAATCGTACCGGCACCTGTTATCACGACCCGTTTCACGCCTGTTCCTGAATTAATTTCTCTATACCTCGAACGATTGTAGCTACAGAGGATATATCAAATGGGCTTTCATTTGGTTGGTTTGCATTGAAAGGTATTTGTATATTGAAAGCCTCTTCAATTGCAAATATACTCTCAACCAAGCCAAGACTGTCTATACCTAGACTTTCCAGCGTACTTTCATCACTCAAATCAGAAGGTTCAACGATCGCGTGATCAGCAATAATTTCTATAACTTTACTTCGAATATCCATGATATTTATCCATTGATTTAGGCGTGAAAATTAGCACTTATAATCTTTTATTTTTTTTTAAAATAGCCTTCTGAAGGTCAGATATCTGCTTAATCAAATTTGGTAATTTTCTAAGAGCCTTATAACTTTGTATTTGTTTATCCATACTAGTAGCAGGATAACCCAACATTATTTTACCAGATGGGACATTCGACAAAACTTTTGTCGCACCTCCAGTAATTACATTATCTCCAATTATAATATTATCACTTATACCGGTTTGACCCCCTAAAACCACATTATTTCCTATCCGGGACGATCCTGCTATTCCAACCTGAGCACAAATTAAACAATTATTCCCGATGGATACATTGTGTCCTATTTGCGAAAGATTGTCAGTTTTGACATTGTTTCCAAGCCTTGTTGCCCGCACCGTTCCACGGTCTATAGTACTATTTGCACCAACCTCCACATCATCACCAAGAACTACTCCGGCAAGCGAATGTATACGCACCCAATTATTATCATTTTTTGAAATTTGAGCTTTGCCTAAACTTTCTCGGGCAATTTCAACATCAGACAATTCTGCTGTTACAAAAGAAAACCCGTCGCCTCCAATAACTGCACCCGGCTGAGCAATAAATCTGTCGCCGATTAATACATCTGAACCGATCTTTACGCCTTCACGCAAATAAGCGTTTGCACCAATCTTACTGTCTGTGCCTATGTAACACATTGGACCGACTACTGTACCCTCGCCGAGATCCACACCGTCAGATATAATAGCATATGGCCCAATGCTGGCATTTTCACCTATATTGGATTTATCAGACACAATAGCAGTACTATGAACCCCTTTTTGAAAGCGTTGGCCATTATCAACAAGCTTAGTCAAAGAAGCCATTACGTGCCGAGCTCTTTCAACGACCAAAGCGCCGTTTAATCCATAATCCTTAAAATTCATACCGGGTGACAGAATTGCAACCTTTGCATCACCATATTTAATTTGATCCGCAAACTTAGGATCAGCCGCAAATGCCAGATCCATTTCTGTAGCTAGTCCTGGTTCTGACACAGAATTAATTGTAATAGTAGCATCACCTTCGGTATAACCACCTACTGCTTCGCAAATTTCTTTTAATGTAAAACCCATAATAATCCCGTAAGGTTTTTTGTATTAATTGCTTTCACTTAAATCTAAGCCTTGCTCTATTAGAGCATTATATATCTTTTCATCACGTCCATAAATATCTCGACGATACTCTATTCCACCACCGACCTTAGTAAAAGCAGTTCTGTATGTAATATGCACCGGCACACTTTTGGATAATAAAATTATAGTTTCTTCTTTGCTTTTTAGAGCGCTCTGAAATTCCATGCGAGGTTTATCAGTTTGCTTTTTTAATAACGCATAAGCAAAATCAAAGGGCTCGTGCAAACGAATACAGCCGTGACTAAAGTCACGTACTTCCTTCATAAATAAATCTTTAGCAGGGGTATCGTGTAAATATATGTTATATGGATTAGGAAACATGAATTTAACTAATCCTAGAGCATTAGTTGTTGACGGTAACTGTTTCATTTCATAAGGAAAATAATCTTTTCCTAACATTGAAAAATCTATGCTCTCCCGATCAATAATAGAGCCAGAACTGTCAAATAAGCTGAGAAATGGTAAAGACTCAGGATCTTTTTTTAATTCCGGCAAATATTCATTTTTTGCAATTGAAACTGGAATATGCCAGGTAGGATTTATAACCATGTACTCCATATTGTCTGAAAATTCAGGACTTCGCATACTCTCATCGTTTACTCCAAGCACAGTCCGAGTCTCAAAAACAATAGCCTGATCTTCAATTATCTTCGCCTTAAAATCCGCTAGGTTTACCCAAATATGTCTGTTGCCCAACCTATCTCCAAGCCACCTCTCACGCTCCATAGCAACAATAATAGAAGATAATCTCTGTTTTACTGGGATATTGAGTTCTAAAATGGTCCCCTCACCTACGATACCATCAGGGATTAATCCATGATCAGACTGATATCTTTGAACCGCTTTTAACAACTCTCTATTAAATTTGGTTGATAATGAATTTGAAATATAGCCTTGATCATACAAACGATTTCTTAGAGCGACTACATCATCACCAAAATCACCAAACCTTAGAACACGGCCCTCAGTTAAGATAGACCAACCTCCATTTTTAGCTACTTCCATTAACTTATATTTTTCTACTAAAAGGCGGCTATACTCACTGGACTGTGGGCCTAAAGAGCGAAAATAGTCATACGGGTCACGTGAAATAAGACCTCGAATGTAAAAATTGGGATCCTTTACCTTACTCTCCCTTACTATATCACTATCAACCTCAGAGGGGACCAAAACACCAGAGTTTATGTCAGAGGCATAATGAGTAAATGAAATCATCAATAACCCTTCCAGAAACCCTATTTCAAAAAAACTGTCACTAGTGGATAGTCTGCTTAGTAACTCTTTTACCTGGTATTTTTTAGCTGGAAGTCCGTGAAATGACGCAGTTTTTAGTGAATTTATCAATTCAGCTCTTCGTTGCCTTGAAACTTCGGTATTCTTTAACCAGATTAGTTCGTACTCATTTTCTTTGTAAAAACCTAAAATCGATGGATGCTGTTTAAGCGCTGAAATGAGGCCAGCTCTTAGGTTTACGTCGATACTTGGAGCCGCAATTATTTTTTCTGCAAATACAGATAAAAAAACAAGGGATGCTAAAAAAAAATGCTTAAATAATCTCATTTAAATATCATAATATTTAATTATAGACTTTTGAAGTCTATAACGGATTATTATTTTTCTGTTTCTTGTTTTAAGCGAATAAAAAGCATCAATTTTTTGATTAAAAGTTTACGTTAATATTTTTGTTGGAATAACTTAATTTTTATGTCATAACGCTGCCGTTAGATATTAAATAACATAAAAAGAGTTATCTAAATTGCAGGCAGGTTGTTTCTCCTTAAAAAATCAGCTAATTTCTCGTCGTAGCCTTCTCGGTGTGTTTGGAGCTTCCCTTGTGTCAGCCGCACCTGTTTTTACTAATGCTGCTGGTTTTATTAAAGGCGCGGGCGACATAAGAAAGCTAAAAATGATCTCCCACAAAACTGGAGAGAGAATTGACACTATCTATTGGATAGATGGAGGGTACATCCCTGAAGCACTGCACGAGATAGACTTCTTAATGAGAGATTGGCGCCGAAATGAGGTTAAACCAATTGATCTTAGAACTGTTGATATATTGGCAGCATCCCACTCGATGCTAGACACCGCAGAACCATTTAGACTGATGTCTGGCTACAGGAGCGCTAAAACCAATGCTATGCTACGAAGGCAGTCTCGTTCTGTATCTAAAAACTCACTTCACATTACCGGCCAGGCAGCTGATGTGCGACTTGGAACACGCTCAGTGAGACAATTAGCGAAAGCCGCTCAGAGATGTAAGTCTGGTGGCGTTGGCAAATACAGTAGATCAAACTTTGTGCATTTGGACTGTGGACCTATAAGACTTTGGGGTAGATAACAGTTGGATTAAATTACACTCATTATTTCAGCCAGTGACTTTTTGTTAGTAGAGGCTGCAGGAATTGTTGCGTCTGCACTGGCATATCCCACAGGTAATATCATAATTGGCTTCTCATTAATTGGTCTCAAACACATAGAATTCAGGAATTTCATAGGGTTTGGCGTATGCGTTAAGCAAACAAGACCAGCGTTATGTATAGCTGAGATGAGAAATCCAGTTGCAATACCAACACTTTCATTAACGTAATAATTTTTCCGTCTTGAGCCATCTTTATTTAAACCATAGCGTTCGGCAAATATAACAATTAACCAAGGAGCGTCTGTTAAATGCGGCTTGGACGCATCGGTACCTATTGGCTCCAGTGCGGAAATCCACTCATCGTGACCTCCATTTGAGTAAAATGCTTTTTCTTCTTTTTCAGCAGCTGATCTAACCTTTGCTTTCTTTTCTTGATCTTTAATTGCTACAAAATGCCAAGGCTGTTGGTTTGCACCAGATGGAGCCCTACCTGCGGTCTCTATAATTTTTTCTATGACTTCCGTTGATACTGACTCTTTTGAGAAATTTCTGACTGAATGCCTTTTACACATGTGAGTATAGTAGTCATGAGCTACTTTAAGCGCTTCATTTTTTTCTATTTCTATCCGACTTGGAAGTGGGATTGGGACGTAGGGCATTTTTTCCTCTTAACTTAGTAAAACTTGTAAAAATCTAAAATCATATTGCTTTTACACGAACTCATATTAATGAAACGACTGCGGTGTTTCGAGCCTAATGCGTTCGGAAAAGGTGACGCACCTCATAAATTCAGATTTACAGTGCTCTCGAATAATTTCTTTAAGTGCCCACCAATACTCTCCCTGATTCCAGCGAGCGAAATGATGACCAATTTGGATTGGAGCATTTCCTTCTTCTATAGCTTGAGAAAAATACCGTTGATATTCTTTAAGCATCCTCGCGCCAGCACCAGGTTCTTTTCCTTTATCTAGCATAAAGAAGTTATAATCCATTGAAATAGTTTTACCTAAATCTGTCTCCAGAGAGTTTAAGGGGAATATAATAATATCGTTATATCTATATTGATACTTGGAGGTTAGTGCTAGAACTAACGAAGTATCATAGATGTAGCCCATGTCTTTGAGCGCTTTGTACATTTGTTTATTATTTATAAGCAGCGGAGCTCTAAAACCAACTATACTATCCGCAATAACACTCCACTCTTGTGGATCCGGATCTACGATACCATTTATTTCGTAGGCATTTCGAAAAAAATAGTCAAATTGACGCAACTCTGAAGCCCAATCTTCATATGTAAACTCACTACCATCCCAGTGTCCATTACCGTGTCCTGCGATCTCGTGCCCCTCTCTGAAAGCTCTTCGAAGCATATTTAGTCTACTTTCAACCCTAGCTTTACTTCCTCCAAAACCTACGTCTGAACGGCCCCGCTGGTGCCTTGGGGGATCATATAGAGCCGCGAACGAATCCTGAAGCAGATGAACTCCCACAATGAAAAAAGTAAAGTTAACACTGTTTTCTTTTGCAAAATCTAAGGTGTCTTTCCAGACTTCAATATTTTCACTGCCATCTAAAGCAATATTTACTAATAATTTAGAATTTGAATATGACTGAGAATCGTAATTGGACTTTATTTTTCTATCAACTTCCATAAATGAAATATTTTTTGGTGAGATCTTCTCACCGTTATTCTTAGTTTGGCTCGTCTCACGAAATTCAGTCATTTGGCACGAGGCTAGAATTGAAAAGATGAAACATACTAAACTGTAAAATAAATGCTTTAAAATCATATCGCTACCAAAAGACTTACTAACAACCGCAAATTAAATTTTGATGATAACGACAAGGAGACAAAATAATATAAAAAAGTTTAAAAATGTAATCTGTAATTAAAAATCATCTAAATTATTAAAAAAAATAAACTTTGGAAAACCATTGAGACAAAAATGAATTTCAGATAATCTTCCGCTCTCAGTAAGTTCTGACAAATATAATTCATGATCCTTCTTACTGCTCCAAATTTCAAAAGTTACCGCTAAGTTCGGATCAGTATCAGAAATCGAAAAATAGATTTTCTCACAACCAATTTTTTTTCTCGCAGACGGTAGAATCTTATGAAATATTGCTATAAGCTCATCAATTCTACCAGGTGCGCAAGGAAATTCAGATACACAAGTTATACCCATAATGGCCTCCATAAAACTTTTTGAAAACGAATAGGCTCAAGATAATACCAAAGCTTATGAAAATAAGAAGACCTTGCCCTTAAACAATTGTTATCATTCTAATCACCAAAATTAAACTTCCGAAAATATTTGAAAACACAAGCCTATTCATTTAATTTACATTATTTATGCCGCTTAGGGCATTGATATTATTTAATTAGTAATAATAATAGAAAATTCTTTAGTAAAAGCTTTCGTTTCAAATTAACGCGGTATTGGGGCCAACTGAAAGCTGGCCCCATTGAGCGAGAAAATAGCATCAAAATTTATAAACATCTATTTCAATGCTGCATTTGTTATTTCGTGGGTCCATGCGCCTTGCGGCTTTTTAGTTATAACCGGATCAGATCCACCTGCAAGAAGTGTCGCAACGGTTCTATCAAAGTCTGCAGGGTCCAAACTACCATTCGATCCAGCTGTAAGTTTTGCAATCTCACCCATCATGCGCTTTTGGTGATTTTCAGTTTGCGCGCCTGACGCGTCATTGTCCAAAACTATTTCAGCTGCTTCATCTGGATTTGCTTCTGCATGCTTCCAACCTTTCATAGACGCACGGACAAATCTAACCATTTTGTCTTTGAAGGCAGGATCTTTCAAGTTGTCTTCGAGAGCATATATACCATCTTCCAGTGTTGCCACGCCTTGTTCTTCATATTTAAACGTCACTAATTCGTCAGGTGAAACTCCTGCATCTATAACTTGCCAATACTCATTATAAGTCATAGTTGAAATACAATCTGCTTGCCTTTGGAGCAGAGGATCTACGTTAAAGCCCTGTCTTAGAACTGTAACGCCATCAGCTCCACCATCTGTCGATATTCCTTCTTGGCTCATCCAGCTTAAAAAAGGGTATTCATTTCCAAAGAACCAAACCCCAATGGTTCTACCCTTAAAGTCGGCTGGACTTTTGATTCCTGTATCTTTCCAACAAGTAAGCATTAAACCAGATGATTTGAATGGCTGGGCAATATTGACTACCGGTAAGCCTCTTTCTCTAGCAGCTAGTGCCGATGGCATCCAATTAAGCATAACATCTGCTCCACCACCAGCTAATACCTGCGGAGGTGCCACATCAGGACCACCGGGAAGTATAGTAACATCTAAACCTTCATCTTTGTAATAGCCCTTATCCAAAGCAACATAATAACCAGCAAATTGAGCCTGGGTAACCCATTGCAACTGTAGCTTCACCTCGTCGGCAGCACTTGCTGCAGAGGCCATCATAGCGGCAAAAATACCAATTAATAATTTTTTCATATTTATCTCCATTTCAAAATGTTTTGCTCTTTAACCTCTTTGTGAGGGATGCCAAAACGTTATCCCTTTCTCAATTATTACTATAATACCATAAAATAGACTTCCTGCTACTGCCGCAACAACTATTTCAGCCCAAACCATATCTAAAGCTAATCGACCGACGGAAGTTGATATCCTGAAACCCATTCCAACAGTTGGCGATCCAAAAAATTCCGCAACTATAGCCCCAATCAAAGCCAAAGTCGTAGAAATTTTTAGACCATTAAATATAAATGGCATCGCTGCGGGAAGCCTTAACTTTAAGAAAGCCTGCCAATTATTAGCGGCGTAAGTTCTCATCAAGTCATTCTGAATTTGGGAGCTTTCTCTCAGGCCAGCCACGGTGTTAATAAGCATCGGAAAGAAAACCATAACAACCACAACAGCAGCTTTTGATTGCCACCCAAAGCCAAACCACATAACCAAAATTGGTGCCGTTCCAACTATTGGAAGTGCTGCCATAAAACTCGCCACTGGCATTAAGCCAAGTCGTAAAAATTCAAATCTTTCAAGCAAAATTCCTACGAAGATTGCACTTAAACATCCTAAAACGTAACCTCTAAAGGCCCCTTTAATAAATGTTTGAACTAAGTCTTTCCATAATATTTCTAAGTTTTGTGAAGCCGTTTCAATAACAAGACTTGGTGGAGGAAGTATAACCAGGGGGACACTGAGGCCACGCACCAAAAGCTCCCAAACACCAATGATAGTGAACCCAAAAATTACTGGTACTAAAAGCTTTATGGCTCTTGTATCAGCCAAAGCACTATCCGCCAACTTTGCATTTAAAATCCATGCAGAAACCCAAAAAATTAAAGCGCCAAATACGAGATTCATGTCATGCCCATCCTTTTTAGCATTACCTTTTGAAGCAGTGCTAAAATTCCAACAAGTGCCGCAGCCACCATTGCAGCCATTATCAACGCTGACCATATCTGAATCGTTTGACCGTAATATGAACCAGCTAATAATCTTGCCCCTAAACCTCGAACTGCACCTGTTGGAAGTTCGCCAACAATAGCCCCAACTAAACTAGCTGATATTCCAACTTTCAGGGACGCAAATAAAAATGGCATTGACGTTGGCAGCCTAAGTTTCCAAAATTTTTGAGCGTTTGTGGCATTATAGGTATGCAACAAATCTGTATCGATTTTATCGGGGCTCCTGAGACCTTTCACCATTCCAACAACCACTGGAAAAAAACAAAGGTAGGAGCTTATTATAGCTTTTGGCAACAAACCTTGCACGCCAATAGAGTTAAGCACAACTATAATCATTGGAGCTATAGCTAGAATAGGAATAGTTTGGGATGCTATTGCCCATGGCATGACACTCATATTCATTGCATTGTTATGAACAATCCCGATTGCCAGCAATATTCCCAGTGATGTTCCAATTAAAAAGCCCACCAAAGTCGATGATAAAGTTATCCAACTATGAAAAATCAGACTCCTTTTAGATGTAATTTTTTTTTCAACAGTCGTTTTCCAAAGTTCTGAGGCAACTTGGTGGGGCGCAGGAAGTTTAGGTTTTTCTTGGGACCATGTATCGAGTATTAGTTCTTTTGTACCAAGCTCCAGACCAGCTCTTTTAGCTTTATCAAGCGCCCAAGTTGAATTTAACGAAACCGCTGCAAGATACCATACAAAAATCAATGCACCAACCACAACACATATTGAAACTACAGAACGCATTAATATATCCTAGTCGTAATTTTTAATTGTGATGCAACAGCGCCTACGTCATTCATAGGAATGCCCAGAACGTAGTCCCTCTCTGACCCTCTGCGATATACTTATAAATTCGGAAGAGTCTCGAATATCTAGGGGTCTTTCATTGGGGAGTGTGCTTTCAATAAAATCAATGATCCTGCCTGGACGAGGTGACATAACCACTATTTTCGTAGACAGATAAACAGCCTCTGGTATTGAATGGGTAACGAAACATATCGTCTTGCTAGTTGTTTTCCACAAATCTAATAACTGCTCATTCAGATGATCTCGAACTATTTCATCAAGAGCTCCAAACGGCTCATCCATAAGCAAAATATCGGCATCAAAAGCTAAAGCCCTAGCAATAGAAGCTCGCTGCTGCATACCGCCAGATAATTGCCAGGGAAACTTATTTTCAAAATCTTGCAAATCAACTAGCTTTAATACTCTTTTAACACGCTCACTTTGCTCATGTTTACTTAACCCAATTATTTCCAAGGGCAGCTTAATATTCTTGCCTATGGATCTCCATGGATAAAGGCCAGGGGCTTGAAAAACATACCCGTACGCCCTACTCTCTCTTGCAATTTTAGGAGAAACTCCATTAATTTCCACCGTTCCACCTGTTGGTCTCTCAAGATCCGCAAGAACTCGTAAAAATGTTGTTTTACCACAGCCTGATGGACCAATAAAACTGACAAAATCTCCCTCATTTATATCAAGATTAACGTCTTTGAGGGCATCGACGGGACCGTCATTTGTCGAAAATGTTAAATCCACTGATTTAGCAGAAATTTTAGGGCTCATAATACAACTTGCCTATGTATAAATCAAACGCCACTGGCGGGTATTCCAGTTCTTTTAATTGGGCGAGGTGCATTTAATTCCTTCCAATTGGATAGTGCTTTGTTAACAGGCGTATTTCCTGATCTTGCCACAAATTCTCCATGGCCTTCCTGAGTTTCGATTTTTCCATCGTTTACTGCAACTTTTCCTCTAGTCAAAGTATAGCGTGGCAAACCAAAAACTTCTTTACCCTCAAATACATTATAGTCAATTGATGATTGTTGATGATTTGCTGAGATAACTTTTGTTTTGTTTGGATCCCAAACGATGAGATCTGCATCAGCCCCAACCATAACTGCTCCCTTTTTGGGATAGCAATTCAAAATCTTAGCAATGTTCGTAGACGTGACGGCAACAAATTCATTCATAGTTAGTCTTCCAGTGCGAACACCATTTGTCCACAACATTGGCAAACGATCTTCTAGCCCCCCTGTTCCATTCGGAATTTTTGTAAAATCACCAACACCATATCTTTTTTGTTCTGTGGTAAAAGCACAATGATCTGTGGCAACAACACTTAAAGATCCAGACTGCAATCCAGCCCAAAGACTATCCTGGTGCAGTTTATTTCGGAATGGTGGCGACATCACACGTCTAGCTGCGTGATCCCAGTCCTTATTAAAGTACTCACTTTCATCCAAGGTTAGATGTTGAATTAAAGGCTCTCCCCAAACTCGTTTGCCCGCTTGTTTTGCACGCCTTATCGCTTCATGAGCCTCCTCACAGGAGGTATGCACGACATACAAAGGCACACCTGCCATATCAGCGATCATAATTGCTCTATTTGTTGCCTCTCCCTCAACTTGTGATGGACGAGAATATGCATGCGCTTCAGGACCGGTATTGCCGTCTGCCAATAATTTTGCGCTTAATTCAGCCACTACATCGCCATTTTCAGCATGTACCATCGCAATGCCACCAAGCTCACCCAACCGCGAGAATGACGCATAAAGCTCATCATCGTTCACCATTAGAGCGCCCTTATATGCAAGAAAATGCTTGAATGTATTTATTCCTTTTGTTTCGATAACTGTTTTCATATCATCAAAAACTTTTTCTCCCCACCAGGTAACGGCCATGTGAAAAGAATAATCGCAATTAGCTCGTGTAGATTTATTATCCCACCTCTTTATAGCATCCAACAGACTTTCACCCGGGCTGGGTAAAGCAAAATCTACGACCATAGTTGTTCCACCGGCTAGTGCAGCCCTTGTCCCACTTTCAAAATCGTCACTTGAATAGGTACCCATAAAAGGCATTTCAAGGTGTGTGTGAGGATCTATTCCCCCTGGCATAATGTAACAATCAGATGCATCAAGCTCATTATTTCCTTTTAAGCTTGGACCAATTTCGACAATTGTAGACCCATCAATCAAAATATCTGATTTATAGGTTAAATCATGCGTTACAATGGTTCCGTTTTTAATAACTGTAGACATTCTAATTCTCCGGTGTTTTCTATTGAATTACTGCTGTATTAAGTACAGCATGTAAAAGGACGTCAGTGCCAGCTTGTGCCCAGTCTTTTGAAATTTCTTCAGCCTCATTGTGGCTCAGTCCATCAACGCAAGGACACATGATCATCGCAGTAGGTGCTATGTCATTTATCCAACATGCATCATGTCCGGCTCCAGAAACTATGTCCATGTGACTATAACCAAGCTCTTGAGCGGCACTTCGAACAGCATTGACACAATCTTCATCAAAAGCAGGAGGGTCAAACTGACCGACAATTGTACATTCAAAATCCACTTCGATA
>CACKSH010000028.1 GCA_902602765.1 Paracoccaceae bacterium
ATTGTGAGTGACCAGCCTCTGATGGAGGTACAAAAATTTTATCTCCAACGTTGAAGACGGGTGCAGCATTGAAACCTGTACCAATACCACAAACAAGTCTTGTCGCATTTGAGTTTGTTCTTTGCGATCCCACCGTGATGGGCTCTAGATCAGCCCTATCAAGGCTTGCCAGTCCGTATCCTTGGGCTTGTAAATCGTTAATTATTCCAACCTGTTCGGCACCGGTTATAGACGCTATTGATCTCTCGGTTAAACTCCATGAGAGATTAGTCATTTTTGCCGATTTTTCCTGAATTGGGCCTGCGGCCGCAATTCCGGCGAACTTAACTGAACTTTCGTTAACCAAATCGAAATAATTTTCGATTACAGCTTCAAATGAGTCATATTCATTATTAGAGTATGTCATACAAGAGCTTTCCAATAATTTTTCGTTATCAAACAAGGCAACTCTTGTATGTGTACCGCCGATATCAGCAGTTAGACATAGCTGTTTTTTCATCATAGACCTTAAAACTGCGTCGTATAAAATAACCAAATAAGTCTATTTCGTTACTGCTGCAACATAAATTAAATCAATAATATTAGTTGGTTAGTTGATACAGACAATTATGCATGTGCATCTAACTAAGGTCTATTGATTATATTCAAAAAGAAATTCACAAAATGCTGGGTTTATTGAAATTTATATTGGAGAGTTTGCGGAAAGAAGCTATCTCTTCAAGCAAGAGTGGAGAATATTAATGGCTGAACTTAAATTTATCCAAGTTCGTGGAGCTAGAGAGCACAATCTTAAGTCAGTCGATGTAGATATTCCGAGGGATAAGTTTGTCGTAATAACCGGATTATCCGGGTCAGGTAAGTCTTCTCTGGCCTTCGATACAGTTTATGCGGAAGGTCAAAGAAGGTATGTTGAAAGCTTATCAGCATATGCGCGACAATTTCTTGATATGATGGAAAAACCAGACGTGGACCATATTTCGGGATTATCTCCAGCAATTTCGATAGAGCAAAAAACCACCTCAAAAAACCCACGTTCAACGGTTGGGACCGTCACTGAGATTTATGATTATTTACGATTGCTCTTTGCCAGGGTAGGGACACCCTACAGCCCAGCCACAGGGCTACCCATAGAAGCCCAACAAGTTCAAGAGATGGTTGATCAAGTTATGGGGCTGGATGAAGGTACTAGGGCATTTCTTTTAGCGCCTATAGTCCGTGATAGAAAAGGCGAATATCGGAAAGAATTTCTTGAATTGAAAAAACAAGGTTTTCAAAGAGTTAAAGTAGATGGTAACTTTTATGATCTTGATGACCCTCCTGAGTTAGACAAGAAATATAGACATGATGTAGATGTAGTTGTTGATCGGCTAGTAATAAAAGCAGATTTAGCGACGCGTCTTGCGGATAGTCTTCGAACGTCTTTAGATTTGGCCGATGGCATTGCCATACTGGAAACAGTAGTAGAAAACGAAGAGCCACAACGCTATACTTTCTCTGAGAATTTTGCCTGTCCGGTTAGTGGCTTTAGCATTCCTGAAATAGAGCCTCGGCTTTTTTCGTTTAACGCTCCCTTCGGAGCGTGCCCAGATTGCGATGGGCTAGGTGCGGAGTTATTTTTTGATGAACGTCTAGTGGTTCCTGATCAAGAGCTAAAAATAAGTGATGGTGCTCTGGCGCCGTGGAGAAAGGGTAAAAGTCCGTATTTTATTCAAACTATCGAAGGTCTCGCTAATCATTATAATTTTGACTTTAATGCTAAGTGGAAAAACATAACAAAATCTGTCCAGCACGTATTCCTTTATGGCTCTGGAGAGGAAGAGATCCTATTTCGCTATGATGAAGGTGGAAGAGTATATCAGGTTAAGAGGACATTTGAAGGTATAATTCCAAATATGGAACGCCGTTATAAAGAAACGGATAGTAGTTGGATTAGAGAGGAATTTGAAAGTTATCAAAACAAAAGACCCTGTGAAACATGCAAAGGTTATCGTTTAAATTTGCAAGCTCGTTCGGTTAAAATTAAAGGTCTTCATATCGGTGAAATTGTCGAGATGTCGATCAAGGATGCGCTAGAATGGTTTTCAAAAGTAAAAGCGTCTCTTTCGTCGCAAAAACAGGAAATTGCTACTACCATTTTAAAAGAAATTGTAGAACGACTTGGATTTTTAAACAATGTTGGCCTCGAGTATTTAACTTTATCGAGAAGCTCCGGAACTCTTTCGGGTGGAGAAAGTCAGAGAATAAGACTCGCAAGTCAGATTGGAAGTGGGTTGACGGGTGTTCTCTATGTTTTAGATGAACCATCTATCGGCTTGCATCAGAGAGATAACGGCAGACTACTGCAGACCTTAAAAAATCTGCGTGATCAAGGTAATACGGTCATCGTAGTGGAACATGATGAAGAAGCTATCTTGGAGGCCGACTATGTATTTGACTTAGGACCAGGTGCGGGTGTCCATGGTGGTCAAGTTGTGGCATCTGGAACACCTGCTGAAATTACCGCAAATTCAAAATCTATAACTGGTCAATATTTGTCAGGAGAGAGGGTTATTGAGATACCTTCTTTAAGAAGGAAAGGTAATGGTAAAAGTCTTAAGATTATAGGGGCTTCTGGAAACAATCTTAAATCTGTAAATGTGGAATTCCCGCTGGGCAAGTTTTTATGTGTGACTGGTGTTTCTGGGGGAGGCAAGTCTACTTTAGTTATCGAAACGCTGTTTAAAGTTGCTTCAATGAGATTAAACGGAGCAAAACAGACACCAGCTCCCTGCGAAAAAATTGACGGTTTAGAGTATCTAGATAAGGTAATTGATATTGATCAGCGTCCAATTGGACGCACACCAAGATCTAACCCTGCGACATATACGGGCGCATTCACACCTATAAGAGAATGGTTTTCTGGATTGCCTGAAGCGAAAACTAGAGGATATAAACCTGGAAGGTTCTCTTTTAACGTGAAGGGTGGTCGTTGTGAGGCATGCCAAGGCGATGGTGTTATCAAAATTGAAATGCATTTTTTGCCTGATGTTTACGTAACTTGTGAAACCTGTGGAGGTGCTCGATATAACCGTGAAACTTTAGAAATTAAATTTAAAGGAAAATCTATTTCTGATGTTCTAGATATGACGGTAGAAGATGCTCAGTCGTTTTTTAGCGCTATTCCTAGTGTTCGAGAAAAAATGGATGCCTTAATGAGAGTTGGTCTTGGCTATATAAAGGTGGGTCAACAAGCTACGACTTTATCTGGAGGTGAAGCTCAGAGGGTAAAATTATCAAAAGAGTTATCCAAAAGAGCAACTGGACGTACATTATATATATTGGATGAACCAACGACTGGGTTGCACTTTGATGACGTTCGTAAGCTTTTAGAAGTATTACATGAGTTAGTTGACCAGGGAAATACGATCGTTGTTATAGAACATAATCTTGATGTAATAAAAACAGCTGACTGGATAATTGATATTGGTCCTGATGGAGGAGACAGGGGAGGGCAGGTTGTTGCAGAAGGTTGTCCGGAAGAAGTTGCTTCGAATGTAAAAAGCTATACTGCCCAATACTTAAATGGCTTAATTTTCAAAAAAGAAATTACAGCAGCTGAGTAAAAAATGTCACACAATAAACTTAAATAGAAGTAACCTTTATCGAGGTTATTCTATTAGCTTTTCTCTCAATTACCTCAAAACGATAACCATGAAATCTAAATACTTGTCCGACGGTGGGTATCATTTGAGCTTCGTGCATTACTAATCCTGCTAAAGTATTTGCTTCGTCATCAGGTAATGACCAATCATTAGCCCTGTTCAGATCTCTAATAGTGGTTGATCCCTCTAGAATATACGAGCCATCATTCGATTGCCTGATGTCGTTGGTATCCTTTGGATCAAATTCATCAGATATTTCACCTACTATTTCTTCCAAAATGTCTTCAAGCGTAATTAAACCTTGGAGGCTCCCGTATTCATCGACGACAAGTGCAAAATGCGTTCTGCGATGCAAAAATTGTCTCATTTGGTCATCTAGGGATGTGGTGTCAGGCACAAAATAGGGTTCCATTGCCACATGACCAATATCAAAGTTATTCAAATTACTAATGTTTGGAGACTTTTCATTTATGACTTTATACATCTCTCTAGCTAAATCTTTAGCGTGGATTACCCCGACGATATTGTCTGGATCATTGAGAAATACTGGTAGTCTAGTGTGAACACTTTCTAAACACTGTGTTAAAATTTTGGTTGGTTCGTCGATTGAGTCAATCATTTCTATATTGGATCTGTGGAGCATTATCTCCTCCACGGTTCTGTCTGATAGATCTAGGGCTCCCAAGATCAGGTCTCTATCTTCCTTTTCAACAATACCTTCCGAATGACCGAGCTGAATCGCCCCAGCAATTTCTTCACGCACAGCTAAAATATGGCTATTAGGATCTGTTTTAACTCCGAATATCCGCAAGATTAATCTTACTAAAAACCTTACAGACGCTACTATTGGTGATAACACCCTAATTATCAAATGAATGAAACCGGCAACCCTGGCTGCAGCTAGTTCAGCATTAGTTATGGCATAAGTTTTTGGTAGAACCTCCGCGAAGATTAGCACTAATACAGTCATTATTAAGGTAGCAAGTGCGATACCACTTTCTCCAAAAGCTTGAGTAAAAAGGGCTGTTGTAAGAGAGGTAGCTAAGATGTTTACTAAGTTGTTACCTAACAGCACAGACCCGATTAGTCCCTCTGTGTCTTCTGTAATTTTTAATGCTTTTTGGGCCCCTCTTGATCCTTTATCTGCATGAGTGCGCAGCTTCCCACGTGAAGCGGCGGTCAGTGCCGTCTCGCTACCTGAGAATAAAGCAGAAACGAGCAACAGGAAAAATACTGCCCCAATCGTTATCCAAAAACTTTGATCTAAAAAAGTTAAACCGCTTTCCATGCCTTTTCCTAAGTTTATTTACTATACGATATAAAGAGGTCGTTATATTTAATTATCCAAAAAAATCAAAATAGATTATAAAAAAAATTGAATTTTAAAATTAATTCTCAATGTTTATCCCTGCATTCTAATTAATAATTATTTATTGGATAGTGGATGGTGATTAAAAACCAAATCGTTTAGCCGTTCGTCGACAACATGGGTGTATATTTCAGTTGTAACCAAATCTGAATGGCCTAGTAGAGTTTGAATTACTCGTAGATCTGCTCCATTGGCGAGAAGGTGCGTGGCAAACGCATGTCTAATCACATGTGGACTGACCTTGTTCTGATCAATTCCGGCAAGGGTTGCCCACTTCTTTAATTTCTTAAATAACCATTGACGACTTAAATAGCCACTTTTGCTATTAGATGGAAATAAATATTTTGAATTAGGGGTGTAATTCTGTGTTTTTGCTGCATTCAGTAAAATTTTACGTTCTTCTATCCATATTTTAATGGAAGAGCGAGCTAGTTTTGATAAAGGAACCAGACGTTCTTTTGATCCCTTCCCAGATACAAGGACCATATTGGGACTTCCCTTTACGGCGTCTAGTGGGAGCGACATCATTTCTGAAACACGCATTCCGGTAGCATACAAAAGCGTCATCAAACAAATATTCCGAGACCTAAAGCTTTTATTTTTTGCTTCTTCCCCAGCGGCTTTTAGCAGTCTCTCTATAATATCTATTGTTACCGATTGAGGAAGTTTTTTTGATCTGCCCGGGCTCGATATCTGTAGAGCTGGATTTGCGCGCGCCCACCCTTCTTCGACAGCAAATCGATAGAATTGTTTGATTGCTGATAAATGACGAGCGCGGCTTGCAATTGAAAGTCCACAATCTTTGAGGTTGACCAAGTAAAGCTCAATGTGCGATATTTCAGCGTCGAAAATTTGAACTTTGCAGGAAGATATCCAATCAAAATATCTTATCAAGTCATGGTTGTAAGATTTTATTGTATTTTCTGATGCGTCGGTCTCGACAGTTTTTGCTTCCAAAAAAGTAAAAATAAGATCTTTGCTCATATTTAAGTTTCACTCAATACTAACCAAAGAGCAGTGCGCTGGGACACTCTTTCTAGGCCAACATGCCGAAGTGTAGATATTGACTCGAGTAAATCTTGCATATCACCAGCTATACCACGCTCTAGCTGTATAAGAGCATTTAATATAACTTCTCCTAATTTTCCATCTGCAAGTTGTAATCTTGCATAACTGGGTACTCGCGGGCGATAAAATGCATCCAAAAGAGTCTTTTCAAGAATAGTCGTAGGCGTGATAAACTGTGCCTCATGGTTCGTGAATGCGAATACAATCGGATCTAACGCATTAATTGCCACGGAATTTGAAATTATCACATCATAGCTTGAGGAGAGCATTCCAATTTTTATAGCCATAATCTCTGAATTTGGGGTAAGTTCAATGTCCAACAGTCTTGGGGTGAATACTTCGGCGAAAATTGAAGAGTTTGGAGAATATTGAAATAATTGCCAAGCATTCTTAAGTGCCAACTCTACTTCTTTAGTACTATTTGAAAGTGAAAGGGCTTTATCGAGATATTGTACGGCACTTACTCTTTCCCAAATGCCATCCGATGACGGGGGATCGTAAGCCGTAAATATTCCCAAGAATCTATTGGCATCAATAACACCATTTTCTGCTAGCCTTTCAGCGGCTATAAGTTGTGCGTACCATCCGTTATCGCCGGATAAATCACCAAAAATAAAAGCGTTGCCTAAATTTTCTCGAAAAATTTGGTAGCCTAGAGTTTCATATAATCTAAACTCTAAAGGGCTTAGGTCTATTTCGTTTAGGGGTGCAAATTTTTCTGAGGGCTCCTCAATCTCCAGAAATTCCCCTAATAGCAATAGCGTAGAGGTCTCAATACTATTAAGCGCTTTTGATGTGTTATATATCAGCGATGCGGTAAGCCAATCACCCTCAAGTGCATGGCAGTAAATTCGACCAGCGTCATTCTGATAGTTGGCGCCAAGATCTAGTACTTGCTTACAAGCGGGATCGTACTGACTACCAAGAAGTGAGGCTTCAAAGAGTTTGGGCACTAGCTTTGGTGGTAAGGGCGAAGCTCTTTCTAAAAGTGCAATCGCAGGATCGATCGCTCCTGCTTCGATCAAAATCGATATTCGTTCAGATAAGAACTCTTCTGCACTATCTGTTGTTAACGGTGCCTCTGCCTCTGCCAAAAGCATTTGAAACAGTAACTTCTGAACTGCTGGAGAACTTGGTGAGCCCAGTTTGCGTAATAGTCCTACCAAATCGTCAGCTTGGCTTTCCTTCCACAAACTAGTTGGAAAACCTGTAACTGTTGGCGGCAATAAACCAACGGAGCTACGTTTTACATCACCCAATTTGGTTACCTCAATTTCGGGTAGGTTGGCTTGAATAACAGAGACCCGATTGAGAGAATTAGTTATAATTGGGTGATTATATTGGTATAAATTATATTCGAGAAATTTTGATGAAGCAGTCTCGGCAAACACTGCTACAGCTGCAACAAATGTAAAAATTAAGGTGGCTTTAGTCCTCATGAAGCTCCACGGGTATAATTACGGTTTTTTCTTCTGGGGTGAAATCAAATCCCAAAAAAGGTCCAATATAGGCAAAGATAATTAATGCTACTGTTCCTGCAGCTGTAAAATAGAATAGCCACTTAACAATTTTCAACATACTTTTATCCTGTTATTTTACATTATTGAATTTGTTACTGAATGTATTGTCAAGTTCATCTAGTAACAAACAGTCATTGAAATTTGAACCTAGTTTCTTGATAAAGGAAAAATGACAAAAAAATTAAAAAAAACTATCGCCTTTATTGGTATGATGGGAGCAGGAAAGACCGCCGTGGGAAAAGCAGTTGCCTCAAAGTTGGGTGTTCCATTTCTTGATGCTGATACTGAGATTGAAAAGGCAGCAAATATGTCAATTCAAGAAATTTTTATCCGTGATGGAGAAGAGTTTTTCAGAGAAAGAGAAGCACAAGTAATTCTGCGTTTGATGAAGGGCTCACCGACCATTCTATCCACGGGTGGTGGAGCTTTTATACATAAGGCTAATAGACAGGCAATAAGCTTACTTGGTGTTTCGCTATGGTTAGATGTTGAGGTGGATTTATTGTGGTCGCGAGTAAAAAATAAGGATACCAGACCTTTGCTAAAATCTCTAAATCCCTATGAGACCTTGAAAAAGCTTCATCTCGAGCGGCAGCCCATATATAAAAAAGCTGATATATCAGTTAAGGCCTCCTCGCGCTACACAGTGGAGGATATGGCTCAAAAAGTAATCGATAGTCTGCAGTTACATCCAAACTTGTTTGAGGAATAATTTGATGCAAAAGGTAAGAGTTGGGTTAGAAAAACGCTCCTACGATATTATAATTGGCCATGGTTTAATAAAAGATTCGGCTCCAATAATTACACCATTCTTGTCGCAAAATCGTGTTGTTGTAATTACAGACCAGAATGTTGCGCCATTACATTTACGCTCTTTCGAAAGTTCACTGAAATTAGCGGGAGTATCAGTTTCCTCTTTAGTTCTTCCGAGTGGAGAAAGTACAAAATCTTGGGAGTATGCTGTCCGAGTTGTAGAATGGATTTTAGAACAAAAAGTGGAGCGTAACGATTTGGTGATTGCTTTAGGTGGTGGCGTAATCGGCGATTTAGTGGGTTTTGCCGCAGCAATCGTAAGGCGCGGAGTGCGATTTGCTCAAGTTCCTACTTCCTTATTAGCTCAAGTCGATAGCTCTATTGGTGGAAAAACAGGTATTAATGTGCGCTTTGGCAAAAATTTAGTTGGTGCATTCCATCAACCAGTCTTTGTCATGGCCGATACTGAAGCATTAGACACACTTCCTGATCGAGACTTTTTATCTGGTTACGGTGAGGTGGCTAAATACGGATTACTTGGGGATGAGAATTTTTTTTGCTGGTTGGAAGAAAACGCTTATGCATTAATTAATGGCAATGTTGAACTTCGCATTGAAGCTATTAAACGATCATGTCAAATAAAGGCTAGAATTGTTGAAAACGATGAGCTCGAGCATGGTGAGCGCGCGCTATTAAATCTCGGACACACCTTTTGTCACGCGTTGGAAGCCGTAACAAACTATAGTGATATATTGTTGCA
>CACKSH010000029.1 GCA_902602765.1 Paracoccaceae bacterium
GTAGAATAATATTTTTAATTGAAGATTATTAGTGCAATATGTGCATAATGATGATTACTTGATTTAACTTTAAACGGGTCAGAAATGCAGGAAATGGAACGGATTGAGTTAGATTTTGAGCTAATTACACCATCAGCGAGGATCGCGACCGCAACCCATGGAGGTAGAGCAAAGTGTCTTCAGCGACTACTAAGATTAGAGCTTCCGGTACCGACGACAGTAGCAATTTCATTTTCTGGTGTTCATTCAATTGCTGCCGGTCATTATGAGAATATTAAAGATATCTTAAAGAATTTTGGTACAGATGATTTGCTATGTGTGCGTCCGTCATCAGAAAGTTCTGATTGGGGTGGCCCCAGTGCCATTATGAATATTGGTATGAATAATCTACGTTATGAGGAACTTAAGCAAAAGGTGGGGCCAAGTGTGGCATCATCAATATATATCAACTTCATACAAGCCTATTCGCTTCACGTAGCTAGATTGGACCCAGATATTTTTAATCAAGTTGACAACGAAAATAGTGAAGCTTTGGCAAAAGTATTAGAGATTTATGAAAATGAAACGGAGCAATGCTTCCCTCAGGATATAATGATACAACTCTCTGAAATTCTCAGGTCTATGGCACGCACCTGGGAGAGTACCACTGCAAGATTGCTAAGACAGGCAAAGGGGGCACCAATAGATGCCGGTTTGGGTTTAGTTATCCAAGTTATGGCATTTGGTTTGGGAGAGGGCGAATGCGGTACAGGAATCTTGCAACTTATTGATGAAAATGATGGAAAGCCCAAAATTAAAGGACGCTATAAGGAACAATCGCAAATTCGGCCAGAAAAATCTAGCGAAGGTACTCTTTATTTAACAAAGGATAAAAGAGGCTGGTCGTTAGAAGATAACAATGAAGAAATTTTTGGACAATTAGTTGAATTCGCTTCTCTTATGCGCGTTAAATTACGAGAAGAAATGCAAATTGAGTTTAGCATTCAAAACGGAGTTTTACACATTTTAGACGGTATTAGAACTCCTAGGCGGTCTCAGGCAGCTGTTAGAGTGGCTGTAAGACTTGCCGAAGATGGAATTATTTCGCGCTCTGAAGCTTTAATGAGGGTTGAGCCAAGAGCAATAAGCGAATTACTTCACAGGCAAATTGATCCTGAAGCGCATCGGCAAATATTGGGGAATGGAGTTGCAGCAAGTCCAGGTGCTGCAACTGGTCGAATTGTTTTTTCGGCAGAAGCTGCTCAGTCGCATGCATCGAGGGGGATCGATTGTATTTTGGTGCGTAGAGAGACTTCTCCTGAGGATGTGAGGGGAATGCATGCAGCTGTTGGTGTTTTAACCGAAAGAGGCGGTATAACTAGTCACGCTGCGGTAATTGGGAGAGGTATAGGCTTGCCTTGCGTAGTCGGAGTAAAGGATATTCGATTTCAGACAAGGAGAAAAACTTTAATTTGTAAGGATGGCCGTCAATTAACAGAAGGCGATGAAATCACTATTGATGGAACCAGCGGTGATATCTTGTTTGGTTCCCCTAAAATGGTGGAGGCTGCATTAGATGACGCATTTCAGACCCTTTTAGAATGGACGGACGAAGTTTCTGAAATGAAGGTCCGTGCTAACGCTGATACGCCTCAGGATGCTTTAACCGCTAAGAAGTTTAATGCCCAGGGAATTGGCCTTTGTAGAACAGAACATATGTTTTTTGAAAGTGACCGACTTACTGTGATGCGTGAAATGATATTTTCTAAATCTGCCGAGGATCGACGTTTGGTTTTGGAAAGATTATTACCAATGCAACGTAAAGATTTTATTGAATTATTTGAAATCATGAAGGATTTACCTGTATGCATAAGGCTTTTTGATCCGCCGCTTCATGAATTTCTTCCTTCCGATAGAGATGGTATGCATGACTTGGCTGAGGCTTTGGGTTTACCTCTGTCAGATGTGGTTCGAAGAGTTGAGGCGATGGGTGAATACAATCCAATGTTAGGTATGCGTGGAGTACGGTTGGGCGTAACTGTGCCAGAAATCTATGAAATGCAAGCGAGAGCAATTTTTGAAGCGATAGTTCATGTGTCTGACGAAGGTATTTCAGTGATACCAGAAATAATGATACCTTTGGTGAGTGCTAAACGTGAAGTAGAACTTGTTAAAAAAAAGGTGGCGTCTGTTGCTTCTCAAGTAAGTTTAGAAACATCCAAAGAAGTTAATTATAAATTGGGTGTTATGGTAGAAACACCACGTGCAGCGCTAAGAGCAAGCGATATTGCCATGAATTCTGAGTTCTTGAGCTTTGGAACAAACGATTTAACTCAAATGGCCTATGGCTTGTCGAGGGATGATGCAGGACGGTTCATGTCCCAATATGTGCAGCAGGGTGTTTTCCAAGAGGATCCTTTTCATATTTTAGATGCGGAAGGTGTTGGGGAACTTGTAAAGTTGGGTGCAGATAGAGCAAGGTCAATAAAATCTGATATTACACTTTCAATCTGTGGTGAGCACGGCGGTAACCCGGAATCAATAGCTTTCTGTCATCAGTTAGGCTTCCACTATGTTTCTTGTTCTCCATACCGCGTGCCGGTAGCAAAACTTGCAGCTGCTCAAGTTGCCATTTCAACTGTAATCAGTTAGAGCCGTTGCGGTTGCTAAATAGTTAAAGTTGGTTGTTTTTGATGGTATTTAAATATTACAAAAAAATAATGCCAATAGCAGTAACTTTACTTTTAATTTCGTGTTTTTCAGTGGCAAACGGAAATAATCTTAATAGGCTTATTGAAATTCAAAAAAAGCATCATGAAAGTCTGCCTGTATTCGTAATGGATATGTTAGTAGATCCTTCTATGAGGCGTGTTGAGAAGATTGTAGATCAAAATTATATTGATGGATTACCAAGCTTTCAAGGTGGGAAAGAATGGAAGTGTTTAACGGATGCACTTTACTTTGAAGCGAGAGGTGAATCGGTAATGGGTCAATTTGCGGTTGCGGAAGTAATTGTTAATAGAGCTAGCAGTAGTAGATTTCCAGATACTCTTTGTGGAGTAGTCAACCAAGGTTCAAATAAAAACCGTTACAGGTGCCAGTTTACTTACATGTGTGATGGTTTGCTAGAGAGTATTAATGATAAATCTAGTTATTCAAGAGCGGGTAAGATAGCCAGAATGGTGTTATGGGACGTAAATATTAATCTTACGAATGGTGCACTTTATTATCATGCAAAATCTGTAAATCCAAGTTGGGCAAAAAAGTTAGCAAGAACAGGAATAATTGGCGACCATAAATTTTATTCTGATAAATTGCCAACTAATTAATTTAATAAAGTAAAAATTAAATAATAGTTTGCCATTCTAATAAATTATTCATGGTCTATAGGTTACATTTATGTAAAGCTCCAACAGCTTAAAGGATTAATAAATGACGAACGAAATCAAGCTGGCTTTCAGTCATCCCGTTGAAAGGTCTAGAACTAACCTTTCTGACATCGAACTAGATAGAATTTCACTGCGCGATCACATACTTGAAGTAGAAATTGGGGCATTCCAATCAGAACGTGGCATGACACAGAGAATTTGTTTCAACGTTGTCGTCGAGGTAAAGCCAGTCCATAAAGTAATAGATGATGATGTAGATAAGATATTGTCTTATGATAAGGTTACAGAAGCTATTTCTGATGAAGTTTACTCCGAGCGAGTAAATTTGCTTGAAACTTTAGCAGAACGTATAGCGGAGAGAATACTAATCGAACCTCAAGTTCATAGGGCATTTGTTAGAATTGAAAAACTTGACAGGGGCCCAGGGGCTCTAGGAGTAGAAATTGTTCGTACTGAGAAAGACCACAATTATACTGTTTTATCGTCTCTAGGCAGCGATGAACTTTTACTTAGACCTCACGTAATATATCTAAGCAACGCTGCTGTTGCTTCTATTTACTTAAATTCATGGATTGATCAACTTTGCGCTTCGCAACAACCAGTCATTTTATGTGTTGATATTCCTGAAAACCCAGTAGGGGCAAAGAATGAAAAATCTTCCATACAGCGAAGGCTGGATTTACTATCTATAGAGCAGAGTGCGTGGATATTAGCAGGAAGAAATTCGAAATGTGTGGTAGTTTCAACTAAAACAGAATTAGATTATGCAATAAAGCAAGGTCAGATTTCAGTTTGGGCTCCATCAAAAATAGTTTTGGATGCTAACAAACCTCCCGATGTTGATGCTGACAATACTTACAAATTAGCGTATTGGCTTATGAACGAACTTAATGGAGAGAAGCTAAGTGTTATCGGTATGGTGCCTGAGGCGCATAATAATGATAACATGGTCGCTATACTTCCATTGGAAGAAGATATTTTTAAACTACCAAGATAGCCATATAAAGAATAATGAGTGAATATTTCCGCCCGATAATAAACTCTGACCCTACCATCCCAAGTAATGCAAGCGTTTTGCAAGGTACTCCGTTTTGGTTTACCCATGCTGAAAAGCTTTCGCGAAATTCTGAGCCAGAGATCGTTTTGGCTAAAGATATTCCTGAGGATATATTTCGCAATATTACTGACAAAAGACCTAAAATTTGTGGTCTTTCTTTTGATATCCCCAGAGTCATGGGTATTTTAAATGTAACTCCTGATAGCTTTTCTGACGGCGGAAGGTATTTAACTTTAGAGACTGCTAAAGAGCACTGCATATCTATGGTTTCTGCTGGTGCTGATATAATTGATATCGGTGGGGAAAGTACTCGACCTGGTGCGCTAGAAGTGGAAACCTCAGAGGAAATATCTAGAGTAATACCTGTGATCGAAGAAATATCAAACAAAATTTCAGTACCAATTTCTGCAGATACTAGAAAGTCTGAAGTTGCAAAAATGGCAATTTCCTCAGGTGCCACTATGGTAAACGATATCTCTGGATTAAAATTTGATAGTAAGATGGGTGACTTTTGCATCAAGTACGACGTGCCAGTATGTATTATGCATTCACAAGGCATTCCTGAAACAATGCAAAATGAGCCAAAATATAAAGATGTATGTCTGGACATCTATGATTTTCTAAGTCAGCAAATAGAAAACCTGGTGAACTCTGGCATGCAAAGAACAGCTATAATAGTTGACCCAGGTATTGGATTTGGAAAATCTCTAACGCACAACCTCAGTTTATTGCGAAAGATAAGTCTTTTCCACGGATTAGGAGTGCCAATACTTATTGGTGTGTCGAGAAAAAAATTTTTAAAAACGCTTGCGGGGCTTAAAGAAAATGAAGACAGGATGTCAGGATCTGTTTCTATTGCATTGTACGCTCGTTCTCAGGGCATACAAATTTTCAGGGTACATGATGTAAAAGAAACTGTTCAGGCCATGAAACTATGGCATAGTGTACACTTAAATAAAGTAGGAGATCCCGATGTCTCGTAGATTTTTTGGTACCGATGGAGTCCGGGGTAGAGCGAACTCTTATCCGATGACGTCAGATTTTTGTCTGAAACTTGGTGCAGCAGCAGGGTCTTACTTTCGGCAAGCTAGTAAAAAATCACACCGTGTTGTTATAGGGAAAGATACACGTTTATCGGGCTATATGTTTGAAAATGCATTGACAGCCGGGCTGACCTCAGCAGGCATGAATGTGTTACTACTAGGACCAGTCCCAACACCTGCTGTAGGGCTTTTAACAAATTCTATGAGAGCTGATTTAGGTATTATGATATCAGCTAGTCATAATGAACATAATGATAATGGTATAAAGTTTTTTGGTCCTGATGGTTATAAGTTATCAGACAGTGTGGAAGTTGAGATAGAAGCTTTAGTTTCTAAAGGAGTAGATTGCGTATCCCCAGAAAATATTGGTAGAGCGAAGCGAATTGATGATGGTAGATATCGCTATATAGAAAGAGTAAAATCTAGTTTTCCAAATCAGATGAGGTTAGATGGCCTCAAAGTTGTAATTGATTGCGCTAATGGAGCCGGTTATCGAGCAGCACCAGAAGTCTTTTGGGAGCTTGGAGCAGAAGTCGTACCTGTTGGCGTTTCACCTGACGGAAGGAACATTAATCTAGAGTGTGGTTCTACCAGTCCAAGAATTGCAGCGGAAACGGTGGTAGCACATGGAGCTGATGTGGCAATTTGTTTGGATGGAGATGCAGATCGAGTATTAGTAATTGATGAGCAAGGTTGTCCCATTGATGGTGATCACTTTCTTGGAATGATCGGATCACGGTGGCAAAAGGAGGGGATCTTAGTAGAAAAAACACTAGTAGCAACGGTTATGTCAAATATGCATCTGGAGACGTTTCTGAATCGAGAAGGAATAAAACTAGTCAGAACTGCGGTTGGGGATCGATACGTCGTAGAGCAAATGAGGTTAAATGGTTTTAATTTGGGGGGAGAGAAATCAGGCCATGTCGTAATGACGGACTATTCTACAACTGGTGATGGGTTAATGGCAGGCTTGCAATTTTTAGCAGAAATGGTTCGTAGAGGCGAGCCGGCTAGTGTGGTTGGGCGTCCATTTGATCTCGCGCCCCAGAAAACAGAAAATATAATTTATGCGAGCGAAAAGAACCCTCTGGATAACCCATCAGTTAAGAAAATGATTTCAGAAGCAGAAAAAAAGATTTCAGGGCTTGGACGTTTGATAGTCAGAAAATCTGGAACTGAAAGACTTATAAGAATTATGGTTGAAGCTGAAGATATCTCAATGATTGATGCGATAATATCCTCTATCAGAAACGCTATTAAGGAACCATAAATTGTCTAGGCAATCTTTGTTTTTATAATCTTCTTTATTTCTGAGTGTTGGTTTATAGCAAGACCGCTCAAAATCACCGCTAACGCAATAAGCATTGAAATTTCAAACGGTTCTTTAAGTATTAGAATACTAAAAAAAACTGACCAAAGTGGCACCTGAAAGTTTGTAAGTGTCATGAATATAGGGCCAGCAGTTCGAATTATAATTATTCTTAAAAAAGTTGCTGCTGCTGTTGGAAAGATACCTAAAATAATTAAATAAAAAAATGTTTTACTTGATACCTGAGGTGGCGCTCCCTCAAATAACCACGCAGCAGGTAAAACAAAAAATGCACCAGAAGATAGAGAGACAGCAGCTAGGCCTATTGGATCTATTGGCGGCAAACGTTTAGTAAGCACTGCACTAATTGCATAACAAAAGGTTGCAAACAAACAAGCTAGCCTGCCGTAAGCTTCTTTTGTTTCATTTGAGGCCACAAAAACCTCAGGTCCCAAGAGTATAAAAACACCACAAAACCCGCAAAATATTCCTAAAATTGTGGAAGCAGTAATTTTTTCACTTGAAACAAAAAAATATGAAAGTGGTAGAATTAATAAAGCAACTGAAGCCATTGAAATACCTGCAAAAGCAGATGTTACATACTGCTGGCCCCAACTTAGTGCAATAAATGGAGCTGCAGTTGCAAACACGCCAGAAAATACAAGAGTCCGCCAAGCCGTTAAGTCCGTTTGAAACAGTTTTCGAGAGGACGAAAACCAAATAATGTTTGTTATTAAAGCGGCTATTGAAATTCGAGTGGCTGCGAGCCAAAAAGGTGAAATTCCATCTAACGCTAGTTCTATAATCATAAAGGTGCTGCCCCAAATTAACCCCAGAAGGGTCAATAAGAGCCAACTTTGTTTAGTTACTCTATTCTCCATATATGTCTATCTAACTATAGAAATGATATTTTTAGCGATTTAACCGAAAAATGGTAAAAAGGCAGCTGATATTTGTAGCTGCCTTTGAGCAATCGATCCTAATTTCGATCTTTATCGACCATTTTACCTGCTGAGATCCATGGCATCATGCCCCTTAATTTTTCCCCAATCTTTTCAATTTCATGCTCATCGTTCATACGGCGTGTTCCCTTAAAGTAAGGCTGACCCACTGCATTTTCCTGCATGAAATCTCTTACAAATTTTCCTGTTTGTATATCTTTCAACACCGCTTTCATTTTAGCCTTTGTCTCATCATACGGAAGTATTCTTGGTCCAGAGACATACTCACCATATTCGGCTGTGTTTGATATTGAGTAATTCATGTTTGCTATCCCGCCTTCATAAATAAGATCAACAATCAACTTTACTTCATGAAGACATTCAAAGTAGGCCATCTCAGGTGCATAACCGGCTTCTACCAGAGTTTCAAAACCCATTCTAATTAATTCAACCAAGCCACCACACAAAACAGCTTGTTCTCCAAAGAGGTCTGTTTCGCATTCTTCGCGAAAGTTAGTTTCGATTATACCTGATCTGCCGCCTCCAATAGCAGAACAATAGGATAGACCAATTTCTAAGGCCTTGCCACTTGCATCATTATCCACGGCAACGAGGCATGGCACGCCGCCGCCTTTGGTGTATTCTCCTCTCACAGTATGTCCTGGGCCCTTGGGTGCCATCATAATTAC
>CACKSH010000030.1 GCA_902602765.1 Paracoccaceae bacterium
TGGCCGCGCTACTAAACGATATACGAACAGGCGGATACTGGCGTTCGGGTATCCATATTTCGGCCGCGATTTAGGTGATCGTCGATTTCAGCCGCTGCGCCAATCATGCGTCCATAGAGGAACACCGTGAATGCTGCATTCTCAAGCGCACGTCGCGAAAGAGCGCCGGACGGATAGTCTTTCCAGAGCAGTGCAAGCAGAAGCGCGGCAATGACTGCATCAACATTCACACAGAACACGTAGCGGCTCGCGCCAACATCATAGAGTGCTTGTACCAGTTCGCGGTAAAATGCATGGAAGACGTTGTATTCACCGCGTTTATTTAGGAAATTGGTGATAAACTGTTCTCTCGGGTCAAAATTGACTGGTTTGCCCTTGAAGACTGGGTGGTGAATACCCGGGAGCGCCCGCACCTCAGAACCAACTTCTTTTGCCTTGGCTTTGGACCTCTTGTAGTCGAGCGCGAAATCCCTTGCCATCTGTTTTAGGTCAAGCCCGTGGCTTGGATCTGTCGGGTCTGTTAAACCCTTTTCCTCAAACTGCTCGAGCAGGAAAGCCATACCTTCGAATCCATTTCCTCCATGTGCATAACCGCAGTGACTAAGGAAACCGAGCATGCTTTTGTTTATCTGGACGCGTTCAGGAGTTTGTGGACCATCGGCGGCAACAGCTCCCTTTGCTCCTTGTGCAGAGATCGCGCCTGGACCGTTTGAAATCAACAGACCGACAAGGATTTGCAGAGTAAGGGCCTCTTCCGCGGGTGGCTTCTTACCCGTTATAGCCATGAAACATAGATCCGCCATCGTCCATGTCGAGAAGCGTTCGTTGTGAGGAATACCACAAAGTGAGCCTGATTTGTGATGTTCAGCTGGGATTGTCGCGCCGATCATGACGCCGTAAAGCCTCAGGTACCAAGGCAGAGTTTGTGCGGTCAGCATTGATATCCGCTTGCGTGACAGAGGCCCCCAAGAGATCGTCAAAGCAATAGCGGCTAAGATCGCGTCCCGGTTAAGCGGCGCCTTTAACGAACCAAGGAATTTCAGAAATACCGATTTACCACCACGTTTCGATACGGCAGTCAGCATCGCCTCTGGGCGGGGATCCTTTGTATCCTCGGGACCGCTTTCGGGACCGTTTGGTCAGTTTTTGTGGGAAAGCGTCAGACTTGTTTGGTATTGCAGCAAGACGAGAAGTCAGCAACCCTATCGACATGGCAGTGGTGAATTTTCCCCCGTCATCTCTTTATCCGGCTCAAAGGCTGTCATATCTATTATATTTGTCATCTTAGTCATGATAAAAATGATAGATATGACAAGTATGATAGCTATAGCGCTAGTAACGTAAAGTTTTTCTTTGAGACCAAACCGATTTCAACGAGCCTGTCGATGGCTTTTGCCACTTGCCCCTGGTCCTTCCCAACTGTTTCCACAATATATTTCTGCGTGCATCAAGGCAGAAAAACTTCCATAATTCATCTTGAAAATCCAAAATCTAGAACCATACCATCAAAGGCGGGTTCAACATTTTTTGGTGTTTCGTTCATTAGTGTATCGTAGTCTAGATCTACATGCATATTTGTTAAAACAGCTTTTTCAATTTCTGATTTTTTGATCCACTTTAAGCTGTTTTCCAGATGTGAATGAGATGGGTGCGGATTACGTCTGAGAGCATCTAAAACCCAACATTTTGCTTTAGCTACTTCATCCCAAGCTTCTTTTGACATCTCAGAAACGTCTGGAAGATATACTAGTGGTCCAATCCTAAAGCCGAGTGCGGTCATATTTCCATGCTTCACTTGAAAAGGGATAAAAGTGATGGACCCGCCTTCACCTTCTACGACGGTGACACCTTCGAGGGTATTCAAATTTAAAATTGGGGGGTAGGGGGACTCTGCAGGTTGAACAAAAGCATACTTAAAACGTTCTATCAGGTCGTTCTGCGTAGATTGATCGGCCCAAACATTTATTCGGTTTCGCATATTAAAAAAAATCATCCTAAGATCATCTAGCCCGTGTACGTGATCTGCATGTGAATGGGTATATATAACCCCATCGAGAGAGCCTACTCCTGCATTCAAGAGCTGATTTCTCATATCGGGAGAAGTATCGATTAAAACTTGTGTTTCACCATTTCTATTTACGCGCTGAACCAAAAGAGAGCATCTTTGCCTATTATTTTTTGGGTTTTTTGGATCACAGTCTCCCCAGTTACCGCCGAGACGGGGCACCCCGCCAGATGACCCACAGCCTAATATAGTGAAACGAAGCTTATCCATCAAGACATTCCACTATTGAGGACTTTTTTGAACAGCGAGTTGAAATTCTTTTCTGTTTGCAACGCAAAATCTTCATAACTAAGTTCAAATATTTCAGCGCCAATTCTTGCTGTATTAACAACGTAAGCGGGTTCATTTCTTTTGCCTCTAAAAGGGGGAGGAGCGAGGTACGGGCTATCTGTCTCTACCAAAATACGGTCTACTGGCACCATTGAAAAAATTTTACGTAATTCTTTGCTTTTAGGAAATGCAGCGATTCCTGACATGGAAAGATAAAATCCAAGATCGATAGATTTAATAGCAAGTTTTTTTGACGAAGAAAAGCAATGCATGACGCAGGAAAACGGGCAGTTTTTGAATTCACTTTCTAAAATCTCGGCAATATCAGTATCTGCATTTCGTGCGTGAATTATTAGTGGTAAGTTTGTTTCCTGCGCAGCATTTATGTGAATTTCAAGGCTTTTCTTTTGAAGATTAGCAGTATCAGATGTATAATAGTAGTCTAGTCCGGTTTCTCCGATTGCGATAAATTTTGGATGTTTACTGATTTTAATTAATTCATTTAAGTGTGCCATTGGCTCGGAGGAAACACTCATCGGATGGTTACCTGCGGCATAATAAATTGCTTTATAGTCCTCCGACATTTTCCTAACTGATGGTTCATTTCTGAGCCTTGTGCAGATGGTAACCATTCTATTTACGCCATTTTCTAGCGCAGCATTTATAACTTCTGAGAGATCCTCATTAAAATCTGGAAAATCTAAGTGACAGTGGCTATCGCTAATGCTTGGCTTACTATTCATTTGTAATCCTAGTTCGATAAATTGTTTGGTAACTTTTTTCCAAATAGATGAACGCATCTAGAATGAGGCTGTCAATATCGATATTCAGAAGGTAGCCTTTATTTAATTTCGCAAGGGTAATATTAGCGGCCTCAGACCAAAAATGAGCACTTTTAAGGTTTGGACATAAATTTTTCATAATTTTTGCTTCGTTTTCAGTCACACTTGGTAATACAGGTTTTTGCATTGCTCCCGTTTTACATAGACGTGAGAAAAAATGTTGCATCATCTCTAAAAAAATTTCAAATTCACCCGGTTTTGCCTTGCCAAAATAGTTTTGACTCAGTTGCAATATTTTATTTGTATTTAGATTTGGAAGTGATGAAGATATATTTAATATATCACTGTATAAATTAATACAGTTAGAATTTATTAACCGGCATGCAGCACCGGCAGAACCGTTGGATAAAATTGAAAGTGACACTTCGTCTGACCGTTCTATTTTGCATTCTATCGCAGATAAAACTGCTCCCAGATCGGTTTGGTTAAGGTTCGAGAATGATAATTTTTGGCACCTTGATTTTAAAGTAGGCACTAAAAGGTTTGGTTGGTGAGATATTAATAAAAAAATAGTATTTTTTGGTGGCTCCTCGAGTAATTTAAGGAGAGCGTTACTTGAGCTTTTATTCAGATCATCTGCTGTATCAATTATTATGATTCTCTTACCCCCGTCAGCTATTGAAAGTGAGCAGTAAGATTGTAACTTGCGAACATCCTCTATTGTTATATTTTTGAAAAACGTTTTCCTTTTTTCATTATATCCTCGCCTAACGATATAAACTCGCTGTTCAGACCCTGAGATAATTCGATTTAAAGTATTGCCACTTTGTGGCTCTAATATTGAGTTAATATTGGACTCATTAAGATCGATTTTTAAATCGGCTGGTTGATATTTTGTGGTTAGTAAAAATTTTGCTATGAGCCATGCAAAAGAAGCTTTACCTATTCCCATGTCACCGGCCAATAGCCAACACTGAGGAAGTCTATTGCTCGCAAAGGAACTTAAAAAGCTGAGTTTTTGTGAACTATGTCCGATTATTTCATTTGATAGCATCGGGTGAGGTGCACCAGCTATTTTGTCAGAAAAAAAATTATTTGGTTCATCGCTCATAAATCAACCAATTTCGTGAAGTCGTTTGCTTATATTTTCTGCAACTTCTGCCTCGTTTCTGCTCCCGTCAATTACAATAAACCGATTAGGAAACTCATGAGCTAAAGTCAAAAACCCTTTTCTCAGTTTAATTTGCATTTCTACTCCAAAGTCCTCAAACCTATCTTCCTTGTTTGAACGCTCAATTGCTCTTGCCAGGCTGATGGTAGGGTCCAAATCGATCAGAACAGTAATATCTGGCTGTCGGGGTATCATAGCAGAATCAAGCTGATCAACTAAGTTTCTTAAATCACCGCGCGTAACACCTTGATAAACCCTTGTTGAATCTGAGAAGCGATCACAAATGACAGCTAATCCATTTTTGAGTGCAGGTAAAATGGTTCGCTCCAAATGATCCCGCCTAGCTGCTGTGAAGAGTAATATTTCAGTTTCAGCTGACCATCTATCGGTATTACCCGTAAGGAGTAAATTACGAATTTCTTCTGCTCCGTCTGAACCGCCTGGTTCTCGGGTTAGCAAAATTTTGTGCCCGCAGGAAATAAGTTCCTCACTTAAGATTTTTGCCTGAGTAGACTTTCCACATCCATCTATCCCCTCAAAGCTTATGAATTTTCCACTCAAATTCAAAATGCAGCCTCTTGGCTTTGGTTAATCGAACGGAGAATAAATTTAGCAGCGGAGAAAACTTTTTCTTTAAACCCGCCAATTCCAATATTTTCTGCAGCAACCAGTGGAATTTTAAAAGTTGGTAAATTAGGCCTCGAAATAATTAAATTCCCAATGGTCGAACCTTTCGATAGTGGTGCCTTTATGGGAGTTTTAATTTCCGCATTAAAATTTATGTCATCGTCATCAAACACCGGCACTAAAAGATCTAAATCTTCAGCAAGGGCAAGCCCCACTTGCGGAGAGGCACCATTCCATACTGGCGCAAACCCAATTACATCGTTTTTCCCACCGTATTTTTTTTGAGTGAATTGCCTGAAGGCCCAACTTACGATTGCTTCTGCTTCATCAGCTCTAACACTTTGACTTCTTAATCCTGTAATTACGAAAATAACTCTTCGTTCACCCTGTAAGGCAGACCCAACAAGTCCATAACCGGCCTCGCTAGTATGACCGGTTTTTAGTCCATCTGCACCAATTCCCAAGCCCAAAAGAGGATTTCGATTTCGAGTATTGGCAGCCGCGCGACCATCAAATTCAAACGTGTCTTCAGCAAACATTTTATAATATTCTGGAAAATCAGCTATTATTCTATTTGCTAGGATAGCGAGATCCTTGACACTCATTTTGTGTTCAGGATGTGGCCATCCGTTTGAGTTTGCAAATACTGAGTTCAACATGCCCATTTTTTTTGCTCGTCTTGTCATTAAGTCCGCAAAACCTTTTTCGGTGCCATCAGGCGACAAGGCTTCGGCTAAAACAACGCATGCATCATTGCCTGACAGAACAATAATTCCGCGAAGTAGGTCTTCTACGGTGACTCTGTCACTGGTATTTAAAAACATTGTCGATCCGCGATATTCGACTGCAGCGTCCGAAACAGGGAGTTTTTCTGTCAGTTCTAGCCTGCCTTGGTTAATATATTCAAAGGCAATGTAAAGGGTCATTAGTTTTGACATTGATGCTGGCGGTAACGGTTGGTCCGCATTTTTTTCAAGAAGTACCGTGCCGGTAGTTTGATCTAGTATATATGCTGCCTTTGCTGATGTTTCGAAGGATAGCGCTTTGCCAGTCCACAAAAATGTACTCAATAACAGAAACGTCATCAAAATCTTAAAAACAGGTGACAACTTATTTTGATACAGCATAAGCATCACCGAAACCTACAGCCTTTACTTTTTGCAGTAGTGTGGATCTTTCATTCATATTAATAGCCGGTCCAACAATAACTCGCCAGAAGGTCTTATTTCGGCTCGATTGTTTTTTGACGGTTGGCTGGATATTTAGCTGATGCATAACTTCAGCCGTGTTTCTAGCATTTTGCTCAATACTAAATATACCAACTTGAATATATGGTTTCGCTAAGGTGACAGCAGTAGAGTTTTGAGAAGTTGTACTCTGGTTTTCGATTTTTTCTTTTGATGTGGCGCCATTTTCAATATTGGTAATTTCCGCTTTACTTTTTATCGACTTTACCGTTTTAAGAGCTCTTAGTGCAGTTACAGAAATTATTCGGTTTTCATCTGCCTTGATGCCAAGAGACGCGGCAGCCTCAGATGATAGCAGCATTCTTTTTTCATCAGTATCACTGCTTCTATTAAAAATTGCCCCTATAACAGAACTATTTCCATACTTATCTTTAATTATAACCCTAGTCGGTTGCTCAATGTTTGGATGCGTTATCCAGACTCCTCCTAGTGAAGATTGACCATCCCAATACGCTAATCCCTCTGCATTGAATATTTCAGGAGCCTCTACATCATTTTCCTTAAATTCGATACCCAAAGGTTTGGATGATTTACCTACTATCTCGTTACTTGCAGACTGACACCCCGCTAATAACAAGCTTAACAATGAAATTTTTGTTACGTTTTTAAAATTATGCATTTGTTTACCCAAGAAAAGTGCTGCCGAATTGTTTATAGCTTGTAAGCTTCATGGTGAAAAGGTGTAGGATTTCAGTTCACGCAAAGAACTATATCTTTATGCTTTAAGAATCAAAAATTTTTCGATAATTGAACGGATGTCGGAGGAGTGGCAGAGTGGTTGAATGCACCGGTCTTGAAAACCGACGTGGGTTAACGCCCACCGTGGGTTCGAATCCCACCTCCTCCGCCATTATCTGATTAGTCAAGCTTGGTTTCAGCAACAGGTGTAACTGTCGTAACGTAATCAGATTTGGCTTTAAAAAAATGTATTAATGTATGCATTTAGAAGTTATCGAAACTATATATTGCTAACTCTTCTACTGAACTCTGAAGGACTGCTTTATTTCATAGATAGAATTTTAAAGGAGCAAACTATGTCAATGCACGAAAAACTTAATGCCACAATGACAAATAGAGACACAAATGCTTATGCAGAACTACTTCACGAGGACTGCGTATTTGTTTTTCATAAAAGTGGTAACGAATTTGGTAAAAAAGAATGGATCTCTATGGTAGAGGGCATGCTGAGTAATGAAAAGTTTGTGAACGAGTCTTCTCGCTGTGTTTATGAAAATGATGAAATATTGGTTAGCCATGACTTTATGTCATACCCTGACGGCACTAGAGAAGCAGTTATGGGTGTGGCAAAGCTCAAAGATGGCAAGATCATCCGCTTTGAAACAGGTGCAACTTTACTAGATTGAGGCTGATTAAACTGCCTTCTTTCGCATCAAAACGGTGACATAAATACGGAGAAGGCTACTCTCAGGATCCATCTCCTTATCTACCTTACTGGGTGTTATATTGATCTTCGCTGGCGTAGTAGCCAAATAAAAAATGCTCCCCCGATAAGCCCAGTGACGATACCGATCGGCATGTCTTCAGGGGCCATCAACGTCCGCGCAAGAATGTCTGCCCAAAGGAGGAATATTGCGCCAATGAGAGCCGATGCCAGAAGAACTCTTGTATAGTCGCCACCTACCAGCATCCGAGCTACATGTGGGACCATAAGACCAACAAACCCGATAATACCAGAAAATGCCACCATTACGCCAGTGATCAAAGCTCCAACAATAAAAACAGCGAGACGAAACCGAGCCACAGATATACCCAAAGTGGCGGCTGTTTCGTCCCCGACTGTCATAGCGTTGAGGAGTGTCGCACGCGATATCAGCCAAGTGCCGCATAAAAGCAAGATTGCTAATGGGTAAACAAGCTGGCTCCATTGTGCCAAACCAAGACCACCTAGCATCCAGAAAACTACTGTGTGAGAAGCGCGAGGATCTCCAAGAAAAATAAGTATATTAGCCGCGGCCATTATAATAAATGATACTGCAACACCGGCTAATACGAGCCGATCCGCACTAGTAGCATCAGCAAGTTGGGCAACACCTAGTACGATCATCGTTGCAAGCAAAGCGCCGGCAAAAGCTAATAATGGAACAGTCAAGAGACCGATAAACATTCCAGTATGCAAAAGGGCTAAAATTGCGCCAAAAGCCCCCCCTGAAGAGATGCCGAGAAGATGTGGATCTGCAAGCATATTGCGGGTCACCGCTTGTAGGCTCGCACCAACAATAGC
>CACKSH010000031.1 GCA_902602765.1 Paracoccaceae bacterium
AATAGCTGTCGAAATGACAGATTTGAATGAAGAAAGGATAATTTTTTCCGATATATATGATTTTGATGAAACAAAAGACATATTCGATCTTCAGGATGAAATTGCTCTTTCTATTCTTCAAGCTAACCGCTTAACATCAAAATATGCTCGCCCTGAATTAGCTTCTAATGATTCCGAACTTTATAAGATGCACATTAAAGCAAATTCACTCTTTCAACAAAACAACCGTGAATCGAATAAAAAGGCAGAAAATCTTTGGAAAAAATTGTTAGAAAAAGAGCCTGATAATTTCAGGTTTATGAATAGTTTAGGATGGGTTTATTGGCAAAAAATAATGTTAAGGATCTCAGATAATCCTAAAGATGATATTCAACAAGGGCTAATGCTTGCAAATAAGGCTTTGTCAATCCGTCAAACTCATGCTCCTGCACTTTCACTGGAACTTTCACTTGAGTTAATGATGGGAAACCATGACGAGGCATGCAAAAAAGTTGAAAAAATTTTCCAGCATTCAGAAACAATATTTGATACTGCTTTGGGGGCTGCTGGAGCGCATGGCTGCGGAGATCTAGAGTTGGCCATATCGAACTATGAATATGTATTAAATAGTGCACCACATTTTTCCTCATGGGCTAGAAATTCGTATAGTTATGCACTGGTAGAGAACGGTGACTTTGATAAAGCGTTGAAATTTTTCGAAGCTGAACTGCAGAAAGAACATGCTTTTGAAGGATTTTCACAAACTATGTATCTCCTCTCCGCATTCATTCATAAGAAAAGGGGTAATGAAAAAAAAGCGAAAGATTTTTTCGCAAACCAAAAAAATGAAAATGGAAAAGGAAAAAGTGCTAAAAGAATAAGAGGGGAGTTAAGCATGCTAAAAAATAAAGATTTCATAGACGACCTTATTAATGAGCTCAGCTCCTTAGGATTGACTTAATTATTAAACTTGATTTCATAGGGTATTGCCTAAATAGCAGAACATAAGCTTTCATTATTTGAATTTAAGCTTAAATCCTTCATGTAAATTTTTGTGACACCGATACCAGCTGCTTGAGGCTTTAAAAAATGATCACTGAACGGTCAAAATTTAAATACTGTGAACTAACCTAACGTCAAACCAATTTTTATTATCTTTTACAAAATCTAATGTTAATTTGATTGAGTATTAAAACCGTGAAATTTCAAAATTAAATTTAGCTTAGGGAATTAGCAATATGATTTTTATGTGTACTTATCAAGTTGACCGAGACAAACAAGCGGACACTCAAGCGTTTTTCGCAAATATGACTGACGAGCAGATTGCTGGTGAGTATCCTGATGGCGTGTCTCAAATTGGCCGATGGCACGATGTTCCAAATGGAAACGGCTGGATCGTTGTCGAAACCGATAATCAAGAAGCGTTAACTTCGTGGATTATGGGCTGGTCAGGACAATGTAAATTCCCGACGGTAACGCCAGTTGTAGATGACGACAGTGGTCGAAAGTTAATCAAAGCCATGTTGGCGGCACAACAAGGTTGACGACAATTAATTTTAAAGAGAGGCTGTGCGGCTAAGACCGCGCTACGCAATGAGTTACTCAAACCAAAAATAAGAGTGCTTTTGGGGATTAAAATAATTATTTAAAAGAGAGTGGTAAAAAATGCCTAGCATGTTAGTTAATGTTAAAATTTCCAAAGGCTTCAAGGTTTGGACTGATATGGCCAAGTCTTTAGAAAAGGAAGCCGGAGAGCAGGGTGCAAAAGTAATTTGGGCTGGAACCAATCCAGATGAGACTTCAATTTACGTTATGATGGACGTACCTGACCCAGAGTTTATGCAAACTTTTGGTTTACGACCTGATGTAAAAAAGGCACGTGAAGAGGCTGGAGCTGACGTATCTTCAACAACTGTAATAACACCAATTGGCGATTACTGGCTTGGGTAGAATTTATTTTTAAGAAATTAAGAGGGCAATATTATGAAATTTGTAAGTACGTTTGAGATTACCAAGGGTTTTGATAGATGGCTTCATCTGGTCGATGTAGAGTTAAAAGAAAAATTAGAAAAGTATGGAGTTAAAGTTCATTTTGCTTGTGCTAATGATGATGAAACTCGGGTTTATGATATGAGCGAAATAGATGACCCAAGTCTTGTGGAAGCTTTTATGGCTGATGAAGAAGTAATTAAATTACGAACTGAAGCTGGAGTTAATCTTTCCAGTGCTGAAGTGTTATCAACAGTTGATAAGTTTAAAATCTGGTAATGGGGCTAAGCCTTGTGGCTCAGCCCCCGAAAAGTAAAGATAATAATTAGGAGACGTTAACTCACTTTGGTTAACACGCACTAGTTATGTCGTGACACATAGTATCTACGCACCAACATTATGATTGAATCATAAAAAACCTTTTTCAAAAAAATGTGAGAGTACGATATTTACCTATATCACTGCCGCAACTTTTGACCCCCCTACCTCTCACGTTGGTGCACATAGTCCACTAGTCCAAAGGTAACCCCACCCCAACTCACATTACCAACCACTCACCACAAAAGCATTTATGCAGATCGGAGTGATTGTAACTGGTGTAGCCCGTCCAGTCACGCTGGATAAGATTTGTCTTATCATGCTACGATCATGCTGCTGATTTGGTGATATTTAAAGGTTGTGCGCTTGAGCCGTTCACTTTGTAGCTGATTACAAATATGCCTAATTACGCATGTTATTTAGGAGATAGATAATGATTACCTGGGAATTAATAGCTGCTTTAGCAGTGTATAATTTTATTATGTATGTAACACCAGGTCCAAACAATAGTATTTTAACTGCATCAGGTATAAAATTTGGGTTTATTAGATCAATACCTAATATTTTTGGCATTCCATCTGGTCATGGTTTACAATTAGCACTTGTATGTCTAGGTCTTGGATCTTTGTTTATTACCTACCCTATACTCTATGATATTTTAAGATATGTTGGCGCAGGCTACATTCTCTATTTAGCATATAAAATGTTTGGGTCTTTAAATATTTCAAAGACTGAAGATAGATCAAGACCATTAAAATATCACGAAGCAATTTTGTTCCAATTTGTAAATCCAAAAGCTTGGGTAATCTGTTCAACCGCAGTAACATTATATTATCCAAAAGATGAAAATATAATAATTGGAACACTGTTTATGGTTATTATGTCTACAGTAGTTACTATTCCTTCCATTAGTATATGGGCATATGGAGGAAGTGTTATCAGACAATATCTTAATAACCAAAAATTAAAAAAAATTGTTGAATGGTTTTTAGCGATCCTTTTAATTATCACCGCAGGCTCAGTATTATTTTACAACGCTTAAGGTGTAGAGATTTCATAAAATTCGCCAACAGAATTATTATGATTGGATCACAGTTTAACAGTTGCCATCGCAGCGGTGTATTCATCTAAGGTTTTACCTACAATTCACTCACTAAGTTATAATTTGAGTCACTTGGTTTGCTACGGTTGTAGCAAGTTTGATTTATTTTTTTGACAAAGTTGAAACTAATTCCGACGCTGTTTTTATTGGTGGATACCTTCCAAGGATACCTGCTCGCAGAACCTCTGGTCTATCATTACGCAATACAAATCCTTCTGGAGCACTCGCGTACATCTCAGCAAACGTAAAAAGTGCATCTATATGCTCAGAGCATTCTGGGTCGAGGTCTCCAAATGAGTAAGTAAAGTAATCTGCAGCTGTAAAAGAAACCACACATGGCCTTTTACATTGGCTCATGCAGTAAACTCCCCTGACACTGAAGCCAATTTGTTCAGTGGCGCGCTTCATAAACTCTTCGGCAAGTCGGGTTCCACCACGATTTTCGTGCATATCTTCGCGCCCATCACGGCATCGAGTACAGATTGATAGTAATGTGTTAGTTTTCTTCATAGTCAAACCAGATTGTTATACTATAACATTACACCAAAGAGTGGGGTTAATACAAGAGACATCCTGCTACCTACCATTCACTCACAAAGACGTTTATTTGGATCGGATCATTTGCTAAATTAGACTTTTTACTTGAAATTGGATTTGATCAGTTTTTTCATACAATGTGCGCAGAAATGGATTACTACATCACACCAAACGATGGAAATAACGATATTTACGCCAATATTTCATATGTTGATTAATCTCAATATTACTCACTCCGAGTATGTGGAAGTTTAACTACTTCTTAGCAGCCAAGCCAATAAGCACGGCTTCTATTATGCTGATATTGCGTCTTCAGTAATGGTGCTGTTGGTTGTATTGTTGTAATAATCTTAGCTACCTACACAAGATAGACTACGATACACACTCATCATGATAATATACATTTTCTGAATTTGAGATCTTAATCTCTGGCACAGGTAGTATATAAGATCAGGGTAGCGTGCTGTGGTCCATCAGCCCTTTTATTTGTTGTCAATAAGTGTCACACATTGAGCTAAAATTGTAGTACCGGTTAATTTTTTTAGGTTATAAAGGTTTGATGTAACCTTGATCTATCATCTGTTGAAACATTTCATTTATAGAGGTGTCCAAAGAACGGTATTCAATACCGAGCTCTTCTCTGCTTTTTGAGTTGTCAGCTCGCCACTTGTGTCCCATATTTTTTGCGATTAACCGTCTGGTCATTGTCGTATCAAGAAGCGGGCCAACCAACCATACCAACCATTTCGGCAATTCTTTGGTTGGCAATGGATAGTTTTGACCATATTTTTCGTGAAGCATTTGGGATAGTTTTAATGGTGTGGTGGTCTCTTTAAATACGATATGTCGTCCAGCCGCTTTTGAGATATATGCAGCTCGTATGTGAGCATCAGCCACATCTCTAACATCAACCATACCAACTTCGAATGGTGGAGCCCCTGACTTCATAGTTCCATCTCCAATTTGCAAGCACAGATCATGACTTGCTGATGTTGATTTTCCAGACACAGTGGGTCCTAAGACTACGGGAGGGTTAATTACAACCAATGACCACCGCTTTTGAGCATCAGCCAACTTCCAGGCCTCTCTCTCTGCGATGGTTTTACCGTAAGAATATGGCTGATGGGAAGCTGAGGATGTGTTATTCCATATTGCTTCCGTTAGAGTATTATTTGGAGCATGCTCGCATTCATTAGCATCTCCGTAAATCGCTGCGCATGAACTTGTTAATACAACACGTTTAACTGAATCCGTAAAATTTACTGCTTCAAGAACATTTTTTGTTCCTTCAAAAGCAGGATTAATCAGGTCTTTCACAGGATCATTGAATTTAAATAAAAATGGTGATGCCGTATGAACAACAATATTGCAGCCGTTTGCTGCAGCGTTAAAGCTTCCTCGCTCCAAAAGATCAGATTTGAAAAGGATTATTTCACCTGGATTATTCTCTGATAACTCGACTAGATGGGCTACTTTTTGTTTATCATCAGGGTCTCTTACAGTTGCGTGAACCGTTACCCCTTCTTCCACTAAGTGCTTAATTATCCAACCTGCAATAAAACCTGTGCCACCAGTAACTAATACTTTTTTTTTCTTGTTTATTTTGAAACTCATATGGTTCTAACCTCTGATTACTCACACTTATTAATATTTAGGCATTTATTTTTGCTCTACGAAGTTAAGTTCCTACAAGTTTGAGACAACTACAGAGTTTGTACTATTTTATAATAGTCAGTCGGGTACTTTTCAATAATAGGAAAACAATTGACGGGATCAGGACACTGTATGTCTCCTGATAGAACATAATTAGGAAAATCTACGATGAACATTTTTTTTCATGGAACTATTGAGGCTGGCTTTGACGTATTAAAGGCCAAAATTGAACAAGACATGGCTGGACCAATGGGAAAGTTAATTAGTGAATATCGCCTAGCTGATCTTGGTAACAACGAAGTCATGTGTGCAATGAATTGTATAGACATGGAAGCGATGGGTACCTTTATGGCTGATCCTGCAGAAATTCAATGGGATAAAGACAATGGCGCAGTTTATAAAGCTTATATGATGTCAGAGATGACAGAATAGATAGGAGTAAATGAAATGGCAAAATATGCATTATTACAATTCAAAATAAACAATGACTTTTTCGACTGGGAGAAAGCTTTTTATTCTTCTCAACCTATGGCAAGAGAAGCAGGTATATTGGAGCTATTTCATGCAAAACAGGCAGATGATCTGGTGCGAAAGCATATGACGGTCTGATAAAAAAGGGAGGAGATCGCAATGACTCAAATACCAGATTTAGTAAAGATTACAGTTCGCGAAATTCGCGATGGTTTATCAACCGGCAAATTTACAGCTGAGGCACTTACTGAGGCCGTTCTTGCTCACGTCAAGGCCATGAACCCGACATTTAACGCGATTATTTTCCACAATGAGGAAGCCGCGCTTGAAACCGCCAGAGATGTCGATCGCCGGATTGCGGCCGGTGAGCCAGTAGGCCCTCTGGCCGGCGTTCCAATCGTGGTGAAAGACCCGATGGATATGAAAGGGTTCCCAACAACGGCAGGCTGGAAAAGACTGAACTCAAAATTTGGAGGTGTCGATCTGATGCCTGAGCGAGACAGTCCCGTGGTTGCGCGCATGCGTGCAGCTGACGCGATTATCCTGGGTAAAACTAATGTTCCGATTTTAAGTTGGACTGGCACACACGCAAACGACAGTTGGGCTGGGCCAACGATCAATCCTGCCCATCGTGAACGTGTGCCTGGGGGATCAAGTGCTGGAACCGCCGCGGCAGTTGCGAGCCACATGGCGGTTATGGGATTGGCCGAGGAAACCGGCGGCTCCATTCAAAACCCTGCATCAGCGCAAGGGCTGGTGGGGATCAAACCCACCATCGGCTTGGTGCCCAATGCCGGTGTGGTTCCGCTGTCAGGCAATCGTGATGTTGTCGGGCCAATAGCTCGTACAGTTGAGGATGCGGCCCATGGTTTGGGTGTCTTGGCCGGCTATACGACGGAAGATCCCAAGACCCTTGCCTGTGTAGACAAAATACCAACTGAGGGCTACGCGGCCAATCTTTCAAAAGACAGTCTTAAGGGCAAACGCCTTGGTCTATATGGACCAGGTTGGCGTCCGAATAAGCTGTCCTCTGAGGCTGCGGAACTCTACGAGCGGGCAAAGAGCGAACTGGAGGCGGCAGGGGCAATCCTTGTTGAGGACCCATTTGCAGGTACGGACTTTGCGTCCTATCGCCAGGTCACACCGGGCACTCCGTTTTTTGACGGTCGCGGTCTGGAATCGATTGCTTACGACATGACCTGCTACCTCAAGCGTCTTGGAGAGAGTGCAGCGGTCAAAACGTGGGATGAATTTGCCGAGGCAACACATATCGAAGAGGTCACAGGCAAAGGAAACATCCTTGGATATCTCCATGAACTGCCTGACTTTGTCGAGGCAATCAAATCACCAGGGACGCCGCCAGCAATGCCACAATTTGTGGAACTGAAGCGTCGGTATCTCGACATTCTAAAAGAAGTATTTGATCGACATAGTCTGGACGGGCTGGTCTATCCTCAAATGATTGAAGAGCTCCCAGAGCTTCATTCAGGTGACGCGATCCGGGAAACAACCGTCGGCGAATTGAACATCGCTGGATTGCCAGCCGTTACGGTGCCCGCAGGCTATTACAATTCGGGCGCTCCCTTCGAGCTGATTTTCCTCGGCCAGAAGTGGAGCGAACCGGAGCTGATCCAACAGGCCTACGCCTACGAGCAGAACACCTTGCATCGTAAGGCTGCGGATTTGTCGTAGACCAATTTTGTCAAAGAATAGGGGCTAAGCTTTTGCGGCTCAGCCCTCGACCGGTAAAGATAAGTTTGGGAGATGTTAACTGACCTTGGTTAACACGCACTATTTATGTCGTGACACAAAGTATCTACGCACTGAAATTATGATTGGATCATAACCGAACCTTTTTCAGAAAAAATGTGAGAGTTGGATATTTACCTACATAATTGCCTCGACTTTTGAACCCCCCCTACATCTCAGGATGGTCCACATAGTCCACTAGTCCATAGGTATCCCCACCCCAACTCACAATACCTCTGCTCACTCACTAAGGTGTTTATTTGAGTTAGCTTATTTGCTACGAACGCAGCGTCTTATTTTGCA
>CACKSH010000032.1 GCA_902602765.1 Paracoccaceae bacterium
TTTCAGATGAAGTTTATGATACACAGGTTTGGGTCGGTAAGCATATTTCAATCCGTTCAATTGCTAATATGGAAAATCGAACGGCCGTAATTGGATCAATGTCAAAAAGTCATGCAATGACTGGTAGTCGGCTCGGCTGGGTCGTTGCCCCAGAACAAGTAATTGAAAAATTATCAGATTTGGCGTGTAACACTAATTACGGCGTACCCGGGTTTATTCAAGATGCAGGGCTGTATGCACTTACGCAAATGCCAAATATTGAAAAAACTGTTGCAGAACCCTTTTCTAGGCGACGTGGAATTGCCAAAAAAATTATTAAAGAATGCCCTGATATAAAAATGCACCCATCATTAGGGGGCATGTATTTGATGCTGGACATTCGCGCAACAGGGCTAAATGGAATTGAGTTCTCTAAAGCATTATTAGACGCCACAAATATTGCAGTAATGCCGGGTGAGAGCTTTGGTGAAAGTTCTGCGGGTCATATTAGAGTGGCGATGACTGTATCAGACGATAAATTCGAATACGCCACTCGCTCTATTTGTTCATTTGCGTCAAATTTTACGACTTCAACCAACTAATTCCAGACCCGCAAAGAAGTAAGAAATTTCAACGGCTGCTGTTTCTGGAGCATCTGAGCCATGCACAGAGTTTTCGCCAACGCTTTCTGCAAATTCTGCACGTATTGTCCCTGGAGCTGCTTCTGCTGGGTTAGTTGCCCCCATAACTTCGCGGTTTTTTAGAATAGCTCCTTCGCCTTCTAAAACTTGAACAACAACTGGTTCAGAGGCCATAAATTCACATAATTCATCATAAAACGGCCTTTCCGCATGCACGTAATAAAAAACGCCGGCCTGAGCCTTCGACAAATGCATTCGTTTTTGAGCAATGATTCTCAAGTCAGCCTCTTCAAACTTAGCGTTAATTTTTCCTGTAAGATTTCGTTTGGTGGCATCTGGTTTTATAATGCTTAAGGTACGCTCTATCCTTTTATCTTGAGTTACTGTCTGCCAGTATTAAAACTATGGGCGCGCTTAACATGATGGTATTGATTTGAAAAGTAGCTATGTTTCAAAAGTTATATCTTTTGTCAGATAAGGCTTGTACTAGTTGATTTGCTCCAAAATGCCTTCTGACACGACGTAAATCTAGTGAAATAAATATATAGGTATTTTAATACCTGATTCCACAAAATTACTAACAAAGCTTGCCTCTAAACTCTAATGCTATATCAAATCGAAATATGATTTCTTTTGAAAATATATCTTTTTCAGTTGCGGGCCAAACTCTAGTCAAAAATAGTACAGTGAGCATACCCAGTGGTCATAAAGTAGGACTTGTAGGACGAAACGGTACAGGCAAGACTTCACTGTTTCGTCTAGTCTACGGTGACATAACCTTAGATCAAGGGAACCTTAAGTTAAATAAAAATACTCGTGTAGGTGGAGTTGCCCAGGAAGCTCCTGGTAGCAGTATTACATTGTTAGATACTGTGCTTGCCGCTGATCAGGAAAGGACAGATTTAATTCAAAAAGCGCAACTAGAAAAAGACCCATTACAAATTGCCGAAATACAAACACGCTTAGCTGATATTGATGCTTGGTCAGCAGAGGCCAGAGCCGCCACAATTTTAAATGGATTAGGCTTTGATAAACATAAACAAAAACTTGCTTGCTCTGAATTTTCAGGGGGCTGGAGAATGCGAGTTGCCCTCGCTGCCGTTCTTTTTTCAAAACCTGATCTATTGTTACTTGATGAACCAAGTAATTATCTGGACCTTGAGGGATCAATTTGGCTTGAAGCATATATATCAAAATATCCAAGCACCATTATAATTATTAGTCATGACCGGGCCTTACTCAATAACTCTGTAAACTCGATTTTGCATCTCGAAGACAAGAAACTTCATCTTTACACTGGAAACTATGAGACTTTTGCGAAAACAAGAGCTGCCAGACTGGCGCATAAAGAAGCTGAAGTAAAAAAACAAAATTTACGACGTCAACACCTTCAATCTTATGTCGATAGGTTCCGTTATAAAGCTGACAAGGCCAAACAGGCTCAATCGCGGCTAAAAATGTTGGCCAAAATGGAACCAATTTCAATCTTAAGCGAGCCAGCTTTTACAAAATTTGATTTTCCGCAACCAGAAGAATTATCACCTCCAATTGTAAACATTCAAAATGCGTCGGTGGGTTATGAGAAAAAAACAGTTTTATCTGACATCAACTTAAGAATTGACCAAGACGACAGGATCGCCATCCTTGGTCAAAATGGTGAGGGCAAATCAACACTTTCAAAACTAATCGCAAATAAATTGATACCTCATGTGGGAAAAATCATTCGCTCAAACAAACTGCGAATTGGTTATTTTGCCCAGCATCAACTAAATGAGTTAACGTTGCATAACACGCCAATGGAACATATTCAACGAGAACTACCCGCGGAAAAACAAGGTCAAATTAGAGCCAGATTAGACGGATTTGGAATTTCCGTTGAACAAGCGGATATAGAAGTAAAAAGTTTGTCAGGTGGCCAAAAAGCACGTTTATCGCTGTTACTTGCCTCTTTAGACGCGCCACACCTTCTGATTTTAGACGAACCCACCAATCATCTTGATATTGAAAGTAGGGAAGCGTTAGTTGAAGCACTGACAAAATATTCAGGTGCCGTAATAATTGTTTCACATGATATTCATTTGCTATCATTAGTAGTCGACAGACTGTGGTTAGCAAAGAATGGAACCGTGAAACCTTATGAATATGATTTAGAGACCTACAGAAAATCTCTTATCTCCGCTAGTTCATCAAAAAAACAAGAACAATTAAAAAATCCCAAAACAGTAATAAAATCTTATACGAAAGACGAAATTATCGTGCTGAAAAATAACGTTAAGAAATCAGAGGAACGCATTGAAAAACTTTTAATAATGGAAGAAAAAATCAGTCAAAAATTAGCTGATCCCAAAATCTATTTAGACACCAATAGAAATGAGCTTGTTGTGTTAAATACTAAATATGCTGAGGTACGAAAAGCTATGACTAAAGCTGAAGATCTTTGGGAGACAGCACAAAAGAAATTAGATAATGCATTAAAGTCTGAAATAGGTGAGTAAATATGGACGCCACATTATTGATAACTTCTTTTGTAACCCTTTTCGTTATTGTAGATCCAATCGGATTAACTCCAATTTTTTCTCTTTAACGCAAGAGTTGTCAACAAATGAGCGTCGCCTGATAGCAAGAAGATCTGTCATCATTGCATCTGCTATTTTGTTACTTTTTGCAATTTTTGATGAAATAATACTCAGTTTTATTGGAATTTCCATGCCAGCTTTTAGTATTGCTGGGGGAATATTATTATTTTTAACTGCATTAGAGATGTTATTTCAAAAACGAAAACAGCGTCGTGAGGCGCAAGGGAATGACGCTCTGGCAAGTCATAACGATCCCTCAGTTTTCCCACTGGCAGTTCCTCTAATTTCTGCCACCACGTATTTCAACAAGTATCTCTCTCCCACTTTCATAGATGTAGTTACACGTATATTGGGTAAGTTATTCGCCGCTCTAGCAACTCAATTTATAATGGATAGAATTCATAGTTTTAACGAGCTCTAAACTTAAATTTCTATTGAAAGTGAGACTAAATGGATAATCCAAAACTTATATTTTTGAGCATAATTTTAATACTTTTCTTAAGCTCTTATCTAATAGCAATGCGAAATAATTTAACAAAATTATTTAAATCTGCCGCTGTTTGGGTAATTATATTTTCATGCTTTATTGCAGGTTATGGAGTTTGGCAAAATTTGAGCAAAGAACAACCCGTACTCTATTCCAAAAATTTATCCGATATAATCATAAACATAAAGCAGGACGGTCATTTTTATGCCACAGTTCTTGTAAATAATGTTGAAATTGAATTTTTGATTGATACTGGAGCAACCTATATTGTCTTATCTAAAGAAGATGCAAAAAAATTGGATTATGATTTATCAAAATTAATTTTTTGGGGCAAATCTAACACTGCCAATGGAATAGTGGAAACTGCCCCCATAAGATTACAATCTATTAAACTTGGCCAATTTTCAGATACAAATGTCCTGGCTTATATTAATCAAGGTTCTATGAAACAATCCTTGCTCGGCATGTCTTTTCTTAACAATTTTTCGAGTGTCGAATTTCGAAATGAGACTCTAATCCTAAGATTATAAAAACCACCTAGTAAATATTAATTTTCTCTTTTTAAACTCCAAACACCTGTTTCTTGTGACCAATATTTTGCTCGAATATCAGCCTTCGTAAATTCTATCCACTGTTCTCTTGCAATGTTCATCTCATCTGAATTTTTATCGTCAAAAAGTAATGCGCAACGCTTATAACTAGAGATCTCTTCTCCAAAAATTAATGCCCCATTCACTGAAATAAGAAAATCTGAATTAGAACTATCGTTTTCTTTGGTACCTAATAAAATATCACATTTTTGCTCATTTCGTGATCCTATCACGGCATGGGGAATAAAACTTTCGGGTTGAGCCGTCCAAATCGTATCATCAAATAGTTTGAGACTTTCTTCGTCTTTTCCCCTTATAAATACAGTCCAGCCAACATCTATCGATTTCGCAAGCAATTGCGGCAAAGCACTTGCAACTGTTTGTCTGGTAACATGGTAAAAATAAACTTCGCTCAAATTAGCCACCCTCGAAATTATTTTTCACCAAAGTATCTAAGGTCATCACGCCCCACCCAGTGGCACCAGCTGGCGCATGATCTGACTCAGATTTTGTCTGCGCAACTCCGGCTATATCTATATGAACCCAAGGAATTTCTGGCTTAACAAATTTTTCTAAAAAGGCCGCAGCAGTTATTGATCCAGCAGCCCGTCCTCCCACATTTTTCATATCCGCTAATCTACTTTTCAATAGCTTGCTGTAAGGCTTACCCAGCGGCATTCTCCAGGCACCCTCGTTTTCAACATCAGCGGCTTTTAATACCTCGTTGCATAGCCAATCGTTATTCGAAAACAGCCCCGCATTTTCATGGCCAAGACTAACAATTATTGCTCCAGTTAAAGTAGCCAAATCTATCATGGCAGAGGGTTTAAATCTTTCTTGCGCGTACCACATCACGTCACAAAGAACTAAACGCCCTTCTGCATCAGTATTAATAACCTCAATCGTGTCACCCTTCATTGATTTAACAATATCACCTGGGCGTTGAGCAGTTCCAGATGGCATATTTTCTACAAGCCCTACTAATCCTACAACATTAGACGCTGACTTTCGTTTTGCTAATGTTGCAAGCACTCCAGCAACAACCGCAGCACCTCCCATGTCCATTGTCATATCTTCCATTCCACCAGCTGGCTTTAAAGAAATGCCACCGGTATCAAAAACCACGCCCTTACCTACTAAGGCTAAAGGAGCAATATCACTATCTGTTCCTAACCAACTCATAATTACTAATTTGCACGGACTTGAAGAACCCTTACCCACACCTAAAAAAGCATTCATTCCAAGATTACGAAGGTCATCCTCCTCTAAAATCTCAATTTTCAAACCCAATTTTGATAGTTCTGCTAAACGGTTAGCGAACTCTTCAGTCGTAAGAATATTCGAAGGTTCATTTATAAGATTACGAGTAAGAAATACGCCGTCCCTGATCGCTTCTGCTTCATTTAATTCAGACTTAAGCATTTCAGGCTCTTTATGCATTACCGTAATAAGATCAGCGTCTTCCAAATTAAGGGAACCTTCTGTTTTATGATTATCAAATTTATATTCTCTCAACATCAGACCTTTGCAAAGCTCTACTACATTTGCAAAATTCCCAAGAGCCAGAAGGATCTCAACAGAGCCTTTCATTTTAGCAATTGCAACTCCTGCTTTTCTAGAAATCAACTTCGATGATCTACGCTCAATTTTTAAGACACAAATTTTTTCAGCAGCGCATCGCTCCGGAAAATCAATAGAAAATAATTTACCTGCATTGGCTTCTTTAAACTGTTTAGAACCAATCAAGCGCGTTATTGATCCTCTGGTTAATTTATTTATCCGCCGAGCTAAAGGATCCATTACCCCCTCCGGGGTTATTAAAACAACTATTATTCCCTTAGCTGTTGCAAGGGCTTCCAAATCTGATCCAATAATTTTTAAATTCAACGGCTTTATAGTTTTCATACTCTTTTTAATTCCTATCAAATGGTATTCAAAATTAACATTTTTCGGTATATAGATTTTTTGTTTATGTACAATTGCAACGTTCTGGAATTAATATAAAACTGTGTCTCGATTTGACAGATATTTATTTAATCAATACTTGTTGATGTTTGGTTTTTTTTCCGTCATCTTACTATTAATATATTGGATTAATAAAGCCATCGCGCTTTTCGATAACTTAATAAGCGATGGACAAACTTTTCTAGTATTTTTAGAATTTTCAATTTTAACGATACCACCAATAATACCGATAATTGCACCGCTTGCTGCTTTTGCGGCAGCTACAATTGTTACTAACAGACTTAAGAACGATAGTGAATTTACTATAATGCAAGCAACCGGCTTTAGTCCAATTAGGCTGTCGAGAGCAATAATTTTCTTCGCGCTAATAGTCACCATAATATTGTTGATGGTTTCACATTTTTTAATTCCGAAAACTAACAACATTCTTTTAAACCGACAAAACGAAGTAGCAGCATCGATTAATGCAAAATTACTACGCGTTGGAAGTTTTATACACCCTCAAAATGGTATAACGTTTTACATCGGAGGGATATCAAGCTCTGGAGTCATTGAAGAGGTATTCGTTTTAGACGAAAGAAATAAAAACCAAGAGATTATAATAACATCGAAATCTGGCTATTTGATCACAAATAATAATAGCCCGATATTAGTTCTGAAAGAGGGTATCGTTCAGAATTATGATTTAAAAAGAAAAAACCTTTCGACAATACATTTCCAAGATCTGTCTTATGACTTAACGTCTTGGTCTGTAAAAGAACGACTTTCAAAAGCAAAACTTCTTTTTACCTACTCTAGTTTAGAACTTCTTAACGACCCTGCATTAGTATCATTACTTTCAGACAGTTCTCACACAAAAGTTCTAGAGGAGCTACACTCGCGCACTTTAACCCCATTTTTGGCATTTATAGCTGCCTTAATTGGCTTTTCGACTCTTATGATAGGGAATTATTCAAGATTTGGTTCATCAAAACAAATTTCATTGGGCATTATTATTTTAATATTCATCAAAATATCAGAGAGTTATGCAAATGAGCTAATGTTAAAATCGCAAGGAAATTGGCTTCATTTATATTTACCGATATTTATTGGCTTTTCTATTTTCAGTATTCTGATGGTACTAGCTTCAAATCAAAATTTAT
>CACKSH010000033.1 GCA_902602765.1 Paracoccaceae bacterium
TCTCGCACTTTTTGTAAAATTACTTGTTTAGCTGATTGAGCAGCTATACGCCCCATATCTACTGGGGGTATTTCCTCAATGAATTGCTGTCCAACTTCTGGATTTTCCATGTACTGCTTCGCCTGTTCCACCGTCATCTCAGCCTGATAATTCTCTAACAATTCTTCTTCGACAACTGTACGGACACGTCGAAATGTTGCTCGGCCAGTCTTCCTGTCAATGGACACTTGTATATCCATTTCAGAGCCGTAGCGTGATTTAGCTGCTCGTGCTAAACTTTCCTCCATTGCTTCCACTACTAGACTTGGGTCTATCATTTTTTCGCGTGCTACAGCCTCAGCCGTTTGCAATAGTTCTAACTGATTTGCAGAAGTTATAGCCATTTTTTAATCCTCATTACTTTCCAACTGAGTCTCGATTTCGTCAAAGTTTTCTTCATTTAAAATAGTCGTTTTAGTATTTTTTTTCCTAAGCATTTGCTTGATCAAATCATCCGATAAAACTAATCTTGCGTCTGATAGCCAGTTAAATTTCAAACCGACTGTGCCTTCTTCAAGATTGATAAGCACTTCATCTTTACAAATTCCAGCTAAAATACCTTTAAACCTACGTCGCCCATCAATGAGTTCTGTAGTTTCTAGTTTGGCTTCAAACCCTTGGTAATTGTTAAAATCTTTTTTTCTTGTAAGCGGTCGATCAATGCCAGGGCTGGAGATCTCCAATGTATAATTTTCCGCTATTGGATCTTCTACATCTAGTATTGTTCCGATTGAGGTACTTATATTTGCCAAATCATCAACCATAATTTGCCCGTTCAGGCGATCTGCCATAATTTGAAGAGTATCAGGATCGCCGCTGGACAATCTAATGCGAACCATCTCAAAACCCAAATCCTCTAAAATAGGTTTTACGAGTTCTGCAAGTTTTTTGTCCGTGTAGGATTTTGCTATTAAGTTATTAATCATTATCTCAAATAAAAAAACGGGCCTGCGGCCCGTTACGTTTAATCGGTGGAGTGTAGGTTTCCCAACACACCGCTATTCTCTGTCGTATAATTGTAATATTTTGTATTTGCAAGTACTCAATTTTGAAGTTGTCAGTCGGTTTAGCTACATGGTAAAAACAAGCACTAGTAATGGATAGTAATTTTGGAATTAAGCCCTCAGGAAATAGACGCAATCTTTTTATCTATCAAGGTATCAATCTGGTCTGTTGTCTTTAGTTTATTGCCTGCGGTCTATATCGCCTATGTCTTATCCCGAAAAAATTTCTGGGGCCGCCAGGCACTTAATGTTCTAGTCCATATTCCGTTAATACTTCCTCCTGTAGTCACAGGATATTTTTTATTGATTTTATTTAACCGGACCGGGTTAATTGGACGTTTTTTAGATACCTATTTTGGAATTACAGTCGCCTTTCATTGGTTTGGAGCCGTACTAGCCGCGGCTATAATGTCTTTTCCATTGATGGTTCGAGCTTTTAGATTAGGCTTTGAGAGTGTCGATCCAAAATTAGAAGTGGTTGCTTATTCATTGGGCGCAAATAGGTTTATGATTTTTCTCACGATAACTTTGCCGTTGGTCATTCCAGCTTTAATAACTGGAGCGGTTTTAGGTTTTGCAAAATCAATGGGAGAATTTGGAGCTACAATAACCTTTGTATCGAATATTCCAGGCCAGACCCAAACAGTACCATCGGCAATTTTTGAATTTTTACAAATGCCTGGTAATAATTTTATGACAATAAGATTGGTTTGTCTTTCCTTACTAATTTCTATCGTAGCGTTATACATTTCTGAGGTTCTGGCTAGCAGATTAAGTAGCAGAGGGCACAGTGAATGAGTATCAATGTCAACATTGATAAAATTATGGGTAACTTCTACCTTAAAACGAAATTTAATGCTGATATCGGTATAACTGCTATTTTTGGACCGTCTGGTGCTGGTAAATCAACGCTGGTAAACCTCATCGCCGGGCTAATGAAACCAAATAACGGTTATATAAAAATATTTAACGAATTAATTTTTGACAGTGAACAAAAAATCAATGTTTCAGTTAACAAGCGAGGGATTGGTTTTGTGTTTCAAGATGCAAGACTATTTCCGCACATGAAAGTTGAGGCAAATTTAAAATATTCATACAGGTTTGGTAGAAGGGGTCAGCTTGGCTCTTTTTCAGAAATTGTGGAGGTTCTAAACTTAGAAGGCATTTTAAATCGACTACCTGAAAACTTATCAGGTGGTGAAAAGCAAAGGGTGGCGATGGGTCGTGCTTTGCTGAGCAACCCAAAAATACTGATTTTGGATGAACCCTTAGCTAGTCTTGATGAAGGTTTAAAATCAGAAGTTATTCCTTACCTAGAATTTTTGCGCGATAATTTTAAATTACCAATTTTGTATATCAGCCATTCCCAATCTGAAGTTGCCAGACTTTCTGATAAAATAATAGTTCTTGAAAAAGGTAGCATTCTCGAACAGGGAAAAACCTTGGAAATATTATCCAGTTTCAGTGTTGCAAAGAAGTTGGGTTTGAGAGATCTTTCATCGTTTATTGAAGCAACTGTCTACAATCATGCACCTGATGGTATCACGGAATTAGATTTTGAAGGTTCTAAGTTATTTTTGCCAAAGATAGACACGCCTTTAGGTAGAAAAGTTCGTTTAAGAATCTTAGCAAAAGATATCATACTCGCTATAGACAAACCTCAAAAGATTTCTGCTCTAAACATACTCGAGGGTGAGGTGGTTGAAATCATATTAGGAAGTGGACCAGGTGCTATTATTGGTATCAAAGTTGGAAATCACAAGCTTATTACGCGGATAACGCAACGTTCGCTTAATGCTATGGATTTGAAGCTTGGAAAAATTTGCTTTGCCTTTTTAAAATCCGTTTCTGTGGCTACTTCCGATATTATTGTTTGAAATGTTTTTTGTGAAATCTCGAGTAAACTCCTTCTGGGAGATTGATCGCAGCGCTTAAGTCTTTTATCTGTGCCATAGAAAATGTTATTTTATTAATCTTATCAGTCCTTGCATCGTATTGTTCAATTGTTACGCATTCGGAAAAATTATTTATAATCAGGTCTTCCTGTAATTGGGCAGTCCCTTCATCTACTAAAGTTATAATTGTTGAATCAAATTCATGTTCGATTGAAAACATAATGGCCTCAGCATCTAGTGTAATTTGTAATATCGTAGATCACTTATAAAGTATGTTTCAATAAGCATAGCCAAATTTGACACTATTTTTTCGCTACGAACATTAAATTATTGGAAGGCATTTCGATAATCGCTTCAGGAGATAAATTATTTGCTTCAATTTCATCAAGTATATCGAAGTCATCTTTATATCCGATATCTGGGTCGCATTCGATAAGTGAAGTGTGAAACTTGATATCTTGATCGCTTGTTAATTCACCACCTCTCATAAATGGGCCGTAAATTACAAAATAGCTATTGGTTTGAAGTGCTAATGAACTTTCACGAATAAGCGTTTTCATTTCTTTATTGCTAATAAGATGAAAAAAATTAATCGTTATTATTACATTGTAAGCATCAATTTCTTTGGCCCAGTTTTCGGCGGTGGCATCAAGCGAGAGTGGCATGTTAATGTTTACTTGGTTTGTTTCCTTTATATAGGCTTGAATGCTGTCTAAACGCTTGGGATTAATTTCACTTGGTTGCCACTCAAGATTACAAAAAGCCTTGGCAAAGTATGTGCAGTGCTGACCCGTCCCGCTAGCAATCTCTAATACTTTTCCTTTATCTGGAAGATATTGAGATAAAACCTCCAATATGAATGGAGCATTCCGTGCAGCAGAGGCTGAATATAATTTTTTCTTCCCAATAATTTCGGCCTGACTAACCGTTGAGGGTAGATTTTCTCGAAGTGGCATTAAAATCTACCAGGTAAGAGAGCCAACAGTGTTTCGCCTTCAACTGAAACTTTTCTTTCGAGAAATAGATCAGACAATAGTCGGCTTGCGGCAGAAGCCGTTTGGAAACCATAACCACCTTGACCAGCAAACCAGAAAAAAGAAGGATTATTTTTATCTGGTCCTATTACCAAATTTCCATCTGGAGCAAAGCTCCTTAATCCAGCCCAGTTAGATAGCATTCTGTCTATTGGAGCATTTATTACGCCCTGAAAAGATTCAACGCCAGTTGCTAACGTCTCTTCATCTGCCCAGGCATCATGTGGGTCCACCAGTTCTTTATCAGCAGGTGATATTATAAGGCTCCCCGCATCGGGTTTTGCATACCACGTTTCTCCAACTCCATCGATCATTGGCCAGTTTTGGACATTGATACTTGCGGGCGCCTGCATTCTAGCAATAGAGCGTTTAAAAGGTCTGATATTAAGTTTTGAAACTCCGCAAAATTCCGCAACTTCATCTGCCCAAGCACCAGCTGCATTTATCAATGCGCTTGCAGAGATTTCACCGTCCGAGCTTTCTATTTCCCATTTCTTATTCTTTTGATAAGCAGTCTTTAGCTTCGTTTTTTTTCTTATTTGAGCTCCATTTTCTAGAGCACTCTTTCTGTAGTACTCGTAGAGCTTATTTGTATCAATATCGTAAACATCAGGTCTGTAGGCTTGTCGTGTTATACGTTCTTTTTTAAGGGCTGGGATGAATTTAAAAGCTTCGTCAACGGAAATATATTTCAATCTTAGATCTTCCGAATCGGTCTGGAACTGTGCTTCTTCACCTTTTCTACCAAGTAATAAAAGTCCTCGCTTTTTTAAAAACCCTTGGCTCTCGGATTTAAGAAATGTCAAGCTTGCTTTATTTAGTTCTTTTGTAATGCGGTTACCATAGTCTTCAATAAATGTTGCTGCAGACCTTCCAGATGAATGATAGCACAACTCGGGCTCAGCTTCTAACAAAATGACTTTAACATAGGGTGCTAACTGGGCGCATGCAGACATCCCTGCAATTCCGCCACCGATTATTACGACATCAGTCATTAGTTAGGTTCCATCGGTGGTTTTAGAGCCCCCATAAATTAATGGGGGCTTCAAATCATTATTGAGGAACGTCTCCGTTGATGCCTTCTACGTAAAAGTTCATTCCTAACAGAGTTCCATCATCCGCTGTTTCGCCTGCAGCTAACCAAACTGAACCGTCTTGCTTATTGATGGGTCCTGTAAATGGATGATAATCTCCAGAAGCAATTGCATCTTTCATGGCGAGTGCTTCTGCTTTTACATCGGCTGGAACTGCAGCAGTAATTTCTCCAATACCAACCATACCCGGCCCAATACCGTCCCAAGTGTCCGTTGAGGTCCAAGTTCCATCTAGGACAGCCTGAGTTCTGGCAATATAGTATGGTGCCCAATCGTCAATAATTGATGATACTCTGGGTGTAGGTTTAAACATTGCCATATCTGAAGCCTGACCAAAAGTTATTACCCCACCTGCTTTTTCTGCAGCAGCTTGTGGTGCAGTGGAGTCAGTATGTTGTAAAACGACATCGCAACCCTGTTCGATTAAAGCGGTTGCAGCGTCTGCTTCTTTTGCAGGGTCAAACCAGGTATAAATCCAAACGATATTAAATTCGACATCTGGATTAACCTTCCTAGCATGTATGAAGGCTGAGTTAATGCCTCTTACAACCTCTGGAATTGGAAAAGACCCAATATAACCAACTTTATTGGTTTTAGTCATCTTTCCTGCGATATGACCTTGTATAGCTCTTCC
>CACKSH010000034.1 GCA_902602765.1 Paracoccaceae bacterium
AACAATTAAGATGAATCACGGCCATCATGGCGCGAACCACCCAGTAAAAGATCTATCAACTGGAAAAGTTGAGATTACAGCAATGAACCATGGCTTTGCAGTAGATACCCAATCTTTACCAAATAACGTTGAGGAAACTCACGTATCTCTCTTTGATGGATCAAATTGTGGAATTAAACTTGTTGGAAGACCCGTCTATTCAGTTCAACATCACCCGGAAGCAAGTCCAGGCCCTATGGATAGCTTTTATTTATTTGAACGATTTGCTGCAGATATTGAGTGCAAAAAATCATTGAATGCCTGACTGTTTTTTTTGATTATCCTATTAATCTTCGCTTAGTTCTTGTTTGAGTCTAGTTACATAGGCGACGGATATATGATCTCTTAGACAGTTATAAGCATCCTGGGCTTTACCAGCAATTATTGCATCAACTATGGCTTGATGTTCTGCCAAAGCAATTTCTCCTCGACCATCAACGGCCAGAGAAGTAGTTGCCATTAGCGCCATAGACCTGTGAACCAAATCTAATTGTTGTACAAGATAACGGTTATGAGACGCTAAGTGAATTTGCTTGTGAAACCTACGATTTGCTCGTGCAAGCGCAGTTGGGTCTGCCATTAAGCTTCGGTCATTATCAACCATGTCTTGAAGCACTCGCTTTTCCTCATCAGTAGCATGCTTTGCGGCTAATTTTGCAGCTAAACCCTCTAATTCGGCACGAACAACATATAACTCTGCCATCTGATTATGATCCAGCGATGATACTATTAAGCTTCGCCCATCTCTTTCCAAAAGAGATTGAGTTTCTAATTTTTGCAGGGCCTCTCTAATGGGGGTCCTAGATACTCCAAACTTATCAGCTAAATCTATTTCAACTAAGCGATCACCAGGTTTAAAGTCTCCGGTATCAATCGAGTCTAGAATTAAAGCATAAGCGTCTTTATTTGTGTGTTTATACATAATTAACTAGCAACTTGTTGTTAAGCTATACTACAAAAGTAGATCTTTAACGCTAAGTAAAATTCCTTTAAATAGCAACAGGAATTTGTTTTGAGAGTCAAAACTAATTTGACAAGATTATTCTTCTAATAAAAACCTAATCCAATTCCCAGATTTAGACCACATTTAAGAATTCAGTTGTCTACAAAGAGCTATCGGTGCAACTTTAAATCCAAAAAAAAAATACTATCTTTTACTCAATAATGGTTTAACCAATATCGTATATTAGTAGATTGTAAAGCTTGATTTTGCTGTAAATAATTCCAAGATTGCTCAAAATCGAACAGTGAGTGTAATAATATTTAACATCATTTCGGAACCTAGCGATAAAGTTCAAGCGGTAGTCGCTTGAATACTTTTCTGATACATAATGAGGCTGAAACTTGAAAAGTAGAAACATAGATATTTTCATTTCTGGTGCGGGACCAGCAGGATTACTAGCGTCTATATCTTTTGCATCATTGGGTTACTCTGTGATTTGTGTAGACCCGCACAAGCCAGTCACCCATGCCAGTGATGCCGGTGCTGATTTACGCACAACAGCGTTCTTACAGCCAGCACAAAATTTCATACACTCACTGGATTTGTGGGAAAAACTAAAATCATACGCTGTCCCAATGGAAATTATGCGAATTGTTGATGCAGCAGGTGAAAATTGGCCACCTAAGGAAATAACAACAAAAGATTTTCTATCATCAGATATTTCTGACCTTCCTTTTGGTTGGAACATACCTAATTGGCTTCTGCGCCAAGCTTTCATTGAAAAAGCAAGTAAATACAGTAACCTTGAATTAAAATTTGGTTTAACTACTTCATCTTTCATAAGACGTGACGACGCGGCATTTGTTTATCTAGATGATGGAAGTCAAATAAATGCAAAGCTTGTTATTGGCGCAGATGGAAGAAATTCATTTATACGCGAAAAATCCCAAATTAAAATTTCGAGAACAGAGTTTTCCCAGAAAGCTTTAACATTTATTGTGAACCATGAAAAACCTCACCAAAATGCCTCAATTGAAATTCATCGATCTGGAGGCCCATTTACCTTTGTACCATTGGCAAATTTTGAAGGAAAAGCTTGCTCTTCAGTTGTATGGATGGAAAGTAACAAAAATGTTGATCGACTTTTGGCACTTAACTCAAAGGAGTTTGAGAAACAAGTTAACAATCGCTCGTGTTCACACTTAGGAAAACTTAAAGTGATAAGCCATGTAACTGCTTGGCCAATTATTTCACAAATTGCAAAGCAACTAACAACAAAAAGAACGGCATTGATTGCTGAGGCAGCTCACGTTTTGCCACCTATTGGAGCACAAGGTTTAAATATGAGCCTGGCGGACATAAAAACGTTGTATGATCTAGTAAATGATACTTCCAGACTAAGCAACATTGAAGAAATATTGGATAAATATGACAAGGCAAGACGTTTGGATATTAAAACTAGAGTCTTGGGAATCAATGCATTAAATGAAGTGTCAAAAAGCTCATTACCTATTGCCCAAAAAACCAGAGCTGCAGGAATAAATTTTCTACATTCATCACCACTGATACGTCAAGGGCTTATGAAACTAGGACTTGGTCTAAAGTAGCTCTGCCGAGAACGATACAAAGAGCTATAGAACTTGATCTATAACCCGACGCAAGCGGTCGACTGTTCCGGTTACATCATACAATTTATCTAGTCCAAACAAACCTAATCTAAAAGTCATAAAATTATCAGGCTCATCACAGGCTAACGGCACACCTGCCGCAATTTGCATTCCTAAATTAGTAAATTTTGAACCATTTTGTATTGAAGGGTCTTTGGTGTAACTCACAACCACACCTGGAGCACCAAAGCCCTCTGGCGCTACAGAATTCACTCCTTTTTGCTTGAGCATTGCTCTTACATTATTTCCTAAATCCCACTGAGCTTTACATAATCTATCAAAGCCATATTCTTTTGTTTCAAGCATTGTATCTCTGAAAGCTTTCAACGCATCAGTTGGCATAGTTGTATGATACGCATGCCCTCCACTTTCATAAGCCTGCATGATTGAGTGCCATTTCTTAAGATCAATTGCAAAACTATCTGAAGTAGAACTTTGCATTCGCTCAACTGCCAATTTCGATAGCATAACTAAACCTGCAGAAGGTGATGCAGACCACCCTTTTTGAGGTGCAGAAATTAGAGCGTCAATGCCTAAACTACTCATATCAACCCATGCGCAACCTGAAGCAATACAATCCAGAACCATAATTGCACCAACTTCATGAGCTGCATCCGACATTTGCTTAATGTAAGTATCGGGTAATATTATTCCAGCAGAGGTTTCTACATGAGGTGCAAAGACGACATCAGGTGAATACTCTTTTATTTTTGCTACCAACTCTTCTATTGGAACTGGATGAAATGGGGCTTGTTCTGAGTTTTTTTCTCTCCGTGCCTTCATAATCTCAACAGCCTGGGGCAAATTATTACTCTCAAATATTTGGCTCCACCTATATGAAAACCACCCGTTTCTCGCCACTAGAACTTTTGCATCGCGGCCAAATTGTCGAGCGACTGCCTCCATACCAAAAGTTCCACCTCCCGGCACAATCACAACAGCATCAGCGCTATAAACTTCTTTTAGCATAGCTGAGATATCATTCATAACTAGCTGAAAAGAAGAAGACATGTGGTTGAGAGATCGATCAGTGAAAACTACGGAAAATTCTTCTAAACCATTTGGATCAATGTTATCAAGCAAAGCATTCATTTTTGTCCCCTACTACCGTGCTAACTTTGATAATAAAACAACTCAATTTAAAATCAATCAGTTCAGTAAATATTTTATTCCCTATAAGATTTTAACATAAAAAAGATTATACTGGTCCCTGCCTCTTCTCTTCACTTAATAAAACATTAGCTTCGATTTCACCAGCACCAGGAAGGGTCATTATTCTGCGTCTTAAAATTCTCTCAAAGTCAGGAATATCTCGTGCGACAATTCTTATCCTGTAATCATAAACTCCTAAAACATGTTCCACAGTTTGCACCTCTGGTATAGCTGTAACTGCTCGCTCAAAATCTTCTAAGCGAACTTGACCCTTTCTAGCTAACTTAATGCCTAAAAAAACGGTGACGCTAAAACCTACTTTTTCAGTATCCAATACTAATCGCGTGCCAGAAATTATACCCTTTTCATAAAAGCGTTTAATACGGCGCCAAATTGCTGGTTGTGATAAACCTAATTGCTCCCCAAAAGATCCAGCAGATCTACTGCAGTCCCGCTGCAGTTCCTTGAGTAACTGAAAATCAATTTCATCAAGTTCCATCAGACAGGCAATATCTCACTATTTCTTATACGAGCAATATGCATTAACGGCTCAATTTCTAATATATGGGGTAAATGAAGTATTCTCTCCCTATAAACCCTCTGATAATCATCCATATCTTTTGCAATTAAAAGTAATCTGACATCTACTTTTCCCAAAAATGTTTGAATTTCAATTACCTCCACAATTTTTCGAGCTTCACTCATAAAATTATCGAACGCCATATGTTGCGTTTTATCTAAGGTCACGCGCAGAGATACTTCAACTTTATAACCTAAAAGCTGCCAATTTATTACTGCCTCCTTCGCAACAATTTGACCATTTCGTCTCAACTGAGCCAATCTTCTAGACAACACCGCTGGTGTTGTACCAGCTTTTGACGCAAGATTAGCCATTTGAATATCAGGGTCAGATTGATAAATTCGTAATATTCTTGAGTCTAATTCAGTGAGCATAATTTCTATTATTTTTGCAATAATTGATTATTAAAAATGTTAATTTTATATAACAAATTGAAAATAAGAAAACAATATACAGATATTTTAGTATAAATTATAATCGATTATAATTTTGAGAGGGAATTATGCGAGTTTATTACGATAGAGATTGTGACGTTAACTTAATCAAGGAAAAGAAAGTAGCAATTTTGGGATATGGATCTCAAGGGCACGCCCACGCACTCAATTTAAGAGATAGCGGAGCAAAAAATTTAGTAGTAGCGTTACGTGAAGGATCACCATCGGCAAAAAAAGCGA
>CACKSH010000035.1 GCA_902602765.1 Paracoccaceae bacterium
CAACAAGTAGGGTTTAAGTATGCAGGTGTTGGAAGGCAAGTGTACCCTGGCCTGTTGCAGCTGATGTCTTTTATGTCTATGAACGCAGAGAAACATACGAAAGCATTTTCAGATCAAATAACTAAAGTCGCTCAACGAGAAGCTAGTGAGCACGACAAACATAACAATTTTTATGATGAGTATTTAGCTGTTATGGATATGACAGCAGAGTTCTATTTATCGACAGTGGATCGAATATTTAAAAAACGCGAGGTAGCTGAAAATAAGTTTTCAATAAGGGGAAAGCAGGTTGACCTCGATGCAATCTCAAATGTTGCTTTAATGACTATTGAAGGTGGTAAAGACGATATATCAGCACCAGGACAATGCTCGGCGGCAATTGCTCTTTGCAAAAATGTTCCAACAGAGAAAAAATTCAGTCATGTTGAGGCCGATGCCGGTCACTATGGTATATTTGCAGGGAAAAACTGGAGAACTAACATAAGGCCAAAAATGTTAGATTTTATTGATCGAAATCAGTAGGTGAACTACTTACTAGATCAGTCTTGTAAAAGCTTTCTATTCTTCTCATAAATCATATCAATCATAGTTTGTGTACCTCTGGAGAACTCTAACGTACAGCGATAAGCTTCATCGGTTGTGGCTGCCAGAGAGAAGGCCTCAACTTGGTTAACATAGTGATTTGCTGCCGGAAATTTAAAAACTTGTTCCTTTTCATCACCTTTTCTGAATGTAATCTGAGCAATGTCGTAAACATTAGGATTGAAGGGCGCCGTAAGTTTCAAAAATCCCTCTGTGCCCTGAATTGTCATTTCTTGCCGAGGAGCAGACCGCATTGAAGTCACTGCCTGCATTTTAAAACCAGGGAATTGAGCTGAAACATTTGCCCAAGTATCAACTCCATTTTCAAAAACTATATCGACAAAAAGTATTTCACTGGGTTCAAGACCTGTAACAAATCTACTTACACCATAAGGATAAACACCGATGTCAGGAATGCCACCCCCGCCATACTGTGCTTGATTGCGGATATTCATTGGGTCATCCGCATTATTGTAACTAAACACACCATCGATCTGTACTAACTTTCCTAACTTCCCAGAATTTACGAACTCTTTTGCCAACTGCCACTGTGGATGATGTACTACCATATAAGCTTCAGCTGCCAGAAGCCGCGTTCTATCGCGCAATTCAATTAGACCATCTATTTCTTCGGCTACCATCGAGATTGGCTTTTCACACAACACATGCTTTCCAGCTTTTAGACAGCGCATTGCCCACTCAATATGAAGGTGGTTTGGCAATGGTATGTATACTGCATCAACATTAGAATTTTCTAATAAGTCATTATAATCATTATGAATATTTATATTATCAGAAAGTGCTAGAAATTTTTCAGCCTTTTCTGAGTCCTTAGTCGCAAGTGCTACGAGTGAGTTGCCTTTAGCCGCATGTATAGCTGGAGCCATTTGTTCAAATGCAAATTTAGAAGCACCTAATATTCCCCATTTGAAACTCGAATTCACAACAATCAACCACACTTTCGAAGTTACGAATTGACTCTAGCAGAGACGAGAGAAACTATTACAAGTATCAGCTGACGACCGATACTTCAGAGGCTAGTTCACGCATTTGAAGTTGAAGCTTTTCAAACGCACGCACCTCGATCTGCCGTATTCTCTCTCTACTAACACCGTATTCCGTACTAAGCTCTTCCAAAGTCGAAGGTTTATCCTGTAATCGTCGCTTATGGAGTATATCCTGTTCTCGCTCATTCAAGAAGCTCATAGCTTTTTTTAGTAGATCCAAACGAAATTCAACTTCATCTTTATTCTCGAAGTCTGCAGCATGATCGGCCGACTCATCTTCCAACCAATCCTGCCATTCCATGGATCCATCACCATCAGAAGAAACGACTGCATTAAGCGAGGCATCTCCGCCACTTAATCTGCGATTCATTGAAATCACTTCATCTTCCGACACACCCAAATCAGTAGCAATCTTCTTTACGTTCTCAGGATGCAAATCGCCTTCGTCCAAAGCTCCAATTCTCGCTTTCGCTTTTCTTAAATTAAAAAATAGTTTTTTCTGGGCACTCGTAGTACCCATTTTAACTAACGACCAACTACGAAGGATATATTCTTGAATACTCGCTCTAATCCACCACATGGCATAAGTCGCTAATCTAAATCCTTTTTCTGGATCAAAGCGTTTAACAGCCTGCATTAAGCCAACGTTTGCCTCAGAGATCACTTCAGCTTGAGGCAAACCATAACCACGGTACCCCATCGCAATTTTAGCTGCCAACCGTAAATGCGAAGTCACTAATTTGTGCGCAGCCTCTGGATCTTGCTCATCAGCCCAGCGTCTTGCAAGCATATACTCCTCTTCGGGCTCAAGCATGGGAAACTTACGTATTTCCTGCAAGTAACGGCTGAGACCAGCTTCTGGACTGGGAGCAGGTAAGTTTGCATAATTCGTCATATAAAAATCCTTTGTGACCATATAAGTAGTAATCAAAACTTATTTTTTCAAGTTTCTATCTAAAGTTTAGCGCTATTTTGAGTTAAATTTGCAACCAGCTTAGCCGCATTGAGACTTAAACCTAGATCAACTGTTTGATAAGGGCACTCATATCGGCCGGCAAAGGAGCTTCAAAATTTAAAGTCTCATTTGTTTTTGGGTGAATAAAACCTAGACTGGCAGCATGTAATGCTTGCCGAGGAAAAGATAATATTCCAGTAACAATTTCCTCCGAAAAAGATTTTGAAGGGATTCTTCTCCGTCCGCCGTATAATGGATCTCCTACCAAACCATGCCCGACATGAGCTAAATGAACACGGATCTGATGCGTTCTACCAGTTTCTAGACGACACTCTATCAAAGCTAAACTTGACAAGGGTCCATACTTTTTGCGGACTTTTACTCTGGTAATTGCATGACGCCCTTTCTCAAATACGACTGCCTGTTTCTGTCGGTTCGTTCTGTGTCTTGCTAGCTTAGTAGTAATTTTTAAAATGTTGCCAAGTTCAAAACTAACACCCTTAATTCCTCGCAAGCGAGGATCGTTAGCGTCTGGCACTCCAAAACATAAAGCATGGTAGCTTCTCTCAACCAAATGATTTTCAAATTGCTTTGCGAGGAATTGATGAGCAAAGTCGGATTTTGCGGAAACTAGCAAACCGCTGGTATCTTTATCAATTCTATGAACTATGCCAGGTCTTTTGTTACCACCAATCCCAGACAAAGTATCTCCACAGTGATGCAGCAATGCATTAACTAAAGTCTTATTTGGGGAGCCAGGTGCCGGATGGACGACCATTCCAGCTGGCTTATTTATTACGATTAAATATTCATCCTCATAAATAATGTTAAGGGGAATATTCTCGGGGGAATTATCAATTTCTGTTACTTGAGGAACTATTATTTCAACAAATTGCCCCTCAGATACTGATGCATCTACATGGGTTGCAACTGATCCGTCGACGCGCACAACTCCCTGCTCTATAAGTCTGCGAAGTCGAGACCTTGATAGACTAGCTGAAACTGGTGCATCACGTGAAAGAGCTTTATCAAGACGCTCAGGAGGATTCGCAGTGACAAAAAAAGATATTATAGAAGAAGACAAAATTGTCCCTCAAAAAGAAATTTTAGTAGCACCAACTATAAAGTTCTTAAAGCTTCTTGTCACTGTATTAGCTGGTGTGATGATAATTGGATTTGTTATCATAGTTTCCCTGTTTATTTTAAACTTTCGAACAAGTAATATTCCAATGCCAGCCAAAATAGAATTGCCAAGCAGTGTTAGTCCAATAGCCTATACGCAAACAAAGAATTGGTACGCAATAATAACAGATCGAGATGAAATCCTCATTTATGATAAGGCTGGAAATCAAATTCAAAAGATCAAAGTTGATTTCGTTTCACCTTAATCAAAAAAAATATTTTGAAACTCCTGCCATTCTCCTTTGCTCATGCCTGAGCTTTCCATCTCCACCTGCTCACCTTTGATCATTCTTCGCAAAATATTTACCGAAGTCGCAGATAGGGAAGCTCCGCCAAGTCTATAATCTTCAAAGGCTCGGTAAGTATACGGCACCCAGTCTTTAACCAAATTACAAATTTCATCAGCGTAAACCCTTATCTCGTACTGAGCATGCGGATCAGCCCTCAGTCTCAAAAAATGCAGTAAATTATGCAGATCAACTTTCCAGTACCATTGTGTGTATATGTTTGCAGGTAAGTTCATTCGCGCTAGCTCGCGGGCTAAACCCTGTTGCCCATCTTGAGAAATCATTTTCTCATAATTATCGTAGCAACGTGTACTATCAGCTTTCAAAAGTTCCAGAACATTTTGTGCTTCGGCACCCTCTAAGATTTCACCTCTACCCTGGTTATTAACAATAGATTGCGCAGCAACGTGCTCAGGACTGGGTATATAGAATTCCCTATCCAAGATCGAGTATCGTGCAGAATACTCATTAACATTTGCTGTTCGGTGTCGGATCCACTGTCGAGCAACAAAAACCGGTAGTTTAACATGTAATTTAATCTCACACATTTCAAATGGCGTGGAATGCCAATGGCGCATTAAATACCTGATAAGCCCTTCATCATTTTGAACAGATTTGGTACCTTTCCCGTAACTGACCCTCGCAGCTTGACATATTGCGCTGTCATCGCCCATGTAATCGACCACGCGAACAAAACCATGATCAAGAACCTGAAAAGCTGTGTATAGTTTTTCCTCCATACCAGCACTTACAACCCTGCGCGTTGTAGCTATCTGCTCGCGTTGAGTACTTATTTCTTCCGTCTGTTCGGGGGATAGCGGCATTTTCGGGTCCTTTATTGAATCACTTAAATTTGACTATATCTAGAGATTAGCCGTGAA
>CACKSH010000036.1 GCA_902602765.1 Paracoccaceae bacterium
GGGATCTTTTAATAATTTTCGCATAGCCAAGAATTGACCAAGCACCAGGCAGCCTATAAACACAGCTGGTTGGAGAGCACCCCAACTGGACATCAATATTACGACAAGTAATTGTGGAATAGTCATGACCCAACAGGCAATTTTTGCGGCCTTGTTTGCCCCGAATTGAACCGGCAAAGAATTTATTCCCGTTTGTCTGTCTCCCTTGAGAGCTTTAAAGTCGTTTAATGTCATAATGCCGTGAGCTCCAACAGCGTAAAGTGCAGCGATGAGAACTATTTTTAAGCTGGGAAATGCCTGAGACATTACCGCGGCACCAGTGAACCAGGGTAGTCCTTCATAGCATAGAGCCACGATACCTGGCCCCCACCAGCCAGACCTTTTCAATCTTATTGGTTCGCAAGAGTAAGCCCAGGCAGCAGCAACGCCAATTATAGTAGCGTAAAATCCCCACACGCCAATTTGCCATCCAATGACCAATGCGATTGCGCTCATAGTAATTGCGATCCATAGCCCCCATAGTCCAGGAATACGGCCAGACGGGATTGGTCTGTTGGGTTGATTAATTGCATCTACGTGTCTATCGCACCAGTCGTTGGCAGCCTGGCTCATCCCACACACGACTGGGCCTGCCAAAACAATGCCTAAAATAATAAGTCCTAAATTTGTTATAATATCCATTCCAGAAGATATTACGCCGCAGGCATATGCCCACATTGGAGGGAACCAAGTTATAGGCTTGATAAGTTCAAGCACTGCCAAAGGATTGGAAATCGACTGATTTTGTTTAATAGAATTGACACTCATGTGTCACATACTATTGACAATTAAATTTGATTCAAGGAAAACCTGCGATCAGTAACGACCGAATAGTATGTTTATATCAATAATTGATAACTTACCCATCTTCACCGTCGACTAAACCGTATTTATGTAGCTTAACATACAGACTTTGTCTGGAAAGGCCAAGCATTTCGGCGGCGGCAGCTTTGTTATTATTTGTGCTTTCAATTGCAGTTTGAATACAAATTGTTTCAATTACATCAGTGGTTTCTGCCACAATTTCTTTAAGTGAGGCACTTCCAACTAACTCAGTGATGGATGGGTTGTTATTGCTTGATGAAATGGCTGGTCTAATAGCTTCTGGTTGCTCTGCTCTAGAAATCTCTCTTATGACAAATGAAATTTGTTCAGTTCTATCGCTAGGAATTTTTGTCATCGAGACTTCAACAGCAGTTTTCAGTCCAAAATCATTTTTCAGATCAGTTGAGTATATTCGCATTGGGCCTGATCTTTGGACGTTTTCTAACATAACTGCGAGATCAATTTGTCCTTTTGACAGGAAATCTCCTAAGCTTCTTCCAACAATCTCTGATCCTTGAACGGCGTTTATAAGCTCCAAAAAGCTTTCATTGACATAGGTTATAAGCCCATTTTGGTTTGTGAATACAATGCCATCTGTTCCATTTTTATATAACGCGACAAGATTTTGAGATAGAGTATCATTTTGAGGTATTTTATCTATTTGAAGGCTCATCCTGACAAGGAGTACTTGCTGGCCTGATGCTCTGTACATAACTGGGAGTAAATGTGCGTCAACGTCCTGGCGCTTCTGAGTGACTGCAACGCTTAGAGTTGTTCTGCTCATAGCGGCTGTCGCCATCTTATCATTGAGGTCTTTTTTATCTTTATTAGCTATGAACTTGCTAAATGACTGTCCCGGCAAGGTATCTATATCTTCGCTAAGCAATGTGCATGCTGCAGGATTTGCTTGTCTTATGTTGCCTGTCTTGGCATCTAGCACAAAGATTGGCTCAATTGCAGTAGAAAATAAAGATCGATAATGAGCATCATATTCCTTTCTTTCTTCATGACTTTTTTCGACTGCAATTTGTGCTTTTACGAGCTGTTGCTGCGTTTCAGATATAGTTCTTAAATCTCTACCCAACAATAACACATTATTGTTTTGACCCACCAAATGGGCATTATATCGAACTGGAAATTGCCACTTAGCATTGTCTTGGTGATTTAATTCAATAGAATGAAGTATGGTTTTGCCCGAGTTGAGTTTGTCTAAAGCACGTTCAAATTTCGGTATACTTTCTCCGGTCAGGAACTTGGTAATATTTTTACCTTCCCAATGTGATAAATCCCCATAATATTGTTCAGATTGATTAACTAAAACTGATTTAATAGAACCATTTAGGTCTATCATCACCGCTATATCTGACGAGGTCGCGAGAATATTTCCTAAGAATTCTGGCTCAATCATTGGAATTGAACCGAAATCCCAAAATGTGCTGGCAGTAGTTTTCATCTGCTAACTCCGTTTGTTGTTCTTTGGAGATATTCTGCCAGATCTGTATGTTCGTACTTTAGAAATAACAAGTTCAATATCGTTAGTAAAAGCATCGGCTGCAACCTTATCTTTGATTGCTGGTTCAAGATCCAGAATCTTACCGCCTACAAAAATCAACGGCCTTTGAACCAAATTGTTGGATAAGGAAGTAATGCTTTTGTTTATATAATCAAGAGAATGATGACCGGCACAAGAAAACAAAACCGCTGAAAAGTCATGCGACTTACATAAATTTATAAGTTCATAAGAGTCGGCGGAGTGTAAAAGTTTTACAGATTGGCCACGTCTTCTGAGCTGATCAGCTAGTATGGACGGTCCGAGCGTATGCTGTTCGTCCTTACAGATTATGAGCATAAGACCAAAGCGAGATGCAATTTCAGTTTCGCTATTTCTATAAGTAATCAAGTTATTCAAAATCATTTGAAGTCGTGACGTCGCTAATGTGACTTGGCCAAAACCTTTTAGATCGTCAACCCAGTCATTTCCAAGTTCCTCTGCCGCTAGTGGTATGCAGTGGTCAATTAAGACTTCCGATGGGACTAATTTTTGGTCTAGAACATCTAGTGCAGAGTCAAGATCGAAGTTTACCGATACACAGTATTGTGTTAACCAGGCTGCGGTTTCGGTTATCTTCTTTTGGTCACTAGGTTTTAATTTCTGCCTTACGCCGGACAAAGCAGTCTTTGCCAGGTTGTCGATTTGTATTTTCAAATCGCTCTTAAAAGTCGAATGTATGTCCCTGTTCGACATTGAAGCGCTTTCAGTGCACAGCTCGAGAGGGGCTAATTTCTCACTCACCGTACTTAATTGTCCCATCTGCATACTTTCAGAACGCATGCGTTCTGTCAAATTTATACGCCTAAATTTCTCGTTAAGATTGAAAAAGTGTCTTGTCATACTTACTAACTCCAAACTCAAGCTAATTCATGCAAGCTCATTCCATGTAAATGTAGTTATACACTCTTTAGTCATAAAGTGTAACTTTTAATTGACATTGAGTATCGTAGGGCAATAACCTTGCTGTAAAAGCGGCCTTGGGGGACACCCATGCGAAAACAAAATTGGGAGACGGGGCGGACGCCTCAACTCTACACGTCTGAGCAAAAAAAGCGGCGTGACCAAAGCATTTGGACTCTTATTCAGGGAATTCTTGCGCCTATCCAGTTCATCGCTTTTGCTGTTTCCACAGTTCTTGTAATTTTTTATCTGTGGACAGGTCAGGGTTATCAAATTGCTACGCTTTCGGTGCTGATAAAGACTGCACTTTTGCTCACGATTATGGTAACCGGGGCAATCTGGGAGAAGGTTGTTTTTGGTCAATATTTACTAGCGCCGGCTTTTTTTTGGGAGGATATAGTAAGCTTTTTTGTCATATTCCTACATTTGGTTTATGTTTGTCTGCTTTGGCTAAACTACCATACAGAACAGACTCTTATGATTGTGGCGCTAGTTGCTTACTTTGCTTATATTGTGAATGCGGGTCAGTTTTTAATGAAGTTTAGAACCGCAAAAATTCAATCAAATCTGGGGGATAGCTATGCCTAAAGATATCCCACAACTTGGGTGTGCAAAGTCTCCCGTTCTTAAAGAGCGAGGCCAACACGAAGTATTTTGTGGTTTGACGTCTATCGTTTGGCTCCACAGAAAAATGCAAGATGCATTCTTTTTGGTTATTGGCTCGAGAACTTGTGCACATTTGCTTCAGAGTGCAGCTGGGGTCATGATTTTCGCTGAGCCAAGATTTGCGACGGCGATTTTAGAGGAAACAGATTTAGCTGGCATGGCTGATGTGCATGAAGAGCTTGATCGTAATGTGAGTCAATTACTGTCAAGGCGGCCTGACATAAAGCGACTGTTCTTAGTCGGCTCGTGTCCTTCGGAAGTGATAAAATTAGACTTAGCAACAGTTGCAGAAAAATTATCAGAAAAGTATTTCCCAAATGTAAATGTTATAAACTTTTCTGGTTCGGGTATCGAAACGACCTTTACGCAAGG
>CACKSH010000037.1 GCA_902602765.1 Paracoccaceae bacterium
TATAAAATGGGGGTTGTCAGCTCATAAACTCAATATATAGTTAACCTTGAGATAAACAAATGCTATGAGGGCAATGGTATGGAGGCAGACTTTAGGAATGAATTCGTAAGACATCCTTCGTCTACCAAAAACAACCCTGCATTAGTTCTCAATGCTGATTACCGACCTCTTTCTTACTACCCACTTTCTCTCTGGTGTTGGCAAGATGCAGTCAAAGCAGCGTTTATGGAAAGGGTCGATATTGTGGCTGAGTATGATGATTATGTACATAGCCCATCAATAAGTATAAAAATTCCATCGGTAGTTGTCTTAAAGGATTATGTTAGGCCTCAAAAAAAGGTAGCATTTACTAGATTTAATCTTTTTCTAAGGGATGAATTCTCCTGCCAATATTGTGGTTCAAAAGGGGATCTGACGTTTGATCATGTTGTCCCTAGATCTCTGGGCGGGACGACTAATTGGGCAAATGTAGTTGCGGCTTGTAGTCCCTGTAATTTGAAAAAGGGATCGAAAACTCTTAAAAATTCTGGTTTAAACTTAAGGCGTAAACCCGTGCGTCCTGAGCCTCACCAGATGATGAATGTAGGAAGGAAGTTTCCACCAAATTATTTGCATGAAAGTTGGATGGATTTTTTATATTGGGACGCAGAGCTAGACGCGTATTAATTGCCAATAGCAATTTATCATTAGAAGGCGCAAAATTTTACGTAAAACAGAGGCGGTAATATAATACCGTATCTACAACGTATTGTTTTTAAATGATTATAATTAATTAATTGCACTTGACGTCGCCATTGACGGCGATATAAGCAGTGGTGGAATTAATTAACCATTTAAAAATATCAAGGTGGTATTAAATGAAGACATATACTGCAACTCCGGCAGAAATTGAAAAAAAATGGATTGTAATTGATGCAAATGGCTTAGTACTGGGCAGACTAGCTTCGATTATAGCTATGCGTTTGCGTGGTAAACACAAAGCCTCATTTACGCCCCATATGGATTGCGGCGATAACGTTATAGTAGTAAATGCTGAAAAAATTCAGATGACTGGTAAAAAGAGAGAAGAAAACTTTTACTGGCATACAGGTTATCCAGGTGGAATAAAATCGAGAACCAAGCAAGAAATTTTGGATGGAGCTCATCCGGAACGTGTTATTACGCAGGCCGTAAAGCGCATGTTGCCAGGTAATAAACTGAGTCGACAAATAATGACCAACCTTAGGGTTTATGCTGGAACAGATCATCCGCATGAGGCTCAAGAGCCAAGCATTCTTGACGTGAAATCAATGAATTCTAAAAATACACGGGTGACAAGATAATGGGTGAAGATATTAAATCACTGAGTGATCTGGACACAATCTCATCTGAGGATGTAGCAGCAGTGGAAATTACAGTGCCGCGAGTTGCAATCCGTGATGATCGTGGGAGGTCTTACGCAACTGGAAAAAGAAAAGATGCAGTCGCAAGGGTTTGGATTAAACCTGGATCTGGAAAGATTGTCGTTAATGAAAAAGAAATGAATGGCTATTTTGCCAGACCGGTTCTTCAAATGATCCTACGGCAGCCATTTCAGGTGGCCGGCGTTGAGGATCAATTTGACGTTAAGGCAACAGTCAAAGGCGGCGGCTTGTCAGGTCAGGCAGGCGCAGTAAAGCATGGTATATCAAAAGCGTTACAATTGTATGATCCATCTTTGAGGGCGGCTCTTAAGTCTGCTGGTTTTCTAACGCGTGATAGTCGTGTTGTGGAACGTAAAAAGTTTGGTAAGCGTAAGGCCCGTCGCTCATTTCAGTTTTCGAAGCGGTAGGTTCTATATTAAGATTCTATGCAAAACAAAGTGCCGCTTCAGAGCGGCCCTTTATTTTGTCTACTGTTTGCTAACTATTTTTTTATAGAACCGATGACATTTAAATCGTAAGGAGTTGTTTGGTAAATTTCGTTTATCCAGTTGCCGTAAAGTAAATGAGCGTGGCTTCGCCATCTATTTTTTGGATTATTCTGAGGATCATCATCCGGATAATAATTCTTTGGAAAAAAGATTTTTTTACCTTCCTCTATATCTCTATCATATTCTTGCTTTAAAGTATCGCTATCGTATTCAAAATGATTAAATATATAGAGAGCGTTATATTTTTTATCCTCAATTAAGCATGGGCCAACTTCCGTGCTTGCCAGTAAAGTTTTTAGATCTTTAATTTTATCCACTTCTGTTTGACGTAGTTCCGTCCACCGGCTGACTGGTATAATAAAGTCGTCTGAAAATCCTCTCAGGTATGGAGAAGAGGGTTCAATGTTATCATGCCTGAAGCAGCCAAATGCCTTTTCTTTGAGATCATATTTTTTAATCCCATATAAATGATACAACATTGCCATTCCACCCCAACAGACAGCAAATACAGAGTGAACATTCGACTGTGTCCATTTGAATATTTCTATTAGTTCCTTCCAGTAAGATACTGTTTCAAAATCTAAATGTTCTATTGGTGCCCCAGTTATAATGAGGCCATCAAATTTGTCCTCGCTCGATTTTACATCTTCAAATGAGCGATAAAACGTTTCCATATGATTAGCTGCAGTATTTTTTGTCTCATGAGCAGATATTTTAATAAGTGAGAGTTCTATTTGCAGAGGGGTTGCCCCGATAACTCGTGCAAATTGATTTTCAGTTTGGATTTTTTTTGGCATTAGATTTAAAAGACCAATCCTCAGAGGTCTTATGTCCTGCCGTTTTGCTTTAAAATCGTCCATCACCATGACGCCTTCATTTTTCAGGACATCAAAAGCTGGTAAATCGGACGGAATTTTTATTGGCATTTATATTTGCCTTTCGGTTCTTCTGCTTTTACTACGAACAAGCTCGTCTTTTACTTATCTGCTAATGTACTCTCAATTAATAAGTTGAATTGATAAGTATTTTTCACTTTTTCAATATCTTCTGCTTTGACGGTTATGCCCCAATTCGACATTTTTTCATAGCGAGGTTGGCGATGTGATAAAGCTTTAGCATATGTCCACCTTATGAATTCGTTTGGGTCTACTTTACTCTCACTAATCTTATTAATATTGATAAATTCTTGCCACTTAGTCGCTAAAAAGCTTTCCTCGTAACACATGGGCTTTGGATTTTTATCAAACCTATCAATCAACGCTTCCGTATGGGCTTCAGACCCTTTTATCCACACTAAAAGAGTATTTTCCGATAGGTGGCTCATAACGGGGTCATTAGGATCGTCAGGGTCTACTACCTCACAAATTGATCCGCCACTGTCGCATATAAAGTTGTCATACCGGTATATTTCTTTAGAGCGACCCGCAAAATACCCAGTATCTAGTAACGCGGCCACTTCAGCCTTCCGATGCTGTTCTTGTCGCTTTTCATATTCTGCTATGGGAATTCCTCCAAGCTCAATATTTCCTGGCTTCCCAAGATAGTTTGATAGCGGGGCTAGATTTTCAAAAGTAATATTAGAGTTGATATAAATTGAGTCACTCTTAAGAAGTTCTCCTAAGTAGGGTGTTTTCATCGCCGCTAATTTGTAACTGTCAGATATAAATTCTCCCATGTAACGAGTGCCAATACGATAATCTATCGAATAATGAAACCAATCACCATCTTCTCTTAATAAGTTTGCAATATACGTCTTACCAAGGCCAGACATGCCAAATAACAGTACGCGCTTACTCTTGGAGTTAGTCCACTCATCTGGTTTGGTATATAACATTCTTCTAGACCTCAATTATCTGTATTTGCTAGCGGCACATCAGCTATTGGTCAATTCTTAAAAGACTAATACCATCTAAACATCCCTATTAATCCCGCTGCTGCATAAAAAATTTGTAAAAAAG
>CACKSH010000038.1 GCA_902602765.1 Paracoccaceae bacterium
GCAAAAATTTTCTTAAAGGAAAACCCTAATATCGCAATTTCAATAGAAGATAAAATTCGAGCTGCCCATGGTTTAGATTTTGATGTGGAAAATGATGTGGGTGGTGAAGTTTTAGAAGCTTAGATTTTAAGTACCATATTGATTAATAGGGTAGCAATTTTGCTGCCCTTTTTATTGTTTTACGTGTTCGTTATAGACAACAACCATCGCAATCATTAGATCTAAAAAAAATATGAGAAAATATAATGCGCGCGTTAAATGATATAAGGTCTACATTTCTAGATTATTTTAAAAAGCAGGGACATGAGGTTGTTCAATCTAGTCCATTGGTCCCTCGAAATGACCCTACCTTAATGTTTGCCAATTCTGGAATGGTCCAGTTCAAAAATCTATTCACGGGAGTGGAATCACGAGATTACAAGCGCGCTGTAACTGCCCAAAAGTGTGTTAGAGCAGGCGGAAAACACAATGATCTTGATAATGTTGGCTATACTGCACGTCACCATACATTTTTTGAAATGCTGGGAAACTTTAGCTTTGGGGATTATTTTAAATCTGAGGCAATACCGTTTGCTTGGGAAGTGATAACAAAAGAATTTGATATTTCAAAAGAACGTCTTCTCGTAACCGTGTATCATACTGATGAACATGCTGCATTGCTTTGGAAAAAGGTGGCAGGGCTTTCTGACGACAAGATAATTCGGATTTCATCCAATGATAATTTTTGGATGATGGGACCTACGGGACCATGCGGCCCATGTACGGAAATATTTTTTGATCATGGTGAAAAGTATTGGGGCGGCCCACCAGGTTCGCCAGAAGAGGATGGTGATAGATTTGTGGAAATCTGGAACCTCGTTTTTATGCAATATGAACAATTTAAAGATGGCACAAGGAAAGATCTTCCTAATCAGTCTATTGACACAGGGATGGGCATCGAACGTGTCGCTGCTTTGCTTCAAGGTACAAACGATAACTATGAAACGGATCTTATGAGGGCTCTTATTGAAGCTTCCACAGAAGCCACGGGTTCAAAGTCAGATGGTGACAACTCAAACCATCACAGAGTCATAGCAGATCATTTGCGATCTACCTCTTTTTTAATTGCTGACGGAGTAATGCCCTCTAACGAGGGTCGCGGCTATGTTCTGCGGCGAATAATGAGGCGCGCAATGCGGCATGCTCATCTGCTCGGCGCTAAGGATCCTGTTATGCATCAATTAGTTTCATCGCTTGTTGGGCAAATGGGAGCTGCATATCCAGAATTAGGTTTGGCCAAAGAGTTGATAGAAGAAACATTACTAAATGAAGAAACGAAATTTAAGCAAACTTTGGAGCGCGGATTAAAATTGCTAGATGAGGAGCTTGAGGGATTACCTGCAGAAATTCCGTTTCCTGGGCAGATTGCTTTCAGGCTTTATGACACTTATGGTTTCCCCTTGGATTTAACTCAGGACGCTTTACGAGAGAAGGGCCGTGTAGTTGATGATGAGGCTTTTCAAATTGCTATGGATGAGCAAAAAAGAAAGGCCAGAGCCGCGTGGACTGGTTCTGGCGAAACGGCTGATACGGCAACATTTTTTGACATTGCTGATAGACATGGAGTTACCGATTTTCTAGGTTATGACACCGAGGTCGCACAGGCTCAAGTTATTGCTATCGTTAAAGATGGTGTATTGATCGAAAGTGCAGGTAAAGGCGATAGAGTTCAGTTAATCTTCAATCAAACCCCATTTTATGGAGAAAGCGGCGGTCAAGTCGGCGATACTGGAAATATTAGATTTGAAAATGGTAAAGCAAATATTGTTGACACTAAGCGTTCCGTCGGTGTTTTTGTTCATTTTGCAGAAATTAACTCAGGAATATTATCTGTAAATGAGGCAGTGGAATTGGAAGTTGAGGGTTTGCGTAGATTTTCCGTGCGTGCCAATCATTCAGCAACTCATTTGTTACATGAAGCACTGCGAAATAAGTTAGGCAACCATGTTGCGCAGCGAGGCTCGCTTAATGCAGCTGACCGATTAAGGTTTGATTTTAGTCATTCGAAAGCACTCACAAAGGATGAGTTAGTTGCCGTTCAAAGTTCAGTAAATTTTTATATTCGTCAAAATACTGAGGTTTCTACAAGGGTTATGTCTCCTGATGACGCTAGAAAACTTGGGGCTACAGCTTTGTTTGGGGAAAAGTATGGTGACGAAGTTCGCGTTGTATCAATGGGCTATGACCAGAAAAGTGGTAAGGGTTTAGATGGAAATGGTTATTCTTTAGAACTCTGTGGTGGAACCCATGTAAAACGCACGGGAGACATTGGTGCATTTGTGATTTTGTCCGATGGTGCGAGTAGTTCGGGTGTAAGACGAATTGAGGCGCTTACCGGCGAAGCTGCACTGGACTATCTAGCTAAACAACAAAATTATCTTGCCGAAATAGCTCTAGAACTTAAAACCAGTTCCTTTGATATTCTGTCGAAGGTGAAAAGTCTTACGGCAGAACGAAAATCTCTAGTTAATGAGCTTTCTCAGTTGAGGAGAGATATTGCATTAGCGGAAGGTGCCGGAGAAAGCGATGAATTAGAAAGTGAAGAGTTGTCGGGTGTGAATTTTGTAATAAAGAAGTTAAGTGGTATACCTGGGAAAGAGCTTCCTAGCCTAATAGACGGTTACAAGCAGAAGCTTTCCAAAGGGGTTATACTACTTATTTCAGATAACGATGGGAAAGTTGCGATTGCTTCAGGTGTTACGAGTGACTTATTACCAAGCGTTTCTGCTGTAGATGTGGTCAAAGCAGTTGCTGGTAAGCTTGGGGGTAAAGGAGGCGGAGGTAGGCCAGATTTAGCTCAGGCTGGTGGATCTAGTATGGAAGGTATGGCCGCTGCTATAGACGCAGTCAAATCGTTAATTATCTCGAGATAAAACTATAAATTTACCTTACTAATTTTGCCGTTTAATTACTGCGTGCTTGCCTTTTTCTCTCATGAGTATCCAGAAAACGCTTGCGTAATCTGATATTTGTCGGAGTTACTTCAACTAGCTCATCATTATTTATATAGGATATAGCTTGTTCTAGAGAAAATTTAATGTGTGGCGTTAGCCTAACGGCTTCATCGGTGCCTGAAGCCCTAACGTTGGTAAGTTTTTTCCCTTTAAGTGGGTTTACCTCTAGGTCGTTGTCACGGGCATGTTCGCCGATCACCATTCCTTTGTATACTTTGGTCTGTGGTCCAACGAACATTTTTCCTCGTTCCTCGAGGTTCCAAAGGGCGTAAGCTACAGTTTCTCCATCTTCTATGGAAATCAAGACACCGGCACGCCGTCCTTCTATGGTGCCTTTATAGGGCGCCCATCCGCTGAAGACCCTATTTATAACGCCAGTGCCGCGTGTATCGGTAAGAAATTCGCCATGGTAGCCAATTAAACCTCTTGCAGGAACGTGGGCAATCAATCTTGTTTTCCCTACTCCAGAAGGCTTCATTTCAACTAAATCACCCTTTCTTGGTCCAGTAATTTTTTCTATAACTGCACCAGTATATTCTTCATCAACGTCAATTGTTACTTCTTCTATTGGTTCTAATTTCTGG
>CACKSH010000039.1 GCA_902602765.1 Paracoccaceae bacterium
GCTAAATCCTCACGTTTACCTTGATACAGTAGTACTTCTGGGAGCTATCGCCAATCAAAGTAAGGAGCCGTTGCTATTTTCGGTAGGGGCTGTTGTTGCCAGTTTTATTTTCTTTTTTAGCTTAGGTTTTGGGGCTAGCTTACTCAGACCATTTTTTCGTAATGAGAGCTCATGGCGTGTATTAGATGTTTTTATCGCCCTTGTTATGTGGTCTATTGCTTTGTCGCTTATAATGGGAAACTATTAAGCTATGGTGGGTCAAAAAAAATATGGTCACTAGACTTAATCAGCCTGAAATTCGTGGAATACTCTGGATGGTATTGACGGGGCTGCTTTTCCTCGGTGTAACTGTTCTTGTAAAAATTTTAGGACCCAGAGTGCCGGCTCCTGAAGCGGCATTTTTGCGTTATCTGCTGGGTATAGTATTGCTCATTCCAATGTTAAAAACATCGCTCAAGGATAAATTAGACTCTGTGTTATGGGTCAATTTCATAGCAAGGGGAATTTTCCATACCATGGCTGTTGTACTTTGGTTTTTTGCTATGACGCAAATTCCTATAGCGGAAATTACCGCCATGAACTACTTATCACCGGTTTACGTCGCATTGGGCGCTGTTATATTTTTAAAAGAGAAAATGGCAATACGTAGAATTCTTGCTGTTATTTTCGCATTGGTTGGTGCCTTGGTTATTTTGAGGCCTGGGTTTAGGGAAGTAAGTGTAGGGCACGTTGCAATGGTGGGTACTGCCTTATTCTTTGCGGGCTCATATCTTTTTGCTAAGCACCTCACAAATCGGGTAAGTGCCGAGACTGTAGTAATCATGCTTTCGTTACTAGTCACAATAGGTTTATTTCCACTTGCATACATCGTTTGGGTGCCACCTAGAGTAGATGAATTAATGATCCTTTTTGGGGTCGCAGTTCTGGCTACTTTAGGTCATTATACCATGACCAAAGCCTTTATGGCAGCTCCGGTTACAGTGACACAGCCAGCGACATTTTTACAGTTAATTTGGGCAGTTTCTGTTGGCGCATTATTCTTTAATGAAAGTGTAGATCCTTTTGTAATTTTAGGAGGCATAATAATAGTTTCTTCATTAAGTTTTATGACTTGGAGAGAGGCGGTGTCAAAAAAGAAACAAGTCACACCGGTGACCCATGAAACTAAATTGTAAGAATTGCCTTGAATTAAACTGTATGTTTAAGCTGGCCATCGGGAGCGATAAATTATTATAGAAGCTGATTACATAATTATTGGTGCTGGCAGTGCGGGCTGTGCAACAGCTTTCAGGCTGTGCGAGGCTGGACACAAGGTCGTAGTTCTTGAATACGGAGGCAGCGATAGAAGCCCTCTCATTCAAATGCCAGGAGCATTAAGTTATCCAATGAATATGCCTAAATATGATTGGGGCTTTTTTTCAGAACCGGAACCGTATTTGAATGGTAGGAGGCTAGCTTGTCCTCGTGGTAAGGTTGTTGGTGGTTCCTCAAGTATTAATGGAATGGTTTATGTTCGGGGGCATGCTCTGGATTATGATACATGGTCTGAGATGGGTGCGGCAGGATGGGCTTATGCTGACATTTTACCGTATTTTAAAAAGCTCGAGAGTTGGAATTCAGCAGGTCACGGTGGTGACCCAGAATGGCGAGGAAAATCAGGACCACTTCATATAACTCGAGGGTCAAGAGCAAATAAATTAGTAAAAGCATTTGTAAATGCCGGCCGTGAGGCAGGTTATGAGATCACTGAGGATTATAATGGGCAAAAACAAGAAGGTTTTGGCCCGATGGATCACACCATCTTTCAGGGTCAACGTTGGTCAGCTGCCAAAGCGTATTTGCGACCAGCAATCAAAACGGGTTTATGTCGGCTGGTTTCAGGTTTTGCTCGAAAAATTGTAATTGAAAATGGTAAAGCCACGGGAGTCGAATATGATCGCATTGGTGAGGTAAAAGCCGTGTTGAATGCCCGTAAAGAAGTGATTTTATCTGCTTCCTCTATAAATTCTCCAAAATTGTTAATGTTATCGGGTATTGGGCCTGCTAGACATTTAAAAGAGAACGGAATTGAGGTCCTGGCTGACCGCCCTGGTGTTGGCCAGAATTTGCAAGATCATCTGGAATTATATCTACAGATGGCAGCTAATAAGCCTGTAAGTTTGTACAAATATTGGAATTTATTAGGTAAAGCCTACGTTGGGCTAAGATGGATGATAAGCAAAACGGGTCCAGGAGCATCTAATCAGTTTGAAAGCGCAGCCTTCATTAGATCAAAAGCTGGTGTTAAATATCCGGATATTCAGTATCATTTTCTTCCGATTGCTGTGCGGTATGACGGAAAGGCCGCAGTGAATGGGCATGGTTTTCAAGCGCATGTTGGTCCAATGCGAAGTCCATCTCGTGGATCGGTCACATTGAGATCGCGGGACCCGTATGATCATCCAGCTATTATTTTTAACTATATGTCAGCAGAAAAAGATTGGGATGATTTTCGGCGGTGTATTCGTTTAACTCGAGAAGTATTTCAGCAGCCTGCGATAAGGCAATTTGTGAAATATGAGGTACAACCTGGTGATAGCCTGCAAACTGATGATGAACTTAATGAATTTATCTTGCGAAATGTGGAAAGTGCTTATCATCCGTGTGGCACATGCAAAATGGGTGATACAAATGATCCTATGGCCGTAGTTGATAAATTTACAAAAGTTATCGGTGTTGAAAAACTGAGAGTGGTAGATAGCAGTATATTTCCGCAAATAACAAATGGAAACTTAAATGGTCCCACTATAATGGTTGGTGAGAAAGCAAGTGACCATATTTTAGGTAAAGACTCGATGCCTCGTGTGAATGAAACTGCTTGGATCCATCCACAATGGGAAACTCAGCAGCGATAGCGTATTAAAACTATGTTTAACCGGCAAGTTCGTGATTACGTTTTATTACGTAGAAAGTGCACAAAAGACCTAAAAAGGCAGAGATTAACATCAAACTAATTAGTGGTATTTCAGTACTGCTACCAGACAGTAAAATTCCTGCCATTGCGGAAAGTATAGAGCCAAGACCAATCATTATTGATCCGCCCAAACCAGAAGCTGTTCCGGCTAATTTAGGGTTGATTGATAATAATCCTGCATTCGCGTTCGGTAGGGAAATTCCATTTCCTAATCCCACTAGGGTCATTGTGCCAAAAAAACTCCATTCCGAACCAAATCCCATTATACTTATGGCAATTGATAACAGCATGCCAGATACGTTTATGAACATACCGATCGATATCATGGGGTCTATTCCAACCTGAGTTGAAAATCGGCCTGCAAGAAAATTACCCACAAAATAGCCGATCGCAGGTGCTCCAAAGAAAACCCCCAATTTTTCTGGTGATAAATAAAAGACTTCGGAGGCTACGTAAGGTGCTCCACCAAGATATGCAAAAAAAGCACCAGCCCCCAATCCCGAGGTTATTG
>CACKSH010000040.1 GCA_902602765.1 Paracoccaceae bacterium
CGTCGCAGGTATCCCATTACCAGACCTTGTAGAAATGGGATGGACCACACAGGATAGGTTGGAAAAAATCATTCAAAGAACTCGGGACGGCGGTGCTGAAATCGTCGGATTGCTAAAAACCGGTTCGGCGTTTTATGCACCCGCGACAGCAGCAATCGAAATGGCTGAAGCATACCTTAAAGATCAAAAACGGCTATTACCCTGTGCGGCTTACTGCAAAGGTGAGTTAGGTGTGTCGGATATGTATGTAGGCGTGCCCACCATTATAGGATGCGAAGGGATAGAGCGTGTCGTCGATATTAAACTGACTAAAGAAGAACAGGATATGTTTAATAGTTCTGTCGAGTCTGTTAAAAGTTTAGTTTCTGCATGTAAGGAAATAGATAGCTCATTGAAATAATGAGCTTTGTCCTTTCACAGCGAAATAATAATCAAAACTGCAACTAAAATTCCAAGCGTATTTCGACTTAAAAGTTCACTTACCTTTTTTATAAAATAATTTTGTGATCACTAAATAATCAACGTGATCACAAATTTGAAAATTATATAGTTTTTTTATCGCTCAGAAAAATATTAGTAGAAACCTCAGTATCTTAATGGTTCTTTATACACAACAGGATCACAGGGACATTAATATGAATATTCATGAATACCAGGCGAAGGCACTACTTCGGAGCTATGGTGCGCCCGTTTCGGACGGAAGAATAGTGCTAAAATCAGAAGATGCTAAAACAGCGGCCGGTGAATTAGATGGTCCAATATGGGTTGTAAAAGCTCAAATCCACGCTGGTGGCAGGGGTAAGGGCTCTTTTTTAGAAGCAGATGCCGGTACTAAGGGTGGAGTGCGAATTACTAAATCAGTTGAGGAAGCCGCTTCTGAGGCAAAAAAAATGCTAGGCCGAACCCTAGTAACTCATCAAACTGGCCCAATAGGCAAACAAGTTAACCGGATATACATAGAAGATGGATCAGAAATCACTACAGAACTATACTTAGCCATTTTAGTAGACAGAAGATCAAGTAGAGTTTCATTTGTATGTTCTACCGAAGGCGGAATGGATATCGAAGCTGTAGCGGCAGATACACCAGAAAAAATCTTGTCATTTTCAATAGACCCTACCACCTCATTCCAACCATATCATGGACGAAGAATAGCTTTTATGTTGGGGCTAGAAGGCAAACAACTAAAACAGTGTGTCTCACTCACGAATACTCTTTACAGGCTCTTCGTTGAAAAAGATATGGAGATGTTAGAGATCAACCCGTTAATTGTGTCCGGCTCCGGAGATTTAAAATGCTTGGATGCAAAAATGGGTTTTGATGGCAACGCCACATACAGACATGCAGATATCGCAGAGTTGCGAGATGTTACAGAAGAAGACCCAAAAGAACTAGAGGCCTCAAAATATGATTTAAATTATATCGCTTTAGACGGTGAAATTGGCTGCATGGTAAACGGCGCTGGCCTCGCAATGGCCACTATGGACATTATTAAACTGTATGGAGCCGAACCAGCTAACTTTTTAGACGTAGGTGGTGGAGCCACAAAAGAGAAGGTCACGGAAGCCTTCAAAATAATTACATCAGATCCAAGTGTAAAAGGTATTCTAGTTAATATTTTTGGCGGAATTATGAGGTGTGATGTAATCGCCGAGGGAGTTGTCGCTGCCGTTAAAGAAGTCGGGTTAAAAGTACCTTTAGTAGTACGGTTAGAGGGTACGAATGTAGAGACAGGCAATGAAATTATTAACACTTCAGGCTTAGATGTGATTGCAGCAGCTAATTTAAAAGACGGCGCCGAGAAAATAGTTAAAGCGGTAAAAGGATAAGGCGATGTCAATTTTAGTTAATGAAAATACTAGGGTAATTTGCCAAGGCCTTACCGGATCCCAAGGAACATTCCATAGTGAGCAGGCTATTGAATACGGCACAAATATGGTTGGTGGCGTTACTCCCGGCAAGGGTGGTCTAGAACATATTGGACTGCCTGTATTCAATTCAGTTCACGAAGCGAAGAATGCCACAGCAGCAAATGCAAGCGTTATATACGTTCCACCACCATTTGCCACAGACTCAATCTTGGAAGCTATAGATGCTGAAATTGACCTTATCGTGGCGATTACCGAGGGAATACCAGTCCTAGATATGGTAAAGGTGAAAAGGGCGCTAGAAACGTCAAAATCGACTTTGATTGGACCGAACTGTCCGGGAGTAATAACTCCTGGCTCATGTAAAATCGGCATAATGCCGGGCCATATTCATCGCAAAGGATCAGTTGGTGTCGTATCACGATCGGGAACACTTACTTATGAAGCTGTTAAACAGACATCTGATGTCGGGCTGGGCCAATCGACGTGCGTAGGTATAGGCGGTGATCCTATCAAAGGAACTGAACACATCGATGTTTTAGAATGGTTTCTTTCAGATGATAAAACCGAAAGTATAATAATGATTGGTGAAATCGGAGGCTCTGCAGAGGAAGAAGCAGCCGATTTTTTAAAACAAGAAGCGACGCGTGGGCGACAGAAGCCCGTAGCAGGATTTATTGCTGGCCGCACAGCTCCGCCGGGCCGCCGAATGGGTCATGCAGGTGCTATTGTAGCCGGTGGTAAAGGGGGCGCTGATGATAAAATAGAAGCAATGCGATCTGCCGGGATTGTCGTTGCAGAAAGCCCTGCAGGATTGGGCGAAGCTGTTTTGAAGGCAATAGACGGAAAAAAATGAGCAAAAACTAAGCAATACTAATAATAATTGGGTTAAATAGGTACTAAAATGAATGAGCAATCTTCGAACGAATTTTTCCATGGATCTTCATTCATGCAGGGCCAAAATGCAGAGTATTTAGAGAATTTACACTCAAACTTTAAACAAAATCCAAAGTCAGTTGATGCCGCATGGCAGGCATTTTTTCAATCTCTTGAAACTGATGTTAATGAAACTTCAAACACTCCAATTAAACCAAGCTGGATACGACAGGATTGGCCTCAAAAACCTAATGATGAATTTACAAGCGCATTAACTGGCGAATGGAGTGCTGATGCTGGAATTGCAGATCGGGTTAGTGAACAAATAACTGCAAAGGCAAATGAAGCAAATATATCAGTAAGTAATAAGGCGGTAGAAAGAGCAGTTCTTGATAGCATAAGAGCGATAATGATCATACGGGCTCACCGAATTCGTGGACACCTTGTAGCAGATCTTGATCCCCTTGGTCTCAGGGATGAAGCAATTCACCCTGAGTTAGACCCAAATTCTTACGGGTTTAGGG
>CACKSH010000041.1 GCA_902602765.1 Paracoccaceae bacterium
GACGGGCGAACAGGCGAACAGTTTAGCAGGCCTGTTACGGTTGGAATTAAGTATCTTCTTAAACTTCATCATCTTGTGGATGACAAAATCCATGCTCGTTCCACGGGTCCATATTCGCTAGTTACGCAGCAACCACTAGGCGGTAAAGCTCAATTTGGTGGACAACGCTTTGGAGAGATGGAAGTTTGGGCTCTTGAGGCTTATGGTGCTGCCTATACTTTGCAGGAAATGCTGACTGTAAAGTCTGACGATGTGGCTGGCCGTACCAAAGTCTATGAGTCTATCGTTAAAGGTGAAGATAATTTTGAGGCTGGGGTTCCCGAGTCATTTAACGTGCTTGTTAAAGAGGTTCGTGGATTGGGCCTCAACATGGAACTTCTTGATGCAAAGGAGGACGATTAAAGCAAGTAGCTTTACTTAAATTAATCCTATTGCAGATATCGAGGTATAAAAATGAACAAAGAACTTACAAATAATCCTTTTAACCCCCTTACTTCTCCCAAAGTCTTTGATGAGATAAAAGTGTCTTTAGCTTCTCCTGAGAGAATACTTTCGTGGTCATACGGAGAGATCAAAAAGCCAGAGACCATAAACTACAGAACTTTTAAGCCCGAACGTGATGGTTTGTTTTGCGCTAGAATATTTGGCCCAACTAAAGATTACGAATGTCTTTGTGGTAAATATAAGCGTATGAAATACAGGGGTGTTGTGTGCGAGAAATGTGGCGTCGAAGTTACCTTGCAGAAAGTGCGGCGTGAAAGGATGGGACACATAGAGCTAGCCTCTCCGGTTGCTCATATTTGGTTTCTAAAGTCTCTTCCGTCTCGGATAGGCTTAATGCTTGATATGACACTACGTGATCTTGAGCGCGTCCTATACTTTGAAAATTACGTAGTGATAGAACCTGGTCTTACAGATCTTTCCTATGGGCAAATGCTTTCAGAGGAAGAATTCATGGATGCTCAGGATACTTATGGTATAGATGCTTTTACTGCAAACATTGGTGCTGAAGCTATCCGTGAGATGCTTGCTGTAATTGATCTGGAGTCAGAAGCAGATCGCTTAAGAGAAGAGCTTAAAGAAGCAACTGGTGAATTAAAACCAAAGAAAATTATTAAGCGGTTAAAAGTTGTTGAAAGTTTTCTTGAGTCCGGAAATCGCCCTGAGTGGATGATTTTGACAGTCGTACCAGTTATCCCACCAGAGTTGAGACCTTTGGTACCATTAGATGGCGGTCGATTTGCTACATCGGATCTTAATGATCTTTATCGCAGAGTGATAAACAGAAACAATCGTTTAAAGCGTTTGATAGAATTAAGAGCTCCAGATATAATTGTTCGGAATGAGAAGCGTATGCTTCAAGAGTCTGTAGATGCACTTTTTGATAATGGTCGAAGGGGGCGGGTAATTACTGGGACGAACAAACGTCCATTGAAATCGTTATCAGATATGCTGAAGGGTAAGCAGGGACGTTTCAGGCAAAATCTTTTGGGTAAGCGTGTTGATTTTTCTGGTCGTTCAGTAATCGTTACTGGGCCCGAGCTAAAGCTACATCAGTGTGGGCTACCGAAGAAAATGGCCCTAGAGCTCTTCAAGCCATTTATATATTCCAGACTTGAGGCTAAGGGGCTCTCTTCAACAGTTAAGCAAGCTAAAAAGTTAGTAGAAAAAGAGCGACCTGAGGTTTGGGATATCCTAGATGAAGTAATTCGCGAGCACCCAGTTATGCTCAACAGGGCTCCTACGCTTCACAGGCTTGGTATTCAAGCTTTCGAGCCAGTTCTAATAGAAGGAAAAGCTATTCAGCTTCACCCTCTCGTATGCGCAGCCTTTAACGCTGATTTTGATGGTGATCAAATGGCAGTGCATGTGCCGTTAAGCCTTGAAGCACAACTGGAAGCTAGAGTCTTAATGATGTCGACAAATAACGTCTTGTCGCCAGCTAACGGGGCTCCCATTATAGTTCCGTCGCAGGATATGATCCTTGGCCTGTATTATACAACAATAGAGCGTGAGGGTATGAAAGGCGAAGGGATGTCTTTCAGCTCAATAGAAGAAGTACAGTATGCTTTAGATACTGAAACGGTACATCTTCATGCAAAGATACAAGCTAGAATTGGCCAAATTGATGAAGAAGGAAATGAAATTTTCAAACGGTTTGATACTACACCTGGCCGTGTGAGAATAGGTTCATTACTTCCAAAAAATGCAAAAGCACCATTCGATTTAGTTAATAAATTGCTGCGAAAGAAGGATGTGCAAAGTGTTATCGACACTGTTTATAGATATTGTGGTCAAAAAGAGTCTGTAATTTTTTGTGATCAAATTATGGGAATGGGTTTCAAAGAGGCGTTTAGGGCTGGTATCTCATTTGGCAAAGACGATATGGTTATTCCAGATGATAAGTGGGGCCTTGTTGATGAGACCAGAAGCCAGGTCAAAGATTTTGAGCAGCAGTATATGGATGGCCTGATTACTCAGGGTGAAAAATACAATAAAGTAGTAGATGCATGGTCAAAATGTAATGATAAAGTTACTGATGCGATGATGGGAACAATTTCTTCTGGTACTCGTGATGAGGAGGGAGCAGAAGCTGAACCAAATTCAGTTTATATGATGGCACATTCAGGCGCCCGTGGTTCAGTCACCCAGATGAAGCAGTTGGGTGGAATGCGTGGTCTCATGGCTAAACCAAATGGTGATATTATCGAGACGCCTATCATCTCGAACTTTAAAGAGGGGCTCACAGTTTTGGAGTATTTTAACTCTACCCATGGAGCAAGGAAAGGGTTATCAGATACTGCTTTAAAAACGGCGAACTCTGGGTACCTAACACGTCGTTTGGTTGATGTGGCGCAGGATTGCATTGTACGCATGCAGGACTGTGGAACAGAAAATTCCATTACGGCTGAGCCAGCAGTAAATGATGGGGAAATTGTTGCTTCTCTCGCAGAACGTGTTTTAGGGCGTATCGCTGCCGAAGATATTTGCAACCCTGAGAATGGAGAAGTGATAACTTCTAAGGGTGATATGGTCGATGAGCTTATGGCTGACCGTATTGATGAATGTGGATTGCAATCAGCTCGTATAAGAAGTC
>CACKSH010000042.1 GCA_902602765.1 Paracoccaceae bacterium
CTCGTTACAGGACAATTTATAGAAGCTAAAGAGGCTAAGGAAATTGGTTTAATCAACAAAATTTCACAAATTGGTCAGCTGGAAAAGACAACTGATGAACTGGCACTTCAAATTACTGGTAAACTAGGTGATGCAGTTAAAATAGGTAAAGAGGCATTCTATAAACAGTCTGAAATGAGCTTAAGGGACGCATATGATTATACTGGTACCGTTATGGCGGAGAATATGATGTTCGAGCAGACAAAAAAAGGAATTAACCTCTTCTTGGATAAGAAGACCCCAGAATGGGATCAATGATATAAATCTAAATTTATGTCATAGGTAAAGCATGGCTAATACAAAAATTCTGAAAATTATTGGTGGGGGAATGGCAGGGTGTGAGGCTGCGTGGCAAGCTGCTAATATGGGAGTTCACGTACATTTGTATGAAATGAGGCCAAAAGTAAAAACATTTGCTCACAATACAAAGTATTTAGGCGAAATGGTATGCTCAAATTCATTTAGGTCAGATGATGATGAATATAATGCCGTTGGTCTCCTGCATTGGGAAATGTATGAAGGAAACGGCTTAATTATAAAATCTGCGATTGATAATAGACTTCCAGCTGGAGGCGCTTTGGCTGTTGATAGAGACAATTTTGCAATGTGCGTCACCAACAAAGTAAATCAACACCCCAAGATAAAAGTAATAAACGAAGAAAACGTGAAGTTAGAGAATAATGATAAGTTGATCGTTGCAACCGGTCCATTAACCTCGGAACGATTGGCTGCCAGTATAAGAAAATTAACTGGTAATGATGCATTATCATTTTATGATGCAATCGCTCCAATCGTTTATAGGGACTCTATTGATATGTCTAAAGCTTGGATGCAATCACGTTACGATAAGGGCGAGACAGAACAAGAGAGAAAAGCATACTTAAACTGCCCAATGACCAAAGAACAGTACGAGAAATTTATAGATGCTTTATTAGAAGCAGAAAAAACAGAATTTCACGAAAATGAACAAGCCGATTACTTTAATGGCTGCTTGCCAATCGAAGTAATGGCAGAACGTGGCCGGGAAACCTTACGCTTTGGACCAATGAAACCGGTTGGATTAACAAATCCAAATAGTAAATTAAAACCTTACGCTGTTGTTCAGTTGAGACGAGACAATGCTTTAGGAACTCTTTACAATATCGTAGGTTTTCAAACAAAGATGAAGTACGCATCACAAAAAAGTGTTTTTTCTATGATACCTGGCTTAGAAAATGCAAATTTTGCGCGATTAGGTGGTATTCACCGTAATACATTTCTAAACTCACCACAGTTGTTGGATAAAAAGATGCGCTTAAAATCGTCACCGAATATTAGATTTGCAGGTCAAATAACAGGGGTTGAAGGGTATGTCGAAAGCGCAGCAATGGGCTTGATAGCAGGTCGGTTTGCAGCGGCCGAGATACTTGGCCTTCAAAGAGATGAAGTGCCATTGAATACAGCTACAGGAGCATTATTGAATCATATATCAGGCGGGGCAGATCTGAAAACTTTTCAACCAATGAATGTGAATTTTGGCCTATTCAATCCGATCGCTAATTTAAAATCAGGCAGAAAAGCGAGAAAAGATAGGTATAAAGCTTATACTGACAGAGCAAAATCCCTGTGGAAAGAGTGGGAAGCTAGCTGGCACTAGACATGACCCAAGAAAAGAAGCTAGGCTTTATGTATGTGCTCAGATTTTTTGGATAAAGTATATAAAGACGAATATAAAAACCCGAAAGATTTATATCGGGAGTGGGCGGATACCTACGACAACGAGCTTGCCCAAAACGAATATATTACACCCATTCGAACAGCCAAAGCCTTAGCGACATTTGCTTCTGAAAAATCAACTCCTATCTTAGATTTTGGCTGCGGGACCGGCCTTTCGGCAGAAGCTCTCATTTCCTGCGGTTTCTCATCTATTGATGGAATTGATATTTCAAGCGAGATGGTAGAAATCGCTCGCGGGAAAAGCATATACAGAAACTTAGAGTGCTTTAATCCAGATAAAGGTATTCCAGTTAAACAAAATGAGTATTCCATAATTACTGCTATTGGAGTAATTAGCGTTGGCGCAGCTCCAATAACCATTTTTGATAAAGTCTTTGATTTGCTGCCCCAGAATGGATTATTTGCTTTTTCGTTCAATGAACATTCTCTCATGGTCCCAGAATATTCCTTAAAAGTTGAACAAACAGTTAAAGAAAAAAAAGCAGAACAACTATTCTGCGAACTTGGACCACACATCTTAAAAAGAGATCTGAAGTCTATGGTATACGTTATCAAGAAACTATGACTTTTATAACTCGTTTTGCACCTTCACCGACCGGGCCTTTGCATCTTGGACATGCTTATTCTGCACTGCTAGCCTATGATATTTCACAAAAGAATAAAGGAAACTTTCATCTAAGAATTGAAGATTTAGATCGGTCTCGGGCTAGAACTGAGTGGGAAGAAAAAATCTATGAGGATCTAAGTTGGCTTGGCATAAAATGGAACAAAATTATTTTACGACAGTCTGAAAGATTAGATCTCTATTTTAGTAAAATGCTAAATAAGGCCAAAAATTTTGGTTTATTTAGATGTGAATGTTCCCGAGGTGATATTTCTTCAATAACATCAGCTCCACATGGTGCAGATGGTCTTGTTTATCCAGGTACATGTCGAAATGAAAAAATTTATTTTTCAAAAGAACGACATCATAATCTAGATTTATTGCAAAGTAATATTCGAATGCACCCAAAGATCAAAAAAAAATCATTCAATTTTAAAGAAAATATGTTCCAAAACGGCCAATCAGCCTTTACATTATCTGACTTTAAGAAAACTATAGGTGATGTTGTTTTATGGCGGCGAGGTTACGCTGCATACCATTTAGCCAGTGTTATAGACGATGCATATCAGGGTGTAACAGACGTGATAAGAGGCGAAGACTTATTTGAGGCAACGAAGATTCACGTTGTTATTCAAAATATTTTA
>CACKSH010000043.1 GCA_902602765.1 Paracoccaceae bacterium
CGCCTAGGCCATTCCCTTTGATTTTAACAGTAGTTTCCATACTCATCTGTTATAACACGTCCCATACCAAAGAAATTCTCATCTAGCCTAAGACCAGACTTATCTTCTACATGACGGTAGCGACCGTAATGGTTGGCGTTCCAAATTTCAATCAATGCACCGCGAAGTAGTTTGCCATTTTCATTACGAAGCGTTCCTTTGACCTCTATGGATGATCCTTCACCGCGAGGACGATTTGGGGCTATGCGGGTAAGATCCCATTCATTTTGACGTTGAATTGCGCGGGCAGGGACGACCGGTACAAAACTTTCTCTTACACTCCTTGGTATCAAACGTAGCCTTTTTCTCGGAGTACGTTGGTCCGAAGTATTATCTGTTTTCCCAATGCGTAATTGTCGCCCAATAGTATTAACCATGCATACCTACGCTAGCTTAGAAAATCATCAAAAAACGGCGTTTCATTGTCGCCTGCCATAATTATGTCATGTGTATAAACGTCTGTGCCGTCTGAAGAGGATCCATCATATTTGGCAATAAGCCTTTCTTTGTCTTGGTCATTTAGGGTGGCTAGAAGAGGATCTGTTTCGTTTGCTTTCTGGTTACCAAAGAAAATTTGTGTCACTATACGGTTAATACCATCGGAAAAAATGGTTAGAGTGATATTAGGAGCTCGATCTTTCGAAGTACCAGGGAAAATGGTTCGAAAAGAATACTCACCAGTATTACTGCGCAGGCGACCATAACCATCGAACCATGGATCCAAATCTGGATGATTCTCGGAAGATGGGTTGCGATAAATGCCTTTGGCGTTTGCCTGCCAGAATTCCAGTAGTACTCCGTTAGCAAGATTACCGTTACGGTCAAGTATTCTTCCCCGCAATAATATTTGTTTTCCTTTAGGCCCTGCAATCACACCGGGATGAATTTGTGTAAGATCTTCCCAGCCCTCATCGCGAAAATAGATTGGGTAATAGGGTCCAGTAGTGTCTTCATTAGTTGGAAGAAGTACATTAAGTTGTTGATTATTAGTCATCAGTGCTTAGCCTTGGCCTTGTTTGTCTTGTACTGTAGCATTTCACTTAAACTTTCACCTTTTTTTTCAATTAAGGTAAAGTAGTTTTGTAGTAATTGGTTTAAAACCTCTAAAAGGATTTTTATCTGATGGAAAAAAGGAAGCTTGGTAAGTATGGTGATGAAGTTTCGCCTATTGGTATCGGTGCCATGTCATTTAGTAATTTTTATGGCCCTACTAATGTAGAAGAATCTCATAAGATCTTATCTGAGGCTTTGGATCAAGGCATTTCTCATATTGATACAGCGAACGTTTATGGGGCTGGAGCATCGGAAGCTGCGATTGGTAGCTTTCTTGCCAAGCAGGGCTCAAACCGAAGCTCTCTTTTCTCTATTGCAACCAAAGTGGGAGTTAAAGGCAATATCCAAACTGGCAAAACAGAATTTGATAATAGCCCAGATTATTTAAAGAAAGAATTGGATAGTAGCCTGAAACGCCTGGGAGTGGAAAGCATTGATCTGTACTACATCCATCGTCGCGATCAAAATACACCTATTGAAGAGGTAACGGAAACCATGGCCAGTTTCGTAAAAGCAGGGAAAATCAGATCATTCGGATTTTCGGAAATTGCCCCATCGTCACTCCGGCGAGCGGCATCTATCCATCATGTTGCAGCAGTCCAGTCAGAATACTCACTTTCTGTCCGCAGTCCAGAGTTAGGCTTGGTCCAAACCACTGCAGAACTTGGAACAGCATTAGTTGCATTTTCTCCCCTAGGCCGTTCCTTGCTTACTGACACACCACACGCTGCAGATAAAGTGGAGAAAATGGATTGGCTAAATAAAAACCCACGTTTCAGGGAGCCAAACCTCACGTTTAATATAGAAGCTGCCAGCAAATTTAGAGAACTTGCAGCTCAACATGGAGTCGCTACAGCCACTCTTGCAATTGCATGGCTTTTAAACAAAAATAAACATATCATTCCAATTCCAGGAACAAGGTCAGTTAAACATTTTTTGGAGCACTGTGCTGGTGCTAGGTTAAGACTATCCAAGGAACAGATGTCCAAAATTGAGGAAGTACTGCCGGTTGGTTGGGCCCAGGGTGATAGATACTCAGAAAAACAGTGGGTAGGTCCTGAGAAGTATTGCTGAAAATCTAAGGTTGTTTGTTTAAATAGCAGTTGAAGCTTTGAGCCCATCTAGAATAGCTTCTTCCACAGTTCTAGGGCTTAATGCATCACCAATCACATGAAGGTTTGTGTCAAAGTTATTTTTCAACTCTTTTTCCAAAGTATTGATGGATCCAGCACCAAAGGCCGTTACTAGAGTATCAACACCATTTAGAATAACCGGCTCCCCACTTAATGTATGCTGGAAGTAAGCATCTTCAGAGTCTATGCCATGTAATCTCAGATGGGTGAACGTCTGTACGTTCAGTTTATGTAATATGCCTAGCCAATTATCACGAACATATTGATTAACGGTTTGTCCCGGTACCATACCGTTGCAAGCTAACCTAACATCACAGCCTTGGCGTGCTAGAAGCTCAGCTAATCCCAAGCCCACCCAGTCACAACGCCAATCGGCTATTGCTACTCTGGAGCCTACATTAGCTTTACCTTCCAAAATTTGCCACGCAGTAACGACATGAGCATTTTCGCGTCCCTCTATTATCGGCTCAAATGATCTTCCACCAGTCGCTAAGATAACAACTTCTGGGGCTTCCTGCATTACAATGTCCGCGGAGACTTTTGT
>CACKSH010000044.1 GCA_902602765.1 Paracoccaceae bacterium
GTTCCTGGTGATTGGATTAAAGAGGGCGCAACCGTAATCGATGTGGGCATCAACCGTATTCAGAAACCAGAAGGTGGTACACGTCTTGTCGGTGACTGCGACTATGAGAGCTGCGCAGCTGTCGCAGGTGCCATTACCCCAGTTCCAGGTGGCGTTGGGCCTATGACGATAGCCTGTCTGCTTGCTAATACATTAACAGCTGCATGTAGGTCAAACAATGTTGATGAACCAACAGGTTTAACAGCTTAATAGGATAGTATTGTCAATCCAACAAATACAAGCAATATGGCGATCCACTGCTTGGAGGAAATTTTTTCTCTAAGGAAAAATGCTGCTAGTAGAACTGTTACCAGGCTGAATAATGATGCGCTGATAGATGCATATACTGGAAATTCTAGTTTGCCTGAACTGATTACAAAACCTTGAGCGACAGCATCAAGCAATGCCATCAGAGCAAATATTCTCCATTCTGATAAATCAGGAACGATAGGTTTGTTAAGATATTTGGCAATAAGAATTAAAGCTATTAGAGCAGAAATTCGATTTGAGAGCAGAAGTGCATATTGGTCACTCAAGTTCGAAGCATATTGTCCTAGGGCAAAACTTGAAGCAAAGCCGAAACTTGATAATACGGCCCATAAAATAGCTGATTTTTTGTTTGCGAGAGCGCCTTCGTTTTCTTCTTTAGATGCAGCGACGTATCCTGCACAGATCACTATTATAATGACTGCCCCAACTTGTATGCCGTTTGGTAGATTTCCATTGAGGCTGGAAAATATTAAAGAAAAAACAGGGTATCCGCCTACAATAGGCGCAACCAACTTTATTGGTCCATTTATAAAGGCTTTGTATAAGGATATACCGGCAAGTGCAAAAAACGACCCGGATGCTACCGAAACTGATAGGGCGAGAATTGATATGTGGGAAAAATCAGCATTCAAGAGTGCCACAGGGCTCTGAAGCAAGCATCCCAAAAACAGAACTGCAGCTATAGATGCATAAATGCCTTTGGGCTGCTTTAAAATTCTGATTATAAAATCATGGAGACCCCAGCATACAGCAGCGACCAGGCCAAATGTTAAAGACAACATAAGTGGACGCCTTATTTGTCGTGATCAGTTCATTTTGTGAGTTGAATGCTCAATTTTAGATATCTAGGGTATTTTCCTTTTCCCAGGATGAAAAATGTGAAACGAAAGAGTCCCACTCTTCCATCTTAAGTTTCAAATAAGCGTCGGAAAACTGTTTGCCCATCGCTTCTTTTAGGCCTTTGTCCTTATCATAAGCACGTAGTGCATCAAGCATATTTAAAGGTAATTTTGGAGCGCCTCTGACCGTATGACCTTGAGCATACATATCAAGGTCGTAGCGTTTTCCGGGATCGGCTTTAGATCTTACACCGGATAGCCCTGCTGCAATTATTACGGCCTGTAATAAGTAGGGATTTGTTGCGCCGTCTGCCAGTCGCAGCTCAAAACGACCTGGACCTGGCACGCGAACCATGTGAGTTCTGTTATTTCCAGTCCATGTGACTGAGTTGGGTGCCCAAGTTGCTCCCGACATAGTCCGAGGAGCATTTATTCGTTTGAAGCTGTTTACTGTAGGATTAGTTATTGCTGCTAAAGCAGAAGCGTGCTTCATTATTCCGCCAAGGAAATGTCTTCCGTTCTCTGACAACCCAAGCTCAGAAGTTTGGCTGTCTGTACTCGGAGTAGTTGCAAACACATTTATTTTTGACTCAGAACCTGGCGCATCCCAAACGGATATATGAGCATGACACCCGTTACCAGTTAACCCTTCAACCGGTTTGGGCATGAATGTTGCGCGAAATCCGTGTTTTTCAGCCACCGATTTTGTCATAAATTTGAAAAAGCTATGTTTATCCGCAGTGGCTAAAGCATCATCAAATTCCCAATTCATTTCAAATTGACCGTTGGCGTCCTCGTGGTCATTTTGATATGGACCCCAGCCTAACTCTAGCATGTAGTCACAAATTTCTTTTATCACGTCATAACGCCGCATGACTGCCTGCTGGTCATAGCATGGCTTCGAAGCAGTATCGTATTCGTCAGAGATTTGTGATCCATCTGGTGATAACAAGAAAAACTCAGCTTCAATACCTGTTTTTACGTGCATTCCTTCGGCAGCAGCCTCATCAATAAGTCGTCTCAAAACATTTCTAGGAGCTTGAGCGACATCCTCACCTTCCATCACGCAATTCCCTGCTACCCAGGCTACTTCTGGTTTCCAAGGAAGCTGGATAGCACTATTCGGATCTGGAACTGCAAGCATATCTGGGTGAGCAGGTGTAAAGTCTAGCCAAGTCGCAAAACCTGCAAAACCGGCGCCTTCTTCTTGCATATCAGCAATGGCCTGTGTTGGTACCAGCTTAGCTCGCTGACCACCGAACAAATCAGTGAACGATATCATAAAATATTTTACGCCTTTTTCTTTAGCAAATGCGGTTAAGTCTATCGTCATTTTCTTCTCCCAATCTTATTTATGTAGCGGCAAAACGCTAATCAATTAGCTTTAGTATGATGTACCAGGTTTTCCTGGGTACCAATTTGTTCCAGCAAGAGGTACTTTAGCCATTGCAGCAGCCTCCATTGTTACAGCAACTAAATCCTCAGGCTCTAAATTATGCAAATGGTTTTTTCCGCAAGCCCTCGCTATTGTTTGAGCCTCTAATGTCATTACCTTTAGGTAGTTTCT
>CACKSH010000045.1 GCA_902602765.1 Paracoccaceae bacterium
CATTACTTCCTGTAGGTTTGTGGAAACTTTTAGACAAGAAAAGTGTCAAAATTATTTCTGCACCGGAAAATGAGTTTTTTGAAAGCGATACGCTAAGCACAAACGTGTTGGCTATAGCGCCCGGTGCATGCTTAATGCTAGATAATCTTCCAAAGACGGCAAAAGTTTTGAGAAATTCTGGAATAAAAGTTACTACATTTCGAGCGCCCACACTTTGCATTGGGTGCGAAGGTGGTCCGACCTGTCTAACAAGACCTTTATATCGCATATAAGCCGTTTACTGCCTTTACAATTAGCCATTTGGAAAAATGTTTGCTCAATTGTGTGAATGAAAATAGCTGACCCTTTCATGCAGATTTAAGTAAAGTGCTTAAAAATTAGGTGACATATAAATAATGCGTGGTAGCTTTCCTAAAGTCTCTACTCCAAGCCAAATCTTTCTGGCATGAGAGTTAAGATTAATTTTGTTGGGAGATAAGAATTAATATAAAAGGAACATATTTGCATGCTAAGCCTGTGGATCAGCCTAGGGCAAGGGGCATTGTAAGGCTTTCTGCAAAATACGTAGAAGGAAGAAGTCGGATTGATCAATTGCATCAATCCGGATCTTTGAAAGTCTTGTTTCCAAGAAATCAGACCAGCTTTTTGCAAGCAGTTACAGTTAATACAGCAGGTGGGGCAACTGGTGGGGATCAATTTAAAATAGACGCTCTTGTAAAAAAAAATGCTTGTTTAGCCCTAACAACTCAAGCAGCCGAACGTATTTACATGGCGGAAAAATCTACGACTGCGTCCATAATTAATTCGGTAAGACTTGAAGAAAATGCTCAGCTTCATTGGATGCCGCAAGAAACAATTCTTTTTGAAAAGTCCAATCTCTCCCGCTCGCTAATTATAGATATGCACGAAACGAGTAAGTGCTTGCTGGTTGAACCTTTAGTATTTGGAAGAATTGCCAGTGGCGAGAGATTGAAATCTGCAAAAATAAGAGACCATATCGAGATAAGAAAAAATGGTTGCATTCATTTCTTAGATAAGCTTTTTTTATCGAACAATATAACTGAACATCTAAGTTGCCCTACAATCGCGAATGGCGCGCACGTCATGACACTTGCTGTTTACATCGGTTCGGATGCTAGCAAGCTACTTTCAGTGGTGCGATCTTTGTTGCCGGATACGGCAGGCGCTTCCTTGGTGCAAAAAGATACCCTGGTTTTGCGAGCGTTGGCTTTTAACAGTTATGAAATGAGAAATTTTTTGATTCCTGTCTTGAGACGATTTAGTGGAAATTTATTACCTAAACCATGGATGATTTGAAATGAAACTTACTCCAAGAGAAAAAGATAAATTATTAATAGCAATGGCTGCAGAAGTCGCTAGAAAACGTTTGGCCAGGGGTGTCAAACTCAATCATCCTGAGGCTATTGCTATAATTACCGACGCAGTGGTTGAAGGAGCTAGAGATGGTAGAAGTGTGGCAGATATGATGGAAGCAGGAGCACACGTAATTACCCGTGATCAATGCATGGATGGGATAGCTGAAATGATAGTTGAAATTCAAGTGGAGGCTACATTCCCAGATGGAACTAAGCTTGTAACAGTTCACAATCCTATTAGGTAAAATTTATCGCATACATAAAAATTTTAAAATCAGATTTTGAGTGAAGTTAGAAACCAAATACTTTTTAGAAAGGCCAAAAAATGATACCTGGCGAAGTAATTCCATTAGCTGGCGAAATAGCACTGAATGAAGATAGAAAAAGTACTACCTTAATGGTTGCGAATACTGGTGATCGTCCCATCCAGGTTGGCTCACACTACCATTTTGGTGAAGCGAATAGTGCTCTTGAATTTGATCGTAAGATTGCGTTGGGCATGCGCCTTGATATTGCCGCGGGTACTGCGATACGGTTTGAGCCTGGACAGCAACGGGAAGTAGAACTTATTGAAATCTCAGGTGGCCGAAGAATTTTTGGATTCAATCAGAAAGTTATGGGAGAAATATAATGGCTTCCACGATATCGAGATATGATTATTCGGCAATGTATGGTCCAACAACTGGCGACAAAATACGGCTTGCTGACACAGACCTTATTATTGAAGTCGAGCGGGATTTCACAACCTATGGTGAGGAAGTTAAGTTTGGTGGTGGAAAGGTTATCCGGGACGGAATGGGGCAATCACAAGCCTCACGCTCTCATGGCGCCGTGGATACTGTGCTAACCAACGCGCTGGTTGTAGATTACAGCGGTATATATAAAGCAGATGT
>CACKSH010000046.1 GCA_902602765.1 Paracoccaceae bacterium
CAGGTCTAGTTGGTCATTTTCTCAGCGCCATAAACGGAGCTGCAATCACCCGAGGTTCGAGTTGGCTGAAAGATTCGTTAGGCAAGCAAGTTTTGCCGAGAACGTGTAAATTGGTTGAAAACCCTCATCGCGTAAGAACTGGGGCATCGAGGCTATTTGATTCAGAGGGTTTAACCACAAAGAAGCGTGAGATTTTGAGTAAAGGCGTTTTGAACGGTTGGACATTAGATCTGGCTAGTGCAAGAAAATTGGGTATGAGACCAACTGGAAACGCCTCAAGGAGTGTGAGTTCAAACCCTTCACCAACAAATTGGAATATAGAACTCAGTTCTCCTGAAGATTACAGTAATGATTTATTAAGTGAGATGAGAAATGGTCTCCTCGTTACGTCCCTAATTGGCTCCACAATAAACCCTAATACAGGCGATTACTCTCGAGGTGTTTCTGGATTTTGGGTAGAGGATGGTCAGATATGTTATCCAGTAAGTGAAATTACAATAGCTGGTAATCTTAGAGATATGCTCAAAAAAATTATACTAGGGAATGACGCTCAACGGCATCTTTCATATGTTGTACCTTCGATTTTAGTTGAGGATATGACGCTTGCAGGATCCTGATCTTAACCTCCTGATAACAGCAGCTCAAAAAGCTGGCGAATTAGCAAAAAATTATAACTCAAAAAGGCTCAAAGTTTGGGAGAAAGATGGTGCTGCAGGCCCAGTCACCGAGGCAGACATTGAAATAGACAGAATGCTGTTTCAATACTTAACTGCAGCAAGACCAGACTATGGTTGGTTATGTGAGGAAAGCACATATGATTTTCCACATTATGAGAGAGCTTGTTCTTTTGTAATTGATCCCATAGATGGAACTAGAGATTTTATCAAAGGTGGTAACAACTGGTCACATTCTTTTGCCATTGTTAGAAATGGTAAAGTAAGTGCCGCAGTTGTCTATGTACCGCGACAAGACTTACTGTTCTCAGCATATCTTGGTGGCGGTTCTTGGTTAAATGGTGAGAGAATTCGCATAAAACGAATAAACGAGACTGGTGAGTTTGATTTAATCGCCGCTAAATTGGTTGAGGATGATAAAATATGGAAGTTAAATTCAAAGCCGAAATTCAATCGAGAACATAAGCCTTCTATTGCATTTAGAATGGCCAGCGTGTCTCGGGGAAAATACCATGCAATGATGACATTGAGAGACTCCTGGGAATGGGATGTATGCGCAGGGGCCCTTCTAATAACAGAGTCAGGCGGTATTGTGTTAGATCGCTATTTAACGCAGCCTATCTTTAATACAAAACGTCAAAAGACCAATGGTATAATAGCTGGTACTGCAGAGGTGGTTAATTTAATTGGATCTTCTCTAAATCTTTAAAAATGGCTGCACCAGTTTGTGTACAAATGTTTGGAACTTCAAAGGAGCATCTGTAACTGCTAAACAAATACAATCTTCGCCTTCTACTGCTATTGGTTGGTGGTCAAGATCTTCATCTGCCATTTCAACATCACCTGGTCCAAAGCGAGCGACTTCGTCTTCAAAGGCACCTTTCAATACTAAAGTAAGTTCATTCCCGTTATGACTGTGATGAGGAACCGCGGTGCCAGCAGGTATATAGAGTAACCTTGCTGTCGAATTGCCGGATGTTTTTAGAAGAGATTGTTTTACGCCCAATCCAATGGGCCGCCATTTTATATCATCTAACGATCCACCTATATAATCACTCAGAGCTGACGGGACATCTGATGGTACTCTCTCAGAAATCTGTGTAGTTTGAGTCGGTTGGCTTTCTATTAATGCCATAACACTTTCAAAACTGTCGTCACCCATTTCCTCTGGGTCAGATACGTCTAATAATGCACCGCCCACTGCTTCATAACTTTCTAGCGCGGCTCTACAGTCGTCACACATCGAAATATGAGTGGCAACTGCAAGAGAGAATGCTTCACACAGTGTCCCATTAGAATATCTCATTAATAGATCTTCACTTAAATGATGCTTAATTTTTTTATCGTTTTTCATATTTATCCCATTGCATGACGCAATCTTTCTAAGGCTAATCTAATTCTAGATTTAATTGTGCCAAGAGGCAATCCTGTTTCAAGTGCTATTTCGCTATGCGATAATTCTCTGAAAAAGGCTTTTTCAACCAATTGACGCTGTTTCTCTGGAAGATTTTGAATTGCATCTGCCAGAATTTCAGATTGTTGTTTCAG
>CACKSH010000047.1 GCA_902602765.1 Paracoccaceae bacterium
GAATGAACGAGCAAGTCATAAGCTAGGTTATGGCTCAAAAGTTTTCATAAAAGAAGGGTCAAAGGTGTCACGCGGTGATAAGTTATTTGAGTGGGATCCATACACTCTTCCAATTATTGCTGAAAAAGCTGGAAGTGCCAAATTAGTCGACTTGGTAAACGGTATCGCAGTGAGAGAGGAGACTGATGACGCTACTGGAATGACGCAGAAAATTGTTGTTGATTGGCGAGCTGCTCCGAAAGGCAATGATTTGAAACCAGAAATTATACTAGTTGATAAGGATGGTGAACCTGTTCGCAATGATGCTGACAATCCTATAACTTATCCAATGTCGGTAGACGCTATCTTGTCTATTGAAGATGGTTCAGAAATAAAAGCTGGGGATGTTATTGCTCGAATTCCTCGGGAAGGTGCTAAAACCAAGGATATTACAGGAGGTTTGCCCCGAGTTGCTGAGTTGTTTGAGGCTAGGCGTCCGAAAGATCATGCTATCATTGCTGAGATCGACGGCTATGTTCGGTTTGGGCGTGATTATAAAAATAAACGGCGCATTACAATTGAGCCAGCCGATGAAACGCTGGAGCCAGTGGAATATATGGTGCCTAAAGGTAAGCATATTCCGGTAGTTGAAGGTGATTTTGTTCAAAAGGGTGACTATATTATGGATGGAAATCCTGCCCCTCACGATATTTTGGCAATTATGGGTATTGAAGCTCTTGCAAATTATATGATTGATGAGGTTCAAGATGTTTATCGTTTGCAGGGTGTTAAAATAAATGACAAACACGTTGAGGTCATTGTTCGCCAGATGCTACAAAAATGGGAGATATCTGATAGTGGTGACACCACGTTACTCAAAGGAGAGCATGTTGACAAAGCCGAATTTGACGCTGCTAACGATAAGTCTTTAGCCAAGGGTGGAAGACCAGCACAGGGTGAGCCTATTTTATTGGGTATTACTAAAGCGTCTTTGCAGACTAGGTCATTTATTTCTGCGGCTTCTTTCCAGGAGACTACTCGTGTACTGACAGAGGCTTCAGTCCAGGGTAAAAGGGATAAGTTGGTTGGTTTGAAAGAGAACGTCATTGTTGGAAGGTTGATACCTGCTGGAACTGGTGGTGCAGCATTAAGAGTGCGACGCATAGCAAGTGCGCGAGACAAAGTAGTGATCGATGCCAGAATTGAGGAAGAAAATGCAGCGGCTCAGTTGGAAGCTCCATATACTGAAGAAGCCGTCACATCAAATGCAGAGTAAGTGAATTAGCATCTAGTAAAAACCAACAGTCTTGCTGTGAGCCTTTACTTTAGTGCTGGTGTGAGCGTTTCTATTTTAAAGTATTGAGTATAGTTCTTTTAGGGTCTTTTTGATTAATTGGGTGTGCTAAACCTTATTTATTATAACTCTCTGTTTATATGACATTTATTATTTGATAATAATAAAATACCCACTGTTGACAAATTAATCGACTCCTCATATACGCACGCGTAAATCGAATGGGTCATCTCACTTCGAATTCATATATCTAGTGGTCAAGATCCGGGCAGAGCCTCGATCCTCTGAAAAGCTACCGCTTAGTTCTCGTTAGAAAGAGAGCAAAAGCGGCTTTTGCGTTTGTGGAAACATAAAACGCGAAAAATTCGTCGCACTTGGCTTTTGCTTGGTGCAAAATAAAATGTTAGAGCCAAACGGGGAATGCCTGAATGCCTACAATACAACAGCTGATACGTAAACCACGACAGCCAAAGATAAAGCGTTCTAAGTCTATGCACTTAGAGCAGTGTCCTCAAAAGAGAGGTGTGTGCACAAGAGTATACACAACCACACCTAAGAAACCAAACTCAGCCATGCGAAAAGTGGCAAAAGTGAGGTTAACCAATGGCTACGAAGTAATCTCATATATTCCCGGCGAAAAACATAACCTTCAAGAGCACTCAGTCGTTTTGATAAGAGGTGGCCGTGTAAAAGATTTGCCCGGGGTGCGTTATCACATTTTACGTGGAGTGCTAGATACTCAAGGCGTAAAAGATAGAAAACAACGTCGTTCGAAATACGGCGCTAAACGGCCTAAATAGGGGGAATACAATATGTCTCGACGTCACGCGGCCGAAAAACGAGAAATTCTTCCAGA
>CACKSH010000048.1 GCA_902602765.1 Paracoccaceae bacterium
ACTCCAGTTAAAATTGAAATCCCATAAAATTCTAGCCGATCAGAAAGTACCATATCGTTAAGAAAAGGATATGGAAGCCCAGCAGTCACGGAGCCAACTGGAACGTTGTTCAAAGGACCCGTTACGAATTCGGTCCATAATACATATGAAAAGCTAAGTAAAAGGGCTTGTATAATGCCAAGTCTAAACTGTCGAAAAGACCGATTCACCAACAGAGAGTCCACAAAGAGAAAAAGCGGTCCCAGTAGATGTAAGTAATATTCCTGAAACCATACAATATTTCCAGAATAATTAACTAATTTTGGGTCAATAAAATATAATCTCCAGTAAAGAAATACTACCAGTACATTCAAAACACAAACAGACGAGACAGCAGCAAAATATTTTTCTGTTTGCTCAGTTAAGGTTTGCCTTAATAACAAACCAGTCACAATTACATTGCCTGTAAGGCCCCAAATAGTAAGGTATCTAAATTGGATACCGAACCCGTTATAATAAGCGACATGAAACTGATAAAACCAATAAAGTGTGGCAATAGTGAAGCAAGAACCTCTAAAATAAATTAGAACCTTATACCGACTAATATCATACACGAGGAAATTTTCTTTTTTAATTTAAATACAATTAATGATATCCTAAGAAACAAAATTCTACTAACGCGAAATTTCAATAAGCAGATATCTCGCAAGTATTTGCCATTACTTTCAATTGTTTGTTTCTAATGTTTTACAAAATTGAGTGCGCCAGCATCATTACCGTAACCACACATGAAATAGGAAGGGCTCTCAAGCCACCTTCATAATGCGATCAGTGGCAGCAAGTACTTGTGACAGTGAACGTCCAGATTCTGACAAATGCCCGTTAGCAGTCAGATAACCACAGCGTGTGGCAACCTCAACTACATCGCCTCGAGTAATCTGTCCCATCCTTAATTGGCAATAATTAAGAACTAGTTGTTTCTTCTCGATATCTGTGTACGACGACATTTATGTTCCGCGTAAAAAATTAGATTAATTTTTAAGTAGTTTTGGGATTAATTTTCAATTTCTGGTGCAAGGTTATTGTAGAGAAAAACCATAAACCAAATAGTTAACAGAATAATTGGAACAACACCAAGTAAAAGCATCGTTTCGATCTGCTGGTTAGACAAGCCTTCACCTAGCAATTTTTTCCAAGTTAAATCCATTTTCATACTAAAACTCTCTAACTGGCAATTGCTGGGACTGACTGAAGGAATGTAAAGAACCCCGTAGCAATAGCTACGCAAATAACAGTTGCAATGCCCAAAATACGTTGTCTATTGTTTGAGTCGAAAAACTTAGTACCACAGCTTGGACAAGAATTACTTAGCGAATTAGCTACTACATTACATTTATTACAAACATTATTTTCCATGCCTTACATATATATTTAACTAAAAAAAAGTCAATAAATACAATAGTATACATAAATTTCTATGTAAAATCAGTAGCCTAATTTTGTATTCAAATGTATGCCATACGGTACAACCTCAGCAAAAGTGGCGCAATAGCTGGAACTAGAGCAAAGATAATCATTATAAAAGATGAAATTCGAGCCATTTCTTATTCCGCAAATTAACCCTTTTCTAGATAAATGTTCAAATGTGCTCTTTAATCTATCGGCAGATGGAGGCATTAGTGAAATAATATGAGAGCTGAATTCTTTCGACGTTGTTTTCCTAAAATATCCCCAGTCGCTGTCTTCCAAATTTGAGAATAGCATCTTTGCTAGTTTGTCAGAGTGTTTCAATATATTTAAGACTTTGATATTTAACAGCTGCTGTATTGCGGTTTGCAATCCAACAGCCGATATATATGAAATTGTCGACTGTGTATACTTCGCCGCTGTTTTTGATAAGTTAAGCTTAGTAGCATCCATATCAAAAGGGTTTTCATTGCTGAACCAACCTATTGTGGGCGGGTCCTTTTTTAAAAGTTCACTAGATAACCAGCCAAATGCAATGCCCCCATGACCACCCAGCCACTTGTAGCCGCTACAAACCAAAATATCTGCACTCCATTCACTTACATCGATTGGGATTGCACCAGCAGCTTGTGTCAGATCAATAACTAACTTCGCGCCAAATTCTTTTGTATATTTATTTAAT
>CACKSH010000049.1 GCA_902602765.1 Paracoccaceae bacterium
CAGCCAACAAAGGAGAAAAACATGGTAGAGAGTTTTGGTGGTTCTTTGAACCTAATAATATGGATTATTGCAACGCTTGGTGCAGGTTATTATTCATACAGATGCCTTTTTGGAACTAAGGGGATGATTGATCAGTATGGTGCGGGAGATGGAGCCGCTTTTCCATTAGTGTTAATTGGAACCTTTGCCGGTGCAGGGTTTATAATGGGGATTGTTATATTAATTTCTGGACCTCAACATGCATGGGCGTTTGTGACATATAGCTTTGTTCAATCAGTTTTAGGAATTATATTTGGTTTAAGAATCCTGCGTAGTGAATGGGCAGAGGTTGACGGTGTTAAAATGTCAAACGAATTTTGGATTTCGCCGGCCGTCTTTACAGCTTTGTATGGTTTTCTCTTATTCAACATGCAAGAAATTTTGTATGTAACGGAAGCTGCCAGCTAAGCTGAAATATGAGGCCATCTTACTAGGTTATAGAACTCTTAGGTGGCCTCTAAACTCTTAAATATTAAAATACTGTAAGTTCCACTTCATTTATTAAAGTACTTGTATATTATTTGCCAGGCACGAAGGGTTTGTCTTTAATTATGAGTGACATAACAGAACTTATTATGGGCTTGCCATGTTTCAAAGCCCCCTCAAACATCACCCCTCTAGGTGGTGGCATTACCAATACAAACGTGACTGTAGTAGACGACGATTGCCAATATGTCGTCCGCATTGGGAGAGATATTGCAGAGCATGGAGTGATGCGTTGGAATGAATTAGCACTTAGTCAAGCAGCGTATCATTTAGGTATTTCCCCGAAAGTCATTTATCATGATACAGGTATTTTAGTTCTTGAGTTTATTGACGGGTGCACTTTTGACGAAACTGCTGTTCGTCAATCTGAAAATTTAATTCGAGTTATAAGCCTTGTCGCAAAGACACATCGCGGAATAGGGAAATTTTTAAATTCTCCAATTCTCACGTTTTGGCCTTTTCAGATTAATCAAACTTATATGTCGAGATTAGAAAAAGATGGCTCACCCCATGTTTCAAAGTTTATGGTGATGAAACGTCAGCTAGAGGTACTTGAAATAGCTACAGGTCCAGTAAAATTAGTCGTTGGTCATAATGATCTTTTAGCAGCAAATATATTAGATGATGGAAAACAACTTTGGTTGATTGACTGGGAATACGGTGGCTTTAATACCCCACTTTTTGATTTGGCAGGTCTTGCAGGAAACAATGGTTTGTCTTTTTTACAAGAACAACAAATGCTAGAGCAGTATTTTGATCAAAATTGGCAGAAATATTGGCGACCTTATAATGCAATGAAGTGTGTATCTCTAATGAGAGAAACTTTATGGTCTATGGTTTCTGAACTATATTCTGAAATCGAATTTGATTACGCGGCATACACTCTAGAGAACTTGAACCGATTTGACTCAGCAATGTTAGATTTTAAAAATACTTAGAGGCGTTTAATGAGTATACCGTCTTCATCAAAAATTATAATTGTCGGAGGTGGTATTGTCGGATGCTCGACTGCTTACCATCTTGCTAAAATGGGTAAAGAAGTTTTGCTTTTGGATAAAGCAGCTCTCACTTCTGGTTCTACATGGCATGCGGCAGGGTTAGTCGGGCAATTGCGATCTAATGCCAATATTACGCAGCTTTTGGGTTATTCAATAAATCTTTATGATCAATTAGAGGCCGAAACAGGTCTGGCAACTGGGTGGAAAATGAATGGTGGTTTGCGCTTAGCATGTAATGAGGAGCGTTGGACTGAGGTTAAGCGCCAAGCTACTACTGCACATTCTTTTGGGTTAGATATGCAACTATTAACACCCAAAGAAGCACAGGATTTGTGGCCACTCATGGACATTGGTGATGTTGTGGGGGCAGCTTTTTTGCCAAGTGATGGACAGGCGTCACCGTCTGATATAACTCAAGCTTTGGCTCGAGGAGCCCGGAACTCTGGTGCAAAAATCTTAGAAAATTGTGCTGTAAATGAGATTATAATAAAAAATGAAAAATTGGTGGGTA